>JBMLQL010000016.1:0-200616 GCA_049241565.1 Bacteriovoracaceae bacterium | reverse complement strand
CTTCTATATTCCGTCGTGTCCTTAATGCTGCTACAAGCTGAACAAGCTTAGAGAGATCCGATTTATTTTGAATGGGTTCATCCCAGATAAGTTCGTAGATGACTTCCTTAGATAAAGGGCGATCAGCCTCTTGAAGAATGGCATACAGTTTCTCTATTTTAGATCCAGAATCAATTGGCAAAAGATTAATCGTTCTCTCAGATGGTCTGTGTTTGTCTAGGCAAAGGGAAAAAAGACACTTTTGCCCTAGGTATTGAAAGTTTTCACTATAAACACCAGGAACAATTTGCTGTAGCTTTTTCCAATAGATATCCGCCGAGGTGAGATCATTAACCTCTAAAGCTTGAATAACCTTGATTTGATAAAGAAGAAGCGGCGTAGAGATAAAATCTTTATCATAAGCATAGATAGGTGAATTCTTAGTGAGATTATCAAGAAGGGTCTTCATAAACTTGAAATTCTCTGAAAGATAAAAGGTTCGTTGATTTCTTAATTGATGAATCGTTTTGTAGGCACTCTTAAAATCTTCAATCTGTATAAAAAAGTAAAACTCAGTGACCAGATGAGAGGAGAGATCACTCTCTACCATTTGTTGTTTATAGGGCCCTATCTTCGTGAGTATATTTTTGCATGTGAGGTTGTCTTTTAGGGCTACATGATACATGAATTTGCATCGCAGTATTCTAATCTTTTCAATAATTGTGTCGGAAGGTCTTTCTTCGAGATCTTTAATAATTGAATTCATTTTTTCTAAGTCAGAAATACAGAAATACACCAAAAATAAGTTAAACAGTGCAGAAGCAAGTGAGCTTGGAGCCTCACATGTTTTAATGAGTGTAATTGATTCTTCTAGATAATCTCTTGCTTCTATGAAACGTGAGAGGTTAATTGAGGCGAGGCCTAGTGCTAATAGTCTTTGGCTATCTATAAAATTAATGTCAGATTTTTTTTTGTCTTGAAGAAGTGTTAAGACTTTTTCGTTCTCGTTTTTACGAATAAGAAGATGAGCCTCTATTATTTTTCGCTCAATGTCTGTAAGTCGTTTATCCAATAAATATTTACTAGATTTTTGCGGAGTTAGCCTTATATCCTGTAGAATTTGATAGAATGCTTTTTGTTTCAAGCTTCACTCATTGTTTTATCTCAGAACAAATGTTCTTAAAAAATGTAATGATCTCTTTAGCTTCGTTTTCTGATATTTTATAAGTCTTTGTAACATAAGGTATGAGATTTTCATGACGACTGATCACTTCAAAGTCTTTGCGTATATCTTCTGTGCTTAAGCACTGGAATAAAATCTCATCCTCATGGCAGCTCTTTTTCCCTTTAGAAAGAGCTTTACGAGTAGATAGTCGTAAATATGTTTCTAAAATAGTCGTTTTTTCTGATATGAGACCAATCATTCCTGAACACAGTCGTTCCTGAGCAGTAATTTTTGAGTTGAATCGTTCCAGTTTCTCTCCAATCGTAAGTTCCATGTCAGGTCCACCCGGAACAACAGGCGGATTTCTAAAGCCACCGGAAGTGGGAATTTGTGCATGAGTGAGGAAACTACAAAAAATGAGAATGACCGCAGTTTTCATATTTTTCTTATCGGAGATTGGAGGAAACACTTTAATTTGGGACTCATGATTTTTAGTGTTTTCAGAAGGTTAGCGCCGGTTGCGATGTTTTTAAGGATAGAAATATTTTTTTTTCCCATGCCTTTATGGCAATCGCGATAATGAGTTTGTGAATGTGTAATGAATAGATGAGCATTTGCTCGAGGAGATTTTATGAAAAAGTTGATTTTTTGCTTCCTTGCACTTCTTTCTTATTCGGTTTTTGCCCAAGATATTGGGTTTAATTTTGGCAGAAGTAGTGAAGTTGTTATGTCTATTAATAAAGAGATTGGCCGCAATCAGCTAGAGATCAAAAAAATCCTTAGAGATGAGCTCAATTTCCTTGAAGAGTCAAATGCTGACCAGTTTTTGAAATGTGGAAGAATTACAGGATACAGCACCAGCGTCTATGGTTATAAAAGTAAATGTAGAAATGGTTTAACGAAGAAAAAAATTGTGACCTTATTTGTTGATTTAAAGGATGGACAATTGATATTCGAGGTAAAAACAGCTCCTCGACAAAAAATAAAAATCCCAGAAAGTTTTCGATCGGATGACTAAGAGATCACAAGCTCAGTTGATGGCGGAGCCGTCAATTTGCTTGCATTATTTACTATCTCAAAGCTACCATCGAATTATGATTAAAGGTTTTATTTTTGATATGGATGGAGTGATTATCGATAATCACTCTTTTCACTACTCCGCATGGTTTAAACTCTGTGAAGAAATAGGTCATCCTATTACTGAGGATTATTACCGCGATCATTTTAATGGCAAAAAGTCTGAAGATATTCTTCGTATGCTAGATTCCTCTTATACTGAAGATGATATTCAAAGACTTATGGATCAAAAAGAATCTCTTTACCGAAAAACATATGGGCCCCACCAAGTGACGGCCCCTGGTCTTTTGGAGTTTTTATCTTCGCTAAAGAGTGCTGGTTATAAAATGGCCCTTGGCACCTCAGCTCCTGTTCCCAATGTCTTATTCACTATCGATGGCCTTCAATTAAGATCTTATTTTGATCTTATCATTGATGGATCCATGGTGAAAAAAGGTAAACCTGATCCTGAGGTTTATTTGAAATGCATAGAGGGTCTTGGACTAGAGGCTAGTGAATGTGTAGTTTTTGAAGATGCGCCTGCAGGACTTCTTTCGGCCAGACGAGCAAAGGCCAGACGAGTAGGAGTCATTACTTCTCATCAAAAAGAGGAACTCACTGAAGCGGAAGAGTTCATTTTTAATTTTGAAAATTTAACCGCCGATATAGTTCAGGATTGGTTTACTTAGAATTATTATTAGCTAAAACATCCAAAAAAATACTTCTTACATCGAGAGGTTGCTTAAGCTCTTCTAAATGTAGATAGAGAGTGACTAGCATAAGTCCGAGGTACATGAAATCAGCAGACATGCGAACTTTTTTCTCTAAAAGAAAATGGAAGATATTGATAAAGGAGTTTTTAAAATCATCAATATTAAAATTCATCTCAGCGGAGAGAGAAGAGCCAAAATGATTTTTGAAAAGACTCGCCATTTGGTCTTGATCATCTTGGGACCATTGTTCTTGTATAAGTCCAATGGCCTTCAGTCCTGATCGAAAAAGGTCCTCTTCTTGAAGATAGAATCCTTTGTACACATCAATGAGACCAGTTTGAAATTCTTGTTTCCAGTTGGCCCAAATACCATTTGGTTTCCAATAAAGTATTTGGCCTTTATAACTAAAAAAATCCGATCTTAAATCAAGCAGCTGACCTTGCTGATTATAAAGTTGCTGGAAATAAATTTTGAGAAGATTGGTGGCAATCTTTTTTTTCTCGCTCTCTGTCACTTCGGTGGTTTTTTGTCCAGGGAGTTCTTCACTAAACTGTAGTTGATAAGAAGCCAGCTCAGGAGCAACGTCCTTGAGTAGAGGGAGAACTTGATCACGAGAGACGATTCTTTTCGACATCACAGGAAGAACATGTGTCAACTCTTTCCAGTCCACCACATCAAATAGCAGACTTGGTACGTTTTTCAACATTTCTTTAAGAATATCAGGCAAAAATCTCATCAAAATCATGAAGCTATTATGCTATAGTCTGAGCATAAATCCTAGAGAGTCCGACAAAATGCCTAAGAAAATTTTAATTGCGGGTGCTAGTGGCTTTATTGGCCAGGCCCTTATTAAGGAACTTCTTGAAACTACTGACTATCAGTTAGTGGCCCTCTCACGTTATCCTCGTCCATCAGAGAATCCACGAGTAGAGTGGCGTCAAGCTGATCTCTTTTCATTGAAAGATACAACTAACGCTATGAACGGTTGTGATGAAGCAATCTATCTTGTGCATTCGATGCTTCCTTCGGCCTCTTTGGCGCAGGGGAAATTTTACGATTATGATTTAATTATGGCCGATAACTTCAGACGTGCTGCTGAAAAAACTCAATTGAAACATATTGTCTATTTGGGTGGAATGATCCCCAAAAATATAGAGCTCTCTTGGCATTTGAAAAGTCGACTTGAGGTAGAGCAAACTCTCAAGGAAGGAAATATTTCTGTGACAACTTTGAGAGCGGGACTTATTGTGGGGCCACAAGGATCTTCGTTTGTGATTCTTCAACGTTTGATTGAAAGACTACCTGTGATGATCACACCAGATTGGGCGCAGACGAGATCACAGCCAATTTATGTTGGTGATGTGATGAAGGTGATTGGGCGGACACTCAGAGATAAAACACTTCAAGGCAAAATCTTTGACCTCGGAGGAAACATTATCTTGAGTTATCAAGACCTCATGGCAAAAGCTTCTCAAGTCATGCATCGACGTCGAACATTTCTTCATTTGAATATTATCCCGCTTAGTCTTTCTAGACTTTGGGTAAAACTTGTTTCTGGTGTTCATAAGGATTTAGTTTATCCCCTCGTTCTGAGTTTAAAGTACCCCATGCTCGAAGACAGCGAACTCCGTTGGCCCCATCGTGAAGATATTGTCACAGATCTTGATGCCGCTCTTAAACTCTCACTTGATTCAGCTCAAAAGGCCAAGTTTGTGATAAAAGATAAATTTCATGGCTATCGTCCAGAAAAGCGTGATGTGAGATCTATCCAGCGACTTGTCTTACCACCAGGAAAAAGAGCGGAGTGGGTAAGTCGAGAGTATTTTAATTGGCTTCCTCTCTTCTTTTCTTCCATTATTCAAACTCAAATCAATCAAGAACGATGCTCTTTTTATTTGTTTCATCCTTCTCTTAAAATTCTCATCTTAGAAAGAAGCGAAGAGAGAAGTGCGGCAGATCGACAATTATTATACGTCGTCGGCGGGCTTCTTGCCGGGGTACAGAAAAGGGGTAGACTGGAGTTCCGAGAAGTTTTAAAGGGGCAATATGTGTTAGCCGCTCTTCATGAATTTCGTCCAGCACTCCCATGGTTTATTTATCGATGGACTCAGGCCATTGTTCATCTGATTGTGATGAAAGGCTTTGAAGAACATCTGAAATGGATTTATTTAAAGGATCAAAAATGAATGTACTTATTATTGGGGCCAATGGATTTGTTGGCTCACATTTAGCAGAAAAACTTTTGGATCTTGGCCATCATGTATGGGGTGTGGTTCGTGATAAAAAGAACTCTAGGATTACTCATCCTCATTTCCATTTAGTGGAAGGTGATCTTTTAAAGGAGATGCCTGATCTTGGTGAAACGGCCATAGATGTGGCCTATTATCTTGCTCATGGGATGAAAGCAGAAAGTGCTTTATTTGAATATTACGAGGTCAAAGCTGCGACTGCCTTTGCAGAATGGTGGAGAAAACTGAGTGGACACAGAGTCATTTATCTTGGTGGACTTGGCCCGAGCGAAGATGATTTGTCCCCACATCTTCGAAGTCGACAAATGACAGGTAAAATTTTGGCCTTAGGGTCTTCTTGTCTTGAGTTTCGTGCTTCTATCATTTTGGGCGGGGATTCACTTTCTTACGAAATGATTCGTGCTATTAGTGAGCGTCTGCCTTTTAGGCCAGAACTGAAGTTGCTTAAAACTCGCTGCCAGCCTTTGGCCTTGAGCGATCTGATGGATTATCTTATTGCTGCGCTTGATTTAAATATTAAAGGACACCAGGTGATTGAGATTGGTGGAATGGAGGCTTTGCCCTATGGTGAGCTTCTTGACAGATATGTTGAACTTGAAAAACTCAAACGTAAAATTATTAAACTCCCTGATATCGATTCAGCCGTTTTTACAAAACTTTTAGACTATGTTGTTCCAGAGTATTCAGCTGTAGGAAAAAAATTAGTTGAGAGTCTGGCCCATGAGACTGTAGTGGTGGGGGCCTCTGCCAAAGAGATTTTTCCCCATATTCATCCTAAGTCCTTAGAGGATGCCTTAAAGGAAGCTCGTTCACAATCAGTTCATGATTATCAACCTTTGTGGGATCGTGATTTCCTTAAAAAGCTTCTTAGTGATAAAATTCTCACACAAGCGGGACTTTTTTCACCAGAAGTTCTCCAGCATTTTGAAAAAGTGCTAAAATTTAAGGAGCTCGTCTCATCGATGACAACAAGGAAAGAAAAATAATGTCGGCCATTGGAATTTTTGATTCAGGCCTGGGAGGACTTACTGTCCTTAATGTTTTAAGTAAGAAATTTCCGAACGAATCATTTTGTTACCTAGGTGATATTGCTAGGCTTCCTTACGGAAATAAGTCTCCAGAGACCATTCGTAAGTACGGACTCCAGATTATGGAGTTCCTTCGAACACAAAAAGTAAAGGCCATTATTATTGCCTGTAATTCTGCTTCGTCAGCTTTTCTAGGAGAGTCTAGATATTTTGACCTTCCTCTTCTCAATGTGATTGAACCTGGCTCTGAAGCCGCTCTTCGAGTCTCTCAAGATAAAAAGATTGCCGTTCTTGGAACGACCGCCACTATTGCCTCTCATGCTTACGAGAAAATTCTTAAATCGATTGAACCCTCGGCTCAAGTCATTGAGCAGGCCTGTCCACTTTTTGTTCCTTTGGTAGAAGAAGGCTTTGTTCATGATCGTGTTACACAAGAAATTGCTCAGAGGTATTTGAGCGAAGTGAAAAAGCAGAACTTTCAGACAGTGATTTTAGGGTGTACCCATTACCCAGTCCTCAAAGAAGATCTTCAAAAGGTTCTTGGGCCTAATGTTAATCTTATTGAATCCGGAGAGGTTTTGGCCGAGAAACTGACTCAAATGTTTGATTCTGGAAAGTTGGTCAGATCCATAGGAAATCAGCGATCTATCAGGCTTTGCATCACCGATGTGACCGTCCACTTTGAGCGACTTGCTCAACAATTAATGGATGGTCAGCAACTTCTTCCTCTAGAGAAGGTTGTTTTATAAAAAGATAAACTTCTGCCCAATGACTCCGAAGAGTTAAGTGTAACTTTCTCGAGGAGAGGCAGATGTCTGATGAAAAAAAAGTGTTCGATTTTGGTGAAAAGCGCAAACAATCCATCGAGCAAAAGCGACGCCAGTTTGAGCGTGTTGTTTTTCAAGAATTCCTAGGTGTTTATTCAGTTATAGATGATCATGGAACAGGCTATCCTATTAAGCTTGTCGATATTTCAGCGGACGGATGTCTTCTTCAAGTTCCTTTTAGCCTTAAAGCGAAGAATCAATTCAAAGACGGCGAAGAAGTAACGCTTAAGCTCTATTTTAGTAAAGGAACATACCTTCCAGCGGTAGTTAAGATCCGTCATGCCCAAGAATATGTGGATAAAGACGGTGACGCATACCTACGTCTAGGGGGAGAATTTGATAAATCCCTCCCGAGTTTTGGGGCCCTCTCAAGTTTTATTGATTTCATCTATAAATATGCTGAGTATTCTTGCGTAGATAAGGGTGAGAGCAAGGTCTTTTTCCTCTAAAAACTTGGTTAAATTAAACAATTTTGTTACATTGAAAACCTCTCTTGCGGAGGTTTTCTTTTTTATGAAAGTGGCCATTTTAGGACACAATCCCATAGGCCTTGAACTGGCCCTGTACTTCGATCAGATCGGAGCTTCAGTGGTCTGGATGGGTGCCAACTCTGATCTCAACCGATACGACAGCTTCTGCCGTTATGGATATGATTTATCATGTCTGACGGGCCCTTTAGGTGAAGCACGATTAGGTAAGACAAAAACGTTTGATCATTTTGAAGATTATTTTCAGTCTTATTTTCGTCCCTTGGCCGAGTATCTCAGAGATGGGCAGGATCTCAAATTAGTTGAGATTGAATCAGTTAATAAAAGATTCCTTAGATCAGAGGAAGAGATTCAAGGGCGCTCTCGGTTTCTTGATCTGTTCCGTATCCGCTATTCAGTGGACCCTAAAGAATTTGTTGAAACTCAAAAAAATGCCAATCCAGAAGTTTACGAACGGCTAACCACAGAGATGCTTCAGTCACTTCAAACTCGCGTTGAGATGTATGAGGATGTGGATCTGGTGATCAATGCCCTAGAAAGAAGAACTCCACGCTCTCTTGGGACTAATGGTGCGGCCCTCGGAGAGAGCCGTATTAAGACTGAAAAGCTTGTTTACGGTGATGAGGCTTTAGCATCCATAGACTTGCTTAAAAAAGATAAGGAGATGAGAGAGGTTGTGATCGTGGGATCTGGCGAGCAGGCTGCTCTTGGTCTTATTGATTTACATCCTTGGCTTAAAGAGTTTCCTTCGGCCCGTCTTTTTATTGTCAGTGCTGAAGCAGATCCTTTTGAAGGGCTGAAAGCTTTATCTCCACAGCTTTATGACAAAGTTAAAAGCGTTCTTGATGATCAAGAAGCTGAGTACAAAGAGGAGAGTGATGAATTTTTAGCTAAGCTTCGTGAATGGCAAGAGCTCGAAGATTATATAAAAGTGAAAAAAATACGCCCAGCAGAGCCTATTCCTCGTCTAGTATTCTTCTCGGGGCATAGTGTGACGGCAGTTGATCAGTTGATTGATAAGCGTAGACTTTTTTTGACTCTTGAGAAACCAGAGTTTCGTGAAGGATTGAAGCAACCAGATAATAATGTGATTGAATTAAAAACAATTGGTGTGGATAAAATTCTTGTTCTAGGTGGTTCGGAAAAGAAAAATATCCATTCATCTCTTCGTCATGATGAAATGGGATATTTTGATATCGAGATGCCTTCTGTTTGGGATCAACATCGAAAAGAAAAACTAACAAAAATATTGGATAAGATAGAGTATGAAATTAGCCGTTTGTTTTCTCCTGCTCAGCCTCATTAGTTGTGGCACTACGACAGATTATAAAGTTCCTGATACGGTTTCGGTCTATCGTGGAAATGGAGTAGAGCAGTTCTTTTTACCTGAGTTACCTAAATGGATTAATCGTTCTGGGACGGGACAATGTTTTCGTCAATTTTCAGTAAAATACTTAGATCAGGAAAAGCTTAAATTTGTTCATCAATTAAGTTACCCAGAATCTATTGAGCTTCAAGTACAATTGAATCAAAAACTTGAAGATTATTATAAAAACACCACAACGAAATTCTTGCGTCCAGTGGAGGAGGCGACCCTGTTCTCCAATACACTTGAGCAAGTCAAAGCAGGAGTGAAGGCCCTCAATCTTCCGGCCGTCTCCCAAATTGAGCTGATTTGGATTGATGATTATATTCAAAATAACAAAGAAGCTGATTTCATTAAATGGGCCAATAGTTCTCAATTTACAGAGAATCTTCCGGTTCTCGTTTCTCTCTGTAAAACAAGTGCCGAACTCAAAAAATGGGCCCAGGACCGTAATGTGGATTCTATTGGACTTTACTACGCTGGCCATGAATGGTTGAGCCCTTATAACAAAGAACAAGTACTCTCTCCCTATGAGAGAAATTATTTAAATGATTTTGGACAATTAAAAATAATAACAAGAACAGCCGGCTCTCCATGGCCCGCAGAAATCGTCATTAAAAAATAGGAGACTTATGTTTGGTTTAATGAAAAAAGAAAAAGTGAATTACAAAGAACAAGGCAAAAAACTTACTGCTGTTTTTAAAACAACTTTAGGGGAATTTGAGATTGAGCTCTTTGCTGATAAAGCTCCTGAAACTGTTTGGAATTTTGTGAACCTTGCGGAAGGAAGACAAGAGACAAGCAAGGAAGGACCTTTTTATAACGGACTTATTTTCCACCGTGTTATCCGTGGATTTATGATCCAAGGTGGATGTCCTGAAGGTTCTGGACGGGGCGGTCCTGGTTATCGTTTCGGTGATGAATTTGATAAGACTCTAGGTCACTCTGAAGCTGGAATTTTATCAATGGCCAATGCTGGCCCAGGGACAAATGGATCTCAGTTCTTCATCACTTTAGATGCGACTCCACATTTAAATGGTCGTCATACTGTTTTTGGTAAAGTGACTAAGGGTCTTGATATCGTGAAAAAGATTGGTGACACTCCAACAGGTATGATGGATCGTCCAAAAACTGATGTCGTTATGGAGTCAGTAACAATTCGTCGCGATTAATTAAGAGTTCCTGGTAAGAGGCGATCCACCATCAGTTGGATCGTCTCTGAGCCTTGAAAACGGTTAATACCCACTGTAAACTGCGCCGTCACACCATTCTTTTCTTGAGTCTTAAAAAGATCATCAGGTGTCGGCTCGTTCCATTTTCCAATATAATTAAAACTGATCCCTTGAAGCATACGTTTTGGATCGTCTTTAGAAGCGAATGTCCAGCGAACATGGGCCTCTTTCATAATGCGATAGTTTTGAATGAGTGAATTTTTCATTCTGAAAATTGGACGTTCATTCCCTGGGCCAAAAGGTTCGAGCTTTTCAAGATCACGAACGAGGGCCGCATCGATTTCTTCCAAACGAACTTCCACATCATAAGTGACCGTCTTTGTTCTCATAATCGCAGGAATACTTTTGAGAAGTTCATTCATCCTTTTTCTAAATTCAGGAAGATTTTCTTTTTTCATCGAAAGACCAGCCGCGGCCTTGTGGCCACCGAATTTAATAAACAGATCTTTACACTGATCCAGACAATCAAAAAGATTCAGCTCTCCTGCCGTCCTTGCAGAGGCCTTAATCACTCCCTCATGTTCTGAGTTCGTAAAAATAATGGCCGGAACTTCAAACATCTCCACCATTTTACTGGCCACGATACCAATCACTCCTTCATGCCAATGAGGCTGATAAAGGATATTAACAAGAATTTCGTTTTTAATATTTTTGAGAGCTTCTTTCTTGGCCTCTTCAACCACTTCTGCTTGAATCAGTCTGCGGTCGCGGTTACTCATTTCTAAATGAAAATAATGCTCTTTGATTTCTTTTGGGTCATATGAAGTCAGAAGTTTTAAAGCACGCTCAGGGTGATCGAGGCGTCCTTTCGAATTAATCATCGGGCCGACATGAAAAGAAATTTTCTCACTACTCATAACTGGCGCTTTAAGTTCTTCTTGAGCAAAGAAAGCTAAAATCCCGGGATAAGTTGAGACAGGAATTTGTTTTAACCCATGACGAGAAAGTCTCAAATTCATAGGAGTAAGTTTGGCCAGATCACAAATTGTTCCAATCGCTACGAACTGGAGAAGAGGATAAAGGGAAGGCATCTCCTGGCCCATTTCAGATAAGTCATGCTTAATTCGAAGACCTAGAGCAAAGGCCACACCAACACCGGCCAGAGAACGAAGAGGTGAGTCTTCGGGTTCATCACGACGATTCGGGTTTACGACTGCATAGGCGCGAGGAATATGTTCAGCTGCATCTTTGTGATGATCGGTGATGATAAGATCTATTCCGCGCTCCCTAGCGTAATCAGCTGTGCTAGTATTCGTAATACCACAGTCTACAGTGATTAGAACTTTAATTCCCTTCTCAAGCGCTACATCTATTGATGAATGATGAATTCCATAACCCTCAACAAAGCGGGATGGCTGACAGAGATCGACTTCAACATCGAGCATTTTAAAAAAATGATAGAGAAGAGCACATGATGTTGTCCCATCCACATCGTAATCACCATAAACACCAATTTTTTCCCCTGATTGCATGGCCAGAATAAGTCGCTCAGAGGCTTTTTGCAGATCGAGCATATTCATCAGGTCAGGAAGCTCTCTTAAATTCCAAGAAAGATTTTCTTGAACTTGATTTTGGTCCAATCCTCTTTTTTGAAAGAGACGACTCAGAACTGGATGTAAAGGGGTAGTGTTTTGTGTTTGTAGCTCCATTAAGTGAGGCTAGCATGGCCGGAAGGCAACAAACAACGCATTAATCAAATGAAGGGGGAAGTCCTTGATGACTTATCGCAAGATTCAATATTTTTTGATGAGTTTATATCCTACCACAAAACAAAGAGCCCTTTGATAAGATCTTCTTCATCTAGCTGATGGCTTGCAGCGAATAGTGTTTCGTATTTTTCACCAGTGTGATCGTGAACTTTTTCAAAATAACGGAGAGGTAAAAAACCTTTTCCACATTTTGAGCATTTTTCCGGTTCAGTGGTTCCTTCAGTGAGATGGACGCACTTATGGCAGAGGCGAACGATAGTTCTCGATGTCAGTATAGTTTGTTTTTTCGTTTCCATGGTTTCCCTTGCAGGTTGGATTCCATTCTTATTACTGAGCTTATCGATTGTTGTTTAGGAATCTTAAAATGAATCTACAGGCGGTATGGAATAAAAAGAGATTTAGACCAAATTAAGACGATTTAGATCAAAACAGTAGGTTATTAAGAAGGGTAAAACAGAGAGGGCCTTCAATGAGGCCCTCTCTTAAAAACTGATTTATTAGAAAGGAAGAACAGCTGGGGCCCGGCTACCATCTATAATCATCGGTGATGGCACAGATTGGGCTTCAAAATTGTGCATCAAGGTCCCGTCTCCTAATTGACCAGGCATAACATTCATTGATGTATAACGAGGATCATAGCCGCTTTGTTGCATGATCATCGGCTGCTGTTGTTGGACACCTTGTATCGGCATCTCGCCTTGGTACATTTGAGGCTGAACCTGTGGTTGTTGACCATAGAATTGGCCAATTCCCATCATCTGCGGAGACTGCATAGGAGAGCCGTTATAGTAATAATTATTTGTCACTTGCCCTAGACCTGATTGATTATGGTAAGGGTAGTAAGCCGCTCCAAATGGTCCTGATGTATAAGTATAAGGACTATATTGAGGTTGCTGATGTTGATACATTGAGATCATCATTTGGTTCATACCAACGATAACATCAAGATACTTTTTATGATCAGCAGTCATACTTTCAACTTGTTTTGAAAGCTCAGTATATTTAGTTTGAAGATCACACTCTTCTTCTTTTTTAGGCTCTTCTTTTGGTTTGTCTGCGACTTTTTCTTCATCATATTTAGTCGAAGCGGCGACTTTTTCTAGTCGATCGCACAGATCTCCGGCCAATTTTCGAAGCTCAGCCACTTTATCTGAAACGATTTTTTTGTCTTCTTCAGATTCAGCTTGAATTTTTTCTAATTCATCAATTTTGACAAATTGTTCATTGATAACATCGTGTAAGGATTGTTCAAAGACTTTGTCTTTTTTGAGGACAACATCTAAGAGTTGCTTTTCCACAGAAGAGAGTTTTTCGCTCACGTCTAACGATCTTTTATCGAAATCTACTTTTTCATATTTTATGACTTCAGCTTCGGTAGGCTTTTCTTCTTCAAGAGAAGCGATAGAGCGAGTCATTATCTCAGGCTTGATTTCCTGATTAATAGATTTAAAAACCATTGGTGATAATGAAAGCACCACGGCCAGTGGAAAATACATCTTGTGCGATTTAAACTTTTTCATCTTAACCCCCCGGTGATGAAAAAAACATAATAGGATTCGAGTTCTATCCTTCAAGTCTGGTGCCAAGATGTCCCTTTTGAGCTTTCTGAGGGAAATCAGGGATAAAACCGAGCTTTTTAAGGGGTTTATGCTTGTCAAAGATGGCCCTTCTTTTCTAAAGTAGAATCTTCTTAATGGTAATAATTTACACGGCCATGGCCGAAAGTGTTTAAAACTTAGACAGGAGTGCCGCAATGACTCAAAAGACCACCGTTAAGCCATCACTTTTCATGGCCTTGATTCCAGTATTTGTTCTTATTGGGATTCTTACCCTTAATATTCAAATTTTTAGTGATAATGCCACTTACGGACCTAACCAGTTGGCCCTGCTCTTTGCTGCCTGTACTGCCAGTATCATTGGGTTGTTTGTTTTAAAGATGGACTATAAATTCATCGAAGAAAAAATTATTCACTCTATCGGATTATCAATGCAGGCCAATCTCATCCTTCTTGTGGTGGGAATGCTTATTGGTCTTTGGATTTTCTCTGGTGTGGTTCCGGCCATGATTTATTATGGCGTCAAACTCATAAGCCCCGCTTGGTTTCTTCCTATCACATGTATTGTCTGTTCGATTGTTTCTGTGGCCACGGGGTCGAGCTGGTCAACAGGGGGAACAGTGGGAATTGCCTTAATTGGTATTGGCAAAACAATTGGAATCCCAGAAGGGATGGTGGCCGGAGCTGTTATCTCCGGAGCTTATTTTGGTGATAAGCTCTCTCCACTCTCAGATACGACTAATCTTGCTCCTGCCATGGCGGGTACAGATCTTTTCACTCATGTCCGTTACATGCTTTATACAACTATTCCCTCAATGATCATTGCTATCTTAGGTTTTGTCATTTTGGGTTTCTTTTTTACTCCTCTAGAGGCCAATCTCGAAACTATTCAAGGAATTCTGACTGTCCTTGAAACTAATTTTAATCTTAATCCTTTATTATTCGCTCTTCCTGTTCTGGTTTTCGCCATGGTGGCCAAAAAGATTCCGGCCATCCCAGCTCTTCTTGTGGGGGCCATAGGAGGAGCCATCTTTACAGTGATCTTCCAGCAAGAGCTTCTCTCTAGAGTTCTGGGAGGAGAAGTTTCTTTTAAAGGTGTTTATCAGCAGATAATTGCCGTGGCCTTTGGCGGATTTAAAATTGAAACAGGAAATCTTGTTATCGATAAACTTCTTTCTCGCGGTGGGATGAGCGGGATGCTTAATACTGTTTGGCTCATTATCATGGCCATGGTTTTTGGTGGAGTTATGGAGTGTACTGGACTCCTAGGAGCTCTGGCCGGCGCTATTATGAAGTTTGTTCGTGGAACAACTTCACTTATTGCGGCGACTTTAGCGAGTTGTTTTATGATCAATCTTACTGCTGCTGATCAGTATCTCTCTATTGTGATTCCTGGGAAAATGTTCAAGCAAAGTTATGAAGATATGGGACTTGCTCCTCAAAACCTTTCTAGAAGTTTAGAAGACGCTGGAACAATAACGTCAGTTCTTGTTCCTTGGAATACATGTGGGGCTTATTTTGCGACAGTTCTAGGTGTAAGTCATATGGCCTTTATTCCATTCTGCTTTTTCAATTTAGTGAATCCAATCGTGTCTGTGGTGATCGCGGCCCTTGGTTGGAAGATCGCTCGTATTGGAGATAAGTCAGAATCAACTCATACTCATATTGCTGTTGCTGCTCAGGAGTAGATTTTTATGATGAGACGTCCAAAACGGACCACAAAACAACCGAAGAAAATTAATTTCAACGTTGATCCCCATCATTTTATTAATCGTGACCTATCGTGGTTGCAATTTAATAGAAGAGTTCTCGCTGAAGCCGAGGATGCTCGAAACCCTCTGCTTGAGAGAGTTCGTTTCCTTATTATTTTCTCATCAAATCTTGATGAGTTTGTCATGAAGCGTGTGGGCTATTTAAAGCATCAATTACTTTCAGGGTATTCTCATCGCTCTGTAGATGGGCTCTCACCCACTGAACAATTAGCGGCTATTCGTAAACATATTCACGAAGACCAGGCCACTCGCTATAGCATTTATCAAAAAATCGTAGCTGAACTTGCAACTCAAGATATCCACATCTTAAAATACAAAGAACTTTCCGCTGAAGATCAGGCTTATTGTGATGAAATTTTTAAGAAAAGAATTTATCCGGTTTTAACTCCGCTCTCAGTTGACCCAGGTCATCCGTTCCCGTTTATCTCAAATCTTTCATATTCACTTGGGATGATTCTCAAAAATCCTCAAACGGATATGGTTCTTTTCTCACGTGTGAAAATTCCTGAAGTAATCCCAGGTCTTATTCTTCTTCCTCTTAAAGAAGGAGATAAAAAACAGCGTTTTGTCAGAACGATCTCTATTGTTAAAAATAATCTGGCCCTTCTTTATCCAGGAATGGATATTCAGCAGATTGTTCCTTTCAGAGTGACAAGAAATGCAGACGTGGATCATCGTGAAGATGAGGCCCAGGATCTTTTGATTCTTGTAGAGGAAGGGATTAAAGAGCGTCGTCTGGCCGAGTGTGTGCGACTTGAAATCCATTCGAAATTTGATCCTAATATGTTGAGCTTTTTAAAAGACTCATTGGAAATTACAGATGGTGATGTCTATACTGAAGAATATCCGATTGATTATGCTATTTTAAAATCTGTTGTTGATCTTGATCTTCCTGAACTTAAATTTAAGCATTGGGCGCCTGTTATTCCAAAACTTCTTGGTGATGAGAAAAATATGTTTAATCTCATTCGTCAGGGAGACATGCTTGTTCACCATCCTTATGAAAGCTTCTCAGGAACGGTAGAGAGATTTATTGCAGCTGCCACTGAGGATCCGCATGTCTTGACTATCAAAATGACCCTTTACCGTACGGGAGACAATTCTCCTTTTATTAAAAATCTTATTCGTGCGGCTGAGAAGGGAAAACAAGTTGTGTGTCTTATTGAGCTCAAGGCAAGATTTGATGAGCAACGAAATATCTTTTGGGCCCAAAAGCTAGAGGATGCCGGAGTTCATGTGGTTTATGGAGTTTTAGGACTCAAAACCCACACAAAAACGGCCCTTGTGATCCGTAAGGAGTCTGATGGAGAAATTCTTTCATACGCTCATATCGGGACAGGGAATTATCATTCACAAACATCGAATCTCTATACCGATTTAGGTCTTATCACTTGTCGTCCAGAAATATGTTCTGAAGTCGTTGAAGTTTTTAATTACTTAACTGGTAGCTCGCTTAAAACAGATTACTCAAATCTTTTAGTGGCCCCTATTAATATGAAGTCGAGCTTCTTAGCGAAAATCCACCAAGAAATTAAAAATAAAAAAGCAGGCAAGCCTGCTCGAATCATTGCCAAGATGAATTCGATGGAAGATGAAGTGATTACTGAAGCACTCTATGAAGCTTCTCAGGCCGGAGTGGAGATTATTCTCATCGTTCGCGGCTTTTGCTGTCTCAAAGCAGGTGTCAAAGGGTTAAGTGAGAACATCACGGTGCTCTCTATTATTGGAAGATTCTTAGAACACTCTCGCGTCTTCTATTTTGCCAACGGACAGGAAGAGGGAAGTGAGGGAGAGTATTATATTGGTTCAGCCGATTGGATGCATCGAAATCTTCATAACCGTGTAGAGTTAATTGCACCTATTTATGATAAAAAACTAAAAGAGAAGCTTTGGGATTTTATCACCATCCTTTTAAATGATAATCGTCAGGCATGGGTTCTGAATGCGGATGGAACTTATACTCAAAAGACTCCCGCTGCAGGCGAAGAAGAACGTGGAACTCATCAAATGATGATGACGGCGACTATTAATAGAGAAAAGAATACTCTTTCATGAAAATCATTTTTATTAGACACAGTTTAGCGGAAGGGCATTTTTCTTTTAATCAAGAAGCTGATTTTGAACGAGTCTTAACTCAAGAGGGAATTGAGCGCTTAAATGAGACTTTAATCGAATTTAAAAAATCCCTAAAAAAAATAGATGTGATTTTTTCCTCCCCCTTGGCACGAGCGGTTCAAACAGCTGAGATTGTTTATTCACATTATGAGACTTCAGACCTTGAACTCATGAGTGATCTTGATATTTTAGATGATCCAAGACATTTAGTAGAATATATCTCTTTTTTACCCACTGACGGAGTTTATGCTTTTATTGGGCATGATCCCCACCTCACCCGAGTTATTGCGGCCCTTCTCGCCCTTCATCCTGAGCATGATTTTATGAAATTAAAAAAGGGGGGAATCTGTGTTCTTGAAGGAGGAATGTGGGACGGCTTTTCATTAGAGCTTTTAATCTCTCCCAAATTTCTTCGCCAACTCAAAGACTAATCTTTCAGTTTAAATTTTTTGGGCTTGATCGCAAGCATAGAAAGAATAATCCCTTCCTTCAGTCCAACTTTGGGAAGGATGATTTTTTCCATTTCTAATTTTCTCATCAGATGATGAGTAATCATAATGGCAGGAAGAATGACATCGGCCCGGTTTTGATCTAGCTCCAGACCTCTCACTCTTTCAATAAAAGACATACGTCTAATCGTTTCTGCCATATGATCAATTTCTTCAAAGCTACAGACTTCAGTACTCCCGCGGCCTAGTAATTTCTTTCGAATTTTACCAATTCGTCTGAGATTCCCTCCCGTTCCAATAAAAGTATCAATCTTTTTTAGATTGATATGATCCTTGAGATAGCGAACCATCTTTTGTAATTGAAGATTAATTCTTAGATCAAGATCACTTGCCGAGTGGTAACGAAGAAGTCTTACCGTACCAACATTAAAGCTTTGAGAAGCAATAATTTTTTCATCTACAAGGATGGTGAGCTCAGTAGATCCTCCACCTATGTCCATGAGGACAGCAGTTTTTTTCTTCAGAGGAACCTGATATCTGACAGCATCACAAATAATCTCAGCTTCCTCATGGCCAGAAATAGTTTCTATTTCAATCCCCGTTGATTCAAGGATACGGCGCTGAAGCTCTTTTCCGTTTTTGGCGTCTCGCATGGCCGAAGTGGCCATGGTTCTAATATTTTTGACATTGTATTCAGTGAATAAATGAAGGAGGTTAATAAAGGCCTCTTCAGTGAGAAGCATTTTTTCCTGAGAAATCTTACCCTTAGCAAAGACGTCCTCACCCAATCGGAGGGGCTCTCTGATGTTTTTAACTACTTCAAGACCGGCGCTGGTTTTTTTGACGATAATGGCCCTCATGGCGTTTGAGCCTAAATCTATGGCGACGATATGTTCAGCACTTTTGGCACGAGAGAGAAATGTGGTCAATTTTTATCCTTGTCCAGTTCCAGTAAAGTTTACAGGAGGAGTGGTCAAAAGAACTATCATGGTCTATTAAGATTGTCCTAAGATTGAAGAATATATAGAGGCATTTTATGGTGGGATTTAAAAGACTCCTTCAGCGCTATGGTGTGATGAAAAAACCTGTTCTCAAGGCCACAAATCCGCGCCTAGGAACAGCCGTGATCCCTCTGACTAATCAAGATGCTGATTTATTCTATCGTTTTCTGACGGATAAGGTGCATGCTCTTCATTTCGAGGGCAGTGATGACGAACTTAAATTTATGCTCGATCTAGTTCAAAAACAGCGTAATCTCAAAATTCAACGTATTCAGACCACAGACGGCCCTAAGAGCCGAGTTCTTCATATTCACCTTACTGGGGTTAAAGATCAAGAAATCCGTCGTATAATTCGTCTTTTATAAAAAGACCCTCTTAATCCTAAGACTAAGAGGGCCACAAATGGTCTAGAGAGAAATTATTTTGTATTTAGTCTCTTTTGAAGCTCAACATTGATGGCTTCAAGAAAATCTTCAGTATTTAAGTATTTATCAGCTGTTACTTTGTCACCGTAAATACATACCGCAAGATCTTTTGTCATTTTTCCAGCTTCAACGACATCCACACAAACTTTTTCTAAAGTCTGAGCATAGTTAATAAGCTCTTTGTTTGAATCAAGTTTACCTCTGTGCTCTAGACCACGAGTCCAAGCAAAGATTGAAGCGATTGGGTTTGTTGATGTTGGTTTGCCTTGCTGGTGCATACGGAAGTGACGAGTCACTGTTCCGTGAGCAGCTTCAGATTCCATTGTTTTTCCATCTGGAGTGATGAGAACCGAAGTCATAAGACCAAGAGAACCAAAGCCTTGCGCGACAGTATCTGATTGAACATCACCATCATAGTTTTTACAGGCCCAAACAAAGTTTCCATTCCACTTAAGAGCAGAAGCTACCATATCATCGATAAGACGGTGTTCGTAAACGATACCTTTAGCTTCAAATTTCTTCTTGTAATCTTTTTCATAGATCTCATTGAAGATATCTTTGAAACGACCGTCATACTTCTTAAGAATCGTATTTTTTGTTGAAAGGTAAAGTGGCCATCCTTTCACAAGGGCCATGTTAAAACACGAGTGAGCAAATCCTTTGATTGACTCATCAGTGTTATACATAGAAAGAGCAACACCATCACCTTTGAAATTATAAACTTCCCACTCAGTGACTTTTCCATCTTCAGCAGTGAAACTCATTTTTAAAGTTCCTTTACCTTTGATTACCGTATCAGTGGCACGGTATTGGTCACCAAAAGCGTGACGACCGATCATGATAGGTGCAGTCCAGTTAGGAACAAGACGAGGAATATTTTTACAAACGATAGGTTCGCGGAAAACAGTTCCATCAAGGATATTTCTGATTGTTCCGTTTGGAGATTTCCACATCTGCTTAAGATTGAACTCTTTAACACGGGCCTCATCTGGAGTAATAGTAGCGCACTTAATACCAACATTATATTTCTTGATGGCCTCAGCAGCTTCTACAGTAACTTTATCATCAGTGGCATCACGATTTTCCATCCCAAGGTCATAATACTTGATATCGATATCAAGGTAGGGAAGAACGAGTTTTTGCTTAATAAATGACCAAATAATGCGAGTCATTTCATCGCCGTCAAGTTCTACAACAGGATTAGCAACTTTAATTTTTTGCATCTTAATCTCCAGTAATTTGTGAATGATAGGAAGGTGGTACCATTTTGAGGGAAAAGGGGGGGCTTGTCTATGGAAAGGTGAGGTTTTGCAAAGCAAAAAAGGCTGTCACAAAGCTGTTATTTCAAACGTTTTAGGGTGTAGTGTATCTAATGCAAGGAGCATTCAGTGAAACTTACAAAAATGTTCAGTCTTTTGATGGTTTTTTCGATCTTTTTTGTTTCCTGTCAAAGGAGCAAACCAGATATGGTAGAGTCATCCTCAAGTTCAACGGAGAAATATATGAGTGAAGAAAAATACGTTAAACCATCGGCCGAAGAGTTAAAGAAAAAGCTCACCCCTGAGCAATATATTTGTACTCAACAAGAGGGAACAGAGCGCCCTTTTAAAAATGCCTATTGGGACAATAAAGAAGATGGAATCTATGTGGATGTCGTGAGTGGAGAGCCTTTATTTATTTCTCTCGACAAGTATGATTCAGGAACGGGGTGGCCAAGTTTTACTCGCCCTATCGATAGTGATTCTGAAAACCTTCAACTTAAAACAGATACTAAACTTGTTTATCCGCGAACAGAAGTCCGATCTAAAAAAGCCGACTCTCATCTTGGGCACGTTTTTGATGATGGTCCTGCTGATAAAGGTGGAAAGAGGTATTGCATGAATTCAGCTGCTCTGAATTTTATTCCGCTCAAAGATTTGGTGGCCAAAGGTTATGAGAAATACCTTTTTAGATTTGCCGAGAAGAAAAAATGGGAAGTCGCGACTCTGGCCGGTGGATGCTTTTGGGGCATGGAGGATCTTTTAAGACAAATTCCAGGAGTGGTCGCCACTCAAGTGGGATATACAGGTGGAGAGCTGAAATATGCTGATTATAAAGCTGTTAAAACAGGAGTTACTGGGCATGCAGAAGCAGTTCAGATCCTTTTTGATCCGGCCAAAATCTCTTACGATGATATTCTAGTGACCTTTTTTAAGGTGCATGATCCGACCACTGAAAATCGTCAGGGAAATGATATTGGCTCTCAGTATCGTTCTGCTATTTTCTACAGCTCTCAATCTCAGCATGATGCTGCCATCAGAATGATCGATAGAGTAGATAAGGCCAAGGTCTGGGACGGAAAAGTAGTAACTCAAGTGGTGCCTTTTAAAGAATTTTGGCGGGCCGAGGATTATCACCAAGATTATTTGGAGAAAAATCCTAACGGCTACACTTGTCACTTTCCAAGAAAAATTAGCTTTTAGCAGGAACCATATGAAGCGTTTGAGTAGGGTAAGCAAATTGAATGCCCTGCTCATTAAACGCTTTAAAAATTTTTAAATTGATGGACTGCTGAGCTTGTCTTGCAGTGAGAACTTCAGGAGCAAGAATCCAATAAACCAGTTCAAAATCAAGAGATGAAGGTCCGTAGTTAAGAAAGAAGCAGCGATCAAATTGAACCTTTGGCTCTGCTTCAACAATCAATTTAATCGTTTGAGGGATTGACTCAAGCTGCTCTTGACTCGTCTCATAAGTCACACCGAGAGTCACATTAATACGACGTCTCTCCATTCTTTTTAAGTTTTTGATACGGCTTCTGAGAAGATCAGCATTAGAAAGAATCAATTGCTCTCCAGTGAGAGATCTAAGACGTGTCGTTTTAAGGCCAATATTTTCAACTGTCCCTTCAAGATTATCAACAACAATATAGTCTCCGACCACAAAGGGCTTATCCATGATAATACTCATTGAGCCGATCATATCTCCAAGGATACTTTGAACTGCAAGAGCGATGGCAATCCCCCCCACACCAAGTCCAGTAACTAAGGCCGTCACATTGATGCCTAAATTGTGAAGAACAAAAAGGAAGAGGGTGACAAAGAAAACAGCTCTTGCTGTGAGAGTAAGAAGGCCAATAGTGGCCCTTTCAGTTTCAATTTCATCTGGGTTTTTACGTCTAAAATAATTTTCAATAATGGTGGAGAGTACTGAGCTTCCGAGCTTCCCAATTTGAACAGCAAGGATCACGATCATCATCCGATCGAGAATAAGTTCAACACCATCTGAGAATTTAATATGGTAGAAGCTGATGTAGAGAGTAATAAGAAGTAGGAAAAGAGTCCCCGTTTTTTCAAGAGCAATGACAATATAGTCATCAATTTTGCTCTCTGTTTTGGCAGCAAGTAATCTGAGTCTTGAGAGGACAAATTGTCTGATAATCATGATCAAAACAAAAATAGAAGCAGCAACAGTAAAACTGATAAGAAGATTCTTATCGATATGAAATCCTAAAATATCCATGATAAACCTCGTTAAGCGTGACAATCAGCACAGAGTCCGAAGAACTCCATTTTATGTTGAATATTAGTATACCCGCGGCGCTTTAAGCTTAGTTCAAACTCTTTAGGAATGCAAAATGGAACAGCTTCAATTTTTTTGCATTCAGTACAAATAACATGGTGATGATGATGATCTTCACAGTGCATTCCATAGCGGCTAAAGCCTTCTGAGAAATCGAGCATCTCGAGAATATTATTTTCTGTGAACTGCTTAAGTGTTCGGAAAAGAGTGGCGCGATCACAACTATTTTTTGGAAGTTTGGTAAAAATATCATCCGCTGAAAGTGGAGACTCTGAATGTCCAATAACCTCAAGAACCTCAAGGCGATTTTTGGTAATTTTAAGGCCCTTGTCCTTAAGCAGGTCTGAAGGGGAGTGAGAATGGTCTTTTTTCATAGGCGGAATATAATGCGACTCATTCGCATTTGCAAGTAAATGGGGAGGTGCGGCAGGCCAGAATACTATTGAAAAGATGTGGGTCCTAGCATACTTAGTTAAGGGTCTGTTTTTTTAAGTCACAAAAGGAAATTACAATGCATCTTTGGCATGATTTATCTGCTGGTTCTGAAGCTCCAGAAGTGGTGAACGCGATTCTTGAAATCTCGATGAAATCAAAAGTGAAGTACGAACTTGATAAAGAAACTGGTCTTCTTTGTGTTGATCGTATTCTCTCTAGCCCTTCATTCTATCCTGCAAACTATGGCTTTATTCCACAATCTCTTTGTGACGATAAAGATCCTCTTGATATTTTTGTGATCTGTACTGAGCCTCTTCTTCCTTTCTCACTTGTAAAAGCACGTCCTATCGGCGTGATCAAGATGATCGATAAGGGCGAGCTTGATGATAAAATCATCGCTGTTTTAGAAGGTGATCCAATGTATAAACATGTGAAAGAGCTGACAGATATTCCTCAGTATCAAGTGGATGAGCTGAGAGTGTTCCTTGAGCAGTATAAAACGTTGGAAAAGAAAAAAGTAGAAATCACAGGTGTTCTTGGAAAGTCTGATGCTTTGAAGATTATTAAAGAATCATTTGATCTTTATCAGTCAAAATACAAAAAATAATTTTGAAAGGGCCTTCGGGCCCTTTTTTTTTTGGAGCGAAAAATGATTTCATGGGAAGATTTCGAAAAAGTAGATATGAGATTAGGGACAGTGGTAAAGGTAGAGGCATTCCCTGAGTCCAAAAGACCTGCTTTTAAACTATGGGTAGATTTGGGTGAAGAGTTAGGTATCAAAAAATCGAGCGCTCAAATCACTGGGGTTTATCAGCTTGATGAACTTGTAGGGAAAAAAGTTATCGCAGTAGTGAACTTTCCACCACGTCAGGTAGGAAAGTTTATGTCGGAAATTTTAGTCACCGGATTTTATCGCGCCGAAGGAGAGGTTGTACTCGCTACAGTGGAGCGAGATGTTCCCAACGGATCGAGATTAATGTGAGTGAGAAGATATTAGAAACAGCACGGCTTTATTTGACTCGCTTGAACGAGGAGGAGCATTTTGAAGATTTGTGTCGTCTTCATGCTGATCCTGAAGTTGTTCGTTATATTCGTCCACCGCAGTCGCCTGATGAAGTCAGAGAGACTATGGTTCGAGTCCGTAAAGGGCAAGAGAGTCATCCTGATCACGGACTTTATGCACTTTATGAAAAACAAAGTAGAGAATTTGTAGGGTGGTTTCTTTTAAAAAACCTCGATCAAACTCAAGAAATAGAAATAGGTTATAGGTTCCATCAGAAGTTTTGGGGTAAAGGGTACGCTACGGAGATGGGTCTGGCCTTTAGAGATTACCTTATCAGTCAACTTGGTTACTCTTCTTTAGTGGCCGTTACTCACCTCGAAAATGAGGGATCTAAAAATGTCCTCAAAAAACTAGGCTTTAAGTACGAGGGAGTCAGGTTTTTTTATGAGCAGGATGTGACTTATTTTAGTTACGAACCTTAGATTATGCTAAGATCTGATCATGGCCAAAACAATTAAACTTGCTCCCAATGAAATACTCATTCGTGAAGGTGAAAAAAGTACAGCGATGTATCTTGTTCAGTCAGGACAACTCGTTGTCACAAAAAAACGCGGCAACGATGAAATTACTTTAGGACATATTTATTCAAAAGAGCTGGTCGGAGAAATATCTTTTTTAGACAAAGAGCCTCGTAGTGCCACTGTGCAGGCAGTGACTGAATGTGAGCTCATTGAAATACCCCAAGATACATTTGAGAAAATTTTCTCGACCCAACCAAAGTGGTTAGAGATTCTCTACATGACTCTGGCCGAGCGCCTACGCAAAGCAGACGCTCGCATTAAAATTTAGCCTTCGTTCAAAGCTTTAAAATAGGACCCACCGAGTAGTCCTAAGTTACGTCTGATAAAATTACGTCGACGAAGAATAAAATTTGTCGGCGTTCTAGGATTCCATCTTCTTGGGTTAGGGAGAATGGCCGCAAATAATTGGGCCTCACTAGCGGTGAGATTCTTCGCAGACTTTTTATAAAAGTGTTGAGCAGCGGCTTCTGCTCCATAAATTCCTGGTCCTAATTCAATCACATTCAAATAGACTTCAAGAATACGGCGCTTGGACCAGAAAGTTTCGATCAGTAGTGTGAAATAGGCCTCAAGGCCTTTTCTGATATAGGTTCTTGAAGGGTAGAGAAAAACATTTTTAGCTGTTTGCTGAGTGATAGTTGATCCACCCATTTTGATTTTTCTTTTTTTATTGGCATGAATGGCCTTACTAATGGCCTCAAAATCAAAACCATAATGATCTAAGAATTTAGGGTCCTCGGAGGCAATAACCGCTTTTTGAAGATGATGGGAGATGTCCTCTATTGGAGTCCAGTCCTTTTTTATAGGAAGCCATTTTCCCTGAATTGCGTATTCACCTGTTCTTAAAAAAACAAGAGGAGTGATATACACAGGAAACCAGCGAAGAAAAATAACGAGTAAAATTGACCCAATAAAACTCACAAGACTTAAAAGAAGAATGATCTTCTTAAGCTTGGTAAGCTTAGGCCGAAGCCTAGAATATTGTCGTCTGATATAACCCATAGGCGCGATTATAAGACAGAATTTTAAACTTGTATTTCAAAAAAGTGAGAGGAGCGAGTCTGAGTAAAGCCTTTACTCAGATAAAACTGATGAGTTTGAGTTCTCTTTGTATTACAGCTCAGATAAATGGTCTTAAGATTATTCTCGAGGGACCATTTTTTGGCATGCTCAATCAGATGATGACCGATACCTCGACCTCTAACTGTCTCATCGACAACAATGGCCTTAATTTCAACTTTTCTCTCCTCAATCAAATCGTCTACGGCTTCTAGATGAATCCATCCTAGGACTAGATCTTTATCCTGAAAGACAAAAAGAGCATGAGAGGGAAGCTTACGCAATATTTCAAACCGGGCAGATAGATCTTTAAGTTGTCCAGGATAGCCAAGTTGGGCGGTCAGTGCGGTGACTTGAGGAAGATGATCTAGAGACATTGGAAGAATTTTAAATGCCCCTAACTCGTAGGGGCATTTTTGAAATTTAGTCACAAACGAATTCATCAAGTTCATACATTTTATGCTTGCTTGTCTTTTTCGCAAAGCCAGCAACTAATAGATTAAGATTTCTTTGGGCCAGTCTTCTAGCTTCTTTAGTTTCTTTTTTGTAGACAATATCATCTAACACATCTCCACACACATGAAATTTGAAGCGTTGTAACACATAAGACATGACGTCCTCTTTCCTTTCTGGTCTACCTTCTTTATTAAAAAAGTTTGTCCAAGTTTCTGCAGTACTTTGAGCACTTAGACCGTAAGAAAGAAATCCATTTAACATTTCATCTATCTGAGATTCATAATCTTTCATCTCTAGTACTGGTGCGGAAGTCGATTTTGTATCTACAAGTAACTCAATAGCGCGTTCAAGTCGTGACTCCCAGTATGAGAACGGGTCGCTAGTTGCATCAGATTGTGAGCATTCTGCAGACGCTGTTTTAAGATTTGACTCTGTGACTTTATCTTCATCTGTACAAAACCAATCTAGATTTTGTGGCTTCACACCCTTGTAACCATAAGCGATTGCCATTTTGTCATAGTCACCAATTCCACTTAAATGTCTGTATCCACGGCCAAGATACTCCATAATTGAACGAGAAACAGAACCTTGCTCGCCAGTATCTGTTGCTCCAAGATTCCCTTTGAAGTTGTGACGTAGCCCAAGATTATGGCCAATCTCATGCTCAAGCATCTCAGTGAAGTAACCGGCCATATACTGCTCAAAGCTTACACCCTGAGGAACTTTTTCAAAGTGCGTTTTAATTATTGGGTCCTCAAGCTCTGACTTTTGAGACTGAACAGTCATCTCTAGGCTTTTCCCAAGCTTGATTTTGAATTCGCCTTTTCTTTTAGAAATTGTTGACTCTGTTTTCTTTCCAAAGTCTGCAATCAGTTTGCGTGCTTCAACATCTTTTCCTTCTCTTTCAAGAGCTTCCGCCTCTCTTGAAACTTTAAACCATTGAGTATAAAGAGAGATAATAGTTGGTCCCTGGATTAAAACGTTAGCTGAAATTGTCTCACCAGTGTACTGATTTGCTATAGATGGGCCAAGCCCTCCATATGATGCAATATTTTCGAGATCCCATTCGATTATATTATAACGAATATCACCTGCAACCAATTCTGCCGATCGAGGATCTGTGCTATCAATAAATTCATAACTTAGGAGGTTGCGACCAATTTGTTGTTTGAATTCTTTATTCCAGTTATCAAGGGCACTTGCAAAAGTCTTTTTATACTCTTCAGGTACATTTTTAATATAGTACTTCACAGACGAGCCATTATTTGTTGTCGAAAATCTAGTAATCTTTGTTTCTGCCCCTCTCTCTGTAGTAAAAAAACCTACGCCAGGAGTTTGAGAGCGAGAAACGAATGCTGGATTAAATCCTGAACTCATTTTCAAGTACCAACGAACAGTAAAGCTCGTTGTAGGTCCGTCTGGGTCAGGCACTGTCGTCATTTGAGGTAAAAGAACTGGAGTGTCTCTGCCTGGTACGACTGTCTCCTGGAGTTTAAAACCATGCATAACTGGTTTCATCACTGTGGTGATATCAAAGACGAGAGTGTTAGTTGAATAATCAACTGCAGTTGTAGATGATGATTCTGCTTTAAGTTGAGTATACTCACCATCAGGATCTAGCATTGAAATCAGATCAAGCTCTTTTCCGATTGGGGCCATATCCACAATAATCATTTCTGTTTCTTGGTTATAGCCTACAATTGGAAAGTTAATGAGTGGGAGTTGCTGAGAGTTTTCACCACATGAAGAGGGACATCCAACCAAAGTGACTGCCGGATTAGCCCCATCCAAACCTGTAATTAGGCTTCTGACATGGATAGGAGAGAGATCTGTCAGTTTTAAACTTCCAAGAGTATCATTCTCTTTATCAGTGACTTTTGTAATCACACCACCGAAAACATTCTGTTCACCAATGAGTCCGATAGGAAGTCCAATCAATAGAGATTTTTCGTCTTCTTTGATCATTTTTTGCTTTGGGTCCGCTATACTCTCTGCTGCTTTCTCTCCTTGAGGGAGTGAGCGAAGTTTTCTTAAGGTCAGAGGCGATGTGATGGATAAGATATTGTTTGCATTTGACTTCTGTCTTAAGACACTTCTGCTTAATACTTGAAGCTTGAGGTCTTTATCACCAATTTCTTTGTTGATATTTTTCCCACCTAGGACAAGGTTTTCACTGGCATTGGCACCACAAATTCCTAAGGCAAGAACAGCAAGAGCCGAAGCTTTAAGTCTTTTCACACAAACTCCTATTTGTTGATGAATCCGTGAAATGATATACGATAATGAAAAAAAAAGGTGATAAGGTGAAAATCTTACATAGATTTTCAAATTTAAATGACTTATCTGAGCTGATGGAGAAGATATTTACGGACCCTGCGCGGCTTTTTGTAATCTTCTCCTATGTCTTTACAGAGCTGACCTGTCCTAAGTAGAACAATATATTTCCGGTAAACTTCTTCTTTTGAGAGCCCTGATTTTCTTACGATACCATCTGCGATATAATTGGTTGTCGTAAAGGCGAGTTGAAGAAAAGCAACCTTAGGAGCACCTAATGCATGGGCAAAAGTATTTTTTCGACCTATAAAATTATTAAGAAAGGTATTATTGGCAGCCTTAAAGGTGCGGTGATAAATCCCCGAATAATGATCCAGAACTTTATGTTCACATGCGCTTCGTAGTTCTTTATTATCAAGATCTTCATCCAGAATGAGCTCAGATCTCGTTAAAGTGCCCAGGTCCCCTAATATAAGATTGATCTTAGCAATGTCTGCCTCTTCTGAATCGAGTTTACACTTAAACTTACTGATTTCTTCCCAATAAGGATTAGGAAAAATACTATGAGTAAATAATTTTTTATCATCCGTTTCTTCAATAAAAAACTTACCCATAAGAAAAGGTTTATCTTTTTCAAGAGAGTCGGTTTTTAAATCTAAAAAAATTTGGCAGTAGGATTGATTGTCGTTGATATCTGCTTTCTTGATAATTTTCCCATCTTGAATATTTATCTCTGAATAGGTACTTGTGATATTTTGATGAAATTTTAACTCATAACGCTCCTGAATTTCTGCAAAAGATGGAAATGAACTCAAAAGTGAAATGAAGATAAGTAACTTCATGGCCAGTCCTCTTTAAATACTATATTCGTCTGTAATAGCAAGATGGAGGCCATTGGCGATGATAGCGATTCAATAACTTAGATTCATTTAGAGTGACTGATCTGTTGACAGTTCCATGAATGCTGTACGAATAGAGTGTCTGAAACAAGAGGATTACTCTTACTTAAGTGTTTGAAAGCATTGATTTATGGTTTTAATTTGGAGCGGGCAATCAGGTTCGAACTGACGACCTTCTGCATGGCAAGCAGACGCTCTACCAACTGAGCTATACCCGCATTAAAAGTGTTCCTGATCTTAAGGGTCTGAATCGCCTTTGTCAACGGTCAACTTATCAGAATTTAAGCCGATAAGCCAAAAGATGCGGAAGTCACTGGGGCCTGTTTTGGGGCTAATCCTTTTTTTGCTCACTCCTAGCCTGTTGGCCCTGGCCGACAATGGAGAAGAGCGTGCCGTTTGTTTAGCGGCCCTTCAGGAGACTTTCCAAAAGCTACCTCGTGAGCAAGTAAACGAGTTTTTAAAGATTCAAGGAGAGATCACTCTCAATCGTCTGAGTTGGGCCTATTTAAAAAAATCAGGTGAGTCGGGTAAACTTGAAAAAATTGAAACAACGATTCTTCAGCTTCTTGATGAAAAGTATAGTCGCACGGATGAAGAGTTTATCGCCGCAAGAGAAGCTTTTGAGGCAAGACCACTGACTCGTGAATCTCTTTCAAAAATTTCTCCTTACCTTTCTGAAGTATTGAAGGCCCAGAATAAAGATCAAAAAAATTCAGAAGAGGATCCTTTTTTAGTAAATACTTCCGATATCAAAATGCTTGAGGTTTTGGCCCAGTTTGAAAGTAGTGATAATTTAAGTGCAAATAATTCTTCGGCTGCAAGCATTCTTAATTTTAGTAAGCTTATCAATTCATCTTATGCTGGATTGGCGGTGAGTGAGATTCCCACTAATATCGAGTTTATTGAAGACCATCTCCAAGACCTGAACACAGATCTTATTCATCTTCTGAACGATATTCCGGCGCCAGCAGCTTGTCTGTCTCTTTCTAACGGGGCCGTCGTGCCTGAAGATGGACAGGAGTGTGTGGATGAGGTGGATCTGAAATTTGCTGATTTATTTAAGCAAAATGAGGATATTCAAAAGATGATGCTTGAAGTTCTTCAGGCAGAGTTTTTATCTGATCATAAACTTTACTACGGACTAAAGTATGGTGAGATTTGGCAAAAAGTAAAAAAGAAGAATAAAGCTCCTTTGACGTCTCTTACAGGAAGCAAAAAAAACTCGACCAAAACAATAGTAAAAAAGGAAAAAACAAAAACAAAAGTTTCAGCTGATCCATCAGATTCTTGGTTTCAGGATCCGGTTCATCTTATTGTGAATGCTAAAAAAGGACGTCAGGCCAAAGACTGGAAGAGTTTTGATAGGGATTATCTTGAGGCCTTTGCCAAGGCCATTTATGATAATGAAAAAGTCTTTCTGGTTAAAGACAGACTTTATGACAGTCAAACAGGAAAGATGATTGATCCCCAAGGGGCCATTAACAAGGTTCCTGGACTCTCAAGCTTAGTTAAAGGGAAAACTGCTCATGAGAAGGCCATTATTGCAGAGGCGATTTTGAATAATAAGAAGGGATTTCAGTTAGGAAATAAGCTCTATAACAATAAAGGGCAAGAGGTCGATCCTCTCGCTATTATTGTTGAGCATAGAAAAAAAGAGTTAAAAATTAATCGTTCACCAGCAGACTACAAAGGAATGGAGCGTCCTTATCTTCTAGCGATGGCAAATGCCATCATGAATAAAAAACCTACTTTCTGGGTTGAAAAAAAACAGTATGATACATTAACAGGAAGAGATAAACTCTCTCCTTTTCTATCTCAGAAAAAATATGAAAATTATGATGAGTATGAATCAGAGAAAAGAAAGTCTTTTAAATTATCTCAAATTGACCTCATTAGAAAATACCATCTTGATCATGACGCTAAAATAAAATGTAATAAATATGCTATCGTTGATAAAAATAATAATAAGATTCAAATTTATAAAAGCTCTGGAGAGAAGATCTTTGATGTGGAAGTTCTTCTTGGGGCGATCAAATCAGATCAGAAAACCAAGTTTTTAAATTACGATCTTAAGACGTCTAATCGCACCACAGGGGCGGGAATCTATACATTGGGTGAAATCAGAAATCAGAATCCATATTACACAGAAAACTACGGCGGAAATCTTTATTCCTTGAATAATCAAGATGGAACCGAAGAAAAGGCCTTAGCGATTCATCAGGTTCCCATAAATTTGAGCTCTCGGAATAAGCTTCTTAACGACGGTAACCCAAACAATAATCGTGCGACTGGTGGATGTATTAATCTCAAAAAGCAAGATTTTGAAAAACTCCGAAATTTAATGGGACCAGGGTGTCAGGTTTATGTTCTCCCTGAAGAAGAGGGCAATAGAATCGTCCTCAAAAATGATAAGCTGAATTTTACGACGGATAAAAAAATAGCGGGCAGCGATTTAGGTAATTACAATTTTAGTTCAAAAGATAAAAGCTATAGGCCTATTAAGATCGATATCAATGCTCAGCTCTATAAAGATTTTGAGAAGGATATTCTTAAAAAGAGGCTGACTGATCCCAAGCCATTTGTCACAACATTCAGTCGTACACTTGAAGATGAAAAGAAGACTATCATGTCTCTTTATAATTTAGATAATGATGATTATAACGAGCTCTCAAAGTTGGCCTTTGGGATTATGGGTCAGGAGTCAGCCTTTGGGACACATGCTAAGTTGTGGACGAAAGAAACCCATCAGGGAGTGATCTCAAGTTTAAAATGCGCTAAAGAAGCTCTGAGAACACTTAAAAAACTCAGCACCAAATTAAAATGTGATGATAAAAATTCGCGGGGGCTTACTCAAATTAAGCAAATCCCAGATAAGATCAAAAAGCAGTATCCGACAGTGACTGAAAATCGCTTGATTCGCCCTCGTGAATCGGCCATTGCGACTGTTGGATTTTTAGCAGAGATTTTGGTTGAGCTAAAAAGTATCGTTGCTCAAAATAAAAACTCTGGAAGTGGAGTCCAGGTCTCTCGTGCAGATATGATGGATTACATGATTTATTTGTATAATGGTTCTCGCTATAAACTTAAAACAGATGATAAATCAAAACAGGCCACACCTGAAGATAATATCTATTTTAAGAATACCAAAAAGTACTCACGCTATATTACTCTTAGAGAATATCGTTAAGCCTCAAAGCGCTGCTCTAGAGCTTTAATAATCTTTTGATAAGAAGAGTGAGTAAATCTCTTATAGAGAATAGGAAGAATTTCTTTTTTCGATTTTGGCTTCTCTGGATGAAGGAGAGTTTTGACAAAATTGTCGGCAATGATAAAAACCTTGGCCAGAGGATGAATTTCTTCATCTGGATTTTCAGGAAATCCGATCCCATCAACTGCACCGTGATGCTGAAGGAGTACATGTTTCATTGTATCAGTAACTTCCGGATGGTTTTCAATAAGGGCCACGGCATCTTTGGCATGACTTAAGACATTGGCCCGCTCTTCATCAGTAAGTGGAGTCTCATTTAAGTCAGACATATTACAAATTTGCATTTGAGACATAGACTTAAGGGTCACATCACTAAAAAAGCTCACAAAGCTTAGAGTCTCTAGATGATCAGATTTATACCATGACTGTTTAGATAGAATATAGTGACACATTACTGTCATTAAGTGGCAGTGCTGATAGGCATAGCTTACTTTATTAGTGAAAAGAAATTTAAGAAGGTTAGTGACCTCTGGAGAATTTTTTACGGAACGAATCATTGATTCAATCCCAGCGTCGGCCAGATCCACAAGAGATTCTTCAAGGCCTAGATCTCTTACCTGATCACGAACAATCTCATGAGTATTCGCCGTCGTAAGGATTCGATCTTCAAGTGCCAGGTCATCACGCTCTAATTTTTTGACAAGTTGATTTGTTAAAAAATTAATAAAATATTGTTGGTAGTCTCTAGGAATATAAAATTCTTTAAGGCCTTGTTCTTCGTACTTTTTGATAACTTCTTTATCAAAAGTATCTTTTGAGTGGATACGTTTAACGTATTGATATTCACCAGGACCTTTCTTGAGACGAATATAGATATCACATGGGGTGTTGATAATATCATAAAAATAATAAACCCCAATTGGCATATAGTCTGGCTTCACTTTTTTGGCGACATCATTGAGAGTGACACCAAGAAATTTTGCAGCATGAGCAATAAGAATTTCCCAATTAATAGGATCGGGAAGAACAAGCGTTGTTTTATCCACTTCACCCGTTTCACCCATCACAATCATGGGAATTTCGAGATTATGTTCTTGAAGATATTTTGAAATTCTTTTAGCTGTGGCATCGTTTCCGACTCGAACACGAGTAATGATTAAAGCAATTTGAGGAAGAATGGCCAATAAATTGATAGTGTCATCTGAATCTCGACGATGAATCACATCAGTTCCTACAAAAGTATGAAGATTGAGTGAGAAAATTTTTTTCAGATCGTCATTGGGTTCAATTAGAATCGTTTGGCTCATAGATTAAATTTTAACATAAATATTTAGAATCATATGTATGCTTTTTGCCCGAGTAAAAAACTCTATAAGCTTAGGCCAGGCAAGATTTCGGTTTGATAAATTCTGACAACTAGGTTTGGATGAGAGCACCGTCCAAACCGATGAGTTGTCGACTAAAATCATAAGATTCTGGGTTGAAGGCAGATACCTTTCCGTGTCCACCAGGGATATCGATTATATAGTGGGGAATGGCCCAACCAGGAAGCTTGCTTCGAAGTTTAGCAAAGAGGCGACGTCCATCTTCAAGGGGAAGATAAAAATGCATTCCCCCTTTCACTTCATCTGGGTGATGAAGGTAATAGGGACGGCAACCAAGAGTGACAATTTTTTTGAAAAGATGAATAAGCTCCTCTGCGGAGTCGTTCACACCCTTAAGGAGCACAGTCTGAGAAAGAAGCTGAATAGGTAAAGATTTTAATTTTAGAAAAGCGGCATCAACTTCTTCATCAAACTCTTCTGTATGGTTTACATGAACGGCCATAATCACCGACTCAAATTGAGTGGAGGCCCATGAGAGAACTTCCATCAGGCCGGTATCAATACGAGATGGGATTGTTGTCACAAACCGGGTATGAAACCGAATAAATTTAATACTTTTTATTGAAGCGAAGGCCTCAAGATAAGATTGAATTTTTTGGTTACTGAGGACGAGAGGATCACCACCAGTAAAAATAATTTCTTCAATCTCTGGGTGAGATTTGAGATAAGTCAGTGTGTGAGTGAAATTAGCATCAAACATTTCATCTTTGGCATTGAGTTCGTTTTTTCTAAAACAATAACGGCACATCACCGGGCAAACTGTGGTTGGCGCAAAAAGAGCACGACTCTCGTAGCGATGAATCAGTTGCCCACCTTGAGCATGATTTTTATCGCCGATAGGATCATAAAGACCTGTTTGATTTTCAGTTTCATCAATCACAGGAAGATACTGTCTGGCGAGAGCGGAATCCGGGCCAAGAGTTTTTATTTTTTGGGCAATTTTCATCGGAAGAAGAAAAGAATATTGTCCAATAACTGAGGCACGTTCAGTCATTTCCGATTCAGTAAATATTGATTCAAAAAAAATCTTGAAAGCCTCTGGTGTTTTGAGGGCCTGCTGATAATCTTTGGTCCAATCATGAATCATGAATCTTACCGCCTTCTTTAAGATAAAGTCGATGATAGAACCAAGCACAGAATCTGATCAATAGAGCTCCTGCCACCGATATCCCCAGGAAATGGAAGAGCAAAGTATTAAAAGGAAGAACCCCACCTTCAGAAAGAGTGTAGAGGATCCACTTTAACAAGGCCAAATGGGCCAGCAGAATAATCAGCTGCATGAAGCGATATTTATAATTTTTTTTATTAATCCAATTCTTCATTTATTTCTCCCTCTAGGCGTGGATAAACACAAGCATCAAGAGTGTCGTAGTTTCTAATTTTTGTGAGCAAGAATGATTTATGCATATGAGTAAAAAGACATTCACCAAAAAGAACTGCCCCTTGTGGGAGTGGCAAAAGTCCAATTGGGCGAACGGGACGATACCCTTTATTTTGTCCTCCACGATAATCAATCGAGAGGAGTTTTTTATTTCTAATCAGCGTTTTTAACGGTTCAAATTTTTTAGGAAATTGAAAGGCCTGAGTATTAGCAAATGAGGAAAGTCTAAAGACAAATCCTCGCTCAAGGAGAGTTTCAGTTTTTTCCGCTCCCATTAAAGTAAAGGCCGTTATTTTAAGTGAGGCCATTGTATCTTCGATGGCCACATGATGTTGGAGCGGAAATTGGGCGTATTCGGCCAGAGTAGAAAGTTTAAAATTGGCCGGAGCTTCCGGTTTTCCTTTAAAGCGAGCACGGGCCAGTCGACATGAATCATAAATATCAAGTGGTGGAAACTCGACTTGAAAATCATGAGAGCATTTCACGAGATAACCCAAATCAAAAGTAGAGTTGTGGGCCACCATAGGGAGACGTCCAACAAAATCCCATAATTGTTTCACCGGTTTTCTTACCGTTGGTGAGTGGGCCACCATTTCATTAGTGATGCCATGAAATTGAATGGTAAAATCTGGGATATCAATCAAGGGATTAATGAGTTGATGATAGGAGCTCAGCTCACCGTCGGGAGTGAGCTTAATAGCAGCGATCTCAATAATTTTATCCACAAGGGGAGAGAGTCCAGTTGTTTCTAAATCTACTGCTACAATTCCCTTAGGGAAAACATGAAGGAGCGCTGATTTCTCAGCGTCGCTTAGAGTAAGGGGTGTAGAGGATCTTGACATGGTCAGTCTTATACCTTCTGAATCCCTCTTTTCAAAGTGAAATATGACCCCCTAAACATTGACAAACACAGCGCATTAAACCCATGATGACAAGGTTTTATTCTGCTATACATTAACAAAAGGTATTTCCATGGCCAAATCGTATGATGTTGTTGTGATTGGTGCTGGGCCTGGCGGTTATATTGCTGCCATTCGCGCGTCTCAGTTAGGTAAAAAAGTTGCTATCGTTGAAGCTGATAAACTCGGTGGTGTTTGTCTTAATCGTGGGTGTATTCCTACCAAAGCTCTTCTTAAATCTGCTCATTCTGTTCATGAAGTTCATGATCTGAAGGCCCTTGGAATTAATGTTGATCTTAAATCTCTTGATGCTGGTGTCGCCGTAAAACGCGCCAATGATATTGCCGGAAAAATGGCAAACGGGATTGCTTTCTTAATGAAGAAAAATAAGATTGATGTTTTCGCTGGGAAAGCTACTTTCAAAACAAAAACACTTATTGATGTGGCCCTTACTGATGGAAAAAAAGAAGAATTAGAAGCTAAAAATACAATCGTGGCTACAGGCGCGAAGTACCGTACATTTCCAGGTCTTGAGCATGATGGAAAACGTCTCCTAGGAGCTTGGGAAGCACTTAAACTTGATAAACTTCCAAAATCAATGGGAATCATTGGTGCAGGTGCCATCGGGATGGAGTTTGCTTATTTCTGGAATGCATTCGGAGTAGAAGTGCATATTTTTGAAATGCAAAAAAATCTTCTTCCCATTGAAGATACTGAAGTATCAATGGAAGTCGAAAAAGCCTATAAAAAATACGGTATCAAAATCAGTACCGGTGTAGAAAAAGTATCAGCTAAAAATAATGGCAATGATGTGACAATTACAGTGACTGAAAATGGTAAAGCCGTTGATCACAAATTTGAAATGGGTCTAATCGCCGTAGGAATGACTGGAAATATTGAAGGTTTTGGTCTTGATAAAATCGGTGCTCAAGTAGACAAAGGTTTTATTAAAGTTGATCAAAACATGCAGACAACTGTCCCAGGTGTTTATGCTATTGGTGATGTTTCAGGAGCTCCTCTTCTAGCACACGCAGCTTCTCATGAGGGAATTGTTGCCGCTGAACATATTGCTGGGCTTCACCCGCATCCAATTGATAAAATGAATATCCCTGGATGTACATATTGCCAACCACAGGTTGCTTCTGTTGGTTATACTGAGCGCGCTCTTAAAGAGAAAGGCATTGAGTATAAAGTTGGAAAGGTTCCTTTCATGGCCAATGGTAAGGCCATCGCTTCAAATGAAGCTGTAGGATTTATTAAAGTACTTACTGGAAAACATGGCGAGATGCTTGGGGCCCATATCGTAGGAACACACGCCACAGAACTTATTCATGAATACACTCTCTTCCGTACGATGGAAGGAATTGATGAAGAGATTTTTGCCACTGTTCATCCGCACCCAACTCTTGGAGAGTTTTTAGGGGAAGCAGTTTTGGCCGCTAAGGGCCGCGCACTAAACGTTTAATTAAGGAGTTTTTATATGGCTAAGATTGAAGTTGTAATGCCTCAGATGGGTGAATCGATCACAACAGGAACGATCACAAAATGGCATAAAAATGTAGGAGATATTATCGAGCTTGATGAAATTCTTCTTGAGATTTCTACTGATAAAGTAGAATCAGAAATTCCTTCACCAATTAAAGGTAAGGTTGTAGAGCTTCTTTACCCTGAAGGAGCAACAATTGATGTTGGTCGTCCAATTGCGATGATTGAAGATGATCTTAATGCAGCAGTGACTGCTTCCGCTCCTAAAGCGGCTCCAGCAGCTGCGACTAAAACTGAAAGTGCTCCTGTGGCAGCGAAGTCTGCTCCTGCAGCAGCTCCGGTTGTAGAAGAGGAAGAAGGATTCCGTTTTTATACTCCGCTTGTTAAGGCCATGGCCAAAGAAGCAGGGATTTCACTTTCTGAGCTTTCTTCAATTAAAGGAAGTGGAGCTGCAGGACGAGTGAATAAAGCTGATCTTGAGGCCTATATTGCTTCAGATAAAAAAGGTTCTGCTCCAGCTGCTGGAAAAGTGGCTTCAGCGCCTGTGGCCTATTCAGGTCCTGTGACTCAGCCAAGTGGTCGCGTAGAAATTATCCCTATGGATAATATGAGAAAAGCTATTGCGAAGAATATGGTTCTTTCAAAGCAAACATCTCCACATGTGAACTCGATTGATGAAATCGATATGACAAATCTTGTGAAGGCCCGTGAGAAAATTAAAAATGAATTTAAAAAGCGTGAAGGGATTAATCTCACTTATACGCATTTCACACTTTACGCTATTGTTCAGGCCCTTAAAGAGTTCCCGCTGGTGAACGCTTCAATTGAAGGTGACAATATCGTCGTGAAAAAAGATATCAATCTCGGATGTGCTGTTGCTGTTCCAGGAAATGGTCTGGTTGTTCCTGTGATTAAAAATGCAGGAGATCTAAACCTTACTGGTATTGCAAAACAACTTGATATGCTTGCAGCGAAGGCCCGTAATAAGAAGTTAACAATGGATGATCTGTCAGGTGGAACATATACGTTCACAAATAATGGATCATTCGGAACTCTTATCGCTACTCCTGTTATTCTTCAGCCGCAACTTGGTATCTTCTGTACAGGAGTGATCAAGAAGCGTGTGATGGTGATGGAAGACGATTCAATCGCTGTTCGTCAGATGATGTATGGAACTCATACTTATGACCACCGTCTCATTGATGGGGAGCTTGGATCAAAGTTTCTTGCTAGCGTGAAAAATCACCTTGAAACAATGAAGATTGAAGATTTAATTTAATTATTCAAAGAGGGCCTTCGGGCCCTTTTTTTTTTGGGAAAGTAAAATGGTTAAATATTTGCTTTTTGTTTCTCTTCTTATTCTCAGCTCATGCGCTACCATGAAGCCTGAAAACTGTAATTATGATTATGGTTACGCTCAAGGTGTGAATGATGCGAAATCTGAACTCAATATGTATCCGCCAGTTGACCGTGATAAAGTTTGTACTATTGATGGACTTGAACTCGCTAAAAAAGGTTATAGAGAAGGGTATACCTTCGTCCTTAAATCAAAGCCTCATCAGACAAATATTACAGTGAACTCAGGAAACTTTCGTAGTCGTCGCCAATGCCTAGAAGCTTTCGGAAAAAAATCTTGCGGCTATAATTGTGTGAGTGGCTTTGGCCAAGTGAGGTGCGCTGATAATCCAGAAAAAAAATGTTTAGCTGCATTTGGGAAAATTAAATGTGGTCATGATTGTGAAGCGAAATTTGGTGATATTGTTTGTCACTAATTTCGGCGATCTTTTAGCTGCTGAATAAATACATCGACTGTTTCTAATTCTACATGAGGATGGTTATCGTAGAGCTCATCTCGCACAAGATCAATCTCCTCAATATTGAGTGCCTGGTATCTTGTTCTGGTTTTAGGCCAAGCAAATCCCCAGCCTTTGGCCTTGAATTTTATAGGTGAGAGTCTTCCGGCACGCACACCAAGAAACATGAGATCTCCCATGGCCTTAGAATGGGCCTTCGTCACACAAGATCTAAGATCTTTATCGGCCCCAAGACGATCATCTTTTGAACCACCTGCCCAATAATGAAGATCATGAACGACACAGCAATGGGCCCATTTATAGCGATCACGGGACGTGCCTTCAGGCCATGACGTACAGAGGTCAGTTTCAAAGGGGCGTAGGGTAAGGAGAAGATAAAGGGCAATAGAGCTCATAGATTAATTAAACGCGGACTTTGTAAAGTTTGTCCACTGATCAATAATCATCTTTTCTGACCCATTCATTTTAGGTTGGTAGAATTTAAACTTGTGACCCAGAGGTTTGTATTCCTGAGGAGTGAAATCCATCGGATAGCTATGAGGATATTTATAATTCTTTTTTTCTGGGCCAATACTTGAAAGATGACCTGGGACTTCAAGTGTGGGATTTTCACGAACATAAGCAAGGGCCTCATCGATACCCCGATAAACTGAATTCGACTTTGGTGACAGGCACATAAAAACAGTGGCGTGCGAGAGTGTGATTCTGGCCTCTGGCATACCGATATTCTTCACAACATAATGAGCATTAGCAGTGACCTGCAACGCCTGAGAATTGGCGAGCCCTACATCTTCACTCGCAAGAATCATTAACCGTCTGGCAATAAACTCAGGATTTTCTCCACCATCAAGCATCACCGCAAGATAGAGTAAGGCCGCATCTGGATCAGAGCCGCGCACACTTTTGATGAAGGCCGAAATGACATCATAATGACGATTGGCCTCTTTATCGTATTGCCTAGCATGTTCAAAAAGTTCTTTTAAGACTTGAGGTTTATCACTTAATCGCTCCGGTGGCATTTCACTCAGGATACTGAGTTGATTAATGGCAAAACGAGCATCTCCATTAGAGAATTCTGCAAGCTCATGAATATAAGGGGCGAGATCAGTTCTCGCGAGTTTTTCATTGGCAGTAGTAAGGATCTTTTGAAGATCCTCTTTGGAGTGAGATTTTAGTTCAATCAGGCTTACTCGAGAAATAAGGGCCCGATTCAGTGAAGTCTGAGGATATTCTGTAGTGGCCCCAAAAAAGAGAAAATCACCATTTTCAAGATAAGGAAGGAGAGCATCCTGCTGAGATTTATTAAAACGATGAATCTCATCAATGAAGAGGATACTCTGTTTATTATAAGTTTTTTTCAGATCAAGAATCTCTTGAATCACTTTTTTTAGTTCTGGAATGCCAGAGGTGACAGCATTGAAATTAAAAATTTCTAGTTTCAAATGAGTTGAAATCAAATGGGCCAGAGTGGTTTTACCACTACCTGGAGGTCCCCAAAAAATCACATGCCTAGGAGCATTCAGTAGATGCTTGAGCATTGGGCGTAGATTTTCTTGGCCAACGAAGGCATCAAAAGAATCAGGACGAAGAAGAGCGGCAAGGGGACGCGACTCTGAGGATTCATCTGAGAATCCTAACCCTAATTGCTTAGACACACTGCACCTCCGATTGACATCGGTCATCACGGGACCTATAGTTGACCCCTTATCTTAAATAATAAAAAGCTGTTTGACAGCTTCTAGCGTTTAAAAAAAAGGGGGTGACTGAGTATGGCAAATATCGAAATAAGTATTGATGATCGATTTGGAGCAGAACGTGCTCTTAAGAAGTTCAAAAGACTTTGTGATGCCTACGGAATTGTAAAAGAATACCGTGCTCGCTCAGAATTCAAAAAACCTTCTGTAAAAACGAAAGAAAAACTAGAAAACGCTGAAAAGCGTCGTCTTAAAACTATTTCAAAATCGCGCACTCGTACTAAGTACTAAAAATGAAGGCCAGCATTGCTGGCCTTTTTTTTAATAATAATTCCTAAGAATATGATTCCATCGAATATGTAGATTATTTAAGCTTCCGATCATTCCTGCAGGAGTCTTTTTATTTCGTTTGGTGAGATTCTGTAGCAGAAGATTGAGGCTGAAATTTAATTCTTTAATATTTTTATAAAAGAATGTGTGAGCCGTGGGGGTGCTTAAATGATAGTCCATGGGACGAATGAAGTTCATATAAAATTGTTTGAAATCTTCTTTATAAAGAAATGGGACAAACTCAGGAACGCTAAGTGAGAGATAGGTTTTCATGCGATCATGAAGAAGAATGATAGGATCTGTTTTGATCTGAGACTTTTTCGCTCTATAAGTAAAACTAGCAAACTCGATAGCATTTTTTAAACGCCACAATTCATTTTGATAAAGATCAATAAACCGTAAACCAGTGAGCGCACTGATATAAGGCTCTTGATTGGATCTGAGTTGTCCATAAAAAGTATTCGTTTGGAGATCCAGCTCTTGCACACCTTGAAGCATTTTCTCCAAAAGTGGAAGACACTCGTCATTAATATAGCGTGGACAGCTGATCAGCATGGTTTGTTTATCTTCTTCGAACTGTCTTGAAAGATTAATAAGCCGACTCATACCTGCAGGGTACTCAGGAAACTGTTCAATCATATGATAGAACTCAGAGATAATAGCGAGAAGCTGAGGGCGTGCAATTGACTTAAATGTATTAGAGGAAATTTCTTTTTGGCCGAAGGCACTAAAAGAAATCAGCCCGCACAAAAGAAGAACCATTTTCATGAAGCTATTATGTCAGATCTAGAAGGCCCAAGGCAAATCTAGGCGGCTTTTTTGAGCTCTTCATTGTTAAAGAGTGGCAAATAAGGCGAGGACTTCCACAAACTAGGGAATTGCCCAAGAAAGCTTGAGTTGTGAGGTCCATAAATGAATTGGCAGTTACGCGTGCCAGTGATTTTTTTATTACTTACTTTGAGAGGTATTTCAGTCGTATAACAGACAATTTTTTTGGCAAGATGAGGGTAAAGTTCTACCGCTGCTAAAATGAGATAAACTCCGGCGCCAGATGTTCTCAAAATGATTTCTTTTTCTTTTTGAGCTTCAATTTTTTGAACAAATTGTTTGGCCCACTGACGAAGATGTTTTGTTTGGAGGAGGTGACGGCAATGAAGAATTTTTCGAGTGTTAATACAGAGCTTTTTTTTCTCATTAGCAGAAAGCTCTAATTTTCCAAATTTAGGCATAAAAAGTTCATGCACTGGAATATCTTCGGGAGTAGAAATGGCCGTTTTATAAAGGAGCGACTCACCTTTCGGTGTGACTTTAAAAATGTCGACCTTATAGAATTCTTTCCAATTCATATCCATCCCCCAGAATAATGAAAATGCAGTGGTACAAGGATGTATCGGATGATTAAGTTGAATTCTTGATTGTTTTAGTAGAAAGCCTTGGAATCTTAAGGCAGTCTAGGAACTGCTTTATGATTTCAAGGCTTTAGAGTCATTAATTCTTTTAAAACACTATTTTTTCAGCGCTAAAATATGAAAATCCATTTCATCAATTTCGTGCTTAACCGCCCCTGTAGGGATGGCACCAAGGAGCTCAGTTTCTTTAGTGAGTGTTTCACTACAAATATAATCTTTAAATTCAGTGAAAACTTTTGAGAGCTGCTCGTTAGTATAAACTTTTATAGCGATACGATCATCAACGTTGAAGTTCATCTCTTTTCTTGTTTTTTGAATTCTATTGACGATCTCTCGGGCCAGACCTTCATCAATAAGTTTTTGATCAAGAGTGCAGTTCAGATCAATCGTGATGAATCTATTTGTCACGGCCTGTGTTCCTGCTTTGGCCTCACGGAAAGTGAGAATTTCTTCAGGTGTAAATTCTTTACCATCAATTGAAACAGATTTTCCGCTCTCAAGCTCAGCAAGCTCTTTGTAGCCAATCTCAGCAATCTTTTTTGTATAAAGACCCATCTCTTTACCCAGCTTCTTCCCGAGAACAGGAAGATTCGGTTTTGCATAGAGACGAATATAGTTTTCTTCGTCTGTATGGTATTCGACCGTTTTTACATTGAGCTCGGTTTGAATATAGTCTTCAAGTTTTTTGATTTCATTTAAAAGACTCTTATCTTGATGAATGATTTTTAAAACAGAAAGTGGCGTTTTCACTTTGATTGTTTCAAGAAGTCTTTTTTGACGACCTAATAAAATCACTTGTTGCATGCGATCTACTGCTGTCTCAAGAGTGGCATTGATCATTTCAGATTTGGCCTCAGGATAAGAGCAGAGATGAACCGAGGCTTCTGTCAGTGCTCCAAAATCTTTGAGTTTTAAATAAACATGATCTGCGAGGAATGGTGTAAATGGGGCCATCATTCCTGAGAGGGCCTCAAGTGTTGTGTAAAGAGCTGAGTAGGCTTCGCACTTATCCTGAGTCAGTCCATCGTCCCAGAAGCGGCGACGATTTAAGCGGATATACCAATTTGTGAGGTCATCAATGAATCCCATAAGCTCAGGAACAACATTGTATAAACGGTAGGCCTGCATCTCTGCATTCACATTGGTAATAAGAGTTTGAAGTTTTGAAAGCAACCAGCGATCAAGAATATTATTTCCAAGCTTAAAATTCTTTTTTGCACTCCATCCATCTACTTTGGCGTATGTCTCAAAGAATTTAAAGGAGTTGTACCAAGGAAGAAGAGCACGGCGAACCATGTCCTTAACGCCTTCATCAGTAAATCTAAGCTCTTCGCCTTTAACTACTCCTGAGTTAATAAGGAATAGTCTTAAAGCATCGGCACCGTAAGCTTCCATCAGCTCATCAGGGGCCGTATAGTTCTTTAAACGTTTACTCATCTTCTTGCCATCTTTAGCAAGGACAAGACCGTTGACGATGACATTTTTGAAGGCTGGCTTATCGTACAAGGCAGCAGATAAAACAGTGAGTGTATAAAACCATCCACGTGTTTGATCGAGACCCTCAGCGATGAACTCGGCTGGGAAACCTTTTTTGAAAACTTCTTGGTTTTCAAAAGGGTAGTGAAGTTGGGCATAAGGCATTGAGCCTGATTCAAACCAACAGTCTAAAACTTCAGGAATACGTTTGTAGGTTCCTTCTTCACCCGCAATTTTAAAATCGAGGTGATCAACTGACTCTCGATGGATATCAGTAATTTTTGTTCCGGTCAGTTTTTCAAGTTCGGACACTGACCCAAGACAGATTTGTTTTCCTGTCGTTTCGTTGATCCAAATGGGAAGAGGAGTTCCCCAAACACGAGTACGTGAGATGGCCCAGTCCTTAGCTCCTTCAAGCCATTTGCCAAAGCGTCCTTCTTGAATATGTGAGGGAACCCAGTTGATCTGCTCATTGGCCTTGATCATCTTATCTTTTATTTTTTCAACAGCAAGATACCACTGAGGCATCGCTCGATACATGAGTGGAGTATCAGTGCGGTAACACATTGGGTATGAGTGGACGAGAGTTGATTGATGGAAAAGTTGTCCACGATCTTTTAAGTTTTTAATGATCTCTTTATCAGCATCTTTAAAGTACTGGCCTTTGAAGTCTGAGATGTCGGCCGTGAATTTTCCTGCGGCATCCATCGGAAGAATTACTTCAGTCAGTCCCGCCGCTTTCATCACACGATTATCATCTTCACCAAAAGCAGGAGCTTGATGAACAATCCCAGTACCATCAGTTGTCGTTACATACTCATCATTTAAGACGATATAATAACCCTTTGAGGCAAGATCAGCATGATAAGGGAAGAGCGGTTCATAAGCCACTCCTTTAAGGGAAGCACCTGTAAAAGTTTCTACTTCTTCGTATTTAAAATTTTTCTTATAAGATTCAAGACGTGCACGGGCCATGATGATGAAAATATTCTTTTCAAGATCTTTGACTTTCACATACTCAATTTCTGGATGAACACAAAGTGAGAGGTTTGAGGGAAGTGTCCAAGGAGTTGTGGTCCACGCTGCAAGATAAATATTTGGATCAGCTTTTGTTCTAAAAAGAACAGTGACCGCTGGGTCTTGAATGTCTTGATAGTTTTGAGTTGCCTCAAAATTTGAAAGAGCTGTTTGAAGAGCTGGAGAGTAAGGAACGATTTTGTTTCCTTGGTAGATTAAGTCTTTGTCCCAGATTGATTTAAAGACCCACCAAACTGATTCCATGAAAGTGAGATCCATGGTTTTATAATCATTTTCAAAGTCAACCCATCGTCCAAGACGAGAAATGGTGCGTTCCCATTCGTTCACATAGCGGTCAACAATCCCACGACATTCATCATTATATTTTTTAACCCCGTTGGCGGCGACATAATCATTGGCCGACATACCGAATTTTTTATCAATCTCTTGCTCAATTGGAAGACCATGACAGTCCCAACCAAAGCGACGAGAAACATAGTGGCCTTTCATCGTGAAGTAGCGAGGAATAATATCTTTAAGTGTTGAGGCCACAAGGTGACCATGGTGAGGAAGACCTGTGGCAAAAGGAGGACCATCATAAAAAATATAGGGTTTTGAGCTTGCTGTCTTTTCAAGAGACTTCTTAAAAATCTGGTCTTTATTCCAGAAAGCTAAAACTGACTTTTCTGCTTCGACAAATGAAAATTGCTCATTGGCCGCTGACTCGGTCTTTGGTTCCATGATTTGGTGTCCTCATTAGGGGAAATTGATTCCTGATTCTAGCAAAATAGAGGGAAACCGTAAATTTTAAAGCAGGTCACCCGAGAAGCTTTTGTGAAGAAAATTATTATTTTACTCATTCTGTCGGTCATGCCGTCATGGGCCATTGCCCAGCCCGAGGAGAATTCTCCCGAGGAGCTGATGCTTTTCAAGGAAATTGAAGGGCCGCATCGTTTTACCACCAAAGATTTTCATCAAAAAACAGAATGGAAAGTTGAAGAAAAACAGGTCATCCAGGACACCACTCCCTTGAAAGGGGAGAAGTTCTCTACCATCGACTGGGAAGGGCAAGACCCAAATCAGTGGCTTGATATTGATCGTTGGCTCGCAGATCGCGCCGCCAAGGATAGTGTGCCTGATTGGAAAATTCGCATCAGGCTTAACACTCATAAAGAGCTTATTGGAAAAGTTTTGAAGTGCTCGGGAATTTGTCAAAGTTTTAGAGGCTCAAAACCTATCCAGATTCGTCATCTCTCTCAAATCAAAGAAGGAGATGAGATTCAAACAGGAAAAGACAGCTCAATTTGGATTTTTCTTATCGATGGAACGTTAGTGAGAATCTCCCCTGAGAGCTCTGTTTCTTTTAATGAAATTAATCTCGCCAAGAATCAGGCCATGTATGTCGTGAGGCTTAATCAAGGGCATTTCTATTGGCATCACCGCGTGAATGAAGTTGTTCCTCAAAATCTATCTCCACAGACAGATCAAGTTTCTCTTCCTCTTCTAGTAAGAGAGGCCAATATTGATTTCTTTGAGCGCCAGATTTATCAAAAACAAGATGAACTCCAGCGATTTTTAAGTCTCTCTGAAGGAAGTAGCAAGGCCACGGAAAAACTTTTCGAGAAAATGAATGAGTATAAAAAAGCTCATCAAGAAAAGATGAATGGACTCAATAATCGAGTCTTTGTTGTGGCCCCCAATTTTAGTTTGGATGTAGTGAATACAAGCTTTGATGCTTTTTATCTTCCTAATGATAAGGGCCATTTTAAGCGTCGTGATGATATTGTGATCAATGACAAACAAGAGAAGCAGTTTAAACTTCATTTAAGAGGGTATGCTAACGACACTATCCAAGATATTTCGACGACTCAATGGACAGTGGTTGATGCAGAAGGTAAGTCATTTTCTGAAGAAGCAGAAAGCTCTCCCCATCTCTCTATTGTGGAGCTTGTGACTAAGAGGGTGGCCAGCCTTGAACTTGCCGCAGAAATTTGGACTGAAAAATACACACTTCCCGTTATTGATAGTTTCTCTGATGAATCAAAGCTGGCGGTGGATTTTGGGTATCGCTTGTGGGGAGAGGATATAGGGACGAGACTGGCCTTCTTATATGAATATACACGACGAGTTGAAACAACCAATCTTAAATCTCTTGATCGTCTGGTTAAAGATCTCACCATGAAGGGTGACTTTCGCCCATTACTTATAGATGAAAAATTTTATGTCAAGGCACTAGAAACTTATGTAAAATCGATTAAACACCAGTTTAATCAGAAGGCGCAGCAACGTCGCCTGATGAACGATTTACAGTTCTATGCTTGGATATTAAAAAATGACAAATAAGTATAAACTCATTCTTGCTAGTAGCTCCCCTCGACGTAAAGAACTTTTAGGACATCTGAAAATTGATTTCTCTATCATCACTAAGCATGCTGACGAAATCTCTCACGAGACTGATCCGGCCAAATATGCCATGGAAATCGCGGCGCAGAAAGGTGATGTGGTTTTAGACTCACTTCAAGAAGATAAGGCCATTATTATTTCCGCTGATACAGTGGTGGCGATGAATGGAAAAATTTATGGAAAACCTTCAGGCCCGGAGGAGGCGCGAGTTTTTCTCTCTGAGTTAGCAGGGAAAACCCATTCTGTTTTTACTGGTGTACAAATCATTCAAAAAACAAATAATCAGATAAGTAAAAAGCAGTTCGTTGAAGAGTCCAGAGTGAGTTTTAATACCATCAGTGATCATTTAATGAATCTTTATATTGCCACAGGAGACTCACTGGATAAGGCCGGGGCCTATGGTATTCAAGGACCATCACTGACTTTTATTTCTAAGGTTGAAGGTGATTATGCTAATGTTGTGGGATTTCCTCTGAGTCGTTTTGTGATAGAGATGGAAAAGTTTTTAGGAGCCAATGTATGGTCAGATTTCTTTTAGTTTTTATTCTATCCACTCAATATTCTCAGGCACAGTTTTGGAATTTCGGTGATAAACCGAGTGCCTCTGGAGCTGGCCGTATTCAGCTCGAGCTTGATAAGTTAGGGGATCTCAATATTCAAAGTGGGGGAGAGTTTGAGGACAAATTCAATCTCATCATGAAGACAGTGAGCAATATTATTGAGGAAGAAAAACTCATCTGTTCAGGAGAAGTGGCAGGTCCCACAGGGATTCTCACTTCAAGGGATCAGAAGCAAGTCTGCTTTAGAGAGATGAAAAAATCTTACGTGAGTTATATTGAAAAGAGTTTTGAAATAAAGAAAAAATATCTCGGTGTTCTTCACCAGAAGAAACTAGAAGATCTAGATAAAATTAAAAAATCACAGCTTCAGCAACTTGAGCGCGCTTTTTAGTTAACGAGCTTCAACTGAAAGTTCAGTCTTTGGCGAAGCCACTTGAGTGACAGCTTTTGGACGGAAACTTCTCACTGCAACCATTGATTTCATCGGACGAGCACCTTTAGCAAATTTTGCTAGAGTCGCTGTTGATTCTACCGTGTTTGTTGTCGCTGTTTTGAGGACGAGTTCTTTAGTAGCTTTCATATAAACCTCTCTTCGTTCATTGAGTTTTTTCATCCTCAACAAACTTCCAGGCTAGATGAAAGTAGGTGAGGGGTTAAGGATGCGGACGCCCAAGATGGTTATCCAATCTGTCTCCTTTGAAAAGACAATTAATCCGTATTAAGCTTGTCGGTCAATATTTCACCGGCCTTAGCTGTAGATGTAGTATATCACAAGGAGGTGGACCCGGCCAAAATGAGGAAATTTTTTCGGGGTCTTAGCTTAGAGCTTTACATCACCTAGAATGGATGAGGGTAACATATTGTTATTTCATGGCATCAGGCGGTTATGGTTCAGTTGATTTTGCGGTTTCTCTTCTTACTTATGGTCTGTCCTATGATGGGACTGAGTGCAAAGGACCCTTTTTTTGATAAGGCCACTCTTGGTGAGAAGGATATTGATCTCTTCTGGAAGGGGCATTTTCCTGAGGTTAAACAGAACTCAAGCAATGGAAAACTTTTTTTCGTTGATGATGAGGTAGAACAAAAAAAATTCTATTTCACTGGTTTTAATCAAGCGCCTTATTTTCTCGATTTCCTCTACTCTGAACTTGATGCAGGGATGACTTGTCCTAATGATTTATTAGGGCCAAATTTCGATTATATTCGTTACGGTTACAGGCTCATGAGTTTGAGTCTGCTCATTGAGGATTATTGGCATCTTCAAGCACTCTCGTCTCAATTTAAATGGAAAAATTCATGCGAAGTTCCGCTTTCAAAAATTCTTAGTAAGTGCGCTCCTAAGTCAAACGACATGATCAATGCGGTTAATCTGTGGAGAAAACATCTCGTAAAGAATCCAGAAAAGTTTCATCCTGATTTTAATTATTCACAGTGGATGAAAGAGAGAACTTCAAAAAAACAACTCTCTCATTATCGTACAGATGATCTTTGCGCTCGTTCACCGAAGTTCTGTGCTTCTCAAGAAGAGAGCTTCAATCATATGTGCCAAACGGATTCTAAAGATATTGAGCTTCTGTGCTCAGAAATAGATCAAGTTTATGGGGCCACATCTACTCCCCAAATTTTTTATGGGATCTCACGCTCAAATTTTATCAATACCTTCAATAAAGAAGGCCTTGGTGTAGGCTGCTTACGTCGCTTTTCTCAAATGATGGTCGCTCACGAGGGTGAGATTCCCTCATTAAAAGTGATTAGTTTGGCCTTGCCTGGTCATTTGCAGAGTCTTTATGGTGATCGCTTCCCACAAGGTCGCCCTTTTATTTATGGCTCCCTCAAAGAATTTGCCAATAAAGGTCTGACAGAAATTTTTGAAACCACAACACCTGAGCCAAAAGAAGAAGTGGCCAAGGCCGAAGTTCAAGTTTCAGCACCTAAAGTTGAAACAAAAAAAGCAGCCCCAGCTCCTGTGGTGGTAGCTGCACCAGTGGTCAAAAAAGAGTTTAAAGAGATTCAAGGCCCAATGAAGAGTGCCTTCCTTCAAGCGGCAGAAGTGCGCGAGTCACAAAATTTAGAGCGTGTTGACGTAGATATGCTCAAGTTTAAATATGATTATGTTTTCAGTCTGAATATGATTCAAAAACTGAATAGTACTCTTAAAACTTATATGGGACGAGATGCTCTGGTGGAGATGAGTACCTACGATAAGTTAGGAACTAAAGACGGACCTGTGCCACTGTTATTTATTAAGTTCATGCTCGATATGCAGGAGCATCAAGGAATCTATAATCTTATGGCCGTTCTCGGAGAGAGATTTTATGTCTCCAATGAAATTGATAGTGAGTTTAAAACCAAACCTGAATTAATTGAAGTTCGAAATGATGATTCCACCAATCGTCAGTGGCAGCTGACAATTTTGAGACCCTAATACCAAGCCGCCTGCACAGTAGGGCATTTGGCGGCGAGGGCCGCTTCCATTCCTACTTGAGAATCTTCAAAGACAATGACTTCATGACTTTTAAGTCCAAATTTTTCTACTGCTTTGAGATAAGGCCATGGATGAGGTTTATGAAGAGGGCAGTCATTGCGAGTCAAAATAAAGTCAAAATGATCTTTGACTTGAAGTTCTTCTACTAGTCTATAAGTCACCACTTTTTCACTTGATGTCACTATGGCCATATGGATATTGAGAGCTCTGGCCTCTTTAAAAATAAGTTCAATTGAGGGATGAAGCATCTTTTCACGGTGGCCTGGAATTAAGCTAACTAAAATATCATTTTTTTCAGAGACGAATTTTTCAAGAGTTAGATGTTTTGGAAAGGAAGGCCACTCTTTAATGAGATCAAAAACTAAGTGATCGGCCTTCCCTACAAGAAGCTTATGAACCTCTTCTGGAGTGATAGGCGGAATGATTTTATAGTGTTTACCCAGCTCTTGCATGGCCAGGGCGTGGATGGGTTCAGAGTGAAAAATTGTCCCGTCCATATCAAACAATAGAGCGCGTGTACTGGGGTTTAGAGCAAGAAGAGTTTCCAAACTTGGAATACTCGTGAATTTTTTTAATATTTTCATCACTTTATTCTCTCATTTTGGCCAGAATTACGCAACGTGTTCCTTGCCGAGACATCTTAGAAGGTGTAAAAACCACTCATCTGTTTATAAGGAGTTTCCCATGGATCTGTTAAGCCAAATGCTTCACGAAGCGCAAGCTTATAGAAAATTCGATGATATTGAAAGACTGGTTGAAAGTGGTGTGGATCTTTCCGTAATTCCTGTTCAGCCTCTTTATCTTTCTCTTCAAACTTCAAATAAAGATCAGGTGGCCACGATTCTTCCTAAACTCTCTAGTGAGCAAAGACAGGCGCTTCGAGATATCGATCTTTGGAAAAAAGATCAATTTGATCCTGAGGCCGGAATCTATTGGCTTGAGGTTTATTCTAAAGTGGAGAACGAAGCGGTTCTTCTTGAGTTTTTAAAATCTGAGGATTTTCTTCTTTCGATTAAATCTCAATTCACTGTCAGTACCCATGATCAGGAAGATCCCCAGTATCCTGAAGGGGACAATTTCTTTACTACAGATGATGATCTTTTGATGATTGAATATAATGATGATTTTACTCATGCCAATGAACTCAAGCGCATGATTAAAAAGCTTTATGAAGATATGGGTGTCGAGTACGCATACACTTTCTTGTTTAAAATGGTGGCCGATTCTTTCATACAAATGGAAGAAGAAAATTATAATGAGAAAAAAGAGCGCCTTCGTGATTACGGATTTGTGGATTATTTTGAGGCTTTAAACTTTGAAACAATCTTTCCTACAAAAGAGCAGCTTGATACTTTTGTGACTAAAAAGAAAGGGGCCACTGGAAAAGTGGAGGCCCTCTCTCTTAATCAATCTCTTCATGCTTCGGCCCTGGTCTCTTATCAGCATGGACTCAATGGCCTCAAAGAAGAACTAGAAAAAATTAAAGATTCAGGAAGACAGCAATATCTTCAATTTAATTTTATTCGCTTAGTAAATGGAAGAATCACCATTGAGGAAGCTTTAAAAGAGGGAAGTCTTGCTCTGGCCCAGGCCGGACAAAGAACAAAGCAAGCTCTTGAGCTTGGATTTGATTATATTCAGCAAACGAGACTTTTCCTAAATATGGAAGGGCTTGTTTTCGAGAATTATGATTTTACCGATCTCTATCGCGTAGGACATTCACTCCTGGAGATGACAAAGAAGAAAATTAAAAAAGATCTTCAGGGAACTCCTTTTGAAAAAGAAGATATTGAGTTTTTCCTAGGAATGTACTGGAACTCGTTTCTTGAAAATTCATTTGAAGAAATCACAAAATATAAATTTGATGGAAGCTCAAAGGCCCATGAAGTTTCTAATTATCAGCACTACTTAGTGTGGAATAAGGCGGCCAATTCTTTAGTAGAGTCTCTTCCTTTTATTGAGAAGTTTTTTGAAACGATTCAGCATCTCAAGAATGAAAATCTTCTCAATGATGATTATTACTTGAACTACTCAACCGAGAATATCGACTTTGAGGCCATCATCATCTCTAGCTTTATTAATTTTTCTCAAGGCACCTATGAGAAGGATCAAGGAAGCAAGATGGGGATTTCAATTAAAGAGCTTAAGCAGTTCTATCATGACTTCTTTAGTAAAAATGGCGAAGAGTATTTGATTAAAGGTGAAGAGGATAAAGTTTTAAGAGAGAAAATTCATAGCTTCGTGGAGAAGTTTGGTCTTTCAAAAATTCCTGATTTTGACCGCTACCTCTACCAGATCCTCTTAGAGCAGATGAACGGTTATGAAGTGGATACAATGTCTGAGGAAGACTTCAGACATATTGGTGGCCCAATTCTTTTAGTGGCCCAATCTAACTAGTCTTTCTTTTCTTCTTTGGCGAAGAATGAGTCGAAGATATCCCTGAGAGAGAGGTGAAAACTCGATGTCGGGGATTTTAGGAGTGAGACCACACTTCGTCTTACTCTTTCCACTTCTTCTTGCTGACGAGAAAGAAGAGTAAGGCCCTGCTCATGATGTCTCATGAAAGGGAGTTTCTCAGAGACTAATTGATTAATCTTTTTCAATCTATAGGCGTCATTAGTTAAAAAAGTGAAGTACTCAAAAGAGACTTCTTTTTTGGCCGGTGGATTTTTCAGAAGAAAGCTCGTGTCATTTGATTGAGACTCAATAAATTCTTCAAATCCTTTCAGATCTTCTGGTGGGGCCGATTTCACTAATTTTTTCTTATCCATTTTATTATCTCTTTTTTGTCAGTCGATCGAGAAGGTGTCTGTAGAACATACGTTCTTGATCAAGTTTGTAGATCTTTCGGTGTATATGCCCAAAATGCTCCAAAGACTCATCGGTAGTTTTTGGATCTGAGTTTCTTATTTCTTGCTGAATCAGTTTATTTTTTGCAATTAAATGAGTTTCTTTAACATTCATCTTCCCTTCTTTCTGATTATAAAACTGTGGAAGCTCTTCCACTGAGTTTACAATAGGCATCTCGGAGATTGAAGAATCGTGGTCTGTGACAATATACATTGGGTAGGGAAATAAAAACGAGACATTTTTTGTGGTGAAATAATTCTCAATGAGCCCAATAAACTCTCGCTGTTGGTCGGCGTCCAGGGCCCTGATATTGAAGACCACAGGGTGTTTACTGTTCATTTCTGGGGTTAAAATCTGATTCAAGTCCTCAAAGGCCTGGGATCTGATATTTATGTGCTGGTAGATTGGAAGGTTCATGATTAAAATTAAATCTGAAACTAAGCTCTAGCACAAGCATAGAGTGAAACGGTCGGGTTAATCTATGTTATTTCAGTTACCTCACATTCTTATGCCAAACGAATTAGTGACTTTATTGCGCACGAGTTTGGCCGTGACTAATTCTCCTGGGCCTGTTTTCGAGCATATTCGTCCCAATCGTGGACTGATGATGCTTCTTGAGCGTGCCTTTAAGGAATTTGATGACGGACGTGGGGTTGAGAAGGTGATGATTGCATTAGGGTGGTCACATTTTCGTGACCGCTTTGCTTCTCTTTATATTTTTAAACTTATTTATGGGCACTTTCCTCAGCGCACAGATATGGGGCTTGTGGAAGATATTAAAAACATCGAAACACTCTATGCTGATTTTGCCATTCAAAGTTATTCTCGATTATTTCTTCTTGGACTTTATTTGAGTATGGCCAATATTGAAGTTAGGCATAAGGAGGGTCAATTAAACGTTCCACTGCAGCTTCCTATTGAAGTGCTAGAGATAATGAAATTGAGTCAAGGTCGCAGTGAGCGTATCGATTGGCTTATTCTGATGGTTTGGCATTTTATTACTTATATGGGGAAGAGTCAGCTGATCAGCCGCTTATCGAATGGCGCTACTTTCTCCGAACTCTATAAAGAAATAACTCCTGGACAGCAGCTGCATTTAACTCAAAATTTACTTACCTATGGAGCTTCAGTCCAAGAAGATGAAGTCTTCTTTTATGAGAGAGTTTAATTTATGAACAATCCATCCAATAAAATTTGGCAACTTATTGCTGATCTTAATAAAAAAGCTGGAATCAGTGAGATTATTATTAACAGACCTGATGCCATCTTTGTGGAGGTTCAAGGTGAAATCATTCGTCTCGATTTTTCAGTGAGTGATGCTGATATTGAAGAGTTTGTTCAAGATGTGGCCGCTTCAAATCGTCGTGACTTCGGCCCAGGCGCACCGATTCTTGATGGAAATCTTCCAGATGGAAGTCGTATTAATATTATCTCGAAAGATTATACCAAAGTAAGTCATACCATTACGATTCGCCGGTACTCTAAAGCGATTAAGACATTTGAGGGAAGTCCCGGAATCTTTGGTCTGAGTCCCCAAATGGTGACTCTTTTGAAGGCCATGATTCGTGCGCGTTTTAATATTATGGTGGCCGGAGGAACGGGGGTGGGGAAAACCACTTTCATGAATCTTATGCTGCAAGAAATTTCTCAAAAAGATCGAATCATTACCATTGAGGATACTCGGGAGTTGCAGCTCTCTCAACCTAATGTCGTTCGTCTCGAGGCCAAGCCTGGATTTGGCGATATGATTGGACTCACTCAGCGTGACCTCGTAAAAAATACACTTCGCATGCGTCCAGATCGTATTGTGGTGGGCGAGGTGAGAGGAGCTGAGGCCTTTGATTTACTTCAGGCCATGAATACAGGACATGAGGGAACGATTGCCTCTATCCATGCAAACTCCCCTGGTGAATGTATGATCCGTCTTGAAAATCTTTTTATGCTCGCAGGATATGACCTTCCAATTAAAGCTTTGCGCTACCAAATCTCTGAGGCCATTGATTATATTGTTCAAATCAAGCGTGACAAAAATGGGAATCGCCTTATTTCTCAGATCACAGAGATTACGGGAATGGAAGGAGAGCGCATTACAATGCAAGACCTCGCGGCCACTAAAAATGGTGAGTTTAAGCTTACTGGTCTTGTCCCAGCAAGCTTTGAGCGTCTTATTGAGAGTGGTGGAGTCTCAAAAGAGTTTTTCCTCAATACCTAGATTTTAAACTCAGTTTGAATAATTTTGACGGCATTACGGACGTTCTCTTCTGGTGTTTCAATCAGAACTCCATGTCCTAGTCCGCAAATCCAGCGTGACATATCTAGTCCCCTTGATTTGAGGTCTTGGTAGAAGGCACGGATTTTTTTACTCATGATTTCGCCATCAAGGTGAAGCCATGTGGGATCAATATTTCCCTGAATATAAACATGCTTTGGTAGTTTTGATTGAATCTCAACTAAATCACAGCGCCAATCTACACCGATCACATCAATTGGAGTGAAATCTAAGTGTTGAAGGTGATTCCACTGAGTATGTTTCGAGTAATAAATAATTTTTGTCTGAGGAGAACGTTTTTTAAACTCAGTCATGACATGAGTTAAATGTGGAACGATAAACTCTTTAAAATCGGCGGCACATAATTCTCCAGCGGCCGTATCAAAAAGAGCGATGGCATCAGCACCATTTCTTGCTTGAGTTAGCATTTCTTCAAGAAGCTCAGGGAAAAGAATTTTAACAAATCCTTCATAACGTCCGTCGTAGAAACCTTTCTTCGTCGAGACGAGGTTTCCAGCATGAGATCCCTCAACTGCGTAGGCATAGAGAGTAAAAGGAGCTCCTACGAAACCTAAAAGAGTCACATCTTCAGGGAGACGAGTCTTAAGGAGTTTTGAAGCCGCACCTTGGAAAGCAAAAAAATCTTTTGCCGGAGTTGAAACTTTAAATCTTTTAAGATCATTTGCTGTTTCAAGTCTCCACCCTAACTGAGGCCCAGGATTATAAACCAGGTCCATACCAAGATGCTCTAATGGGAAAAGTAGATCAGAAAATAAGATAGCAGCATTAAATTTAAAATCTTGGATTGGCCCTAAAGTCACTTCACAGGCTTCCTCTGGATTTTTACACATACGCATAAAATCTGACTGTCTTTTAATATTTTGGTAATGAGAGTGATATCTTCCAGCCTGTCTCATAAACCAAACAGGGACAGTGGCGCCTCTCTTTTCAAAAATATTTTTCATGATTCAATTCCTTTTAGTTCTAATTTATAACCGATTCCACGAATGGATTGAATTTTAATCACTCCCGTTTCATCTGAGTCGGTCCATTTTCTAAGTTTAACAATATAATTATCAACAGTTCTATTTGTAGGAAAGCTATCTTCACCCCAGATTTGTTCAATCATCTCATCACGTGAGACGACTTCATTTTTTCTGCTCAGAAGAAGCTCAAGAATAGCGCATTCTTTTTGTCCTAAAGAAAGAGTTTTCCCATCGGCATCACCAATCTCAAAGCGCTTAGGCCAAAATGTAAGTTTCCCAAAAATAAGTTCATCAGGATTAAGATAGGTCTGGTGACGATTTTTAAGAATCCTCTCTAGTCTTAGAGTGAGTTCTCTCAAATCAAAGGGCTTTGTGATATAATCTTCGGCCCCGAGCTCCAGGCCTTCTACTTTTAAAAGTGGGTCATTAAGGGCCGAGCAAAAAAGAATAGCGCATTCTTTAAACTCAGCTCGAAGAAAACGGGCCAGATCAAGTCCAGAGCCATCAGGAAGACCAATATCAAGAATGGCCACAGTGGGTCGGATCTCCACCGCCATTTGTTTTCCTTCGGCCACACTTGTTCCTAGAGACACATTGAATTTTTTTGTTTTGAGATAATCTCTCAGTGTTTTTCCAAGATTGGGTTCATCTTCAATAAGAAGGACTGAATAATTAGTGTTCACTTAGTTCTCCTTCAGTGAGAGGAAGAAGAATTCTAAATTTTAGACGATCTCTATTGAGAACGTAGAACTCACCACGCATTTTTCGAGTCAGTTGCTTGATAAGATAAAGACCAATACCTGATCCCTTTATCGAATCAAATTTATAAAAAAGATCCCCTAGCTTTGTGGCATCACCTTGGAACTTCTTTCCGAAATCATCATAGATAATTTCCGCCCAGTGGCCTTCTTGTGAAATTGAAATTTCAACTTGTGAAGATTCTGGATTATGGCGAAGAGTATTCTCAAAAAGATTACGAAGAATCACACTCAGGGCCATTTCATCGGCCATGACTTCTTTGACTTGGGCCTTAATAGAAATAGAGAGTGCGTTTGGTATTTTTTGCTGTTGTCTTTTGATAAGGCGCTCAATTTGAATAGGAGAGAGATTGAGAGTCCCGTCTTGCTCAATCCTTGCAAGTTGCAGGCTCTTTTCAAGCTCACTTTCAAATTTATAGGTATCTTCAATTAAGCGAGTGGTTAGTCCTGAGAGTTGTTCATGATCATGGGACTCATCATCGATGAGATCTTTAATCACTTCTGCTTGAAGGCGCATACTGGCCAGGGGAGTTTTAAGTTCATGAGAAAGAGAGGCGAAGAAAGCTCCAATGGCCTTGGTCTTTTTCATGTCTCTAAAATAGAGAATGAAAAGAGAGACTCCTAAAAAAACAAGAAAGATAAAAAAGAAAGTCCCTTCCCATTTAATCATATTCAGAAAACTACTTTCTGAAGCCAGAGTTGGAAGATTTAATTTTTTGACAACAGTGTGGAGTTTAAAAACAAGATATAGCCACCAACTCCCTAGGCCTAAGAGAGAAACAACCCAAAGGGCGGTGAGAATATAGAACCAGCGTAGCGTGCGGTTTAATTCCATAATTTATTTTTAAGATCCTCGATGACTTTATCGTCGTGAGCAAGACTCACAAAGCCCACTTCCCATGCGTTAGGAGCGAGATAGATTCCCTTATTTAAAAAGACTTTGAAAAGTTCATGAAATCTTTCATTTAAATTACTAGGAATATGTTTGATATTATTAAATTGCTCATGAGACGGAACGGCCCAGAATAAAGAGCCTTTAGACAGAATATTATAGTCGGCAAACCCGTGAGCGGCTCCCCACTCTTTAAAAAGAGAAGCAATCTTTAAAGTTTGATTTTCAAGTTGAGTATAGGCCGCAGGAGTAAGTTTTTTCAGACTAGTTAATCCTGCTGTCATGGCCACAGGGTTTCCTGAAAGCGTTCCTGCTTGATAAACAGGACCTAGAGGGGCCAGGTGTTCCATGATTTCGCGTTTTGCGGCAATGGCACCAACTGGCATTCCACCACCAATAATTTTTCCATAGGTCACGATATCTGGATAAATCTTTGTCACTTCGGCCATTCCGCCGAAGGCCATTCTAAATCCTGAGATCACTTCATCAAAAACAAGAAGAGCATTGTGTTTAGTACAAATATCACGAAGACCTTGAAGGAAGGCAAGATCTTGAACAAGAAGTCCGTTATTGGCCGGAAGTGGCTCAATAAAAATGGCGGCAATATCTTTACCGTGAACAGCAAAAATTTCTTTCACGGATTCTAGATCTCCAAGTTCGCAAATAAGTGTATTTGAGGCCATCTCTTGAGTGATACCCTTTGTACTGGCCTCGGCTGTTCCTGCTAGACCAGATCCGGCTTTAATTAACATGGCATCAAGATGTCCATGATAGCAGCCATTGAATTTAACGATTTTATTTTTGCCAGTGTAACCGCGGGCCAGTCGAACAGCCGTCATCACAGCTTCAGTTCCTGAACTTGTAAAACGGATTTGATCAATGAAGTCGATCTTATTAACGATAAATTCTGCCAGCTCAAGAGAGTATTTTTCACAAGCTCCATAAGTCCAACCATTATCGAGAGCGCGAGTGATGGCCTCTTTTACGTCCTGATCTTGGTGACCTAAAATCATTGGGCCAAAACTCATACAAAAATCCACATAAGTTTTGTTATCTTCATCCGTTATATAGGCTCCCTTAGCACTTTTAATAAAGCGAGGAGTTGTATGAAGACCTTTAAAGCTTCGAACTGGTGAGTGAACTCCACCTGGAACGTATTTAAGAGATTTTTCGAAAAGTTGCTCAGACGTTAAGCTCATAAATTTACCTTTAATAATGAATTGATTTGATCCATACCTGCGAGAGGATGGATCGATATTCCTGCTTTATAAAACTCATCATATGTTTTTCCAAGTCCACAAAAGTGAGACTTGGGCCGAATTTCAGGGAAAGCTTCGACATAATGTTGATACTGGGGAAAACTTGTCCAAAAATAGGCCTCAGCTGAGAGAAGATCACTCTTCCAGGATTCTTCGGTCTTGGTAGGGATACGATCATAACTTGGAATAACTTTTCCAAGAGGAGATTCCGCTTCAGTGTGAGAGAGTACAATCCAAGACCCATCCAGTTTTGGATGAATAATCTGAAGAGCAAGAGATGTTTTAACCATCTCTAGGTCCTGGACTCCTAGAGAATCCGAACATCCGTTAACCCAATGACCGGCCTTAACGAGCTCTTTCCAGGTTTTTGTTCCCGCGGCCCAGAGACCTTGGGCCTTCTCAGGATGGTTTTGACTTAGGTTTTCAAGAGTATGCTTAGAAGTCACAAACAGATGCTTGCCCGAACTTTCAAAATGATTAATCACTGGTTTTTTATCTAGATATTCATCAGTGACGGCCCCAGTAATTTTAGTCTGAGGAAGTCCAACAAAAATCTTATTAAATTTTCCTGTGAAGTCCTGGGCCCCTTCAAGATATTTTTTCTCAATTCTTTTTCCATCCACTTCACCTGAGTGGATATGTAGATAAAAATCTTTTACTTTTTTGACATGAATTCCAACCGCAAGATGGCAGCCACCACCATAACTTTTAAAGGCTTCTCTCTCACGTTTTACTTCTTCTCCGGTTGGAGCGTGGAAAAGCTTATTGATATAGGATTTTAGTTCTCCGTTATCGTTTCTGTGAGCATAGGTTTCAATACCAAGGGCACCTTGAGAAGCAGCCGAGGGAAAGGCACTTTGAGGAAGAATCATATAATTCATTCCACTTAAAAGTTCTGATAGTTCTTTTTTTGATTCTTCAGTATGGGCCAGACGCTCAATCCCTGCGAGAGCGAGAATAATAGCATCGTATTGATTGTTTTTGAGTTTTCCTAAGCGAGTATTTACATTCCCACGAAGCATCTCACATTCAATCTTAATATTATTCTCACTAAAGTGAGGGATATAGCTGGCGATTGATTTTGTGATATTAACGATACGGCGTGGAGATGAGGTTCCAATTTTAAAAACTCCCGACCAGTTTTTTAACTTAGGAATAGAATCTTTATTGATAAAAAGAATATCATGAGCAAATCGGCGCTCAGTGATGGCCGCCAGTTCAATCCCTTCAGGACGAACAGAACCTAAATCTTTATAAGAGTGAACAACAAGATCAACTGCTCCAGAGAGTAGGGCCTCATCAAGTTCTTTTGTGAAAAAATCTTTACCTTCAAGTTGCCATAAGGGCTTGTTGGTAATTTCATCACCTTGAGTTTTGATTTTGACTAACTCAAATCGATGGCCAGAGATTTTCTCGAGCTCATTTAAAATGAGTGAAGACTGAGTGACAGCGAGGAGTGACCCGCGAGTACCGATTTTGAATGTTTTCATAAGTGACTAGAGGTATCTCATATCCGAGACAGAATGAGGAGTCCCAAGCTTCATTCCAAGCTTTTTTTGACTCAAAAGATCGCGGCGACGCGAGGCTCGCTCGATCATAGCAGAACGGGCCAGTTCAATTTGAAGTTGTTTTTGTGACTCAACGATAGCGCCTTCGTTGAAAATATCATCTAAACGAACCACACCATCATCAAAACCAAGGAAAGTCTGAATCGTTGAAGGACCACTCAGATCAACAAAAAGTCTCTCTGAGTGAGTTTGGGCCCATAGATCAAAGAAGTCTTGAGTGAGAAGTGTGCCTTCAAAGCCGATAGTATTAGCAATAAAGGGATGAGTATGAAGCTCCTCACGGAGATTCCAATCAATGATATTAATCCCGTGGAGATCGGCCAGCTCTTGAACTCGTGCAGAATTACGAGCACAAAGAGAAACTTGGGCTTTTTTCTTAAACTGATTAATCAGATCTTCCGCCAGAGCGCCAGAGCCAAGAATCACAATATGAGGGGCTTTAAGGCGTCCGATGAAATGTTTACGAGTCAGAGAGGCATAGGTCTTCTGAGAGATTCCGATCAGGTACTCAGTGCGAATATCCTTAGCATCTTTAAAAAGTTTTTCAAGAATGACTAAAAGGCGAGTGTCTTTCAGAGTAGAAGCGGCAAAAATTTTATAAGCTTCTTTGAATTGCCCCACAATCTCGTTCTCACCAATAAGCTTACTTTTAAGACCGCAGATTGTTTCAAGAAGATAAGTATAGGCTTCTTCCCCTTCAAGATACTCATGCTTGGGCAGAGTTTCCTGCTGGAACGGCAGATCACCGGCACTCAGCACTAAAGAGCGCTGACAAGTAGAGAGCACAAAAAAGCGCCCTAAATCTTGAATAGCTGGTGTAACTCCGGAACCGAAATTCCAAAGTCTGAGTGTGTCTAACATATGGATTCATGCTAACAAGGTGAACTTAATAAATTGTCACCAAAATGTCATAAAGCTGAGAAATATTGAGACGTTACTTAGACTTAATTTATTTGGCCCCGGGCTTTTTCTTGACTTAATCTTAACAGAAGCATTAATTCAGTTTTGTTATTCTTCCATCGTTTGAGGAACACTATGTCAATTCTTGCCAAGGTTAAGGAGCCGTTTCTCTGGTTTGATCGCCGGGTAGATGGAGCCGCCACTTTTTTTGTAAAGCATTATGGAAAAACCAAATTCATGGTGGCGATGTCAAAAAAAGCTCAATACTTAGGCCTTGAAGGACTGTTTCTTAAAGGGCCAAAGGCCTTCGTTTATTTCTTTTTGTTCTATCTTATTAGAGACACGATTCTCTACATTTTAATCCCAATCTGGTTTGCGAGTTGGGTTGATTAAAGGGGTTTATGGAAGCATTTAACATTATCTACACGCTGCTGGGTGGGCTCGGGATCTTCTTTTTCGGGATGAAATTCATGTCCGATGGTCTTCAGGCCATCGCAGGGGATGCCATCAGGAAAATCATTAATTCACTAACATCCAACCGTTTTATGGCGGTAGGTATTGGTCTTCTAGTCACTTGTATTATTCAGTCGTCTTCAGTCACGACGGTGATGACTGTTGGATTTGTGAATGCTGGACTTATGTCTCTTACTCAGGCCATTGGAGTCATCTTTGGGGCCAATATCGGAACGACAATCACAGGGTGGATCATTTCGATTAAGGTAGATAAATACGGTCTTCTTCTAGTGGGTCTTGGATTTATTCCAGGTCTATTTTCAAAATCAGAGAGATGGCAGCATATTGGAAAGGCCGTTCTTGGAGTAGGACTAGTTTTTCTCGGTCTTCAGACAATGTCGGCTGCTTTTGTCCCACTTCGTGATAATCAAGCTTTTTTAGATTCAATTGCTTATTTCTCGGGCGAACACTATGGAGCCTATATCGCATCCATCTTGATGGGATGTTTGCTAACGATGATTGTTCAGTCTTCATCGGCCATGCTCGGGATTACAATGGCCTTAGCGACTTCAGGAGTTATTCCTTACCACACAGCCATTTCTCTTGTGCTTGGAGAAAATATTGGAACAACTATTACAGCTATCTTAGCTTCAGTAGGGGCCAATGTGAACGCTAAGCGTGCCGCGAGAGCTCATGCTTGCTTTAACCTCTTTGGGGTTTTTGTGATGCTTACCATTCTTCCTTACTATTTTAAATTAGTAGACTCACTGATTCCTCTTGATCCACGCTTTGTGGCGGAAGATGGGTCAGTTCCTTATGTAGCTCAACATATTGCCCTTGCTCACACACTTTTTAACCTTTCAGCGACAATCTTGTTTATTCCATTCATTAATCAATTAGCAGCCTTTGTGACTAAGATTACCCCTGATAGAGACGTCAAAGAAACTCCCCATCTTCTTATGCTTGGTGACCCAAGCAATATGCTTCCAGCCGCTTCTATCGCTCAAGCTGAATCTGAGCTCAAAAAGATGAATGATATTGTGGATAGAATGCTTAAAGTTTCTAAAGAGTTCTGGATGGATGAAGAAGCCGATCCAAAGAAACACGCCAAGATTCTCGATTACGAGAGAATTACAGACAATATTCACAAAGAGATTACCGTTTTCCTTTGTTATGTGATGGAAAAATCAATGAGCCATCAGCAGTCTGAACAAGTTCAGGCCATGATTAAAATTTCTGATGAGCTTGAGAGTGTAGCCGATTATATTGAACGTCTTGCTAATTATCGTGAACGTTTTAAAACCGCAGAAGCTCTTAATGGTGAAAGTCGTGCCGAGTTTTTTGGTTTTATGGATGAGGTTTCTGGATTCTATGATCTGGTGGCCAGTGGTCTTGAAGATAGTAAAAATCTAAATATGGAACTTATTAAGGCCAAAGACCAAGAGCTTCAATTGGTGGCCGATAGTATTAGAGAGAAGCACTTAGACCGTATTTCGAAAGGAACATATCAACCTGTCACTGCTTTGACATATTCGGATATGGTTGTGGCCCTTCGTAAAATTCGCGCTCACTCTAATTTGATGGCCGGCGCCGTCGAAAAATTCCATTCTAGCTTAGATTAATTATTCAGGGCCCCTTTCGGGGCCCTTCTCATATCATCTCCTCCAAGCGACAATCTTAGTACCACACACATTTTCACCTTGGAGAAATCATGGGACTGATTTTTACTGCTTCTGAGATTGTTGAGAGATCACGCGGATTAACATTTGATGATGTCTTACTCATGCCAAAGCATTCGGAAATGAATTCACGAATGGCGCCTAATCTTACATCTAGAATCACCAAAAACTTTTCTCTTCAAACTCCGATTATCGCCGCTAATATGGACACCGTTTCTGAAGCAGAAATGTGTATTAAGATGGCAGAGCTTGGTGGGATGGCCATTCTTCATCGTTTTATGACTCCTGAAGAACAGATCAATCAAATTAAACTCATGAGAGACAAAATCAGATCATACGGTCTTCCAGTGGCTGCTTCAATTGGAGTCAAGGAAGAAGGCATGAGACGAGCGGATATGCTTGCTGATGCTGGTGTTGATATTCTTACTCTTGATATTGCTCATGGTGACTCCGTGATGATGTTTGAAACTTTAGATTACGTAAAAAAGAAATATCCAAAAATTGATATCATCGCTGGTAATACGGCCATGCCGGAAGGAGTGAGGGGACTTATTGAACATGGAGCTGATGCTGTTAAAGTCGGAATCGGCCCAGGATCAATGTGTACGACTCGAATCATTACTGGTTGTGGGGTTCCTCAATTAACAGCGGTTGCCATGTGTGTGCTTGAAGCTCGTCGCTACAATATTCCCGTGATTGCTGACGGTGGAATTAAAACATCAGGTGATATAGTCAAAGCCTTTGCGGCTGGTGCTGATACTGTCATGCTTGGCTCAATGCTTTCAGGCTGTCTTGAAACTCCTGGTGAGATTCAAGGTGGAAAGAAAAAATATCGTGGAATGGCCTCTAAAGATGCTCAAGTATCATGGCGCGGTGATCTTCCGAAAGGAATGGCCCCAGAGGGTGAGGCGCGTTGGGTTCCTTGTAAAGGATCAGTGGAAAATATTATTCATGAACTTTCTGGAGGAGTGCGCTCGGGTATGACTTATCTTAACGCGCAGACAATTTCTGATATCAACAAGAATGCGCGCTTTATGGAAATGACGACTTCTGGTATGGTAGAAAGCAAACCTCACGGACTTAACCTTTAGGATGGCATGTTTTCAGACGACGCATTAGAACAAGTTCTTTTATACCCGAAACTTCAGGAGAGACTAAAATCTCATCCTGAAGATCGGGCCAAAATACAAAAACTCTTTAAAGAAATCCATGGTGAGTTTTCTCCGATGGTAGTGAAGTCGGCCACGACTTTCATCGATGCCACTTTCAGAAAACTCTACGATGGTATTAATCTAGAAGTTCCGGAAGGAATGGACTTTAAAGATCTTCAAAAAAAATATCATATTGTTCTGGTACCTAATCATCAGTCTCATGCTGATTATGTGGCCCTGACTTATAGTATGTATAAAAAATTCGAAGTGGCGATTCGTGTGGCCGCAGGGATTAATCTGAATGTTTTTCCAATGGGACAATTCTTTGGAAGAGCCGGAGCTTTTTTCATTCGCAGATCATTTACGGCCGATCAGCTTTATAAATTAACTTTTGAAGCCTATATTTTCTATCTTTTGCAAACTGAGCAAGTGGTGGAGTTTTTCTTTGAGGGTGGACGAACTCGGACAGGAAAACTTTTAAAACCTAAGTATGGTTTGTTTCAGATGCTACTTGAATCTCACGCCCTCGCGGGAATTCAAAAACCACTTATGTTTATTCCTGTCTCTTTGGCCCATGAGCATATTCCTGAAGAAAAGGCCCATGCCCGTGAGCTTGGAGGAGCGAAAAAAGAGCCTGAAAAAGCCACGCAACTTTTAAAGCTGTATAAACTTTTTAGCAAACGCCTTGGAACAATTCATATCCATTTCGGCGAAGGAATTATCCGCGAGGGTTATACTGGAGATTTAAAACAAGCGACGCAGGATCTTGCGTTTGAATGTTTTAAGGCCGTGGGTAAGAACATGCCAGTGACTCCGTCATCACTTCTGGCCCTCTTGATGCTTGATGAACCAACGGGAGCGCTCACATGGAAACAAATTGAAGAGCGTGCTAAAGATATTATTGATTATTGTATTCATTTAAATGTTCCATTAACACCTTCTCTTCAGCCCGACGAAGCCATGAATTCTATTCGTTCTGCTCTTGATATGTTTATTGGAAATAAAAAAATTGAAGTACTAAAACGCGAAAAACTCAATCAAGTTTTCTACGCCATTAAGCCTGAGTCGCGCGTGGAAGTTCTGTTTCATAAAAACATGATTCTTCATCACTTCCTTGTACCTGGAATTATTAATGCGACTTGGTTCAATGTGTTCAATGGTCAGATTAAAGACAATATTCAGCTGACACGATTTCTTCAAAACAAGCGTAAAGAGCTTAAGTACGAATTTTATCTTCCAACTGTGAAAGAGATGATTTTTACTGCCCTTGATATTGTTTCCTATGGTGTAGGACGAAAAATTGAATCAACGGATGAGTTTTTTAAATTTAGTTCTCAGGAACTTTATCAAATTGCAACTAAGGTTCGCCGTTTCTCGACGGCCCTCTCTTATATTTACGAAGCCTATTATATTTCTGCCATCACAGTGAAGTATCTGAGCAATGAAGCCTTTACTCAAGAGCGCTTTATTCAAGTGGCCAAGGAATTATTCTCTCTTGAAATTGAGCATGGACGAGTGGTGAAGTATCCAGAGTCATTTGCTGTTCCAATTATTAAAGAGACGATTGATTATTATCTTACCAACAATACGGTGGAAAAAACGGAAGACCGTAAATTCAGAGTGATTGATGTAGCTAAATTAGATCAACTCATCGAAAAATTTATCTATGATCTGAATGATCAAGTCGCGATTAATTTAAAGTTCAATAGATTATGAGCATGAGAGAAACAGGCCTTAAACGTTATGTGCTTCTCCCAGTTCAAGGGAAACCCTATCAATGGCGAGAGCTGAACCAGCAGCTGGAAGATCTTGTGACGGGGCAGAAAGATTGGTCTCTATCTCGCGATGTCGTGACTTTCTTTTTTCCTCATACCCCTGATTTTATGAAGGCGAATCAAGAAGGCTGCCTTATTGGGCGAGAGCTTATTGGCCCGCCAAAGGATATTGTGGAGCCTTTTGTGGCCCTGGATTGGACTAACCAGGAACTTGAATTTTATGATGTGAACCCTAAGTCATGGGATGAGCTTTTTGAGCAGGTTCAAGTTCTTTGGGAGAGTCGCGCTGTCCAGATGAAGAGCGGGAGTCGCTGGATTTTTGAGTGGCAGCGTGAGTTAAAGGCGAATGAACTAGGACTAATTGGACAAGTTGCGTTTTACAGTTGAGAATAGCGGAAAACGATTGTCGTCCTTAGTGGAGCATTGTATTAATTGAAGAAACCATACTTAATGGAGGTGGGTTATAAACGAAAAGGTTCAGGAGCCGCGAATTAATGATAGAATTCGTGCCCATGAAATTCGTCTCATTGGAGACGATGGTAAGCAGTACGGAGTGGTGACACTCGAGCAAGCAAAGCTCATTGCGAACAATGAAAATTTAGATCTGATTGAAATTTCACCAAATGCCGCTCCACCAGTTGTGAAGCTGATGGATTACGGGAAATATAAGTATCAAGCGCAGAAAAAATTAGCTGAGGCCAAAAAGAAACAAGTTGTCATCGATGTGAAGGAGATTAAGTTCCGTCCGAATATTGAAAAACACGATCTTGAGGTTAAGGTAAACCATATTCTTAAATTTTTGGAACATGGCGACAAAGTGAAATTGCTTATGCAGTTCCGTGGTCGTGAAATGGCCCATAAAGATCTAGGGATGGGGAAGTTTAACGAAATTCTTAGACAGGTTGTTGAGAAGTCTGGGGCCTTGATCGAAGCTGATCCAAAGCTCATGGGAAATCGTGTTATTGCCATGGTGGCACCAGGAAAGAAAAAATAATGCCTTAGGCGATAAAAACGCTTTATCTCTCACAGGCCTTGTGATAACTTCATGCACTCTTTCAAGGGTGCATTTTGTTTTTTTAGGAGTATATATATGTCAAAAATGAAGACTAAACGTGCAGCTGCTAAGCGCTTTAAAGTGACAGCATCTGGTAAAATTAAGTACAAAAAAGCTCACTTACGTCACTTACTTATCAATAAGTCTAAAAAGGCGAAAAAAGATAAGAACAAAGCTGGATACGTAAACCAAGCTGATTATCATAACGCAATTTCTTGTCTTCCTTACGCCTAGTAAGAAGCAGATTTAATAACAACCTCAAGAGTAGTGAAATAGGGTTAAGAGACAAATGTCCCCCTAAGAATGAAGAAGGAGCATCTCTATGGCACGTGTAAAACGCGGTTTTAAGGCCCGCCAACGTCGTAACAAAATTTTGAAACTTGCTAAAGGTTTCCACTTTGACAGAAGAACAAAGTACAAGCACGCCTCTGAAACAGTTCGTCGCGCGCTTCACTATGCTTATAAGGGACGTCGTCTTCTTAAGCGTGATATGAGAAGACTTTGGGTTGTTCGTATCAATGCTGGTGCTCGTATGCTTGGAACATCTTACTCGCAGTTTATTTCTGCTCTTAAGAAAAAAGACATCACGATTAACCGCAAAATGCTATCAGAGCTAGCGATCCGTGACTTCAATGCTTTCAAATCTATCTTCGATGCCACTAAGTAATTAAAATTAGTTTTTTATTAGGCCCTAACTTATTGAAATTTAATAAGTTAGGGCCTTTTTTTTTGCTTGAAACTCACAAATATCCTGCTAACCTATAAATAATACGTAAAACGTGTCGATAAGCTTATGAAATATCATGGGAGACATTGGATGAGCATGACCAAGGCGGACATCGTCGAGCGGATCTACAAAGAAGCTGGTTTTTCTAAGAAGGAAGCAGCAGAACTTGTTGATCTCGTTTTTAAAGTTATTAAAGACACTCTAGCTCGTGGAGAAAAAGTAAAAATCTCTGGGTTCGGGAATTTCTCTATCAGGGATAAGTCGACTCGAGTGGGGAGAAATCCTCAGACGGGAACGGCCATGAATATTAGTGCTCGCCGAGTGCTAACATTTAAGCCTTCGCAAATTCTCAAAGAGGATATCACTGATCGTTACGCACATCGTATCGATGAGAATGGTAATGAGAACGCTTCTCTTCCTCCGAAAGAAGGAAAGCCTAAGGCCCTTTCTTCATTCCTATTAGGAATTGATGATCCTAATGATGACGATTAGGATCTAAGGTTTTAGTATCGTTTCCATGATTCCAAACAAATCAGTATTTAAGTTTCAAGAGCTCACCCCTATAACAGGGGTGAAGCCTTATGTTATTCGTTTTTGGGAAACTGAATTCGAAGATATCGCTCCCATTGCCTCAGACACTGGTGAGAAACTCTATGCACGCAAAGATGTAGAGCTGATTTTAAAAATCAAAAAACTTCTCTTTGATGACAAGCTCTCAATTCACGAAGCTAAGCTCGCTTTAAAAAATACAGAAACAGTGAGTGTTGTGGCAGAGTCGTGGAAAGAAGTGACGGTAGAAAATTTTGATCAAGTGAATGCAAAAACAATTCTTCAATCTGCTTTGAATTTAATCAAAGAGATTAAATCTTCTCGCCACTGGTAAGATCCAGAAGCAATTGTTCAAATCCCAATTTAAATTCTTTTGATGAGTGATGACTTAAGATAATTTTCTGATTCTCTTCTAGCATCTTCGTCATGGTATGAAGATACAGATACACTTCTTGAAAAAGAGACTTGAGTTGATTCTCTTTAAGAGTGTGCTTGATATAGAGAATATTTTTTAACAGATAAGAAAAGCTCTCTCCTGGCCATTTCAAAAAAGGATTGATCTCTTTTTCATGGGGAGAAAGTTCAGCGTCTGATAAATCAGTAAGGTCATCAATAAGTTGAAAACTAATACCTAAAGATGAGCCTAGACGTAAGTATTCTTTTGAAAAGTTTGATGTTGAAAGAAGGTGAGCGCCTACCAGAGAGAGCTGAATCAGTCTGGCGGTTTTAAGTTCATGAATTCGTAGAATATCCTTAAAGCCTTTGGGAGTTGCTTCCAGATCAAGATATTGTCCGAAAATCAGTCCTCTGGCCCCAGTGGTCCAAGTCATCAGTTTTAAGAGTGTCGGAAGTGTTTCAGAGTTGATTTTAGCGAGTTCATTAAAAGATTGAATAAGAAGTCCATCTCCGGCCAAAATCGCTTTCCATTCACCGTGTTGAGCGTGAGTAGAAGGCTTACCGCGACGAATGAGATCATTATCCATGGCCGGAAGATCATCATGGACTAGCGTATAGGCGTGGTGAAGCTCAATAGCACTAGCAAGGTGGCGATGATCAGTGGTGATCCCACCACAGTCTTGGGCCATGGCCAGGACTAACCTAGGGCGAAAAAGTTTTCCAGCAGGAAAAGTGGCCCAGTTCATAATATCAAAAAAGGCCTGCGTGGCCGCGGGAGATTTTAAGGCACGTTTAAGATCTTCATTGATAAGTTGGATATCCATACTTGTCCTTAAAGAGGACCAGGTTGAAGCAGTCCAAGAGTGCCACCAAGTTTAACTTGGTAGAAGCCATCTTTTTGAGAGTAAGGGCCTGTGAGCAGATCAATCCACGGATTTTCTTGTTTGAAGCTTTCAGAGAAGAAAACTTCACCTTTGATATTAACCGATGAGAATGAAAGTACTTTTTGATTAATTTGAATTGGACCTTGAAATTTTGCTCTAACAGGAGAGTTGGCATCTCCAAGAATCATCTCTTCAATCATCAGTCTCTCCGTGCCTTCTTCTTGATTGGCCTTGAGAGAGAAATCGTTCACTTTTAAAAAGTTAAGTGTGAAGCCTTGGATACTTTGAGGAGGAATAACAAAATTTCTAGATCTAGCATAAACCTTCACGTCTTTAAGAATGGCCTGGTCCATAACAATTTTAGCATCAAGGATCACATCACCCTGTATCTTGAAACTATCACTGAAAAGAGGTCCTAGTCGTCCAAGATGAAGCTTTTGCTGATCAAGACGGATAAGTTGACCACCAAAACCGATAGCATAATAAACTTCAAGTGGCTGACCTGAGAGATCAGTAGAGAGTTTAAAAAGTGGCCCAAAAGGAGCAAAGCTTAAAAGATTAAAATTAAGAGTAAGGTGTCTGAACTTGAGAGGCTCTCCAACTTTATTAAGGCAAGCTGAGGGAACCACAAGATCAGAGATGACAATCTTTGGAAGGAACCATTCGACACGAATCTGTTCGAAATCAGGACGACAACCTGGAACATTGGCCAAGTGAGTTTTCATCTGCTCTTTAATTTTATCGCCAATAGGATAAAAGCTTATAAAGCTCATAAAAAAAAGAAAGAAGCAGGCAATTGTAAGTAAGAACCATTTTATTTTGGAACTGTAATTGATTTCATCAAGAGATTTGATCTCAGCACTGATCGCAGACATCTTATTCTTCCTCTAGATTGGAAGCGGCCACACTAAAATGAACGGCATGAAATTCGCCATCTAATAAATTAGATTCGGCATTTCTTTTGACGCTCAAAGATTCAATACGAAATTTTTCTTTTTGAATAAGAGAAGTCATCATATTCACCATTTGGTCAGTAGAAAGGCCACTGAAACGAAAATCAGCTTCGGCTTTATAAACATTCGATGTCACAGAGCTTGAATTAAAATTTGTGACTTGAACTTTGCTTAAGTCAATTGAGCCTGCCAGAACTTGTCCTAGTCTAGAGGTCATCATACTTTGTGAGTCGATAGGGTTTTGTGAAAGAATCATTGGAGAAGCATCAGCAAGGGAGCGATTCTGCCCAAGAATTTCGTTAATCTTTTCAACGGTTCCTAATCGAAGCTCTAGATCACTGCGAAGGCTTGAATTTTGAAGCCAGAAAAATCCTAAAAGAAGAGCAGGGAGAAGAAAGAGGGAGCTGACGACTCCAAGTTTTAACCATTTTTGCTGATCTTCATCAAGAGCATTATAAAATTCCTGAATGGGCTGATAATTTGAAGTCGTCTTAAATTTATCAATGCTCGCAAAAATATTGGAATCAATTTTTTTAAACAGTGGTGACTTCGCTGAATAGTCCATATTAATTTCCTATGGCCGTTACTGTGAGCTTAAGATTCTGAGGATCAACAGTGCTTTGAAGACTTTCAAGCCCTGAGCGCTCAAAACTTTTTTTAAGATTCTCAAGATCCTCAACTTTCTCAGCAGAAAAAATGGCCGTAATTTCTTTAAGGTCAGTGACTTTAAATTCTATAAGAGTAGCCGCTGTCTGTGCTGCGATTTGAGACACTCGCACCAATGGCGCCAGGGCCTGGATTTCGATGGCCGACTGGAGAGTTGAAATTTCTTGTCTGATTCCCCTCTGTCTTTTGACAACAATATCATAAACAGGTTTTGGATCAGTCATGAGTTGTCTGCGGACTCGTCCAGTAATTTGAAGATCATCATTTTTCATGAGTGTCGTAAGTTTGGCGTTCACGGCCTTGATATCACGTTGGATAAGAAATCTTTCCGCCACCAGGGAGATAGCAAGTATCGCCGTTACCGCGGCCACGCGAGTGGCAATAAAGGCCAGAGAGTGAACAGGAACATCTGAAAGTGAGGCTTGGGCAAATTTTCCAGTCAGAAAATTGAGAAGCTTATTTTTTCTTCTCCAGCCTTGAGCGAGCATATTGGCCAAAACAAATTTACACTTGTTTTTAGCATGGAGATCAATTTTTTCAGTGTGGACTCTTTCAAATGATTCAAGGAGAGAGACTTTGACATCCCATTTTTCTCCAAGATAATTTGTCATATTTTTAATATTACTTGTCCCACCACAAATAAAAACATGCTCAAGAGTAAGTCCAAAACTCATCTTAAAGCCAATTTTCCAGCGAGCAAAATCATTAATAAGTGGAGATGAAACTTTATCCATCATCTTAGCAAAGTCTTTTTGGGCCTCGTCGACATCTTCATATTGAGATGAAGTGAGGTAGTAGGCATTTTGATGTTTATAAAAAACAGCTTCATCAAGATCAATCTTGTAATTTTCTGCAATAACTTCATTAATCAGCTGACCACCAAAAAAAGAGGTATGAGCAGAAATAAGACGACCATTATAAAAGAAAAAGGCCTTCGTTGTTTTATGTCCAATATCAATCACGGCGTATGAACCTATCATACTATTGTCCATAAAGAACGTATCCATGGCCGAAGTTTCAGTCGTGAGAAGATGAGGGAGAATATTCTCATCTTTTAGAACTTGATAGAAGGGCTCGAACTCATTTAAGCGACTGAGCTCTACGATAGCGTGAGACTGAGTTTTTTGAGTTTCTAATTTATAAGCATACTGAATTTCAGAAAGTGAGTAGGGGATGTCCTCTTCAAGTTGAAAAGGAACCATCATCTCTGCTTTTTTTCGACTCTTCACTGGAAGATTTAAAAAACGAGTTGTCACAAGATGCTGAGGAATTTGATAGATAATTTTTGTCTCTGGTCTGGCGACAGATTCGATAATCTCTTTGATAATCCTTGCTTGTGCTTGAAGCTCAGTGGTATCCGGATGGTCGGCCAGATAATCCTGTAGAATAATTTCAGACATTTCGACATGAGTGATCGAACGCTTTTCTACGAAAGAGGAGACATACTTAATTGAATAACTTCCGATATCTATGGCCAATACATGCATAATGTTATTTTAACCGTAATTGGTAGGACTTTGGAAGTAATATACTTAGTTAACTTGAATTTCGATGATTCGTGGTTCTAGTAGTTGAGTGTTCTTGTTTTTTGCTTCTTCTTCGCGCTTCTTCTTTTGTTCCTCTGTTTCATCAGGTGGAGGAGTCGTAGCACTGCCTGTAGATTGTTTCGGAAGATAAACTGTGGCCACCAGAGTATAAGTGGAACGGTTATAAATTCCTTCCGAGATAATACGGAACATTTGCGGTGAGGCCCCAAATTCAATTCCTAGCTTTTGAAGGACTTCAAAACGTTGATCAAAATCCGCCTCACCCATGACTCGGCCAACTTGAGTGATATATTTTCTAAATTCTTCAAGAGTATTAAAGAAGCGAGGCATATCTGGATTATCACGGTACTCAAAAAAATCTGCCATCTGAGCGTCATCAATTTGAGGAATAAGTAAGCGAAGCATACTTTTATTAATTTTGTTTAAGTCGATCACATTATTGGGGTAGATACTAAATTCTTGGGTAATAAGATCGATGACATCATCAGGCCAGCCGGCCATGAGATAAAGCTCACTTTGAGAAGTAAGAGGACCAAATTTAGGAGTGATTTCAAGCTCCTCAAAACCTCTTTCAACATCCGGATTCATATCATTTCGTTGAACTGCTTTGTCAGAAGAGAAATGTTGAATATAGGCGAGGAGAGTTTCAGGTTCTAGTCTTGAGTACTTATTCTCAAAATTCTCATCTTCTTCTTTTTTGTCGTTAATGAGTTTAATCAAATGGGCCAGAATGGCCTCGGGCATAGTGGCCGTGGCATTAGGATCATTTGAATTCTGAAGACGAATATTAAAATTGGCCGTCTCTTCACCTGAGGCCAGTTTTTGATTTTTCATAATATCGTAGCGAAGAACATTGAGGTTGAGCCGATTCGAAATATTCTGAATGGTGACTCTCATTTCTCCATCGATAAGGGACTCTTCTTGAAATTTTTCGACAGCGTCTTTAAAAGTTCTGGCCGCATCTTTTCCTACAGGAAGAGGGTAAATATAAGGAACTTCCCAGAGCTGATTAAGAAGCTGTTTCGGGACAGCATCTTTGGCACTCTGATTTCCTTCAAGATAATTATGGGCCTCTTTATAAAGTCTGAGTCTGGCCATGGCCATCTGGATACCAGATTCGGCCAGCAGCTTAGATTGGGCCTTATCAAGAATATTAACTGTTTTAATACGACTTATCTTACTCTCAAAAGTGAATTCTCCCCAAATGGCCATGAGTAGAATCATGGCCGTCATGACCATCATCAGAGCAATACCACTTTCAGACTGAAGGATTTTTTTAATCGACATCAGGCTCTCCAGTGGTTGTTCCATTGGTTGTCGTTCCTTGAGTCGATCCACTGGCGCTACCTGTCGCCGTCTGTCCAGCTGCTTGCCCTGTGGTTGCTTGCCCTGTGGTTGCTTGCCCTGTGGTTGTTGAGTCTTGCGGAACAACTGATGGCCAGAGAGGCCTAAAAATCTTTGTGGCCGTACGTTTGATTCCTTCTTTATCATACCAAGAAATAATGAGTTTCACTCCACGCAAAAGATGAAATCCATTTTGAATGGTTTGAAGATTTGTTTCAAATTTTAATCGGGAAGGATCCCAAAATTGAAATTCTACACTTTCGACATTATTCAGAAGGACTTGGGCCTTAAGTTTTTCTTCATCAATTCTTTTATCAGCATAGGGATCACCCGCCTGAATGAAGCGAGCAAAGCTTTTGCCTGTTTTTGTTATGGTCGTATCCCCTGCATTATTATCTTCTTCAGCCGCCGTATTTACTGGAGAGTCGATAAGGGTGTATTTGACCCAAGCATAAGTGGATTGTTTTTGATTCTGAATTTTTCTTCTATTTGATGAAGTAAAAAACTCGAAGGTCGTTTTCTCAGGAGAGTAGAAACGCGGAACTGGAACTCCGTCTTGATTAGAAAAAGCAAAGGTTTCCATCTGGAGGTAGCGGTTATTCACGGCCTCATAGATCTGTTGTTGTTCAGGAGTGACTTGTTCTTGTTTCTCAGGATCACCCACAAGTTGCATGCGTTGAGAGTAGTAGAGAGGGGAATAAATTTGAGAGAAATCCCATTCAAATCGACTCAGGGCCGTTTCAATTTGAAGATTATCTCTGTCTTTATTGATAGTGCGCTCTTTGGTCTGTTGAGAGTCACTAGTAATTGAAACAATACCAAGCGAGACAAAGGCCAACAAAAAGATGGCAATCAGGATCTCGATAAGAGTAAATCCGTTTTGGTTAGAAACCAATTTGGAGTTGGACTTGTTCATTATAATTCGTCAAATAGGTTGATAAAGCGTAGCTGTATTTTGTTTCTTTGTTGGTGACCGTAATTCTGGCCTGCCAAATAATACGTTCAATATTTTTCTTTAAGGTATCAAAAACCATCTTTTCAGTAGATGAATTTCTTTGGGCCTTATTAGCGTCATTATAATAATCATTATCTTCACTTTGCTCAGTCATCTCATCAGAGGCATTCCCCTTAGAACCAAGGAGCTGCCCAAAGTCTGGCAGTTCTATCTTTTTGATCTCAACAGTGTATTCATAATTACTATACTCAGATTCTTCAAATTTTTTGGTCTCTTTGATCCCACTGGCCGTCACATTGGTAAATTTAGGGGGATTAATATAAAGCTCATTGAGCTTCACTTCACAGAGTTGTTGAAGCATGAGTTGTTCTTCATTCAGGGCAGAGTCTGAGACGTTATAACCTTGAGAAACAAGGTATGAGGCAATAAAGATTGAGAAAAGGGTAAGAGCAATCATCACTTCGAGAAGCGAGAATCCCTTTTGCCCAAGTTTTTTGAAATCTAGTCTTTTTGCCATTCTTTTACAATCTCATCCATCTTAGTTTGTTGCAGATCAGACGTCTTGGCCACACTCTCTGCCGGAAAAGTATAGAAGGCCTGAGCCGTTTCATTTTGAAAGGCTTCTATTTCAAGCCAGGCCATTTCCTCATTGGTTCCAAGGAAAATAAGGGCCCCATCTCTTTCTCCGGTAGGATAAAAATAGAGAACGGCTTGACCTTCATTCATAATATTTTTTTGAATGGTAGAGGCAAGTCCGATGAAGGTGACGTCTTGATTGATCTCTCGTCTGATATCCTCGAATTCTTCAACTTTAGTAAATTGACCGTCGAGTTTCTTGGCATTATCCAAAGCGACTTTCTGCTCTTCAAGGGAGAGATCATCAACTTTAACGTCAGTCATATCAGGGAGAACAAGATTTTCTCCCGGACCATACTCTACAATATACTCAATTGGGTCTTTTTCAAGATCTATGCGCAGTCTTACAATTCTATTTCGGAGTACTGATTCATTTGAGGCAAAACGAACGGAGCGGTCAAAATCATCGATGGCATTTTGAAGAGCACGGTGCTTGCTTGAACTGTCACCAGTAGGAACAGCAACAAAAATGATGGCGGCGAGAAGAAGGGCCACCATGATCTCTATAAGGGAGAAACCATGGTGGTTATTTAGAATTTTTCTAGATGTCTTTACTATTGATGTCGGCATCAAAACCTTCGCCACCTTCGGCATTATCATTACCGTAAGAGATGATCGTAAATGTTTTGCCGTCTGACTCATAAACATATTCTCCATCCCAAGGATCTAGAGGAACTTTACCACCCTCAATATATCCAGATGGAGCATATCTTTTACATTCGCGACCACCAGTTGGCTTCTCAAGAAGAGCATCAAGGCCTTGGTCACTTGTAGGAAAATATCCACAGTCACGACGAAATTCTTTAAGGCGATCAGAGATTGATTTAATTTGAATCTTGGCCGTTTGAACTTTACCCTCTTGAAGGTTGTCAAAGACCTGCCCACCCACAAACGTACCAGCGAGTGCAAGTAGAGTAAGGGCAATTAGAATTTCAATTAAGCTCAAACCTTGCTGATTTTTGATCAGCTTGAAAAAATTATTTTTCATAATGACTCCTAAACCTTTAGTTAAGACTGTTCATATTCATCATTGGAATCACAACCGCAAAGACAATGAACCCGATAGCAAGACCTAAAAAGATCATCATAATTGGTTCAAGGATTGAAGTTAGTCCGCCGATTTTAGATTGTACCTGATCCTCGTAATTTTCTGAAATGATTTTTAACATCGGTTCAAGTTCACCAGATCTTTCGCCAAGGCGAATCATATGGGTGACTAGAGTAGGAAAGTATCCACTTGCTTGTAGAGGGCCAACCATTGATGCCCCTTCAGAAATACTGATTCTAGAGCGCTCAATAGCATCTTTCATATGCACATTAGAGATGAGGTTCTTCACGATACCCATGGCCGTCATAAGGGGCACACCAGAGTTTAAGAGTGTGGCGAGGGTTGAGCAGAAGCGAGAAACATTGATCATTTTAATCAACAGGCCAAACACAGGGAGTTTAATCGCAAAGGCATCCCATCTCGATTTTCCCGAAGTACTTTTAAGATATTTATTTACGCCCCAAATCGTGACAAAAATACTGAGGAAAACCAACCACCAGTAGCTCTGTAGAAACTCTGAGATCCAAATACAGATCTTTGTGATGAGCGGGAGCTCTTTTTTCATAGACGTAAAAATCTTTGCAATCTGTGGAATAACATAAATGAAAATAACGTTCATCATGAGAAAGCCGAAGACACCCATGATTACAGGATAAGTCATGGCCCCACGAATTTTATTTTTGAGTTTTACTTGTGATTCAGTAAAGTCGGCAAGACGCAGAAGAACAATCTCAAGTGTTCCTGATGCTTCTCCCGCTTCCACCATATTGATGTAAACTGAATCAAAAACTTTCGGATAATCTTGAAGGGCATTAGCCAGTGATGCCCCTTCGTTTACTTTCTGACGAAGTTCAGACAATACGATACGCAAACTTTCATTATCCACTTGATCAGTAAGAGCGGCGAGGGCCTCAACGATTTGGATCTTGGCCTTGATAAGAGTTGCTAGCTGGCGAGTCATCATCGCCAGGTCGTCTACTTTAACTGTTCCCGAAAATTTAAAGAGGGAACCACCACCTTGCGCCCGCTGTTCTTTAATATCGATGAGCATGATACCCATAGATTTAATCTTTTGCTTGGCCGCAATAATGCTATCAATATTGATAGAGTTTTTAACTTCTTTTCCAGATCGATCAAGACCTTTATACGTATAAATTGGCATAATGGTTATTTTTCTTCTTCTTGTTCTTCAGCATTCACTGCTCTCATAATTTCTTCAACAGAAGTCATTCCTTCAAAAATTTTATCAAGAGCATCTCCGCGAAGAGTTCTCATTCCTGATCTGATCGCCGCTTTTTTTATCGTGGCAGCATCAGCTTTTTGAATAATGAGGGCACGGATTTCATCGTTAATAAGTAAAAGTTCAGAAACCACCGTTCGTCCGGTATAGCCTGTATTTTGACAACGAGGACATCCCACTGGTTTAAAAATAGTCGCTTTTTCAGGAATGATTTCGATATCAAGGGCCATCTTTTCATACTCAGAGAGTTCAGTGGCCTGCTTGCAGCTTGGGCAAAGAGTTCGAACAAGACGTTGAGCAAGAACACCTACAAGAGATGATGAGATAAGAAAGGGTTGAACCCCCATATCAATCAAACGTGTTGGAGCAGAAGAGGCGTCATTTGTATGCAGAGTAGAGAGCACGAAGTGACCTGTAAGAGAGGCGTTAATGGCCATCTCAGCTGTTTCCTGGTCGCGGGTTTCTCCCACCATCACCACATCTGGGTTCTGACGGAGAATCGATCTAAGAGCAATAGCAAAGGTCAGATCAATTTTATGATTCACTTGAATTTGTGAGATTCCTGGAATTTCGTACTCCACAGGATCTTCAACGGTAATAATCATTTTATCAGGAGAGTTAATACGGTCTAAAAGAGCAAAGAGTGTCGTCGTTTTTCCATGGCCTGTAGGCCCTGTGACGTAAAGAACCCCATGTTTTCTGGCCCCTAGTTCTTGAAGTCCTTCTAGCACTTTTCCTCTGAATCCTAGAGTTTCAAGTCTGAGAGCGGTGTTATTCTTTTCAAGAATACGCATAACGATACGTTCACCGGCCTGAATAGGGATAGTTGAAAGACGGATATCAATATCTTTACCAGCGATTTTAATTTTAATACGACCATCTTGAGGAAGACGTTTTTCAGCAATATCAAGTTTGGCCATCACTTTAATACGTGATGATACTGAAGCGTGAGTCTTCTTTGGTTGGCGCAGAATCTCAGTCATTACTCCGTTGATACGGAAGCGGTAAACCGTTTCACGCTCATAAGGCTCAATATGAATATCTGAAGCACGCTCTTTCACGGCACGAAAGATGATTGAATTCACGAAACGAATAACCGGGGCCTCATCAGCCGTAGAGTCGAGGATATCGATGGGTCCTTCTAGATCAAGATTTTCTTCAAACTCTTCATCTTCAATTGAGTCAACAATATTTCGATTGGCCTTCTCGTAAACGCGGTTAATAGCGTCTTGAATACGAAGGGGAGTGGTGCAAATGATTTTAATTTCTTTTTTATAAATCATCCCAAGATCATTAACAACATTAAAGTTGAAAGGATTCGACATAGCCACCGTCACAGAAAACGGAGTTTCAATATAGGGAAGAACTTCGTGATGTTTGGCGTAGTTAATCGAGAGGTCTTTAACAATATTAGCATCAATCTCATCAACCTTGATGTCAGTAATATAAGGGATACCAATCTGAAGACAGACGACTTTGATAATATCGTGAGGGTGAATATAGTTCTTTCTTACAAGGACGTCTCCAATGAGTCCACCTTCGTCACGTTGAATGGCAAGAGCCTCATCAAGTTGTTGGCGAGTCAGAGAAGAGTGCTTTACAAGAAGCTCTCCAATTTTATCTTTTTGACTCTCGACGTTCTGTAAAATTTCTTCAGTAAGTTTCATAATCTCTTCTTACTGCACAGTTGTTTCTTGCACAGAATTTTTAATTTCTTGATAGTTAGGAGTATCCATTTCAGCTGAGTCTCCGCTATCGCCATCTTGCTGCTCAATTTGGCGCTCATTGAGATTTTTGTAGATATCAGCATCTTCTGCATCATACAGAGGACCAGCTGCTTGCTGATCCATTCTCTGGATGAGATTTTTTGTCAGCTCAGTATTTGGATCTCTATCATCTTCAGTAAATACATCTTTAGTGAATCGGTTACTACGCTCAACGACTTCTTTCGTATTGGCCGCGGCGACTTTTGTATAAGGCGCTAAAATCTTAGGAGTCATAAAGAAAAGCAGGTTAACTTTTTCAACTGTTCTTGTTTTGTTTTTAAATAGCCAACCTAGAACGGGGATATCACCAAGAACAGGAATTTTATTAGATGAAATCGTTTCTTTATCACGAAGGAGACCGCCCATGGCAATCGTATCTCTGTCTCTTACCATCACTTCGTTGACAGCTGAGCGAGTTGTGGTTGGAAGAGCGGATCCTGCAGCAGCACCATTCGTCGCCTTAAAGTCATCAATCTTTTGATTGATTTTAAGTTTCACAAAGCGAGTCACTTTATTAATTTGTGGTGTGATTTTAAGACTGAGTTTAGCTTCCTGACTTGTAAAAGAATTCTGTGAAATTCCTGTCCCTGTTACAGTTGTGTTAAGAACTGGAGTAGTGTCTCCCACTTCAAATGTGGCTTCAGTATTATCTAAGGCAAGAATTTGAGGAGTGGCGAGGATATTCGTATTCCCATGAGAGGCAATGGCCTTAATAAAGGCATTCACCGCATTCACTTTAATTGTTCCGCCTCTTCCGTCAGAGATATTTCTTGTTGGCCCAATTCCGGCACCAGCGAAGAATCCACCTAGGGCCGTTGGAACTCCTGTTGAGAGGAGATTAAGAAGATCACTATTTGTATTCGTTAGACCCGCACGCTGGGCATTTCCCTGGCCATAAGCTCCAGCCCATTCAACACCAAAGCCTTTAGTATTTGTGACGTTGGCCTCAAGAATCATTCCTTCTACATAAACCTGATCACGAGGAATATCAAGGCGACCAATAACATCTTTAAGTGTAAGCCAGTCTGTAGGAGAGGCCGTGACAACGAGAGCGTTGTTGTTTTTATCAGAAGTGATTTTCACTTCAGCTGAAAAAATAGCATTTTCAGATTGCCCACCAAGAGTTGAAGTAAAACGAGTGGCCCCGCCAGCGGCACCATCTTTAGCAACAGCACCTGAGACGATGGTTTGAAGAGTTTTCGAAAGCTCTTCAGAGTCACCGTAATTAAGATAATAAACGTGAACTCTGTTTGAACTTGAAGAGACAAGTTTCACATCGAGTTTAAGAATAAGATCTTTAAGCTGCTTGGCCCCTTCGGCATTGGCCATCGCAATAATAGAATTGGTACGAGGCTCAGCAATGATACGAGAAATAGAACTACTATTGGTATCTCCCGATCCACCAGCTGCACCAGAGAAGCGTGGAGTGGCCTGACCAGCTCTTCCTGCAGCTCCCCCTGATCCACCTTTAAGAATCGTATCAAGAAGTTTGGCAATCTCTTGAGCTGATGAGTTTTTCACTTTAACGATTTGAAGACTTTCTTCAAATCCAGGAACATCAAGAAATCTCACCATTTTTGACATACGATTAATATTTGAACCCGTGTCAGCAATGATCACTGTATTTGTTTGTTTAATATCAATAATTCGTCCGTAACGAGTCATAAAAGGACGGAAGTTACGCGCAATTTCAGCTGCAGAAACATACTTAAGCGCAATGACTTTCATGACGTAGTTTTCAGTATCAGGCGTATATGAACCTGTGTAAATTTTTGTCGGAGTATAACGAATATCTCTAGCGTTAATCACTTTATAGAAAGCACCTGTCTTAACGAGTGAGTATCCGGCCATATTAAGAGCTGCAAGGTAAGCTTTCCAAGCATCACCCACTGTAATCGGAGTAGGTGCAATGATTGAAACTTTTCCTTTCACATCTTTATCGAGAATCAAATTGATTCCTGTCAGTTTTTGCATGTGTTTTGTTATTTCCATGATGTCAGTCTCAGGGAAATCAAAGCTCTCTACGATTTCAGGACCAAATCCTGTTTCTGGATTGAGGTTTACATACTTTCCATCTTTTTTACTTGTTACAGATGAAGCTGTAGGACTTACACGAGAACCAAAAGCTGAGGTATTGGCCTCATCTTCTGAATTGTCTTCAAACGCATCTTCCTCTTCTTCGTTATCTTGTTCTGCTTCCTCAGCTGCATCAGCGCGGGCCTGAAGGTCTTCTGCTGCTTTAAGTGCTGCCGCTGCGTCTTCCGCTGAAATATTTTCTGCACCAATGGCCCCGTCAGTGATAGGAGCAGAAACTTGGCTTCCATTAAAATCTGTTTTTGAACGATACTTATTGAACTGCGCCGAACTGTCTTGTGAAGAAAGGATGAGGGCAGCAAAGAGAAGAGGAGAGAGAAACCTCTTACGTTTTTGACATCTTGTCAGCATAGGTAACATCCTTATTTCTTAATGGCGTACTCAAGATTTGCATCTGAGCCTTCGCGCCTAATTCCTAGTTGTAAATTATCTAAATTTTTAATTCTTCCAAAAAGTCCCATAATTTCATTAAGGTCAGTGATTTGCTTTCCATTAATGGAAGTGATCACGTCTTGATCTTGAATCCCGAGGTAGCTAAAAATTCCTTCAGGATCCATTTCAGTCATTTTGAAGGCCATTGTTCCATCAGGATTCTGAATTTTAATGGCACGAGCTTGAGTTAAAATAGCTGAAATATCTTTAAGCTTTTCATCTAAAAGAGCTTTAGAAATAACGTATTTGTTTCCGTCGTTTTCTATTCCTTTCATCTTCTTTTGTTGATTAAGGAAAGTTTTACTCGCAGACGGTGACATGACTGAAATTGGTGATGTTCGGGCCTGCTTCATTTTTTCGTTTTGAATATACTCGCAAACACCAGTTTCTAGATTTTTAACAATCAGTTCTAACCGAGAGATTTTAAAAATCTTGGCCATATTATCAATCTGCTCACCTTCACGAACCTCTTTGAGCTCTCGCCCTGAGCGAACTTGGACAGACGCCAGAGATTTGACTGAATCTTGAAGAACAATTGTATTGACGAGGGTGATGGGAAGATTACTTTTTTGATTGGCCTTGTCACACTTGGCATCCGCTAGCTGTGGTTTCTTGGCACCAAGACCTGTATTTGTTCGAAAAATATTTTGTGTGCGAACTTGAGCAAGTGAATAGATTTGAAAATCTTTTGAGAGATCAATTGTCTCAGTGGCCAATTTCTGGGCTGAAAGGTTAGGTGTCCCTTTCAGACCAAGAGCCGTGAGTTTTCCCATTGTGTAGGTAATAGTGAAAATAAAAACTAAAGCAAAAACTTGCTGTATCCCTTCACGTGAAGGTTTTTGTAGGAGTTTTTCGTTCAAGACGAGGAGATCAAATTTTCCAAATTTTAGGCTGATATTTCTTGATTTCGAAAGGCTAGGGCGAGGTTTAATTTTCTCTTCGGCCACGACTTTGCTTGGAACTTTAATTTCCTTAAATCGGCGAGGAATTTTATTCATTAAATTCGCCCAACGATCTTTGAGTGAAGTCTTCACTTTCATTTCACCCAGATTAAAATTTCTAGTTGAATCAGACGACGACTCCACAACCTCATAAGCATTAGGGTCTTGTTCTTCATCACCTGATTCATCTTCAAGCAATTCTTCATCATAATGCTGATCATCAGATCGTTCTTCGGATTTAGCTCGTGATAGTTTATTTTTAAGGAAGTCTTTGAATTTATTTATCATCAGTTTATTGTCCCTAGTTTTTAAGTAATGCGCAAGAAAAACGAAGAGCGAGAAATATGTGGATGATTTTTGTCAAGAATAGGCGTTTTAATCAACTCGTAAAATTTGAGTTTTTCTGTACTTTAGCTCGAAGCTTTTCTTATAATAAGACAGTTTTAATTATTACCGTTTCAAAGGATTGAGATATGTCAGCAGACCATTCAAACACAAAAGAAATTCCTTCACTCGTTAAGACGATGTTTTTTGGTGAAATTCATGAGGAGGATGCTTTTCCTTTTCCTCATTTAAGTGAAGCTCAAAAAGAGATGGCGACGGAAATGATAAATGCAGTTGATAAGTTCGCTCAGACATCTATTGATTCTGTGAAACTTGATAGAGATTCTAAAATTCCTCAAGAGGTAATGGATGGTCTGGCAGGCCTTGGTCTCTGTGGCCTTGGAGTTCCAGAGGAGTTCGGTGGCTTAGGACTTGATACAACACTTTATGCTCGAGTTTTTTCAGAAGTGGCAGGGATCGATGGAGCAGTGGCCACCACTTTAGGGGCCCACCAGTCTATTGGGTTTAAGGCCCTTCTTAATGAAGGAAATGAAGAACAGAAAAAACATTGGCTTCCTAAACTTGCTTCAGGCGAGGTGATGGCAGCTTTTTGTTTAACTGAACCGGGGTCAGGATCAGACGCATACTCAATTAAAACAAAAGCAGTGAAGAACGCTGATGGGACTTATACGATCACCGGTCAAAAACTTTGGATTACAAATGCTGGGATGGCCGGATTCTATTCTGTTTTTGCTAAAACAGAGCATGATGATAACGGGAAAAAAGTAGAAAAAATCTCATGTTTTATCGTAGAGAAAGAACGTGAAGGAGTTTCTTTCGGTGAGAAAGAAGATAAAATGGGAATCCGTGCTTCTGAAACACGTGCCGTTTATTTTGATAAGGTGGTTGTTCCTGCGACAAACATGATTGGAGAACCAGGAAAAGGTTTTAAGATTGCCATGAATGTTCTTAATACTGGACGTCTCTCACTTGGGTCTGGATCTGTTGGAGGAATGAAAACGATTCTTAAACTGGCCACAACTCAGGCCAAAACTCGTAAGCAATTTAATGATTACATCTGCAATTATGGACTCATTCAAGAAAAACTTACAAGCATGGCCGCTAATATTTACGCTTCAGAATCTATCGTTTATATGACGACGGGAAAAATGACTCAGGGAATGAGTGATTTCTCGATGGAGTCGGCAGTTTGTAAAATCTATTGTTCAGAAAAACTTTGGGATACTATTAACCAGGCCCTTCAAATTGCTGCTGGTAATGGTTATATGAGAGAGTATCCATATGAGCGTATTATGCGTGATACACGTATTAATCTTATTTTCGAAGGGACAAATGAGATTCTTCGAATTTTTACTGCTCTTTCAGGTATCAAAGAGCCTTCAGATTCTCTTAAAGAATTAGGAAGAATCGCTGATGTTTCAAAGGCACTTCAAGATCCTATTAAGTCAGTAGGAATTCTTTCTGGCTTCGCGAAGAAAAGAATCGGAAAAATGATTGGATCAAAAACTTTAACAAAAGTTCACCCAACTCTTGAAACTCATTCATCTCACTTTAGCTCAATGCTTAATGATTTCTCTATCGCGGTAGAAAATATAATCATGAAGCTGGGAAAAAATATTATTGGTAATGAGCTGGTTCAGATGCGTATCTCGAATATGGTAATTGAGCTTTATGTGATGCTTGCTGTTCTTTCTCGTACAACTTCGATTCTTGAGAATAACGATATCTCTAAATCAGATAAAGAATATGTTTCTCAATTAACAGAAATTATTTGCCGTGATGCTCGTCAAAACTTTACAAGAAACTATAAGCGTCTTAGCTCAAGTTATGACCGTTTGATTCCTAAAGTTTCAGCTCATGTTGTTGAGCGTGAAGGTTACGGCCTTGATATTACAAATTTCTAAATTCTTGAAGTGGCCCTTGTTATTAGGGCCACTTCTTTTTTTTCTCCATTCCTGCGCTTCAAAAAAGCAACCGGGCCAGGAAGAGTTGGATTTCAAGCTAGATTCTGAGCTTGATTCTCTTTCTGTAAAAATTAAAAACGAAAATTATGGGCCAAGTCTAAAAGTTCCTACGGGATTTGTTGATAAAACTGAAGAGTATGGACTCACAGGTTATAAGGCCATTGCGATGAATGCAGTGGACTTAAATTTTGATGGTCATACTGACCTGGTGCTAATACCAAATTTTTATGGTCGACCGGTTTTCCTTATTTTTGATCCTACTGAGCGTAAATTTAAGCCTTGGGATCATGACCCATTACCGAACGATTTTGAGGCTAGTTTTGTTCTTGTAAACGATATCAACAACGATAAGATTCCTGATCTTATCGTCGGAGTTCTTAATCAAAAATCAGAGATGCAAAAGCATCCAGTAAGACTTTATCTTGGTAAAATTGAAAATAAAAAGCTCACTTTTAAGCTAGACCCAAATTTTATTAAACTTCCTCCTAAACCAACAAGCTCTATGAGTTTGATTGATTATAATCTTGATGGTTTTCTAGATCTTTTTATTGGTAATTGGTTTGATAGAGTCGGAAATGATTATATTCCTTCAGGTGACTATCTGATTCAAAATAATAAAGGTGCAAGCTTTGAAGATGTAAGTACTAAGCTTGAAAACGAGCAGAGGAAAACCGAGGCCCAGATTTATCCTCCTGAATCTCGTCCGACCTATGGATCATCAACTTGTGATATTGATCAAAATGGTTTCCCTGATATTCTAACGTCATCATCGAATGGCCATAAAAATAAATTATGGATTAATCTTGGAGAAGCATCTTTTGGAGAAAGGCATTTTAAAGATGTCGGACCTGAAAGTTTGTATGCTGCTGATCCCAATGGTCTTCTTCTTCCAAGTGGGGGAGGACGAACTTTTTTTAGTGCCTGCGCAGATTATAATAATGACCAGATCATGGATATATTCATGGGAGAGCTCTCTCATGCTTATGATAATGATAGTGTTGATCGATCGAGCATTCTGACGGGAACTAAATCTACTTATCCACCTTATTTTATGCGAACTGAGTATCTGAGTGATGTGAACTCTGAGTCATGGAACCAAGGGGATCGCCGTGGTGTTTGGGCCGATATGAATAATGATGGCCGTATCGATCTTCTGGTAGATAACTCTGGATTTCCACCGCACTCAAGACTTGTTCTCTTCGAGCAGGATGAAACCAAGGCCTTTGTTAATAAGGCCCTTGAATACGGTATTGATTTTGTGAATCCGACGGCCACTATTACTATGGATCTAAATAAAGATGGCCGGATGGATGTTATCAGTGCTCAGAATAATATTCGTCGTGCCGATCTATCTCCCCGTCTGTTTGTTTTTGAGAATAATATTCCAATGAATGGAAATAAGGCCGTACGTATTCATCTTGATGGGACTCGTTCAAATTCTCAGGGAATAGGTGCCATGGTGATGCTTTATACTATTAAAGAGAAAGAAAAATTCATTCAATCACGTTGGGTGGAGTACTCTCAGGGAGGGCTATCTTCACAAAACGAGATTGGTGTTCATTTTGGAGTTCATACCAGTCATAATATCTTGGGAGTCAAAGTTCGTTGGCCAGTTCGACGAAATAAGAATGATCGACTTTCTGAACCTCTAGAGAAACTTTACTCACTTAAAGAATTTCTTTCGGGAAGTTTGACCGAGGTCACTCTTTGTGAAAATGGTAAGGTTCTTAAAGGGAAGACGAGCTGTTATTTCTAACGCTTTTTAATTAAATCAATAATGAGCTTAATGTGCTCAGGGATTGTTTTAAAATTAAGAGTAGAGAGATGGATATGCTGTCTCGCCAGTCCCTTAATCTCATATCGTTTTAAACTCTTATCTTCGGCGATGAGATGATCAGGAACAACCGCCACACCGACGCCTTTTCTCACGAGGTTTAACATCGCCGTGACCGAATTCACCATAATAATTTTATGAGAGCGCTTTTTAAAGGCATGGAACATAGGATCTTCGTCAGAATAACAAATCCATGTAAACTGACTGGCCTCTTTAGGATTAATTTCGGCTTTGCTGATTAAAACCAGATGCTCTTCAAAAAGTTTTAAAGAGGAGGCAAGCTCACTTTGAATATTTTCAGTGGTAAAAATAAGATCATACTTTCGATTATGAAGTTTTTCTTTTAGCTGATCGAGGGTATTCACTTCTACAATAAGCTGATGCTGAGAAGTCTTTGAAAAATCCACCATGATTTCATTGAACCATGTCTCGAGAAGACCATGAAGAATACCAACTTTAATTGTTTTGTTCATATGCCCAAAGAAGATTTCTTGAACAGATTCTTCGAGTTGGTCTAATTGAGCGAGAAGGGCCTCACCTTTTTCTGTGAGCAGGACTTTTTTGGAAGAGCGAATGATCAGCTGATCATTGACTGATTCTTCAAGTAATTTAATCTGTCGGCTCACGGCCGATTGAGCAATATTGAGCTCCTCAGCGGCTTTTGAGAAATTAAGATATTTGGCCGTGGTCATGAAGGCCTTGAGATAGCGGTAGTCCAGTGAGATTTCTTTCATGGTCTTGCCCATGGGGGAAGTTTACTCGTGTCTTTGAAAAATTTCCCAGCAAACTCTTTTTCACGAGGATTATCTAAAACAAATCCATCTTCATAGTTCTGAGGATCAAATTTATAATCAAGAGTTCCGCCGTTGATATAATGGGCGGTAAATGGATCCACATGAATCGTAAAACCATCCATCTGAATCGTCATATCTTCAGGGTCCGTTTCAGAGAAGCCTGTCTGATAAGTGAAACCACCACAGCCTTTCCCACCGATCTTGATACGGAAAACCAGGTTTTTTAACGTATAGTCATGCTCAAGCATTAGCTTAATTTGATCAATGGCCTTATCTGAAACTTCAACCTTCAGTTCAAAAGGTGAAGGCGTTTGTGTTATACTCATAAGTGTATTCTAACAGACTCTAGGTGGGAAAACTATGAAAGTTCAATATCTCGTTCAAATTGAAAATCCGCATCAAAATATGGTCAAGGTCACTCTGCGCTTTAAGCGCCGTGGCGATCAGACTAAGTTGCGATTTTTCCTTCCCTCTTGGAGTCCTGGTTCTTATTTAATGCGTGAATATGCACGTCATATTAGATGGATAAAAGCCGAGCAGGATAACGGGGAGGCACTGTTTTTTGAGCAAACTGCCAAAGGGGAGTGGGAAATAGACTGGAACCAATCCCTCTTAAAATCTGAATCTGAAAATGTTGTTGTGAGCTATGAAATCTATTGCAAAGAGCTGACCGTAAGAACTTCTCATGTGGACTCCACACATGCCTTTCTCCATGGGCCAAGTTATTTAATGGGAATTAAAGGGGAGAATCTAAAAGATCCAGTGATTGAATTTAGATTTCCTGCTTTGTGGTCGAAATTAACTACCGGATTAAAAAATATTTCCACTAAACGTGAGGAATTTATTTATACAGCAAAAAACTATGATGAATTAGTTGATGCTCCGGTTGAGATCGGTTGTCATGAAACAGATGGGTTTGAGTATCAAGGGAAGAATCATTATCTGGCCTTTTACGGACAAACTTACCCTCATCAGCAAAAGATGAAAGAAGACATAAAAACAATCGTCAGTACTGTCTCTTCTCATTTCTCAGGTGACCTTCCGTATGAAGACTATACTTTTATTACTCATTTTGCGCCCAAACTTTTTGGTGGATTAGAGCATCTCAACTCAACGGCTCTTCAGTTTGATGGAAGAAAGCTAGGGAATAGAAAAGATTATTTAGGGTATCTCTCACTTGTGGCCCATGAGTATTTCCATACGTGGAACGTGAAGAGAATTCGTCCTGAGGCCTTGGGGCCTTTTGATTATCAAAATGAAGCTTATACTTCACTTCTTTGGCTGGCCGAAGGGCTCACAAGTTTTATGGACGATCTACTGGTTTATCGCTCAGGGCTTTGTACCTTAGAAGAGTATCTTGAGATGGTAAAAGGTAATTTTGATGTTTATTTTAATACTCCTGGAAAAAAGTTTCACTCTCTTGAACTAAGCTCATTTAATGCCTGGATTAAACTTTATCGCCCAGATGAGAACTCAAAAAATTCATCTATTAGTTATTATCTTAAAGGTGGACTTGTTTTTTCTGTTCTTCATTCTGCTCTTCTTGAAAATGGAAAATCGATCAACGATCTTTTGGAATCTTTGTGGAAACATTATTTAGCACGACCAGAAAAGGGAATTACAAAAACTGAGATTTACGATCTGATCCGTAGTCTTGCAGGTGAGAAGGCGCTTTCGCATTTTATTACTATGGTAGAAACCACTGAGGACATTGATTTTGAATCGGCCTATAAAAAAATGGGTATAGAGTTCAAATGGCAAGAATCGAATACTCCTTGGATCGGAGTCGATTTTGAATCAGCAGGGGATCGGGCCATCATTAAATCAGTGACTCTGGATTCTCCGGCCTATCAGGCTGGACTTAATGCTGGGGATGAGCTGATTGCACTGAATGAAGTTCGAATGTTCAAAGAGGATGCCGATAAATTAGGAAGCTTTTTGAAGATTGATCGAAACTATGAATTTATGGTGGCCCGTCTTGGTGTTATTCATAAAATTGAAGTTTCACCAGTGAACGGACCACGAATTTTAAAAGAACTTGTGATTTCGGATCGAACTCTTGCCGAAAAAAGTTTAAAAAAATCTTAGAGACGATTAAGGTAATCCATCACTTCATCGGCCTTGCTAAGGTCATTCTTCACTTTTTTAACGAGGTCAACGGCTTCTGCTTGCTTCAGGCGACCCTGACTCATCTTCTCGCAAACAAGTGGTTCAAGAGGGTCAGTGATCTCATAAACTGATTTATGTTGAGGCCATAAATTTTTTGTAGAGTTACTTCCACCAGCACAAAGGGGGATGTAGTGATCAATCTTATAGCTTCCACGATCATTTGCAGGAAGAGTAAAACCAAGACGTCTATAGTCTTCGAAGATTTGTTTTTTACGTGCCGAACTGACATCACGATCACAGTAAGCGATTCTTTCAGGATAACGAACATGATTTGTACTTGTACAAAGTTCACCTGGAGTATTTTGAGCAAGAGGACCTTGAGGAAATTCTTCAGCAAAAGAAAAAGCTGAAAGAGTGAAGAGAGTAAGAAGCATCATCGTGATCAATTTCATGAACCATCCTTTGGTAGTTCAAAAACGATAAAAGAGAGTGGGGCTAATTGTCAAAATCTAAAACCATGCCTTGGCCACTTGCCACTGCTCATCTTCTAATGAGATAAGACTGTGTCCTGAGATTTCTCTCCATTGCCATTTTCCTTCTTGTTCAAACCGAATTTCCTTAAAAGCAATGGGTCCACTAATATGTCCTGCATTAAATAAGGCCTTAAAGGCCGCTTCTTTAAGGCACCACAACTCAATGGGACTGAGAGCAGAGTTATCGTCAGTATGCCTGATCCGTTCTAAAATAGAATCTTTGAGCACACGATCTGCTCTTTCAAGATCAATTCCATGCCCACGTGTTGTCCTCACCCAGGCCATGGCCGCTTCTTTGGTGTGAGACAGAGAAACAAAATAGTCCGGGTAAAATCGTAGTTGATGGTGATGAGTCAGAGTGAGTTTCTCTAGGGGGACAACATGTCCCATGACGGATTCAAGGGCCTGTTTCAGTGCTAGACGAGAGAGAAGAAAACTTTGGGCCCTTTCAGGGTGTGTTTCTTGAGGAAGCACGGATTCCACCCAGTGAACCATTTCTGGAGTGACCCCGGTTAGCTTATTTTGAGAGAGGAAGACTGTTGATTCCATAAACTTGAGTTCTTTTCTTTTTGATTCGACATGTTAACAAAATTTCTAAAATGTCCTGTTGTCCAAGAATATGACGAATTCTATACTGAGAATGCTCATTTTCCCCACATATTTTAAGGAGTTTTAAGTTATGGCCATGAACGCTCTCAGACAAGAAGCAAAGCTTAAAGTCTATACACGTAAGCCACATAAATGTTCTATTCCTGTGAACGAGCAGGGCAAATTCCTAAAAGTAAGTCAGTACTACGGAGAAAATGTTTTTAACTATCATCTTTCAAAATCTCTTACCGCCGAAGATAAAGAGAATCTTAAATTAATTATTGAAGGAAAAAAAGCAATCAATAAAGAATTAGCGACGAAAGTAGCTGCCGCAGTGGTGGAGTGGTCGAATTCAAAAGGTGTGACTCATTTTTGTCACTGGTTCCAACCTCTCACGGGATCAACAGCAGAAAAGCATGATGCCTTTTTAAATTTTGATAATGAGCGCCCTGTTGAATATCTTTCCGCTACCATGCTTATGCAAGGTGAGCCGGATGCTTCTTCATTTCCTAATGGTGGATCTCGTGCCACTTTTGAAGCTCGTGGTTATACGACTTGGGATTTAACTTCACCAATCTTTGTGAAAGAAAGCCCCAATGGAAAAACATTAGTCATTCCTACCGCTTTCGTTTCTTATCACGGAGACGCTCTTGACACAAAAACTCCTCTACTTCGTTCAGATTTAAAAATCAATGAAGCCGTTAAGAAGTTTTGCTCTCTGGCAGGACTGAGTGATGTCACAAAAGTTTATACGACTTGTGGAGCTGAGCAAGAGTACTTCCTCATCGACAAAGCTCTCTATTACGGACGCCAAGATCTGGTGATGACAGGAAGAACACTTTTTGGGTCACTCACATCTCGTAACCAACAACTTGAAGACCATTATTTTGGAATGATCGAAGACCGCGTTCTTGCTTTCATGCAAGAGGTGGAAATTGAACTTCACAAGATGGGGATTCCGGCCAAAACTCGTCACAACGAAGTGGCCCCAGGACAATTTGAACTTGCTCCTATCTTTAAAGATGCCAACGTCGCTGCTGATAATAATCAAATGATTATGACTGTGCTTCGTAATGTGGCCTTAAAACATGATTTTGTTTGTCTTCTTCATGAGAAGCCATTTGCTGGAATTAATGGATCTGGGAAACACTTAAACTGGTCAATGAGCACAGATACTGGACTGAATCTTCTTGAGCCAGGACATAACCCTCATGAAAATTTCCGCTTTCTTGCTGTGGTTGCCACAGTGATAGAAGCTGTTCACCGTCACGCAGATGCGATTCGTATGGGAATTGCAAGTCATGGTAACGATCACCGTCTCGGGGCCAATGAAGCTCCTCCTAGCATTATGTCAGTTTTTCTTGGTGACACTCTCACTAAGATTTTTGACTCTATGGTTGATGGTGGGAAATATGTACCAGGCAATAAAACGGCCATGGATCTTGGGACAAACCAGCTAGCCGATCTTTTCAAAGATAATACTGACCGTAACAGAACTTCACCGTTTGCTTTTACGGGAAATAAATTTGAATTCCGTGCTTGTGGATCTTCAGCTTCAATTGGATTTCCTCTCTCTATCTTGAATGCGGCCGTGGCCGATGTCTTCAAGGAGACTAATAAAATTATTGAAGCCGAACTTGCGGCTGGAAAGAGCACTGATGAGGCCATGGTGGCCGTCATCACGAAATGGTATTCTCACGCTCGCCATGCAGTCTTTAATGGTGATGGTTATTCTGCTGAATGGGTAAAAGAAGCGGCAAGACGTGGTCTAGGTAATCTTCGTACTACCCCTGAGGCCATTGCGGTTCTCAAAGATTCTAAGAAAACAGCTTTCCTGGTAGAGAATGGAGTCTTTTCAGTAGGAGAAATTCTCACTCGTCATAACGTCATGATCGAGCGCTATATCAAGTGTCGCGAGATTGAATTTAAGACACTAAAGCAGATGGTTCAAAAACAAATTATCCCTGTGGCCATTGAGTATAAGTCATTTCTTGCTCAGTCTATCAAAACGCAAAAAGAAGCGGGAGTGGATAATAGTGTCGAGCTTGAACTTCTTAAGCATTTAGCTGATATCTCAAAAGATCTTTTTAAACAGATGACAGTTCTTGATTCTATGCTTGATGAGTACCACCGTAATCTCGATGAAGAGAAGCTTGCTTCAAAGATTGCTTCAGAGCTTATGCCTCATTCTGTTCAGATTGCGAATCTTTGTAATGCTGTGGAAGAGCTTATTCCAGAAGACGCCTGGCCAGTCCCAAAATACTACGACATGCTTTTTATTCGCTAATAAAAGAGCCCCATCTGTGATATGATGGGGCTCTTTTTTTAGTTCATATAAAATTCTACTTTTCCTTGCATTGAACATCAGGGCAAGCATCGTCGATAGTACCTGTATTATATAAACAACGAAGAATCTTCTTATCATGATTATTGAGGCAGCTACCAGGAGTTATGAATCTTTGAGGGCCAGTGTCTTCTTGAGAAATTAGTTTTTGTAAAATATCTGAAATATCATTCGAATGATGAAGTACTCCGTAATCCATAATAGATTCTTGATCTAATCCGCAAACATCGACAGCTGTTTTACCTTTTTCTTCTTTTCCATATTCAAGAGGTCTATATGCATGAGTATGTCTTAAGCCGGATAAATGTCCAAACTCATGGGACAAATAGGCCCGAAATTTTGATTCAAATTTTAGTTTTATTGAATCTTCATCACCGAGAATATTTTCAGTACCGTCATTACCACTGACAATTGTGATGCTTGGAACTTTTTGGTCTTTATTAGTTGATATTTTATTTTTGTTTTTCCTAAAATCACTCCTGTCACCAATGCTTGAAACATGAATGTTTTCATTTGCCAAAAAAAGAACTGAGTCACATTTTGATATGTCATCACTCTCAATAAATTCATAAAATAAGCCTGTCTTATCTTTTGAGAATTCTAACGATATTGTTTGTTTGGCCAGATTCCAAAGGCCATCAGATTTAGGGTAGAACTTATTGGAATCAACGAGACTTAGCCCAGGCAGCCTTTTTAAATCCTCATTAAAATTTTTTTCTTCTTCTGATTCAAGTTTGGACTGGTATTGATATCTTAATAGTGGGGTACCTCTACAAACCTTCACAGGTAAATACTCCCATTTTGTACAAGGTTCAACTAAGCCTGCAAAAGCTTCAATAGTCACGATTAACAAGACGAATAGAATAGTTGGATTTTTCAAATGGCTCCTCACTCAAATTCTTATCGGATTTGGAATGCTACTTATTGATAGTCCATGGCGAAGTAGTAGTGTCTGGTGAATGGAATAGATTGATCTAGTAATTTCGGAGACTTAGTGACTGCTCACACGTGGACAATTTAATATCATTTTGACCATATATAGATATTTTTGTCTGTATTGTTCAAATATGGACAAAAATGTGCTAAAGTGTTCATGTGTGGTCATTTTAAGGGTAGGTATGAAAAAAAATTTTATCAATACAGAATTAGAGATTAAGAGATTGGGACAAAACATTCAGATTGCTAGGAAGAGACGGAAAATGAGTGTATCTGAACTTGCCGCAAAGTCCGATGTCTCTCGCCAAGCGATTATGAGGGTTGAAATAGGTGATCCTTCAGTTGGTATTTCCAAAGTGTTTAATATTTTGAATGCGCTGGGACTGCTGAAAGGTATTTCAGAAATTGCAGATCCTAATCTGGATAGGTCTCAGGCCATTAAGGAAATAAAAGAACTCCGTGAAGGTGTCATCTTGAAAACTCAGAAGAGTTCTATAAAAGATAAAAAAGATTTTAAAGAAAGTGATTTAAATTTTTAGGATAAAAGTGGAAAGATATTACGTTTATATTTTTATCGAAGGTTCTTATCAAAAGTGTGCTCTTTTGAGTTTTGATGGAAGTGTTTATAAACTAGCGTATGGGACAAAATATTTGCTTAGAAAAGATGCGATAGCAATTGATCCATTGAATTTACCTTTATATGAACGAACATTTGAGAGTGAGACGATCTTTGGTTCTATTAAAGATAGCTCTCCAGACAGATGGGGCCGATATCTATTAGAGAAAAAGTTCAGTCGGAAATTAACTGAAATGGAGTATGTCTTAGCAAATGGTATTGACCATGTTGGAGCACTAGGATTTTCTCCTGAAGACTATAATGTCCCGATGAGACTAACCCCCTCGGGGTACGTGCAACACACGTTTGATAAAATTAGTTTAGAAATGATCATGGATCAAACGGAAATGGTTTTAAAGAATGAAGAAGATGAAGAAAAATTGAAAGAACTTTTACACTACGGTCCAAGTTTAGGTGGAGCACGACCTAAATATAGCGTTCATATTAATAGTGCTGCTTATTTGGCGAAATATAGTATCTCCCAAGATAGAAGGCGTGAACCTCTCATCGAATTTGCCACAATGAAAATGGCCCAAGATCTAAAACTTAATGTCCCAGATATAAAATTAAGTAAAATTTCTAATAGGGATGTCTTCTATATTAAGAGATTCGATAGAAACAACGACGACAAAAGTCCATTTATAAGTGCTCTTACTTTGTGTGGCTGGGATGAGAATGGTTATGCCGATTGGTCTTATCCTGTTTTATGCCAAGCTTTAATTAGTATTGGGAAAAACAGTTCGCAAATAGAGGACGATTTAATTGAACTGTTTCGTAGAGTTGCATTTAATATCGCTGTTAACAATAATGATGATCATCCCCGAAATCATGGTGTTTACCTTTTTCAAAATGTCTGGCGATTGTCTCCACTTTATGATGTTGTACCAATGGATTCAGGATCACAGAATTTTTCATTAGCAATGGAGATTGGATTGAATAAAAGAGAGGCATCTAAAAGAAATCTCTTATCATCTTGCGGATATTTCAAACTAGAAACAGCGAGGGCCAATCAACTGATTGAAGAGATTTTTCAGTTTGTAACTAGCAATTGGAAGAACTATTTTAAAGAAGCTGGTCTGACGGATAAAGAGATTAATACTTTTGAAAATGCGATGAGTGTCAAAAACTGAACTTTGCAAAAAGCCCCTCATTAGAGAGGCTTTTTGTCTGGTTTCTTTTTAACTGTTTTTTTATCTGTGGCCTTCATTCTTTTACGGGAAAAGCGTCTTGAAACTCTCAGCATTTCTAAATCCCATTTATTTTCACTATTCAAAACATCAAACGTCACATGATTGTCGGAGTTCTTCATACTTCCCCCCCCTTTAATCATAAAGATGGGAAAGATTTTTGTAATCACAAGGTTTTCACAAAAAATTTAATAAAGCTTTTCAATAAAATCACCTAGTTTGTAGGGGGCAGAGCGCTTAATCTTAGGAAACAGTCGGATATTATTTTTTCCACAATGCCCGTAATCTATCGTGTGCAGAGTTTCATGAAAGAGTGTATTGGCCACAGAGGCATCAGAGCGATCTTTAAAATGATGAGTGTTAAAAGAAATTGTATTACCAGAAGTTGAACCAAGAACTCGAGGTGAGGCCTGATAAAATTTAATTTTTATGGGGGCCACAGCCGTCTCGAGATGATTGAGAATATCTTGAGTTGTTCTTACTCCATGAGGAAGATTCTCAGAGTTAAAACAACTATAATTATTAAAACGAACCACCATGTCTTTAAAACTATCGGTTTGAATAATAGTTTCAACTCGATTTTTCAATTTCTCAAATCGTGCAATATCCTCATTCGAGGCATCTACATACTCAATCTCAAATTTAAAAGCATAAGCATTGAGAGATAAAAAACTAAGGGCAAGGAGAGAGAAGATTGTCTTCAAGGGAACCTCCAAAGGTGTTGAATGGCGCCAATCTACTCATAAAAGGGAGGGAATCATAGGACTCAAATTATGACTTTTTCTGTCTGATACTTAAACACCTGATATCTCAATGACCCTTAAGGATTCTAGTTCTTAATATGAAACAGGAATCACCGATAAGTGCTTGGTATGAAAAAGCTTATTTTTTTAATGATTCTCTCTATGACTTCTATGGCAGCAGCTTCTCCTTTTCAGAGATGGCCTTGCTCAAAAGAAATTGGCCAGCTAACCAAAGAATGGAAGGCCTCAGAAACTTGGGAGAAGTTTCCTTTGGGTGGTCTCTCGGATCATTTTTTTGGAGCACCAACAGATAAAATTGGAGAGTGGGTTCTTCTTCGTAAAAAAGTCGATGGTGTTGGAGTGGCCAAGGCCGACCAGCGAGGACGCGTTGAAGTTTCTATCGATGCGAAGTCATGCAAAAAAACAGTGAAGCCTTATAACAATCAACCTGTTTCTTCAGATTTTTATGCCGATGATAAACTTGCTCGTTTTGTAGACAAGAATAAAAAAGGGATCATCTATGTATGGTCACCTCGAATGGGATTGTCAGAGAAGGGAGTAGAGCAAATTAAGCTCGCCGCCAAAAAGAAAAAACTCCCGCTCTTAGTTCTTCTGGATAAAGAAGTGTCAAAGGATGAAGTGGCCCAACTTAAAAAGAAGTATGGAGATCCCTCTATCGTTCAAGCAGATTCTTTTGAACTTAAAATGCGAAATGCCTCACAACATTTTCCCGCTCTTTTGGTTTTTAAAGATAAGAAAATAAGCACGAAGGTAAAGTATGGTTATGAAAAAGCTTCTCAGTATGAGCTTGATCTTGAGCGTATGCTCAAGTAATTTATTCGCTCAAACAACTCCTGAAGTCTGTGCTCTAGGGGATAGTGTCGCGATAAAAAAAGTTCGTATTCCCGATCTTCCGGGATTCTTTTTTAAAGTTCATCCTGATGGGAAACATATTGCTTTTATCAGCTCTGAAACCAATAAACTTTTAGACCTTGAAACTGGTAAGACGACAAAACTTCCAGGCAGTGTTGATCCTGTTTGGTCACCAGATGGAAAATTTCTCACTGTCCCTTTTGTAAATTTACCTAATGAAACACAGTCACTTTTTGGATTTTATGAGACTAACTCTATTATTGAGACTTCAAAACAAGATGGAGATCTTAATACTCTTGGGTCTGGAGCAAAAATTGAAGGCGTCTACCAATCCTTAGGGAAATTAGGAGATAGTTACCGAATGGTGACTGATGAAATGGGACTTGTTCTTGGAGATGTCACTTTTAATGATAATAAAGTGGCCATCAAATCTGAGTTTACTCGCCCTTGTGATAATCTTGATCGACTTCCTACTGATTTACCGATGCTTTCAAAAGATGGAAAATACCTTTCAGTTTATGATAGTGAATCTAAAAGTACTAAAATTTTTCATGTGGCCGAAGATAAGTCCTGTAATCTTGCTGTGGATTTAGGCATTGGAACAGGAAAGGTTTCTTTTAATAATGATTCTTCTCAAATTGCTTTTCATGTCGATCAATTCTCTGATTTTGAAGAGGGATATTTCTCAGGAATAAGTAAAGATAAACTTAAAAACGTTATCGTTGTGAATCTTGAGGCCAGCGAAGAAGGGAAAAAACTCAAGGCCACTTCTTGGGCCCAGGCCAGTCATCATGTGAAAGCAGGAGATGGGGCTTACTATCCAGACTTTGATGGCAAAGATAATGTTTATTATCTAGAAGATGTAAATAATCACTATCAATTTGTTCAGACTAACAGCTCTCTGCTCGATTTTCATAGCACGACACCCTCTGGACTTATTGATGTGATTTCATGTTCAAATTGTCACCAGAAAGAAACAAAATCTAATGTGAGTGTGATGGCGAAAATGTGGTCTGATATTTGTAAGGGCCAGACCAAAATGGATCTTACTCTTGCTCCAAGTTTAATTGGGGCCATGGATCCTAAGGCCTGTCTTGAAATGGTAGATCAATTTTGGGTGGCCTCGCTTGGGGTGACTAAGGATGAGTTAAAGGCAGCTTGCCCTAAGAAAAAAGGGCCAACAGGAGAGATCATCGGAAATTGGGGAGAAGAGCAATCCCAGAGTGCCAAGGCCCTCATTCAATCAAGATGTTTGATGTGTCACCGCCGAGATATGGAATATGAGACTGATGAGATCATCACTGTGGCCACTGGCCCTGAGACACAAATTAAAGAAACGAGAAGAGTAAAAAAATTCCTTCCTGCTTTAAAAGCTGAAGGTAATGATCCTGTGGTATCGGCCCGCATGATGCATTCAATTGAGACATACGGAAATCCTGAGGCGGCCATGCCTAAAGGAAGCTCGCTTGAAGCTGATCAAGTCAAACTCCTGCGAGAATACTTTAGAAGAGATCTTCTAGATGTTCCTCGTGAGGCCATGGGAGAGCTCTATAGTCCAACTATGCATATATCTCGTTATAGTGATGAGCATATTGAAGCGGAAAAGAAAAAAATACTTGAACAAACTCCTAACGCCACTGAGGAGATGATCAAAGAAATTTCGATGTGGTCTGATTGTATTTATGGCCAGAAAAACTGCCAAGAATACATCGACTACAAAATTCCTCAGTACCGATCTGAAGCTGAAAAACTTCCTGTAGAGAAGCGTGAGGAGTTCATTCAAGATCAGGTCCTGAACTTTAAATGTCTCAATTATTTTGAAATCACTAAAGATCAGTGTATCGAGGCGAAATTGAAAAAAAGCCTTTCAACCAAGTAATCGTTAATTTTCAATGGCTTAGCAGGAGATCTCTTTTTAATCCTGCTGGGCCTATCATATTGTAATTTTTAGTCACTCTCATCTCTTTGCACTGGTCTCAGGCTAAGATGCGGCCATGAACAAGCTTTTAGCAACCACCGACGATATCTTTTATCTGGCAGAGATCTATTATGATGTCTACGAAGGATTATATCCTGACCAAATGATGAGAGATGCAGCCGCTATTAAGGCCTATCTACTTTCTCAAGAAGGGTTTTGGTTTATTACCAAAACTGATAAGGGGCATGTTGTTGCTTCTGTTCTGATCAATTATGACCAAGAAAATCTTATCGCCAAGGCCTATGGGGCCGTGGTGAGAAATGAGTATCGTGGTCAGCATTTGATGGAAGATCTTTTAAGCTTTGGAATCGATTATTTAAAAGAGCACACTAATGGTGTGGATATTATTTATTCAACCACAAGAACCGTCAATGAAGCAGCTCAGACTCTGACGGAAAATTTAGGGTTTAAAAAATTAGGTATCTTTCCTAATGCTCACCGAACTAACGAGTATGAAACTCATTGTCTCACGGCCATTGTTACTCCAGAGGCCATCAAAAAAAGAAATGCCGATTATAAAATTCACCATGAGATTGAAGCTCTTTTTAATATTGTCGCTGAGGAAGTTCCTCTTCCAAAGCTTGCTTCAATCATTCCTGAAAATCCCTCTCAGCCCCTCGTAGACTCAGGAGTTCTCGAAGTGATCCGTTCACGTAAATTTGTAAGCTATCGTTATAATTATCTTCGAGAAAATAAACAGTTAGAATTTGAGTTTTTTCCCTTTCATCAACCGAATCTTCTTATCCTCTCGCCTGATCAGAGTATTGAGCTTTTCTGTCATCTCACTGAGTCTGATGGGCATTGTGTTGTGATTGGTGGAAAAATGCCTTCTAACCTCAATTTCGCCGAACTCTTTTTAAAGGCCAATAAGCTTCTTCGTGATTCAGGGGCAAGATATATTGAAGTTCTTATTCGCGCTGACCGACCAAAAATCGTGGAGAGTATTTTAAAGGCAAAATTCATTCCTTGTGCCTTTTTCCCTGCCTTCCAATTAGTGGGAGAAAAGCGACATGATTTTATCGTCCTCAGTCGATCATTTGAGATTTTTGATTTCCAAAACGTAAAACTAAAAGGCGTTAATCAGAGTTATCTTGAGCAATACTACAAAACGTGGAAAAAAATGTCGCTCACGCCTAAAATGTTAGGCCTATGAACTCGACGAAGACTCAACTTTTACTTGAATCCAATCCTTTTGATTTTAGCTCAAAAAATAAGTCTTTATTTCTTGAAAGTTTTGTTGAAAATAGTCTTTTCCATTATGACCATCACCCCTTAATCAAGGGCCTTTGGGACCGTGAACACCTTCATCCTTCATCACTTAAAACAGAAAAAGATCTTGAGCGAGTTCCTGCTGTCATGGTTCATCTATTTAAAGAGCATGAGCTTGTTTCAGTTCCCATGGAAGAAATTGTTCTGACACTCACAAGTTCAGGAACTGGGGGAGTGAAGTCTCAACAGTTTTTAAGTCAGTTAAGTTTGGATAATGTGAAAAGACTGGCCTACAAAATTCATGAGTCTTTAGGGATGACGGATTTAGACGCATATAACTATCTTTGTTTTACTTATGACCCAGCAGTGGCAGGAGATCTAGGAACGGCCTTTACTGATGAGCTATTAACGAATTTTACTCAAAAAAATGAAGTCTATTACGCTATTCAGTGGAATGAAGAGAAAAAAGATTTTGTGTTTAATGAGGAAGGGGTTGTTGAAACCCTCAAAAGATTTGCGGCCAGCAAAATTCCTACTCGTATTCTTGGTTTTCCGGCTTTCTTATATGAGCTTATTGAAAAGTACGATCTTCATCTTAATTTGGGGCCACGTTCATGGCTTCAAACAGGAGGAGGATGGAAAGGAAAGGCCGACAAAGAAATTCCTAAAAAAGAATTCAGGCATTTTATTCATCAAAGACTTGGCATTCCACTAGAGCATCAACGAGATCTTTTTGGGATGGTTGAGCATGGGATTCCTTATGTAGACTGTGAGAAAGGAAATCTTCATATTCCCAATTTCGCCAGAGTTTATGTGAGGTCCCCCTTTGACCTCTCTGTACTTCCACAGGGCGAGCGAGGTCTTTTGCACTTTTTGTGCTCTTATAATTTTAGTTATCCTGCTCTCAGTTTACTGACAACAGATTATGGACGTCTGGGAAGTTGTGACTGCTCCATCGGAGGAGAGACACTTATTTTGGAAGGCAGAGCAGGAGTCCACAAACACAAAGGGTGCGCTATTAAGGCCCTCGAGATGATTAAGGGTTAGTATGTATTGGTTTGGCAATAAAGATTTTAATCAAGCAGCGTTACTAGAGAATCATTCTTGGGATAATCTTGAGGCAAAAAAACTTGCTCTTTATCAAACACCTTTAGAAAAAATTATTGATGCTCTTGATGAGTTTTCGCAGCAGTGGCATCCAGGGCAACCAATATTTGAGAAGGCCATTCTCCCTTTAATTGAAGAGACAGGGCTTAGTCGCCAAGAAGTACTGGAGTCTCTCTCTCTTTTGCGAGGACTTCTTTCAAGGCACTCACTTATTAAAAGACTTCGGGGCGAATTTGAGAATCCAGAGATTCTTGACCGCTACCAAAAGACACCATCCTTTTTCGGTAAAGTGAAGGCCATCCCTCATGGAGTTGTTCTTCATGTCACGGCCGGAAATATCTTTTTAAGCAGTATCGACTCTCTCATCATGGGATTTCTCACTAAAAATCTCTCTGTCCTTAAAGTGAGTGGGCAGAATAAATTTTTTCCTGTCTATTTTGCTGAGACCTTAAAAGATTTAGATAAGAAAAACATTCTGAGTGATAAATTTGCAGTTCTCTCATGGAAGGGTGGAGACAAGAGCATTGAGAGGTTTATCAAAACCAAAGTTAATGCCATTATTGCTTGGGGTGGAGAAGAGATGGTTTCCAGCTATCTTCAAGATTTACCTCTAGGGGTGAAGCTTCTAGATTTCGGGCCGAAGATCTCTTTTCAGCTTGTTTCTAAAAAGGCCCTGGATGAATATGATCTGAGCACTATTGCTCAGAGAGTTTGTGCTGATATTGCTCCTTGGGATCAGAGTGCCTGCGCCTCACCTCAAAATTTATATTTAGAAGAAAGTATTGATGAGAAGAGTTTTTTAGAGACCCTCGAGAAAGCTTTTGAAAATCTTCCCTCACGAGGAATGATTTCGGCCGATGAAGCGGTAGAGATTCTTAAAGAAAAGTACCGAGGTCTTTATTCATCTATTATGGAGAAGGGTGATGTGAGACAGGGAGAGGACTTTCTTCTTCATTTCGAAGAGAATAAATTTTTGAGACCTTCTCCACTTAATCGTTCACTGATTATAAAAAAATATAAAACGGTGGATGAACTCTATCAATCTCTACTTCCATTTCGTTATTATTTGCAGTCCTGCTCTTATCAGTTGGCCGATAGTGAAAAGGATTCTTATCTGGGGCTTCTGGCCTTGGCCGGAATTAAAAGATTTGCTCCTTTGGGAACCATTACTTGGGGAATGGAAGGGGCCCCTCATGATGGACGCTATGTTTTAAGAGAACTAGTTCAATTTGTGGGAGATGAGAACAGGGCCCAACAGAAAAAAGAAGAGTTCACGACTTTGTCTGAAGCTCGTGATCTAAAAACATATTTTGAAGAGGCCAGTCATCCGCGAGGATATATTTTCTCTACTGGGGGAACCACTGGAGAGCCGAAGTATATCCATTATAGTTATGAAGAAATGGACTATATGACGGATATGCTGAGAGAGAATTATGAGGCCCAGGGAATCAGACCGGGAATGATTATTGCTAATTTATTTGTGGCGGGAAATTTGTGGTCTTCATTTATGGCGGTAGATAAGGCCATGCAAAAGCTGGGGGCGATCCAACTTCCAATCGGCGGGCTTTGTTTCCTTGAAAATATTGTGATGTATCTGCAAAAATTTAATCCTGATGTCATCTTAGGTATTCCTTCTCATTTGGTTAGTGTGGCCGAATATGCTCAGAGCAAGAATATCAAACTTAAGATTAAAAAAGTTTTTTATGCCGGTGAGGCACTGACTGAGATGAAGCGTCAGTATCTAGAAAAAATGTGGCAATCAGAATCGATCAGCTCAGCTGGATATGCCTCTGTGGATGCGGGAGTTATCGGTTATCAGTGCTCTCATTCTGAGGCTGGTGTTCATCATGTTTTTGAAGACCTGGTGAAGGCAAGTATTATTGAAGAGGAGCTTGTTGTCACTTCTGTTATTAGAGAAACGATGCCAGTGATTAATTACCGTACTGGAGATCGAGCGGAGTGGGTGGACGGAGCTTGCCAGTGTGGACGTAAAGACAAGAGGTTTAAACTCTTAGGTCGGGCCGATAATCAAATTCAAATCTGGTCGTGTCGCATCCTTTTGACAGACTTAGAGAAAGTTCTTCAAGAAGAGCTTCAGGAGATTAAGGGATACCAAGTTATTATAGATGAAAAAATTCTCGAAGGCTCTGTGCCAGGCGAGAGACTGCGAGTTCTGTGCGAAACTGAAAATGATTTGAATGAAAAACTCTTGGTGGATAAATTTTATTCCTACTCAAGAGATGTTAAAGATACCATCAGTCTCGACTCATTTCGCGCCCGAGTGCAGTTTGAAACCGCCAGCTCAAGTGAGTTGATTCATAATGAGCGAACTGGAAAAACTCCTCTTATTATCGATTGCCGTCGTCGCTAAAATTTATATGATTTTTTTAAAGGGTGTCTAATTCTTAGACACTCTTTTTCTTTTAACCCCTCGAATACCTGTCCTTCTTCTTGGCCCCATCCTTGCTCAATAAACCCCATATACTTTTATTTTTTAATTATTTCCGGGGGGAAATCATGAAAAAGCCAACTCTCTTAGCGTTTATGTTACTTGCCACACTTGCCATTCAACCATTGAGTTATGCCCAAGAAGAAGCGATAGAGCTTTCGGCTCAAGACATTGAACGAATTTCAGCCGATCTAGAAAAAGAATCTAAAAATAAGGCCTATGATAAAGACACAAGACGAGCTTTGAAAAAAGTATCAAAGATGTTTGATTCAAAAGTTCTTGATGCTGATGGAAAACCACAAAAATTAAATTTTGGACAAAAGCTTGGTCGTACACTTGGTAAAGGTGCGGCTTGGGTGACAACAAAAACAAGTAAGCCATTTTTAAATGCTTCAGGATTTTTAACTGGTTTTTTTGAGAAATCGGATAAGAATAAAGATGTCGTTGCTCTTTATCAGTTTTTCCTTAATCACCAATTAGAATTTGATAATCTTTATAAAGAAGCTGGAACACCTCAAGAGATGGCCGCTTTGATGATTGAAAAATCAGAAGAAATTGTTGATAAAAAAACAGATATTATTTTAAAAGACTTTATTAAGTATCTTGATCCAACAATTGAGATTCCTGAAGGTGAGTGTGATATTTCTGAGCTTGATCTTTCAAATGTAGATCTTGAGAAAGTGAAGCCTGACTATATTAATAATCACCCAGAGTTTCTTGAACTTAAAGGGATTGTAGGCGAGATCACTCAACAAGAACTCGATGATATGATTGAAACAGGTTATGTTGATAAGAAATTGTCATTTAGTAATTATAAAGCGGCTATTCCTAAGATTCATGAAGGTGTGATGACTGTTGCAGGACAAATCTTTATTCCAAAGATGGTTCTAGGAATTATCTCGAAGTCACTTGCGTCATGGTATGCCACTCCGGTCATCTTGGCCGATGTAGGAACAGCGGTTTCAAGTGCGATTTGTTTATCTGGAAAAACTCAAGAGAAGTTTGAAAAAGATAGAGACCTTGCATCTTTTTGTAGCTATGTAGTGAATAAATCAAGTTATGAACTCTTAAAGAGCCGAGCTAAGGGTTATGTGGCCGGGAAAAAGTTAAAGGCTAAAGTGAAGAAAAAATTAGACGACAGAAAAGCTCGTCGCGCGGCCAAAAAAGCGAAGAAAAACCCAGCTGAAGTAATGTAAAAGTAAATTGATCCAACATTTTCAAAGGCCACCTAAATAGGTGGCCTTTTCTTTTTCTCACTTCTTTTCCTTGACGAAATTCCAATTGGCCCTTATTTCTTTTATGACACCCCTTCCGAATTGCAAGTTTCCAAAAGTAGGATAAATGGCCGAAAAAAGATATTTAGTGATCGTCGAGTCCCCAACCAAAGCTAAAACGATACGTAAGTTTCTTCCGAGTAATTACGTCGTTGAGGCCAGTATGGGACATATTCGCGATTTACCCCAGTCTGCGTCAGATATTCCTGCGGCCCTAAAAAAAGAAGAGTGGGCCAAGCTTGGGGTGAATGTCGAAAATGACTTCGAACCTCTTTATATCGTTCCAAAAGATAAGAAAAAAATTATCACTGATTTGAAGGCCAAAATGAAAGGGGTGGACGCCATCTATCTTGCGACCGATGAGGATCGTGAGGGTGAATCAATCTCTTGGCACTTACTTGAGCTCTTAAAGCCCAAATGTCCGGTGAAGCGCATGGTGTTCCATGAGATTACCAAGACCGCTATTCAGAAAGCTTTAAAAGAGACTAGAGAAGTAGATGTGAATTTAGTGCGAGCTCAAGAGGCGCGCCGCGTTCTGGATCGTCTTTATGGTTACACACTCTCTCCTTTAATATGGAAAAAAATCGCCTACGGCCTTTCAGCTGGACGCGTTCAGTCATCAGGACTCAAGATGATTGTGGAGCGTGAACGTGAACGCATGCGTTTCAAGAGATCAGTCTACTGGGACCTTAAGGCCCAGGTTCACCCTGCCAATGATAAGAAAGGTCTTTTTGAGGCCAAACTCTCAAACATCAAAGGTGTGAGAGTGGCAGGTGGAAAAGATTTTGATGGTCTTACAGGTAAATTGATTGATGATAAAAAAGTTGTTCTTCTTGATGAGAAGAAATCAAAAGAGCTCGCCAAGTCTATTGAGAGCGGAGAATGGAAAGTGACTTCAGTTGAAGAGAAGTCTTTTAATTCAAAACCGGCCATTCCTTTTATTACATCAACACTTCAAATGGAATCCAACCGTAAACTTGGGATGTCTTCAAAGGACACGATGAGAACGGCACAACGATTATATGAAGAAGGTCTCATTACTTATATGAGAACGGATTCACCAAACCTATCAACTGAGGCCATCAATGCGGCCCGTTCGATGGTGGAAGATCTTTATGGAAAAACTTATCTTTCTCCAGAAGTAAGGCAATATTCTGCTAAACAAAAAGGTGCCCAAGAGGCCCATGAGGCGATTCGTCCAGCTGGATCAGAATTTACTCATCCAGATAAAACAGGTCTTTCAGGCCGTGAACTTGCTCTCTATGAACTTATCTGGAAACGTACTATGGCCACTCAGATGAAAGATGCTGAGAAAGCAAGTATGACAGTGAAGATTCAGGCAGGAGATGCAGAATTTTCGGCCAGTGGAACAAGAATTATTTTTCCGGGATTTTTAAGAGTGTATGTGGAAGGAACAGATGATCCTGAAGCAGCCCTTGAAGATAAAGAGCTTATTCTTCCGGTCATGAAAAAAGGTGATCTGATCAAAGTGGCAAAACTCACAAATGATCAGCATGAAACAAAACCACCGGCTCGTTTTACTGAAGCAAGTATCATTCAGCATTTAGAAAAAGAAGGTATTGGTCGTCCCTCAACCTATGCTTCTATTATCGGAACAATTCTTGACCGAGGTTATGTTCGCAAAGAGGGAACCGCTCTCATTCCATCATTCACAGGAATGGCAGTGATTCAACTTCTTGAAAAGAATTTTGAAAATCTTGTGGACTATAGTTTCACGTCAGGAATGGAAGATGCTCTTGATAAAATTGCGGTTGGCGAAAAAGATTGGATTAAATATTTAGGAGAATTTTATCTTGGGAAAAAAGGTCTTCAGAAACAAGTTGAAGATCAAGATAAAAAAATTAAGCCGGAAGATTCAAGAACAATTCATATCACCAAAGATGGTAAAAATCTTGAGATTAAGGTGGGCCGTTTTGGGCCGTACGTGATCGATAAAACTAGTGGTGAAGAGGTTCATGCCTCAATCCCTGAAGAAATAGCTCCTGCGGATTTAAATCCAGATGATATTAAAGAGCTACTCAAGATGTCAGCAGATGGCCCAAAACCGATTGGGAAAGATCCAAAGACGAAAGAGAATATTTACTGCCTAGTCGGGCGCTACGGAGCTTACCTTCAATTAGGTGAGAAGACTGATGAAAATCAAAAACCAAAGCGTGCCTCACTTCCAAAGGGGAAAGATCCAAAAACGATCTCAATGGAGGAGGCGCTTCAGCTTCTTTCTCTTCCTCGTGAGTTAGGTGTTCATCCTGAAACAAAAAAGCCAGTCCTGGCCAATGCTGGTCGATTTGGTCCCTATGTGATGCATGATGGGAATTTCAGATCTCTTAAAAAAGACGATGCCCTTTATGAAATTGACCTCAAGCGTGCCCTGGAGCTTCTTTCAGAAGAAAAGGGTGCGTCAAAACGTGGCTCTTCGAAAGTTCTTAAAGATTTCGGCATGGTGGCCAAGCTTAAAAAGAAGGCGACCATTTATGAAGGGAAGTATGGCCCTTATATTAAGCTCGGGACGAAAAATATCACCCTTCCTGAAGACAAAAGAGACCCGAAAGTTATTGAAAAGATGACGGAAGCGGAGCTCGCGACAATTATTAACGGAGCGAAGAAGAAGTAAGAGAAAGTGTTTGACTTACGAGGTCTTGGATTATACATTTCCAACACTTTTTTATTAATTGAAAGGATATGGCATATGAAAAAAGGTATACACCCAGTTTATAGAGACGTAGTTTTTAAAGACGTTTCTGCTGATTTTGAAGTTCTAACTAAATCAACTGTTAAGACAACTGAAAAAACAACATTTAATGGTCAAGAATATCCACTTTTTAAAGTAGATATTTCTTCGGCTTCTCACCCTTTCTATACAGGAACTCAAAAAGTTCTAGATACTGAAGGACGTGTAGATCGTTTCAAGAAAAAATACGGCAAGAAGTAATTCCTTCGCATTATTGGCAAATAGAGAAGCCTTCCAGAAATGGAAGGCTTTTTTATTTTTGGCCAAAAAAATTAGTGATCGCAACAGTGATTATGGCGTGAGTGTTTGATATTAAGAAAGTGCGCATAGACGAGAGTGATGCTACCGACGATAGTAACACTATGAGAGAGCCATTCAGGAAATTTCTCTTCCATAAATGTTCCTAGAAGAATCATTGAAAGTCCGGCCATGGCCCACATAATAACCATGCTTACACCATGCTTCTTATAACCTGGAATAAAGGCCAGCGGAGAAGTCACAAGGATGAGAATAGACATAAAAAGGTGGAACTCAATGCCAAGATGACCCAAAGTAGGGAGAAGGGCAGGAAGGATCGCTAGTCCAATACAGTGGACAATACAAAGAGAAGAAAGCGCAATACCGATTTTATCCCAAGCTTTTTTCATGAGGATTCTGTATATATAATGTGACTTGTTAAAGGTAAAGCTAATTGTCACTCAGTTGCATTAACTAGAAATAATAAAGGAGTTTTAGATGAAAGTACTAGCACTTATGATCACTCTCATGATGTCTGTTTCTGTCTGGGCGGCGAGAGTAGAAGTGGATATTAATGGGATGACGTGCGGGATGTGTGTTGAGGCCATTACAGGAGAGCTCAATAAGACTGATAAGGCCGAAGAAGTAAAAGTAAGTCTTGAAGAGAAGAAAGCTCGTTTTGTGATTAAAAAAGATAAAACATTTTCTGATGCAGAAATTAAAGAAGCAGTTAAAAAAGCTGGTTACCAAGTGGCCAAAATTGTTCGTAAAAAATAATGTCCACTGATTTAAAAATCGCGTTTGGTTCTCAAACGGGAAATGCCAAAAACCTCGCTTTTACTATTGGTGAGCAGCTCGAAAGTCGCGGGCTGCTCAATCAAGTGATCGATATGAGTGAGATGGAGCCAGAAGAGCTTCAGCACGCTCAGTATCTTCTTATTGTCACCAGTACCTATGGAGATGGTGAAGCTCCAGAGAACGCTTCAGAATGGTTAAGTTATCTTAAGTTTGGTGAAGGGGTGAATCTGAGTTCACTGAGCTTTGCAGTGATCGGACTAGGAGATACTTATTATCCTCATTTCTGTGGCTGTGCTCGAGATTTTGATCAGTATCTTGAATCTCATGGTGGCACTCGTTTAGTTTCTCGTCTCGAGTGTGATTTGTATTATGAAGAGCAGTATGGTGAGTGGTTGGAGAATTTTCTTGCGGCCATCTTAAAACTCATGAAAGAGCGCGACCAGTAACCAATTAATTTAGTCTGTGAATCTTTATTATAATTTGTCTTTTGCCCCCTATCCACAATCAAAGAAAAACCAGTAAAATTTGATGATCTTACTCAAAGGTAATTCATGAAGATTGGTATTCTTTCTCGAAACCCACGCATCTATTCAACTCATCGTTTGGTGAAAGCAGCTTTAAGTCACGGACATGAGGTGAAGGTGATTGACCCTCTTCGCTGTTATATGAATATCACTTCGACAAAGCCAATGGTTCATTTTCGAGATGAACTCTTAAATGATTTTGATGCCATCATTCCTCGTATTGGAGCATCCATCACATTTTATGGGACGGCCATCTTAAGGCAATTTGAAATGATGGGTGTGTACACTCTTAATGAATCCACATCTATTACTCGCTCTCGTGATAAGTTGCGTTCACTACAAATTCTTTCACGCTCTGATATTGGTCTTCCCACAACAAGTTACGCTCACTCGACAAAGATGACTTCAAAACTTATTGAGATGGTTGGTGGAGCTCCCTGTGTGATTAAGCTAGTTGAAGGGACTCAAGGGAAGGGAGTGATTCTGGCCGAAACATCTAAGGCCGCAGAGTCGGTGATTGATGGTTTGAGACAAATGAAAGCTCACTTTTTGGTTCAGCAGTTTATTAAAGAAAGTAATGGCTGTGATATTCGTGCGTTTGTCATTGGTGATAAAGTAGTGGCGAGCATGATGAGAAAGGCCAAGGAAGGGGAGTTTCGCTCTAATCTTCACCGAGGGGGAACAGCTGTTAAAGTAGAGTTGACGGACGAGGAAAGACAAGTGGCGCTTAAGGCAGCTAGGGCCCTAGGCCTTAATGTGGCGGGAGTAGATTTACTCCGTTCAAAAAATGGTCCTCTTGTTATTGAAGTCAATTCTTCGCCAGGACTTCAAGGAATTGAAAATTCCACAGGTCTTGATATTGCAGGAATGATTATCTCTTACATTGAAGATAATATGCGCCTTCAGCAAATCTATCAGGGTTAAAGAAATATTTTTTTGATATCTAAAGTTGAGGCCAGAATTCGCACAAAGCCTCTGGGCCCAGTGATGGTGATCCAGTAAGTATTTACTTCGAGCTCAATATTCCCACCCATCACTTTACCTAAATCTCGAGGAGAGAAAATTCTTTTGGGACCCACACGCTTGATTTCGCTATATCTCTCGGCCCGTAGTTGATCAAGGATGGCTTCTTCATACCAAGAGAGACCTTTGCGTGAGTCTTTGTTTTGTTGATTAATCTCCAGGGTTTCCATCTTTAAATCCCTGGTCAAATGAAACCCGAAAAAAATTCCCAAAAGTGTACTGATGAGAGGAGCTACGATAAAAATTCCCGGCCGAAATCCAATAAATAAACCGAGTAAAAGAGAAATCACCACACAGAGTGGAATGGCGGTCAGAAGGAAAATTCTTAAAACTTTTATAAGGTGTGTTTTTGAGTCCATAGGGCCACCACTTGTTGTCTTTCACTCTTTTTAAGATTGAAAAAAGTTTGAAGATCCTGAAGGTCAGTACGTTTTAAAAAATCAAGGGCCTGAGTTTGAAAATCTTTCAGAAGAGAGGGACCTTGGTAAACAAAGCTGGTATAAACTTGAAAAGCTTTTCCACCGTTTTTCCAAAGATGAATGACATCATTCCAAGTATTAAATCCACCCACTGCAATGATCTCAAAGGAATCGTCGTTATCCCATTCTAGAAGTTTGCAGTAAATACTGCGGGCCTTCTCTGTGAGAAGACGACCTGACACTCCTCCGGCCCCTCTTTCAGGCATCGTCGTCGTATTTGTAGCGATAAGTCCTGTGAGATTAAACTCTCGGGCCACATCATAAAGTTCTCGAAGTTGTTTTTCTTCAAGATCAGGAGCAATTTTTAAATAAAGATCTTTTTCAAAAGGGTGGAGTTGCTTAAAAAGTTCTGACAGATAGCCTCGATCTTGCAGGTGACGAAGGCCAGGAGTATTAGGTGAAGAAACATTAATCACAAAATAATCTGCATTTTTTTGAAGAGTTGTTTTTAAGGTCTTGAGCTCAATAATAGATTCACTGGGTGTCGATTCTTTATTTTTTCCAATATTGGCCCCTACCGGAGTGTGATTTTTAGAACTATGAAGTCCTACTCTCACCATATCCAGTCCCTTTGAGGGGAACCCCATGGAATTGCGCAGACTTTGTTCTTCAGGAATTCTGAACATGCGAGGTTTAGGATTTCCGATCTGAGGATTGAGTGTGATTGTTCCGCACTCAATGGCGCCGAAGCCGAGTTGTGAAAGAAACTCGATGGCCTCAGCATTTTTATCTAGGCCCGCGGCCAGTCCCCAAGGGGCCGACCACTCAAGAGCTCCCACCTTTGTCTTAAACTTGTCTGAGTTTGTTTGTCCCAGAAGATTTCCCATCCACGGAGCGAGGTGTCCCAGCTTCATGGTAAGATCATGGGCCGACTCAGGTTGAAGACAAAATAGAAATGGTTTGATGACTCTTGAATACATGGAGAAATTCTAGCTCATCACAAACTTTCATGTGATAATTATTTTCATGAAAATAATCCTCGCTGCTCTCTTTATGGCCGTCTCCGTTTTTGCTCAGCATTCTGAGCAGCCTCTGGCCGAAAGTAACTCTGACTTGCGTGGTCAATTGGTCCTTTTTTCTATTGAAACACCTAGCGAAGAGGTGGTTGTCCTCGAAAGGTCATCAAACTTTGAGTACTTTATCTTGAGTGGGGAGAAGGGCGAGGAAGTAAAAAAGAAAATTGACGCTAAAGAGGCCCAGCAACTTGACCGTGAATTTGCGGCCATTTTTATTAAGGCCATGTATGAGCTCGATGCTTTTGAGGGAAAATGTAAAAAGAGCTGGGATTTGAAAATGAAGGGTGAGTATCAGAAAATATGTAAAGAAGACGAGCGAAGGCATCAACTATTTGAGGCTTTCTTAGACCCACTTCGTAAAAAACATTCCTTTTGATTCTTTAAAGCTTGAGCTGAAATTACTTGAATTGCCCGATTCATCGGGGGAAAATAATAAAAGTTGAAATCTGTCGTTTCACGGAACACTTCTTGACTGAGGAAATATGAAAATTAAGTATCTTGTTATTGGAGCTGCGCTCATTACGGTTTCTGTTGCTTCTTACTCATTTGAGCAAAATCAATCGAGTGAAGAGCAAAGTGGTGTTCTTGGAAGTCTTATCTCAAAACCAAAATACTCACGAGAGATGGTTCTAGGGAATATTCTTAAGGGGGCTCTTGAGAATATGCATTTGAGTAATAAAAAAATCGATAAAAAATTCTCTGAACAGGCCTATAAGCTTTTCATCGAAAGAGTAGATTATGGGAAACAATTTTTCCTCGTCTCTGATATCAAAGAATTAGATAAATTTAAAACAAAGTTTGCAGAAGAACTGGAATCAGGAAATCTTCAAGTCCTTGAGGCCACTGCAACGATTATGACAAAAAGAATTGGGGAGATTGAAACTTATATCAAAACATATTTGAGTAAGCCCCTTGATTATAAGAAAAAAGAAACGATTGAAACGGATTCTAAAAAACGAAAATTTGCTAAAAATCTTGATGAGTTGAAGTCTCATTGGTCAAAGCTGATGAAGTTTGAAGTTATGGGTCGTATTGCTGATCTGAAAGATGAGCAAAATGGTGTGGCCGAAGATGATAAAGGAAAAAAGAAAGCTAAGCCTGAGAAGAAATTAAACAATGTTGAGATCGAAAAAGAAGCTCGTGAAAAAGTCCTTAAGAGCTATACCAAAATTTTTCAACGTCTTAAAAATGAGAAACGTTCGGATAAGTTAGATAAATTCTACAACGCCATCACTCGCGTCTTTGATCCACATACAAATTATCTTGTTCCTGAAGACAAAGAAGATTTTGATATCGATATGTCCGGAAAACTAGAAGGGATTGGAGCAATCCTTCGTGAAGATGGATCATATATTAAGGTTGAAAGAATTGTTCCAGGGTCAGCCTCTTGGAAAACAAAAGAGCTTGAAGCGGAAGATATCATTCTTAAAGTTGGCCAGGGCAAAGAGGAAGCAGTGGATGTGGTGGACATGAGTCTGCGTGACGCTGTGAAACTGATCCGTGGTAAAAAAGATACAGAAGTTCGCCTTACAGTAAAAAAACCAAATGGCCTTATTAAAGTTGTTCCTATCATTCGCGATGTTGTTGAGATTGAAGAGTCTTACGTGAAAGGAACAGTTCTTGAACTTGCGCCTAGTAAAACAAAGATCGGTTATATTAATGTGCCAAAGTTCTATCGTGACTTTAATGATCGCAACGGAAGAAACTGTACTGATGATACGAGAAAAGAAATTCAGAAGCTGAATAAAGAAGGCATTGAAGGACTTATTCTTGATCTACGTAATAATGGTGGAGGGGCCCTTGAAGATGCACGTATGATCTCGGGACTTTTCATTAATAAAGGACCTATTGTTCAGGTAAAAGCAGGGACAGGGTCAGTTGAAATCCTTGAAGACAAAGATTCAGCGATTGAGTTTAAAAAACCAATGGTTGTTCTTATTAACCGTTTCTCAGCTTCCGCTTCTGAAATTGTGGCTGCGGCCCTGCAGGACTATGGACGCGCCATTATTGTAGGAGGAGAGTTCTCACACGGTAAAGGAACAGTTCAAGCGGTAGTGGATCTTGATGGTTATATTTCTCCTATGGCCAAGGCCTATTCTCCTCTTGGAGCGCTGAAAATTACGATTCAAAAGTTCTACCGAGTGAATGGAAGTTCAACTCAGTATAAAGGTGTGACTCCGGATATTATTCTTCCAGATCAGTTCTCTCACCTTGAAACAGGAGAGAAGTTTTTAGATTTTTCTGTGCCTTGGAGTGCTGTGAAACCAGTGAAATACACTAAATGGAATGACTATCAGTATGATTTAAAATCTCTTAAAAAAGCGAGTCAGACTCGTGTAGCGAAGAGCGAGAAGTTCAAACATATTCAAGACAGTATGAAGTGGTATACTGAGCAAAAAAATAAAACAGTAAGATCGTTGGTGATGAGTGATTTTGATAAACAGCGCCAAGAAATCAAAGAGAAAACTGATGTTTTCAAGAAAGAAGAAGAAAACATGAGTCTCATGGTGAAAGACATGGGTGATCCTTCGGATAAAGCCGCGAAGGAAAAATATGAAGAGTATGTTAAAACAATGAGAAAAGATGCTGTTATTGATGAGTCTATTATGATTCTTGAAGATGCCATCAAATCTGTGAAGAAATAGGATTCGGACGAGATGACACTGACACTAGAACAGAAATACGATTATTACGAACGCTCAGTTCAGAATGCAGAAAATGAAGTTAAGTTTATGCGAGCGCAGTTCAAGCGCTTTTATGGACGAAATCCTCTGACTTTCAGAGAGGATTTCTGTGGGACAGGGGCCATGTCATGCGCCTGGGTAAAGTCCTCTAGCGAAGCAGAATCTTTTGGTGTTGATCTTGATCCTGAGCCTATTGCCATTGGCAAAGTGAGACATTACGCTAAGCTGAATAAAACACAAAAATCACGTGTCCAATATCTTCAGCAAAATGTTCTCAATGTAAAAGGTGTCCCTCCAGTTGACGTGATTTGTGCCTTCAATTTTTCTTATTATATTTTCAAATCGAGAAAGCAGCTTCTTACTTATTTTAAAACAGTTCGAAAGAGTTTAAAAAAGCAGGGTGTTTTCTTTCTCGATCTTTTTGGTGGGCCTGAAAGCCAGCGCTTGATCACAGATATTAAGCCAATGGCTGGTCTAACTTATTATTGGGAATGCCAACACTTTAATCCTCTTTCACATGAATGTACCTTTGCTATTCATTTTAAAGACGCTAAAGGTAAAAAGCATAAAAATGTTTTTACTTATAATTGGCGTATGTGGACGTTGCCAGAGCTCAGAGATCTTCTTCTTGAGGCCGGATTTTCTAAGGCCTATCCCTATTGGGAAGGAGAAGATGAGGATGGAGGAGGCGATGGGAATTTTGAGCCTACGGAGGAAGCAGAAAACTGCGACGCCTGGGTCTCTTATATTGCAGCTCTTGTTTGATTCTTAAAATGTAATTGATTCGAGTAAGTCCACGGTCTTTTGAAAACGGGCCGTGGTGAACTCTTGGCGAAGTTCAGCAATCATCTCTGGTCTATCAAACGGGCCAAACTCTCTTTTTAGAATGATACGAGTAAACTCTTCGGCGATAATAAACACAATCGCTAGAGGCGAGATATTGGCCCCATAGTGCTCAGAAAATCCAACACCATTGAGCTGACCGTGATGCTGACGGATAATTTGATCTGAACCCATCGGGGCATGAGGAAATTTAGAAACCATCTCTGCTGCCATTTGAGCGTGTTTTTCAACCAGAGTCTTTTCTTTGGTATTAAAATTGGCCTTCTTAAGTTCCAGATTGCTATTAATCATTCCCTGTTGATCTGTCTCAAGGGCGATATCATGAAAAAAACAAATAAAGGCGATCTTCTCCTCCTGTTCAGCTGTTCCCCAGTCAATATTGCGAATAATATGTAGGGCCACGAAAGTAAGAACTTGAGTGTGTTTAAAAAGATAGCCAGTCTTATTACTAAGAAGCCTATCAATTAATTTTGCGAGCTGAGGATTTCTCTTAACATTGCCTCGAATAATTTCCATATTTTTTTTAGCAAGAGTAATGGTCTCCTCATTAATCCCAATGGTTTTAAGCTTATTACTAAGGAGCTCTACACCTTTTTCGGCAGCATTTATTTGCTCATTCTCATCTAGTTCATTTTGCTCCATCATCACCACAAGCTCGTTAGTCACATTGTTGACGAAGTCAAGACGATCCAATTTATCTACATAGAGATAATCCACGCCTTCAGAAATCATATTAGTAATAAACTCTGGAGCGTAGGCTTCGAGCTTATTAATCCTTTTGATGTACTTTTTATCATCATCAAAATCGATGGCAAAGACATCACAAACAGAGCGCTTTAAGTGAGTAAAATATTGAATGGGAATAGGGAAGTAATCTGGCACAATTTTGCCCGCCATTTCTTGAGCGGTAATGTTGAGGGCCTTCGCAGAATTTTTGATGACATTTTTAAGATCAAGAGAGTTATTAATATGAGTATAAGCCCCGGCCGGAGTTTTCCCAGTACCGAGGACAATAACGGGAATAGAGAGATTTTTACTTTTGAGATAATCGAGAATGATTTGAGCACTGTCCTCTTTGTCGATTTTATTACGGCAAATAATAAGCTCGATTTTAGTACTGCCTTCTTCAAGCAGTTTGATGGCAAACTCGGAGCGTCTTTTAGGAATAGTTTCCAGTCCTACCCATGTCGTAAGATTAAGCATATAGAAGCTTTCAATACGTTGATTGCCTTCAATCAGTAGTGCAATTCGAATCAATGACTCATACTCCCGTTCTAGATTCTATTCTAAGCTAACTGGCCAATACTCTCAATAAAGATAAAGTTTTAGATAGGTTATATTTTTTTTGGTAGAATGGTTTAATAGAGATTTTAGCCGAAAGGAGGCCAGGTGGGCCATTTATCAACGATTTTCCCTGATCAATTTAGTGGGAATAAAGACGAGTGGAGAAAAGTTCTACAAAATGAACTTAAAATTCCAGATATCGATCAAAAATTATCAAAAAATACTCTTGAAGGTCTTTTTGCAATTTTAACTGACAAGGCCCAGGGACAGGTCATTCCCAATTCAACAAGCTGGAAAAAATCTTCACAAACTTATTTTGCTGTGGATTCTCAAACTGACGCATCAGTTAAAAATGATCTTGAAAATGGGGTGAGAGTTTTCTTTTTAAATGAGAAATCAGCAAGTCTTGAAAAACTTATTCTTTCTCATCCTGATTCCAAAGATATTGAGATCGTTCATTTTGGAAAAACAACTCACGCTCTTGAGGCCCTCTCTCTTGTTCATCAAGGCGGGACACATCTTCAGGAAGTCACGGCACTTACTCTCAGCCTTATCTATTGGGCCCAGAAAAATCCTCACACCAATCATGTTCAAATGATGGTCTCAGTAGATAATCATTTCTTTCAATCTATCGCCAAAATCAGGGCCATCAGAGAAATTGCTCAAAAAATATTTGATGAATTAAAGATGAACCCAAAGCTTACACTCATTTCGATAGTGAATACACGTGAGTGGACTCTGTATGAGCGCTATAATAATATGCTCCGTAATACGGCCAGTGTGGCCGCAGGTCTTGTGGGTGGGGCCGATCTTATCCAGACCTTGGGCTATATGACTCCGTTTGAAATGGAGGCTCCGTCTCACTTAGATTCAGAGCATCTTGTTCGTTCTCGTCGGATGAGCCGGAATACCACTCATATTTTAAGCTTGGAGAGTATGCTTGGGATGGTTCAAGATGCAGCTGCAGGATCTTATCATTTAGAGAGTCTCACCGATTATTATGCCAGTGAGGGATGGAAGGAGATGCAAAAGCTAGTTTCACTTTCACAGGGTGAGCAAAAGTCTTATTGGGATGAAACACTTAAAAAAACTCAAGATGAAAGATTGAAGCAGTTTAATCACCGCAAAATTATTCTCAGTGGGATTAATGATTTTCCCAATAAAAATGAAGTTCTAGGTATTTCTTCTCCTTTAGGTCAAGAATCATTCAGATTAGCTAGATTCTTTGAAGAACTTCGTCTTCGAGTGGAGAAACTTAAGCCTTCTCAGAAAAAAGATGTTCGTATCGTTTTCTGGGGAGACTACGCGGCCCTAAATGCCAGAGTTAATTTTGTGAAAAACTATTTTGAACTTCTAGGTCTTAAAGTACATGACCCTCATCATTCAATTGTAAAGGACGAGGAATTAAAGTCATGGGTTTCTCAAGGAAAACCAGATGAACTTATCGTCCTCTGTGCCAAAGATGAAGACTACCCATCTCTTATTTTAAAAACAACTTTGTCTTCCACTGGAAATTATGTGGCCGGGAAAGTGGAGCTCGGGTCTCTTGAATCAATTTATGGCGGTCAAAATGTCTATGATGTTTTATCTCGTCTCGTGCTTAAATTGGAGTCTCTTGTATGAGTACTGTTGATTTCTCAAAACTTAATTGGACCAGACCAAAAAGAGAAAGTGTCAAAGCTGAGACACTGATGAATTTTCCAGAAGGAATTGATCTAAAGTCATCCTACTCAGAAAAAGATATTCCTTTAAAAAAACTTACGGAGACGATGCCTGGACTTCCGCCTTTTATTCGAGGGCCATATGCTTCCATGTATACTCAACGTCCTTGGACGATTCGTCAGTATGCAGGATTTTCAACGGCTGAGGAGAGTAATAAATTTTACCGAGAGAATTTAGCGAAGGGACAAAAAGGTCTCTCTATTGCTTTCGATCTGGCTACTCACCGTGGTTATGATTCTGATCATCCTCGTGTAAAAGGTGATGTGGGAATGGCCGGAGTAGCGATTGATTCCATTTATGACATGCGGGTTCTTTTTCAGGGAATTCCTCTGGACCAAATGTCTGTTTCAATGACGATGAATGGAGCGGTTCTCCCTGTGATGGCCCTTTATATCGTGGCCGCTGAAGAGCAAGGGGTCAAACCAGAGCTTTTATCTGGAACGATTCAAAATGATATTCTCAAAGAATTCATGGTTCGTAACACTTATATCTTTCCACCAGCTGCTTCGATGAGAATCATTGCGGATATTTTCTCTTATACATCAACTCATATGCCGAAGTTTAATAGCATCTCCATTTCGGGATACCATATGCAAGAGGCAGGGGCCACGGCGGATTTAGAGCTGGCCTATACTTTGGCCGATGGATGGGAGTACTTGCGTACTGGAATTCAAGCAGGAATCCCTGTGGATCAATTCGCTCCTAGACTTTCGTTTTTTTGGGCCATTGGAATGAATTATTTTATGGAAGTGGCAAAGATGCGGGCGGCCCGTCTCCTATGGACAAAAATTGTTTCTGAATTCAAACCGAAATCAAATAAATCTCTCGCTCTAAGAACTCACTCTCAAACTTCGGGTTGGAGCCTGACTGCTCAAGACGTTTTTAATAACGTCACTCGTACATGTATTGAAGCCTTCGCGGCTACTCATGGGCATACTCAATCTCTTCATACTAATTCACTAGATGAGGCCCTGGCCCTTCCAAGTGAGTTTAGTGCACGTATTGCTCGTAATACTCAGATCTTTATTCAAACAGAGACTGATACTTGTGAATCTATTGATCCTTGGGGAGGAAGTTATTTTGTTGAAACCCTTACCCAGGAATTGGCCGAGAAAGCGTGGTCACATATTCAAGAAGTAGAGTCTTTAGGTGGGATGAGTAAGGCCATCGCCAAAGGCATCCCAAAAATGAGAATCGAAGAAGCGGCAGCAAGGACTCAAGCAAGAATCGATGCTGGGATTCAGCCTGTTGTAGGAGTGAACTTATTTAAAAATACTGGTGATGATGCTCCTACTGTTCTTCAAGTTGATAATTCAACGGTGCGCGAGGCCCAGATTGAAAAATTACACAAATTAAAAAGTCAGAGAGATGGTAAACTAGTGGCAGCCAAACTTGAGGCGATGACAGAAGCAGCGGAGAGTGGAGAAGGAAATCTTCTTGCTCTGGCGGTTGAAGCAGCAAGGGCCATGGCCACAGTCGGCGAGATGACCCAAGCCATTGAAAAAGTTTATGGCCGTCATCAAGCAGAGATTAGAACGATCCAAGGAGTTTACTTGAAAGAGGCCTCAAAAAAAGATTCTAAAATTCCCGAAGTCAAAACTCTTATTGAGAAGTTTATGCAGACCGAAGGACGCAGACCTCGAATTCTCATCGCCAAGATGGGGCAAGATGGCCACGATCGTGGTCAGAAAGTGATTGCGACGGCTTTTGCCGATCTTGGGTTTGATGTGGATGTTGGTCCACTTTTCCAAACTCCAGAAGAGTCTGCAAGGCAAGCGGTGGAAAACGATGTGCATGTAGTAGGTGTAAGTTCACTGGCCGCGGGACACCTGACACTCGTACCAGAGCTGCAAGCAGAACTGAAAAAATTAGGACGTGAAGATATCCTTGTGACTGTTGGGGGAGTGATTCCGCCTAATGATTATGAAAAATTGTACCAAATGGGTGTGGCCGGCATTTTTGGGCCAGGAACTGTAATCTCTGAAGCGGCTATTAGTTTGCTGCATAAACTTTTGGCCTAAGGAATAAATTTCGTGAAAAAAAAATCTCTTTCTCTTGATGAGTTTTTAGAAGGATTTAAAACGAAGAATAGAACAGTTCTCGCTCGTGCTATCACTCTTGTCGAAAGTGAACTTCCTGAACATCAAGATCTGGCCCAAAAACTTCTTCAAAAAATTCTTCCTGCCACAGGAAAGAGTAAGCGCATCGGTATCTCTGGAACTCCAGGGGTAGGAAAATCGACTTTTATCGAAAGCTTTGGAAAATTTCTCACCTCTCAAGATTATACAGTGGCGGTTTTGGCCGTTGATCCAACAAGTAAGGTCAGTGGCGGAAGTATTCTGGGGGATAAAACTCGCATGAATGAGCTGGCCATTGATCCCATGAGTTTTATTCGGCCTAGTCCTAGCGGGGAAACTCTTGGAGGTGTGGCCAGGCGAACACGTGAGGCCATGCTTTTATGCGAGGCTTTTGGTTTTGACATTATTCTGATTGAGACAGTGGGTGTGGGGCAGTCTGAAGTAAGTGTGGCGGAGATGAGTGATTTTTTCATGATGCTTCTTCAACCGGGCTCAGGAGATGATCTTCAAGGAATCAAACGGGGTATTTTAGAGCTTGTTGATATGGTAGTTGTGACTAAAGACGATGGGGACAATAAAGTTCTTATTCAGAAAGCTCGCCATGATTACGAGCAGGCCCTTCATATTCTTCGTCATGAAGGATGGACTCCAAGAGTGCGCACATGTAGTGCTTTAGAGAAGCGTGGGCTTGATACCATTTGGGCCGATATTAATCATTTTTATGATAATCAAAAACAGCAACTTATTTCTAAAAGACAAGCTCAATTGATTCAATGGATGGATCAATTAGTGAAAGAATCATTACTTAAGAATTTCATCAATGAGGTAGGGTTAGATACTATCGAGACCTTTAAAGAAAAAGTTCGTAGCGGTGAACTCACCCCTTATCAAACCAGTCAGGAACTTTTAAAACTCTACCGATACCATTCTTGAATTGACGAACTTTTCAGACTTTCTTTATCGTTAAAAGACATGGAGGTTTTTTTATGACTAGAGAGTTTATTGATTTTCTCAAGAATTATGGTGTTGTTGGAATGGCCATTGCGGTTATTATCGGTGGAAAACTAAATGAGTTTGTTTCTAGCCTGGTTAATGACCTTGTCATGCCCCTCGTGTTAAAACCTGCCCTAGAAGCGGCCAATGTTAACAATATTAAAGAACTCTCTTATAATGGAATCCTATACGGGAAAGTATTGGGAACAGCACTTGATTTTGTAATCATCGCGTTTGTCGTTTTTATGTTCGCCAAGTTCATCCTAAAAGAGGAAAAAGTTGCGAAGAAGTAATCTCAAAAAAATTGTTCTCTGTTTATCTTTAATTATCGCTGGGCCAACTTGGGCCCAGATGATTTATAAAATAAAAAATCCAAAATATTTCACTACTGTTGTTAAAGACGGTCATAATCCTGGAGATCAGTTCAAGGTGTTTTCTCCTGAAGAAGAAAATAAACCTATGGCCATCGCAGAACTACGTAAATGTGATGATAAATTCTGTCTTTATTTCGTCAAAAAAATTAGAAAAAATACCGTTCTTCAATCAGGTTATAGATTAGAAAAAGCAATCTTTAAAAAAGCCGACGCCGGTCAGACCCAAACAGCTGAAGTAAGCTCCGAGAGTAAGCCATCAGGAAGAAAATGGGTGGGCCTGAGTTATGGAGTCCCACTTCCTAATGTTATGAGAGCTGATTTTGGTCTGCAGAATATTAAAGGATCAAATTACGATCTTGGATTGGGTCTTGGAATGCTACCGGTCAGTCTTGGAGGGATAGATCTCTCTGGGCAAACTCTTGGAGTGAGTGGTCAGTTAAGAATTCCTGATTATAGATTGTTTTGGAATGTGATTCCTAAATTTATCGCCGAGATGGGATTAATCAAGGGCGATCTTGATTTAAGTGGTATTACCAAAAGATCTGGAGATGTGAATTCTATCACTGCTTTTTATGGCATGGCCGGAGTTGCTCTTTCGCAGCAGTTTGATAATCTCTCAGTGGATCTTGGAATCGCTTATAGCGTAAATACCATCGAGTCTCCACAGAAAGCACCTAGTGGAAATGAAGTGAGTGCACCTTTTGCAGGTTCAGTTTCACTTTTCATGCTCAATGGCTCTTGGATGTTTTAAGGATCTCTCATCTTCCAAAGTAGCTGACTTAAAAATGGTCGTCTTGTTTCACCCGTGGCCACCATCAAAAGTTTAGTGATCTTTAAATTTTCAGGATCAGTAAAAAGAAGAATCAAAAGCTCTTGAATATAATTTGTATTGAGCGTGATATAATTATCAGTCCCCACACCGAGCTTAATTCCTTTCTTCTCCCACCATGAGAAAGGGTGGTCTTTAAAATCTGGAAAATAATTTGTCAGTCTATTATTTGAAGAGGGAAGAGCAATAAGTGAGATCTTTTTTGAGATCATGCGATTAAGAACATCGTGCTGGTAGTGTTCCACTTCTCTGGCCGTGTGAAATTTTACCTTCACAAAAATTCGCTGCTCTTCTTTGGTAAGAGGGTCACCACTAAAAATCTTCTCGCGGACATTTTCATGTTCTCGCCATTCCATCTCCATTAACTCTTTATAGTCTGGTCCACCTACAGTCAGGCCTTCTCCACGTTCATTGGCCAGAATGATACGTTTATAGAGTGAGTGGAAATAATAATTCGGATTGATCCCTAAGCTAAGACCATGCTCCAGAGTATCGATATGCCAAATATTAAATGAGTTATCTACCGCCTGAACCCCACGCTTGAGGGTATGCCAAGTTTCTCCATGGTGAGAGCGAAGGGCAAAACCCTTGAAATGGAGTTTTCTAAAACCTTGCTGCATTTCTGCGAAATGACTCTTCTTAAAGAGATCTCTTTCGTTCCCCACAGTATCGACTTCACACAAATAAGGACGAAGCATAGGATGTTTTTCAAGCATCTCTAAAATAGCATCGACTTGATGAAGGAAGTGATCTTTTTTGTTTGTATAATTTTTGGCATCATAGAAATTCGCCTCTTTTCTAAAACAAGGAGAGAGGACAAAATCAAATTCAGGAACTTCTGCCTTAAATTTCATAAAGCCATTATAGAGTCCTAAGACCACGTCTTCCTCTGTTAATGATTCTAATCCAGGAATCTGCTCATCATCAGTTTGATTGGCACGAGAAAGAGTAAACTTAAGACGGATTTTTCCCACATTAAACTTACCGTAAAGCTCTGAGGCCATACTATAGGCCGCTTTTTCATGCATTTCTTTTGAAGTTAGAATGAGTTTCGGCAGAAGAAGAATTTTTAAATAGCGGTCGAAATACTCATCTTCTTTTAAACGAAGTAAATTATCTACATCTGCTACTGTTTGGATTTTCTCTGTTGTCCCTAGGCCATAAACCTTATCTATGATTTGAATATAGTTGTCGCGATGAGGTCCGCTCAAAAGTTTCATGAGATGAGGATGAACAAACTCTGCATTTAAAGAACCTGTAAGGTGAATATGTTCCTCAATAAAAGGCTTCGGAAATTTCTTAAAGAAAATGAATAGGGCACGGGCCACGGGATGGGCCAGAAGAGTATTGATTTCAACTTCATCTGTTTGGAAGCCATAAACAAGGCGTCTGAATTCAAGGATTGATTTTTTTATTTGTGGGTGATCATCCTTAGATTCCCCAAGAACGGCCAGCTCAAGAGTATCGGCCAGGGAAATTCCATTAGTCTCAGAAATGAGCTTAATGAGGTAGTCAGAGAGAGAATCTATCAATTTATTATTCATTTTATTCCTATAAACTTTGCATGGCTGCTCTAGGAGTGCTTGATAAGAGTGAAATTAATTTCTCTCGGTCTAAGCGATCTTCATTTTTAATGAAGGCCTCAAAATCCTCTAGGGAATCATTTCCCCAGAATAATTCATTATCAACGATGAGGCTTGGAACTCCAAAGATTCCTTGCTCCGTGGCCTCAGCAATATTCTTTTTTAGGGCATGCTTTGCCTCTCGAGAAAAACTTTTTTCATAGAGCTCATCTGCGGGGAGACCAGATTTCTTCAGAGCTCCCAAGAGCTCATCCGGCTCACCCATATCGATACGCTCATTCCAACCAGCTTCCCATAGGCACTTAATCACTTGAGGTTGAATATCCTCGGCTACTTCTTTCAGACTAAGTCTTAAAGCATAAAGAGAATTAAAGGGATGAGTCTTCGGTGTGGTGAAGGGCCAATTTTTTTTGGCCGCATATCTTAAACATGTTTTTAAAAGAAATTCACGTTTTGGTGTCACTTCACCTGGACCCTTAATACCCCAATGATTGAGAAGTGGGCCAAGTGGTGTAGGGTAATAATCAATCTGGAGGTCATGTTTTTGTTTTAACGTGGCGAGATTTTTCCACGCAAAATATGAAAAAGGAGAGAGGTAATCAAAATAAAATTTCACCTGTTTCATATATCCAACCCTTTGATTCTATAGGCAAACTCAGATTGCCTTTGGCCCTTTAAAATGTCCAATATAAAGAGACTCTTGATTAATGTATAAAATTTGATACAATGCTATGCATTAAAACAAAAGCTCTCTGAATCTTGTCGTTGAACGTATGTGATTGCTGGACGTAAGTGGAAAAACGAGATTAGGGAAGTCTAAGAGACATCGTCTCTTATACAAGGCCAACATGAAATCATTACTTACTCGTCTCACAATTCTTGTGATCGTCTCACTCGTCGCGTCTGCATGTGGAAACAATCGTCCAAAAGTAGTAACTGGAGTTCAGGTTCAGTCTCAAGTCGTTAATGAAGATATGTTTCTGTCAGTTGCCGCAGATATTAATCTCGGGAATATGAGCTTCCCAGCGGTTGAGCTTCCAATTATTCACCCTCGTTATGCAAGTCCTATCGGAACAGTGTCACTTATGACTGTTCTTGGAGGTAAGAATCAATTAAAGATCAGTGTAAACGTCTCTGAACTGACTAATCTTCAAGCAGCAATAGCAAGACTTCCTAATGGTGGAACGATTCCATTGATTGCAAACAATCCAACCATTGCTGTGGCCCTCGGAAAAGGTGCTCAGCTTTATTTAACTCTATCTGAAACAGCTGTGGCCATTGGGGTAGCAGTTCCATTTTCAACTTTTGATGGAATCGGTAATAGCGTTGGATCAGCTAATTTATTCCCAGTTTTCACTATTGATAAATTGATTGGTGCCGCAGGAATTTTTACAAGTGCTGAAAAAGGGAAAAGTGGATTTGCTTTTATCGCTGATGTCTCTCAATACGTAAGAATGCAAGATATCTATGTCCCAGCGATTGTTCCAACAAGTCTTGCTCTTAACTATAATGAGCAAATCCCTGCAAGCTCAAAAGAAAAGAAAATTAATGATGGTATTTACAATCTAGATCGTAAAAAAGCAAAACTCAGTCTTAACCGCTAGGATTGCAAGGGTTAGAAAAGAACACGGATTGTGAAAAAAAAAGGCTCCATTGATGGAGCCTTTTTTTTGGAACTAATATTAAAAAATAAAAATTAGATTTTTTTGCTAAAACGAGAAGTTTTAGAATTTGTTTTCTTACGACGTTTTTCAGCATCTTCTCTTTTTTCTTTAGCTTTTACTGAAGGCTTTTTATAGCTTTCACGACTGCGATATTCTTTTACGATCCCATAAGCATCACAAAGTCTTTTAAATTTCTTAAGAGCTTTTTCAACAGCGAAGCCGTCAGTAATGTCGATACGGATGTTTTCAAGTTTATCTTTGTCCTGTGCCATGAGTCCTCACTAATAGGTTTATATAAAAGTCTTGGTAACTTAGCATAAACGCTTAAAAAGGCCAGCGCTTTCCTGTGTTTTTTGGTGGAAGACGAACCTTAGCCATGAGCGGCAAATGGTCCGAAGGGAGAATAGACTTTTTTTCTTGGCCGTCTGGAAGGGGAAGGGGCATGCCCGAAAGGTTTCGGTAGTGAGGGAAGGTGACTGAGCCAGAGACAAGGAGATGTTGCCACTCAGCGGGCACAAAAAGATAGTCTAACTGCTGGGAAATACGATTTCCAGAACGATTAAAATAATAATAGCTAATTCGCTGATCGATAGGAATTTGCTCCCAAGCGCAAACATCTTTAAGGTCAGTGAGGTGATAGATCTGCTCAAATTCTTGCTCAGTATCTTTCTCGGTGGCATTACCATTAAAGTCACCGCCGACCAGCACCGGGCACTGATATTTTTCTTTTAATTCAAGGTAGAGGTCGAGAACTCCACGCATTTCGACCTGACGGCGACTGCGTCCCTCATAGTCTTCTTTTTTCATATCTAGTTTGGATTTCAGATGGGTCAGGAGAAGAACTATTCTCACTTCGTCTTCATCTCCTAAAGCAAGTTCTAAAACATCTCGAGAAAAATAATGATAAATTTTGCTACGAAGAAGTCGGTCACGATAAGATTTTAAATTGATTTTATAATTCAATTCTTTTTTCACGAGATAACCAAGATCAATTCCTCGGTCGGAGTTCGAAGGAAGTGAGTAGGAAACATACTCATCATTTAAGATATGTTTGGCAAAATTTTCTAAGGATTCAGGGCCACCGACTTCGCAGACCATCACAATATCAGCTTCATTGTCCCTAATACATCGGGCCAGTTCTTGGCATTTTTCAAGTGACTTATTTCCTTTAAGTGAGATGCCAAGTTTTTGCCATTCCTGCTCAGTCAGACTTAAAACATTTTCCCCTTCATAAAGGTCCATAAAAACGAAGAGATCTTGAGCATTCAAGACCATTATTTGGAGGGCAGAATTATCCGGTGACTGGTGACTCATCTCAAGTAGGATAAACTTAAGCTTATGAAAACGCTAAAACCTTTTTTAGTTTTTGTTTCTCTCTTCCCTCTTGGCACCGCCCATGGGCAGTCTGACTCCAAAAGTAAATTTACTGTAGAGCCTATTTACGGGATCGAGACCGCCCTTGTCCAATACCCTGGGCCTGCTCGCTATAAAACTCGTGCGACTTATGGTGCGAGAGCACTCTACGGAGTAACTCTTCTTTCTGGTGAACTTGAATACACAACGTCAACTTCTCGCGATGATTATCCGGCCTTGGATCAAGTGGTAACTGATAAAGTGGAGCGGGCCAATCTTGGACTAAGATCAACTATCTCTATTGGGAAGTATATTGGTTTTTATTTCCGTGCAGGAGGCTCAGCCTCTCAAGGAAAAACCACAATCAAAACAGCTGGTGTGGAAGAGACCAAAGATCGTGCTCTGACTATTAATCCCTACGGTGGAGCTGGCTTGCAGGTTGCATTCGCAAGTAATCTTGCGATCAATGCAGGAGTGACGATGATTCGCAATTCAGAATCTGAGTATGATGCTCAGTATACACTCGGTTTATCTGCACGATTTGGAACAGTTCGTTAACAAAATCAATCATTTTTAAAGTAAAATAATCTTAATCTCATTCTAAGGAGTTCATGATGAAAGCCATTTGGTTTATGTTAATTATTTTATCTCTAGTAAGTTGTACGACTCGAAAAGCTGGTTGGGAGAAATCTCAAGTGGCTAAAGTTATGTCAGCCGCAGACTTTAAGGCCACTGAGCAACAGGCCATGGAACTTTGGAAACAAAGACACGTTCTTGAGTCTCTTCAGCAGTCCCTTAATCTCCTTAAAGATCTTCACAGCGCCAAACCAGATGATATTGAAATCCTAACTTATTTAACCAGAGGACATTATTTAATGGCCGACGCTCATCTTGAGAATGCTGATGAAAAGAAAAAAATCTTTGAGCAAGCAGCTTCATACGGTGAAATGGGAATGGCCCTTAACGCTGAATTCAAGGCCTCTGTGGCCCAAGATGAAGATGTAGAGAAAGCATTGAAGTATCTTACATTAAGAGAAGTTCCTATTATTTATTGGACAGCCGCCTCATTAGGTAAATGGGCCAAGATGACAGGAATTGCAGCAGCTCTTAAATACAAAACAAGAATTAAAGCGATGATTAGTAAAGTCGAAGAGCTTCAGCCAGACTATTTTTTTGGTGCTGTTCCACGCTACTGGGGTGGATTCTTTGCTGTAGCACCTTCTTTTGCAGGTGGAGATATTAATAAGAGTGGAGATAAATTTGATACGTCAATTAAGATGGGACCAAATTATCTTGGGACACGAGTGCTTAAAGCAGAACTTTACTGGACAAAAAAATCAAACAAAAAAGAATTTGTGAAAGAACTAGAAACAGTTCTGGCCATGAAGGAGGATATTGTTGCTGAGCTAATGCCAGAAAATGTTCTTGAAAAAAGAAAGGCCAAAAAACTTCTCGCTCAAAAAGATGAACTTTTCTAATTAAGGATATTTTATGAAATTTTTGCTATTAGTGAGTTTAATTCTCTCTTTCAATGCCTTCGCTTTGGATGTGCGTTTTGGAACAATTGCTCCAGCTGGAACACCTTGGTCAGATTCTCTAGAGGCGATTAAAAATCGAGTAAATACGGAATCAAAAGGCAAAATCAAAATTAAAACTTTCCTGGGTGGTCAGCTCGGGGGAGAACTTGAGATTATGCAAAGTATCCGTCGTGGAAAAATTCAAGGTGGAGGACTTACTTGTGGGGCCATGGCCAGCATTATCCCAGAGCTAGATATTCTTGAAGTTCCTTTTCTATTTGAAAACTCAGAGGAAGCAGACTTCATTCTTGATAATTACCTTCAAGAGCCTTTCAGAAAACTCTTTGAGGCCAAAGGTTTTGTGATGGTGACTTGGGCAGAGAATGGTTGGCGCTCTATCGGACATAAAACCAAATTGATTAAAACTCCTTCTGACATGAAGGGTGTAAAAATTCGCTCACAAGAATCTAAGGTGCACTTAGCTTTTTGGAAAAAGCTTCAAGCTTCTCCTGCAGCCATTGCGACACCTGAGGTTCTTCCTGCTCTTCAAACAGGAGTTGTGGAGGCCTTTGATAACACGCCACTTTTCACGTTAGCAGCTGAATGGCAAACGGCCATTAAATTTTATTCTGTGACGGATCATATCTATCAGCCAGCAGCAGTTATCTATTCTAAGAAGTTTTGGGATACACTTTCGGCTGATCAGAAAAAAATTCTGATGGGACCAGGAAATGAGCAAGCCAAAGAAATTCGCACAAGCGTTCGTGCACTTGGTGAGTCTCTCATCCAAGTTCTGAAAGATTCAAAAATTCAAGTTTATACTTTAAATGCGAAAGAGAAAGAAGCTTTCAAAAAAGCTGCTCAAGGAATTGCTGAGGAAGCTGTGAAGTCGATTGGTGGAGAGTCAGCTAAAATCTACGCTCTTATTCTTGAAGGGAAGAAGGCATTCAAGGCGAAAAAATAATGGAAAAATTTTTTAATATCCTGACAAAGATTGAGGCCGGGGTTGCCTCAATCTTTGTTTTAGCATTAACTTGTTTTGTGATAGTTGATGTGGCGGCCAGAGAGATTTTTGCCACAGGTATTCCTTGGACTCAAAAAAGTGCAGTTTATCTTATGATTTGGGCGGGCTTTTTAGGGGCCATTCTTATTACTCAGAAAGCTGAACATTTAAGGCCAGAGATTGCCGATAAAATTTGGAAGGGGAAACTGCAGAAAGTTTATGGACGCCTCCAAAATCTTGTCACTCTCATCTTTTGTGTTTTGATGGCATACAATTCTTATCTCTATGTTGAAGAGTCTAGAGAGTTTGCTGACAAGAATATTCTTTTAGATATTCCTATGTGGTGGCTTCAAATGGTCATCCCGTATGCTTTTAGCTCAATGAGTTTGCGCTATTTGTATTTTGTTTTTTATCCACCAGTTAAAAAAGAAGGGAGTATCCACTAATGGGAATCAGTCTATACATTGCTCTCTTTTTAGTAATCTCTATTTTATTAGGTCAGCCTTTGTTTGTGATTATGGGAGGGATTACGGCCCTCTGTTATCATTTCGCTGCGGGTGAATCTTTAATGGTTATCGTCGGGGATATCTTCTATGCCGCCGATAAGGAGATCCTTCTGGCCATTCCACTATTTGTTCTTGCAGGACAGATCATGACCAAGGGATCTATTTCTCAACGTCTCATTAATTTTGCAAAGGCCTTGACTAGTGGGATTAATGGAGGAATGGGGATCGCCGCGGTTTTCTCATGTGCTGTTTTTGCAGCCATCTCAGGTTCATCACCCGTCACTCTTATTGCCATTGGGTCCTTAATGTTTCCTGCCCTTCTTCAGGCCGGTTATTCCAAGAGATTTTCTATGGGAATGCTTAGTGTAGGGGGAACCCTCGGGATTATTGTTCCCCCGAGTATTCCTATGATTATTTTCGCTATTATGGCCGGAGTTTCAGTGGTTGATCTTTTCAAGGCCGGGATAGGGCCAAGTATTGTTTTGGTCATCCTTCTTTGTGGTTATACATTGCTTGTGGCCCCAAAAAATCAAAAAGCAGTATTTTCAATGACTGAACTTATCAGTGCCTTTAAGAAGGGGATTTTTTCACTCATGATGCCGCTGATGATCTTAGGTGGAATTTATGGTGGACTTGTCACGGCCACTGAGTCGGCGGCTGTTGCTGTGGTTTACGCTTTTATAGTGGAGTTTGGCATTCATCGAGAGATAAAGGTCTCACAGCTTAAGTCTGTTTTTTCTGAAACAGCTGAAATGCTAGGGATGCTTTTTCTTATTCTCATCTTAGCGGTGAGTTTAAATAAGTTTATGACTCTCGAGGAAGTGCCTCAGAATTTAGTGACGATGATGTCTGAGATGATTAGCACTAAGCTTGGTTTTCTTCTGGCCGTGAATATTTTGCTTTTGATTGTGGGTTGCTTTATGGATGTGATGAGTGCCATCCTTGTTCTGGCCCCACTCCTCACTCCCATCGCTCAACACTTCGGAGTAGACCCAGTTCATTTTGGGATCATCATGATTGTGAATTTAGAAATTGGTTACGTTACTCCACCTATCGGGATTAATCTTTTTGTGGCCTCAGGAATTTTCAAAGAGCCTATCGGTGAGGTTGTTAAATCCGTTGTACCTTATCTCTTTGTGATGGTCTTAGGTCTCGCAATTGTTACTGCCTTTCCCCAAATCAGTCTTTTTTTATTAAACTAAGAATTTTTCAGTGTGAGTTCTTTGAGAGAGTTTGTGACTTGTTCACGAACTTTCTCAAGATCTTCCGCTGAGGCGTTTTTAGGAGTAAGAATAGGCTCCCCATAAACCATAAGAATTTTTGAGAAAGGCTTAGGGATTTTAAAACGATCCCATGAATTAAATTCCCAGTATGAAGAAGCGATACCAACGACGGGAAGGATGGGGGCCCCAGTTTCCTGACTCATAAGAACGACCCCAATCTTGCACACCTGTCTCGGGCCTTTTGGCCCATCCACAGTGAGTCCACCTGAAATTCCAAGATTGAGCTTTTCTACATATTCTCTAATGGCCTCTTTGCCACCTTTATCGATATTTTTCTTCTTTGAAGAACCTCTAACGGCCACAAAGCCCATTTTTTTTGAAACATAAGCTGCATAGTCTCCATCCTTACTACGTGAGGAAAGGGCAAGATAGGGTTCAGTCCAAGCATGTCCACTCATCACAGAGACAACTTGCTCATGCCAAACGGCAAAAATAAAAGATTTTTGAGGATGAATCGTTCGGGCCCTCTCGCGAAATTCTATTCCCTGGACTGTGATCCTATAAGTCGAGAGGAGAAGCCTAATAATGGCCCAAATAAGGAATTGAAGAAATCGATGAATCATTTATTTAAAGAGCGTAATAAGATTGGCCGGAACACCCACTGCTAAGACCAACCCTAGGAGAATGGCTGAGCCAACAAGGATAATGGCCATAATTTTATAAGGAATTGAGATAAGGTTTTTCATTGAGAGCTCCTATTTAGTTAATTTTAATAGCGACTAGGATCCCATGGCCAGAAGAATTACAATTAATAAATTGGCACACTTGAATCAATTTCAAGGGACCACTTTTCAATTCCACCCACAAGTGAGAGGGCATCGTAGCCTCTCATCTTTAAAAACTGAGCAGCATATTCACTTCTTACTCCATGATGGCAATAAACCACCCATGGACGTTTCATGGAATCAAGCTCTTTAAAGCGAGCCTCTAGTTCTTGAACAGGAATAAGAGCTCCACCAAGACTGGCGATAATTGATTCTTCTTGAGTTCGAACATCAAGTAGGTGAACAGGTTTTCCCTGATCCATCCATTGCTTGACTTTAGTGACGGTAATAAGCACTAGGATTTACCTTGAATCACAGTGGTATCTGCAAGCTTATTGAAGACAACCGAGTTTGCGGCCACAGATTCTGTGAGCCACACGTTTCCACCAATGATACTGCCCTTACCGATAATCGTTTCTCCACCAAGAATGATGGCATTAGCATAAATCACCACATCATCTTCGATAGTGGGGTGGCGTTTGATATATTGAAGTTTTTTCTTCACTGAAAGGGCACCTAGAGTCACCCCTTGATAGATTTTAACATTCTTCCCAATCACACTTGTTTCACCAATAACCACACCTGTTCCGTGATCAATAAAAATCCCTTCGCCAATTTGGGCCCCCGGATTGATATCAATCCCCGTTTTTTCATGAGCGTACTCACTCATCAAACGAGGCACAAGAGGAACAAGAAGTTTATGAAGAGCATTGGCCAAACGATAAATGCAAAGAGCATAAAAACCTGGATAGGTAATGATAACTTCCTCTAGAGAATAAGCGGCCGGATCACCTTGGAAAGCTGCTTGAGCGTCGGTATCAAGTTGACGAGTGATTTCTGGAATCATTTCAAAATACGAATGAGCAATTTCAGCTCCTCTTGAGGCCACATCTGGATTGAGGGGAGTCAGAGAGGCGATATATTTTTCGAATCTTTTTTTGACTTGCTCGATATGCTGCTCAGTTTCGGCCAGAGTACGAGCTCCCGTGCATCCGCGTTGCGGAAACATCAGGCAGATAAGCTCATCTACACTCTGCCTAACCTGCGGAACATTCAGAATAATTTGCGCTTTTTGAAGGCGATCTTGGTGTAAAAAGTCACTTAAAGGAGACATTTGAGTCCTCATGGCGTATAGTAAATCCTATTTAAACTACCTCTTAAGTGAGTAAATTTCAATTATTCTTGTGGAGATCCTTATGAATTCTCGTGAGCAGCTACTTAAAAAAGGCGTGCTTCCTTTAATCGGTAATACCCCTATATTACGTATAAATAGTCTGTCTGAGCTCACTGGTTGTGATATTTTTATGAAATGTGAACACCTCAATCCAGGTGGAACTGTGAAGGACCGCCCAGCTTTAAATATGATTCTTGAAGCGATTGCTTCGGGAGTATTAAAGCCAGGAATGACCATTGTGGAGGGAACGGCCGGAAATACCGGTATTGGTCTGGCCATGGTAGGGCACTCACTTGGATTTAAAGTTATTGTTGTGATGCCGAAGGGCATGGCCCCTGAGAAACATAAAATTCTTAAATTATACGATGCTGAAGTTGTGGAAACTGAAGCAGTTCCTTTTACTGATGATCGCCACTTTTTTAAAGTTGGAAAAAAGATCGGTCAGAGTTCTCCCGACTATTGGTGGGCCAACCAGTTTGATAATCCACATAACTATCTCTCTCACTATAAAACGACTGGGCCGGAGATGTATGCCCAGATGAATGAGAAAGTAGATGCTGTTGTGGTGGCTGCTGGTTCTGGTGGGACAGTGGCAGGAATTTCAAAATTCATGAAAGAGAAAAATCCAAATATTAAAATTGTCATGCCTGACCCTCAAGGAAGTACGATCTCTCAATTCTTTAAAGAAGGTGAGTTTGGATCAAGCTCTGATTATACTATGACTGAAGGTGTAGGGATTTGTCGTTTTGTAGAGAACTTCCGCCATATCCTTCAAGATGAATGTTACACCATCGAAGATCAAAAATTAGTGACTCTGGCCTATTGGTTAAAGAGTCAAGAAGGCCTTGTGATGGGAATGTCTTCTATGCTGAATTTGGCCGGGGCATTCACTACGGCTCTTCGCATGGGACCAGGACATAGAATCGTCACGATCCTTTGTGATGGGGCTGAAAGAGCACTTTCAAAAATGTATAGTCCTGAATTTTTAGCAGAGAAAAAGCTAAATCCTGCTGTCGTTTCTGAGGCTGAGCTTAAAGCTCTCTTCCTATCAATTCCGAAAAAATAAATTTCATTTTTAGGTGCTGTTTGATTTTATCATTCAGCACCAATTTATACCGATCAGATTTTTCATCTCTGAATTCTGGAAGTGGAAGTTTCATCCTAAGAGCGAACTCCTGATAAAACTCTTTTCGAGAGTGATGTTCATCACAGACTAAATTAAAGATTGTATTTTTCTTGTTTTGTTTAATAACCTGAATAATCCCCTCAACAACATCGTCATGATGGACAAGATTCACTGAGGCAAAAGGATGAGGTAGGTCTTTTCTTCCTGCAAGATATTTTCCAGGGTGCCTATTTGGCCCTAAGAGACCTCCGAGACGCAGGATAGTCCAGTTAGGAAAACTTTGAACCCATTTTTCAATCTCGAGAAGCTTTTTTCCAGATTCATCATCCGGAGTACAGATCGTTTCTTCTGTGACTATTCCTTGATGAGTCCCATAAACTGAGGTTGAACTTGTATAAATAAGCCAATCTGTTTTTATCTTTGGAAGGCTAGCAAGGTTAATGGCCGAAGGAGGTGTAGTAAGTACGGTAATTGGTGCCTCAAGAATGGTTGGGATTTCTTCATCAAGACGATAGATAACAGATTCAAGATCAGTGATCTCTTTTTTATCTGATGTTACAGAGCCAATGACATCAAAATCATGACTTAATTTTTTAGCAAGTGGGTATCCAATATGGCCAAGGCCAATAATACTAATTTCTTTCAAGGGACTTCCTTTTTCTTGCCATTTGTTCAATTTCAAACCACTTTGCTCCGATTAATGTGTACATCTGAGTATTTTTTAGTTCTTGGTGTTCTTGGCAGTAGTTAATCGCTTTATTGATTGTTTCAACCGCAGCTTCAAAATTATTTTGCTCTTGATAGTATGTGGCTAGGTTTACATAGAAAAAAAGATTACCAGGATTATATTTAAGAGATGTTTGATAAAAGTTTTCTTCATTTTGATAAATTTTTGAGTTTAAGACGGTCGAAGAGAAAAAATAACTTCCAAAAAAGCAGAGAGCGATCATTCCCCCAATCTTAGCTCTAGGTGAGTCTAGGTTAGTAAAAATGAAAATAATTCGCTCACCAAGACAGACAAAAATCCAAATAAAAAAAGGTAAAATAAGATAAAGGTGCTGATCACTGACAGAAGTGACGTTCATGTAGGGAGCTTTGATGATACCTAGAAAGGGTGTCATGAGAATAAGTGCTACTATCATCGCAACCCCAAGAGTCCGCTGCAAAAGAAAAAGAAGGACTATAATACAAATGAGAAAAAGAATAAGAGCAATAAGAGAAAATCCGTCTAATGAAGTAAAGATACCTTTGACGGGAGTGAAATTTGAAGGGAAGAAGGCCTGTTCTAAATAATACCATATTGTCTGAATAGCGAATTCAACTCGCCGGGTAATGGATTCTGCATAAACAGTTTGATTTTTTTCAACAATGGGACTGCCCATGAGCTTAATACCGCCCCAGAGACTAAGTATCGTAAAAAGAAAAATGGGGATCAGAAGTCTTAGATTCATTTTCTTTTGAGAAAAATGGATAAATAGTAAGGCCACTGGAAAAAGGATGGCCGTTGATTTGGTAAGCAAAGACAGAACAAAAAGAGGGATACCTATAATCAGAGAGATGAACTTTTTATCATCTTGAAATCGAAGATAACAAAGTAATGAGATTGAAAAAAAGGTAAAGGCAAGAAGAGTTTTAATCTGGATCATCCAGGCCACACTAATTAAGTTTGCAGGATGAATGAGAAAGAAAAAAGAGACAATTATCTGATAGGATAAATTCATCTTTTTCATTATTTTAAAAATAAGAAAACAGTTCAGGCCGTGAACAATTATATTTAAAAGATGATAAAGACTGTAATGACGGCCAAAAAGATCCAAGGTGAACTTATGAATAGTTGTCGTCATCGGCCAAGCATAGTTTTTCCAAATCTCGCTGTAGCTGAGTCCTGATTGAAAAGGAGCAAAATCAAAAATAAAATAGTGATCGTCCCATATAGGAGGAGAGGAGATGACCTGAGAGTAAAGAGCACAAGATATAATAATATAGGCCATGAATAAGGCCCACGATTTATTTTGGAAAAAGGTCAAATACTTATTCATTTAAATAGCTTCCAAGCATTTCAATATTTTTTTGTTTGTCAGGTGAAAGATAAAAGGTCAGTTTTTTAGCTTTCAAACAAAGCATGATGGCAGTGATGGTTCGTCTTGTTCCTAGCAAGGTAAGCTTTCTTAGATCACTTAGGTTAAATTTAAGAAAATATTCTAGGATAATGGGAAGACCCACACCGATGATCATATGTTTACTTAGCGCTTTCATCATAGAGAAAAAACCTCTCTCAGAAATCATAGGGTTTCCTGAAGAGAGCCTTTCTCCTTGAATCAGAAGAATGGGCTTAGGACTATCTGATGAAACACCATGAGGGAGATCGAGAACAGAACAAAGCCACTTTGGAGGATAGCTGATACGCTCAAATTTCTCCCAAGGGAGAGATTTCCAAATCGGGTGATCAGGTTGAGAGTCCAGAGAAATTTTTGACGGGAACGGTTTAATTGTCCCATTAAGGGTAATAAGAGGCATATCATCAGATATAATTTTAAAATGAGGATACCTCTCAAGAAGACCAGTCATGAGAGTCGATTTTCCACCACGAGAGGGAAGCATGACGATGAGTTGATAGTTTGTCGTCTCCAAGGCCATCGCATGAAGACGAGTCAGACCTTTGTATTCTAATTTTTCGCCGACAAGAGAATGAATGGAGAGATAACTCATCTCGAACATGGCCTCTTTATCAGTACAATAGAGATCCACTTTCATGGTCTGATCATCAATTACACTCCAGGCCTTATGGTAATTGATGAATCTTTTTTGGCCGAGTTTATAGATAATCGCATTTTGGGTGATTTTGTGAGCACAGAGGACGGGGAGTTCTTCTGGACGAAAAGCTTCACGATGAAGATTAAGTCTAATTGAAGGAGAAACAGATTCTTCAGCTTTAAAATAACGAAACTCTTGGGCCAAACGATGAATCACTTCTTCGTCATTTCCACTTATTTCTACTATAATAGAATAGAAATTAAGAATAACTGCCAAGGTTTTCTCCATGATTAAAGTATCAGTCCTTATTGTAACGTATAAGAGAGAGGCGCTGCTATTAAATTGTCTCAATTCTCTGAGGCAATTAGAGGAATTCTTTGATCTTGAACTTATACTTTTTGTGAATGGACAAGGCCTGAGTTCTGCGGCTTATGATGAGATACAATCAAAATTTAAAAGCTTGACTGTTTTAGAAGAGAAAAGAGTGACTCCAGGTGTTGCCAGAAACAAGGCCATGAAGATGGCCAAAGGCGATTGGATCTTTTTTATTGATGATGATGCGAGTCTCCCTGAGGGCTATGGAGCTTCAGTTTTTAAAATTTTTAGTGAGCACGGAGATTGGGAGAGTTTTGGTGGACCTGATGCTGTTACAAAAAACTCTGATATGTTTCAGCAGTCTTTGGCCATAGCTCTTTCCTCTCCCTTTTGTACAGGGCCCACCTATCGGAGGCATTCTCCGCAAAATAAAGATATTTATCTTGGCTCTGAGAAAGACCTTACCTCCTGTCATCTTTGGGTCAAGCGTGATGCAGTCCAAAGAAATGGAATTATTTTTGCTGAACAATTCCATCGAGGAGAAGAGACGACTTTTCTTCAAGATTTGGCCCGTGCAGGGATTTCATTATGGGCTATTCCTCGTCTATGGGTTTTTCATGAACGAAGAAAAACTTTTCTCGAATTATTAAGACCACTTTTTTATGGCGGCTACTATCGATCAGCTATCTCGCCCCGATTATTTCAAGTGTTTGCCTTGCCCTCAATCATGGTTCTTGGGCATGGGCTTATTTTTTTTAAGCCACTCCTTTTTATTCTTTTATTTGAAATTTATTTTTGTCTTGTGGCGACTATTAGTCTTGGTCTCTGTCTCAGAGCAAAAAAAATAAAATGCACTCCCTATGTGATTGTTCTTCATTACACGATGGTGACACTTTATGGAATAGGCTTTCTGTTTCAGCGTTTGCAGAGGATTATTTCTTTAAGTGCTCAAAAAGATTCCTCACCTGTGTGAAGAAGAATGGATCATAAAGAGATTCAGTGGCAGAGGATCTTTTTTTGATGAAAATAAGATCGTTAAATAGCGTCTGGGCCTTTATTTCATTTATTTCAATTTGATGAAAGAGACTTATGGGATGTGTTATAAGTGGAGCCTCTATTGAGGGGGCTTCCCACTCATGAATGGTGGCCCCTTTTGAAGAGAGTAGATAATCAATATAGGAGTCAGCGATAAAAAAGGTGTCATTCATTAAATTTATGACATAGGTCTCTTTTAAAAAACCTAACTGAATAAGTTCTGAAGTCGTTATAAATTGTGGATCAGATTTAATTTTTTTAAAGAGCTGATACATAAAGGAAGTTGTTGTGAGATGCTCCGAATAGTTTTGCTCAAAAGGGTTTTTCCTGGCTTGAAAATAAATTTTTACTTTTGTTTGAGGCGAAATCTCTTTTAATATTTCCAACTTGGTCAGAATTTTTTCATAGTTCTCTAGAGTTTGATCAGAAACAACACCAATAATGATAACTTGCTTGGCTTCTGAGATATGAATTCTTTTAGGCTGCACCATTTTATAGGAAAAGCTTTTGTTTTTGAGTTGATCAGGAATAATGGCTTCATTTCTCTTGTGAACGAGAAGTGTTTGTTTATTTTTTAAAAGTTTTGCAAATTGTAGTGTGTAAAAAACAGCTGTCGAATAAAATCCGTCTCTCAAGGTCACAACTGGAAAAGTACTAAAGAACTCATAGTTTAAAATATTAAATGAAAAAAATGGATTGAGGTCATGATAATAATCACCTGCTAGAGGATATAAATCACTGCTAAGTTTTGGCCATAAATCTCTTTTCAGACCATGGTAATTAGAATTTGCGTTGAGATAGAGTGGGTTCTCAAGCTGATGATTAATTTGCTCTAACATATGGTCCATAAGTTTCTTTATAGAGTTTATTAAACCGCATTTGATGCGGCTGGGTAAAGGGGAGTCCGTAGTTTTGGTGAGCGCTCACGAGCTTATCAAATAGAGGCGAGAAACCTTTAAATAGAGACTGAGGAGAATCAAGTTGCTCCTTAATTCGTTTTGCACTTTGAGTAATAGAAAAATACTCTAGTCCTTTTTGGGAAATCCTCTCTCTGGGGGCATGATCTAATTGAGGGAGTAGTTCATCTGAAAAACGATTCAATTCCAGTTTGGACATTAAGCGGCCATTTGGCTTAAGCTTGATTTTAACAAGACGAATCCAATTTTCAATTCCTGCAAGTTTAAATGAACCATAACCGGCCCAGTCAGATAACAGGCAGGGAAGCCCACAGCTCATGGCCTCGGCAACAGTCATCCCATAATCTTCATCGTGATGAACACTGAAGGAGACGAGAAGATCAGCACCATGATAGGCCCGAGGGAGATCATCATTTGAAACTCCACCGAACCAATATATATCTTTTTGAACTTCCTCAGGTAAAGACCGTACGATTCGCATGATATCTGAAAAATACTTTCCTTCAGGGTGCCAAATTCCAAAAAAGGGATCTGAGATATTATCAAATTCACCATAAAGATGAAGTCGATACTCGGGATTTTTCATTTTCGTTTTAGCGAAATATTTAATCAGGGTGTGGATTCTTTTTTGCATTGAAAGCCGACCAGTATAGATCATGACTTTTTCATGGGGCTTAAGATTCCAGTCTTGACGTTGTTTTAGGCGGATAGATTTATCATAGAAATAGCGAGAAGGATCAATGGGAAACGGGCAAAGAGAAACACTGTTTTTGTCATTAACGAGTTGTTTGAAGTAGTTGGCCTGTCTTTCAGAGGCACAAAACCATCTGACCTTCCAGCTTTCTAAAAACCGACACTGACTCCACCATTTGTAGTTAATGGAGAAGTCACCATAAATGTGGACAAAAAGATCAGGCTTAGTTGACTCCAGCATATATTCTTGGTGAAGAAGACTAAAAATGGGAAGAGGGTGGGGTTTATGATCTAGAATGATTATTTTCTCTGCCTTCCAATTTTTTAGTTCTGTGACGTGTTTTGTCAGAGTTGAATAACTCGTGTCTTCATTAAAGTGATAGTATTTGCAGTCGAGGTGATTAATCGACTGATAGGACTTCAAAAGATTGAAGACAATTTTTTGGCAACTTATCCAGCTTGATGGATTAAATGAGTAGAAAAACGCTATTTTAGACATCCTCTAATTTAATCAGTTTTTAAGTCGATCTTTCAAGTAAAAGGATTTTAAAAGCAAAATGCTCAGGAATTTGTCTATAGGACATTTCCAGTGAGAGAGAGCTATAATCCCTTCATTAAGGAGTCAAAAAATGAAACATCTTATTTTAATTGGATTTGTTATCAGTACCAGTGCTCTTGCCCTCGATCAGTTCGGCAATCTTGATGAAAAAGACCAAAAGTATTTTCAGAATGATTCTCGGGAGGGAAAAAATCAATTGGAACGGATCGACGCCAATGTGAGGCAAATCAATACAATGATGGGCGATATAATTCAGATGAAAAAAGATATTGCTGAACTTAAAGCAGAAATAAATGCGCTCAAGAGCGACTCTAAGGGAATGACTAAAAAATGAATTTATACTTTAAAACTCCTGTCAAAGGGACAGTAAAAGATGTTTTCAATCAGTTTAATGAAAGTCTTTTCAGCAAACTGAAACCACCTGGGGTGAAGGTGGAGATTGTTCGTTTTGATGGCTGCAAGAAGGGAGATGCCATTGATCTTAATCTTATCTCTCCCATGGGAAAGCAGCAGTGGAAGGGAGAGGTGACTGATTGGTTTAGTTCTGAAGAGGAATGTTATTTTGTCGACGAAGGGAGAGTTTTACCTTTTCCACTCTCGGCATGGAAACATAAACATCTTATAAAACGCGAAAATAACCAGACCTTCATTATTGATGATATACAGTTTGAAATAAAACCGGCCATCATTGGAATTTTTTACTATCCGATCCTTTGGTCTGTTTTTAAATATCGTGGACCTATTTATCGAAGGATCTTTTCATGAAACATATTTTTTTCTTACTCATTTTTGTCTCATTTTCGGCCACTGCTCAAACAGTTCTCTTCCTTGGAGATTCTTTGACAGAAGGGTATGGCATCAATCCTGATTATGCTTTTCCAGCTTTGATTGAGAAAAAGATTAAAGATTCAGTGAGCAAGGAAGCCGTCGTGATTAACGGTGGAGTGAGTGGTTCCACCACGGCCAGTGGAATGAAAAGGCTTCAGTGGTATAAAAAAAGAAAACCTACTCATATGCTACTTGCTTTAGGGGCCAATGATGGTCTTAGAGGACTGAAAGTTGATCAATCTGAAAAAAATCTAAGAAATATTATTGAAGCTGCTCAGAAAGAAGGGATCAAAGTCATTATGGCCGGAATGCAGATGCCCACAAATTACGGTGGAGATTATCGTAAAAAATTTGAGGCCATCTATCCACGACTGGCCAGGGACTATAAACTTAAACTTGTTCCTTTTTTATTAGAGGGGGTGGGTGGCCATTCTAAACTAAATCTTCCTGATGGCATTCATCCTAATCCAGAAGGTCATAAAATTATTGCGGAAACTGTCTGGAAAGTTCTCAAGGAAGAATTATGATAAAAGTTGATAATCTCTCGAAGTCGTTCCCTTTAGTTGACGGGAAAGTCACGATCCTTGATTCGTTGTCTCTTCATATCCCAGAAAAATCAACTGCGGCTATCTTAGGAAAATCGGGAAGTGGAAAGTCAACTTTGCTTTCTATCCTGGCCGGTCTTGATCGTCCAGATCAAGGAGAGATTATCATGGGTGGAAGTTCACTTCTGAGCTTAAACGATGATGAGCTTACTCTTTTTCGTGCTCGTCAAATGGGGATTGTTTTCCAGCAGTTTCATTTAATGAGCTCTCTGACCGCCCTTGAAAATGTCATGATTCCTTTAGAAATTTTAAAAATCGAGAATGCAAAACAAAGGGCCATTGATCTACTGGAGCAAGTGGGACTTGGGCACCGTATTCATCATTACCCTTCTCAACTCAGTGGAGGAGAGAGCCAGCGTGTGGCCCTGGCCCGAGCTATTATCCACCGTCCGAAAGTAATTTTTGCGGATGAGCCAAGTGGAAATCTAGACGAAGAAACTGGCGTGATGGTGATGAATCTTCTCTTTGATCTTGTTCAAAAAGAGGGACTCACGCTGGTGTTAGTGACTCATGATGAAGAGCTGGCCAAGAGATGTTCTAAAACGTTTCGTCTTCATTTAGGAAAAATGTTATGAGATGGAAGCTTCCTTGGCTTGAGTTTAAAAAAGATCCACGCTTCTTTGCTCTTCTTATTTTCACTCAAGTTTTAGGGATGCTGGGTCTCCTTCTTGTTGAACAATGGAGTGGCGTCTTAGAGCAGCGCCTCAAAGATAAAGGGCAGGAGCTTTTAGGGGCTGATCTCTCTATAAGTGTGAGGCGCCCTTTTACTGATGAAGAACAAAAAATTATTCAAGAGAAAGTAAATCCTGTAGCCGATGAAATGGCCGAGCTTATTGATACTTATTCCATGGTTTATTTTGGGCCAGAAAAAGAATCAAGACTAACAGAACTAAGAGGAGTGAAAGGAAACTTTCCTTTTTATGGAAAAATCCAACTGGCCTCTGGTCAGTCTTTTAGCAATCAAATTATTGTCGATGAAGAGCTGAAACATCTTTTAAACCTTAAACCACAAGATCAGATTAGTTTTGGGCCAGTCCAAGGGACTATCTTTGATTTCATGGTAAAGGATGATACTGCAGGCCTTCGTGGCTTTTCTCTTGCCTCAAGAGTTTATATTCCCATGGAGAGACTTCTTGAGAGTGAGTTGATTCAATTCGGATCTACCGCCACTTTCGCTAAGTTTTTTAAAATATCAAAACTTTCCTCAACAGCGCTAGATGAGCTTCAAAAAGAACTGTTGGCCACTTTTACGGACGCTGCGGTTAAAGTCTCTCGCCCGCAAGATGCGAGTGAACAAATCGGAAGAGTACTCTCTATCGTCTCCGATTTTCTTGGCCTAAGCTCCCTTATTGCTTTCATCCTGTCTCTTCTTGGTCTTCTTTATTTGTGGAGAAGTTATTGGCATCGAAAAATAAAAGATCTGACGATGTGGCAAGTTTTAGGACTCACTAAAAAGTCTTTATTGGGATTACTTATTTATCAGGTGATTTGTCTGAGTCTTCTTTCTTCATTTATTGTCATTCTTTTATGGCTTGGTATTCAAATTCCAAGTGAATCTATCCTTGAGAATATGACGGGAGTTGATTTTTCATTTGAAGTCATTTGGTTCACATTAGGCAGAGAGATTGCTGTCTTCCTTTTATTTCCACTTTTACTTCTTATTCCTCAGATGAGTTTAATGAGCCGTATTTCGAAACATCAGCTTATTCGTGGTCAGCAAGAAATGACTCTTCAGCCTCAATGGTGGAATTATCTTCCTGTTGTTCTTTTGTTATGGGGATATGCTTGTTGGATCGCTCATTCATTTAAGATAGGGTCTCTGTTTTGGGGACTTCTATTAGGAACATTTTTTATTGGGTATTTAGTCTTTTTACTTTTACGAAAAATTGTAAAAGGTATTCTTCGTCCAGGAGAGAGAATAAGTATTAATAATAAACTCACCACAGGACTTGCTTTAAGGTCCTGGTGGAGATCTCCTCAGGCAATGCTCATGAGTTTTTTAAGCTTTTGTTTGTGCAGCTGTCTTTTTATGTTTTTATTAGAGCTTGAAGGAATGATTCAGTCTGATCTTGCTATTACCAGTAAGAGACCGCAGATTTTCCTTTTTGATATTCAAGAAGAGCAGAAAGAGAGTTTAGAGAATTGGATGAGTGATAATAAATTAGAGCTCGAGGCCCTTACGCCGATGATCCGCGCCAAGCTAGAAAAAGTTAATGGGAAATCTTTTGAGAAGTCTATCTCATCACAAGGACCACGCACCAGAGAAGATGAAGTGGAGTCTCGTTTTAGAAATCGTGGGCTTAATCTTACGATCAGGCAAAATCTAACAGAATCCGAATCAATTATTTCAGGAGAAAAATTTAAAGCGACTTATCAAGAAGGTGATAAATATCCGTTAGTGTCCATAGAGAGACGTTTTGCAGGAAGGCTTAATATTGAGCTTGGAGATATTCTTACGATTGATGTCCAAGGAGTTCCGGTCGAAGCGAAAGTGACCAACCTCCGAAGAGTGAATTGGACGAGTTTTTATCCTAATTTTTTTGTGAGTTTTCAAGAAGGTGTCATTGAAGAAGCTCCAAAAACTTTTCTGGCCGTCTTAAGTAAGCTTACTCCAAGTGAAAAGAGAGTCGTCCTCAGAGAACTCCCTAAAGACTTCGGCAATGTTTCGATGATTGATGTAGAAAAACTCATCACTAAACTAACTGCTTTATTTGAACAGGTGGCCAAGGCCCTGAAAGTGATGTCACTGCTTGGACTTTTAGTAGGTGTTGTGATTCTTTATAGTATTGTGATTGATCAAATTTATCTGCGTCGCTATGATTTTATGTTGCAAAAATCTCTAGGAATGACGGCCAGAGAAATCAGAAGTGGACTTCATACTGAAATGTTTGTCACTCTTTTTCTTTCCTTCTCTTTAGGCGCTCTACTCGGGTATTTAATGGCCATGCTTATTGGAGTAGAAGTGTTTGCCCTTGATTGGAGTTTCCCGTCGACGAGTAATTTGATTAAGGTCTTTTTGTTGATGCTAGGAGCGTTTTTTATTTTAAGTTTAGCGTCAAAAAGAGTGCTGAAGTATCACCCAAGAGGGCTTCTGGCAGAAAATTAAATCTGCTTAACACTTTTGAGGTTGGTTTAAATGGGCTTTTTAGTTAAACTTAAGACCTCATGTTTAATATAGATGCTTATATTGCAGAAATTCTCGCCGCTCTGTCTGGTTATGCTTATCAACCATTAAAAGTTTATGGGCTTGTGACTCTTCTCATGTTTGCAAGCTCCTTTGGTCTACCTGTTCCTGAAGAGGTGACATTGGTCTCTGCAGGACTTGTTGCTCATATGGCCAAAGATCCTGTGAATTACCCACCTCCCTTTGTTGGGGCTGAGGGAGTACCTGTACTCACTCTTTGTATTGTTTGTTTTTTAGCCGTTTTCATAAGTGACCTAACGGTTTATTTCTTAGGCAAGTTTTTTGGGGCCAAGATTATCAAGACCAAATTTTTTCAAAAGCAAGTGGCCGGGAAGGGGTTTGATACCATCAACCGTTGGTTTCAAAAATATGGTGGATGGTGTGCAGGAATTTTTAGGTTTACTCCAGGACTTAGATTCCCAGGGCATTTAAGTTGTGGTCTTCTTGGAATTCCTGTTTGGAAATTTGTTCTTATCGACGGGACTGCAGCATTAATTTCAGTTCCAACACAAGTCTATTTTGTGGCCACATATGGTAACGTTATTCTTGGAAAATTTAAAGAATTTAAACTCATTCTTTTCAGTGTGCTCGCCGTGGTCTTTGTTATTTGGTTACTTCGAAAAGTGTACCTCAAACATACTGCCCATAAAAATCAACTCCAAGAGCTAGAGAAATAGGCTACAAACCTCTTCAAGCTTTAAGGCCAGATTCTTCCGAAATTCATTTAGATCATTATACTTGAAATTAATCTGTTTGATTGTTCGTTTTGTCGGGTCATCCTTAAAGTCTGGAAAGTCCCAAGAAATTTCACTCGTTAAAATCAAATGACCAATATCTGGCGTAAGTTCTTTAATTTCACACTGAAGACGATAGCGCACGCGAGGGCCTTGTGCTTTAGGAATGGATTTGGCAAATTCGATCAGCTGCTTTTTTGTTTCAGGGTGAGAGAGTTTTAATGCCTGAACCAAATTGGATTCAAAACTTGTAGCGCCATAGAGATGAGGGGCCATCAATTGAGTTTTTAGATCTTTTGATTCACTTGTTTCTAAATAGCGATAGTAAAAATTGTCCATCGTTGTGGTGAGATAGTGGATAAGCTGTGAGGCTTCACTAAAGCTAGACTTTAGTTTCTCATGCCAGTCCTGGATTAATTTCTCATTTTCACTCATGGTGATTCCTCTGTAAGATAAGCTATGAGTAAGACTACCATAATTAGACCAGGATTTGTGCTTATTGAGGATTATTTTGATCATGAGACGGCTGAAAAATGGTTAGAATTTATCTTTCGTAAAGGTCAGGATCTCAACCGAGGATTTCATCATCCAGATGTGAAGCCCAATCGCTTTCACGCGAAACCCAAATATCCCGTCAAAAAATACATGTGTCTTGGCCTTTATTGGAACCCTGTGGATTATATTTATTATCCTTTGATTCCTGATTCGGAGCTCAAGCCGTTTCCTATACCAGACTTCTTTCTTGAGTTTTGTGAAGCTTTAAAAACAGAAATGAACTTGGCCAAAGAGTTTTATCCTGAGGCAGTGATGGTTAATTTTTATACTCAAGACTCATCAATGGGAATGCATGTTGATAAGGATGAAGAAGACCAAAAGTCGCCGATCATAGGAGTTAATTTTGGATCAACTTGCCGGTTTCTTTACGAGGATGAAAAGGGTGTGACTCAGGAGGTGAGAATACCTGGAAATTCAATTTATATTTTTGGGGGACCTGCCAGACTTATGAAGCATGGAGTTGGAACTATTTATACTAAAACGGTTCCTCTGGGGCAGGAGAAGTACTTTCAAAACAAAGAAAGGCTGAATCTTACCTTCAGGAAGGTTTTTCTATCAGACAAAATCTGAACAAAGTCACATAATCATTCTCGAGATCGTCTTGTTAGGATCAAAATAGACAAAAAGGGGTTTTTGATGAAAAAGCTATTTATCGTACTGTTCAGTTTATTCTCATTCTCTGTTCTTGCTCAGGATATTTACTCAATTAAAGAGAATGATATTTCTGGGAAAGCCGCTGATTTTTCACAATACAAAGGGAAGGTTCTTCTTATTGTTAACGTGGCCAGCCAGTGTGGGTATACCTCTCAACTTGAAGGATTAGAGACTTTGTACAAAAAATACAAAGATAAAAATGTTGTTGTCCTTGGTGTTCCTACAAATGACTTCGGTGGGCAAACGCCGGAAGATGACGCCAGCTTCAAAGAGTTTTGCTCAAAAAATTACAATGTCAGTTTTCCTCTTTTGACTAAAAAGACGATTCTTGGGGATTCTAAACGTCCTCTTTATAAATTTTTGACTGAGCAGTCTCCAAAGAATTTTCAAGGTAATGTGAAATGGAATTTTGAAAAGTTTCTTATTGGAAAAGACGGAAAGATCGTCGAGCGATTTTCATCTAGTGTGAGTCCTACTGATGATAAGCTTGTGAAAAAAATTGATTCACTTCTCTAAATGATCTATGACACCGTTGTGGTGGGAGCCGGAGTGGGAGGAATTGCCTCAGCACTTTTGCGCTCCCAGCATGAATCTCATGTTCTTCTGCTTGAGCAGCATTCTCTTCTGGGTGGCTGTTCTTCTTATTTTCAGCGTGGACCTTATAGCTTTGATGTCGGAGCGACTACTTTGAGTGGACTTAAGGCCGGTCAATCCTTGGGAGACTTTTGTCATAGACTCTCACTTGATCTTCCTGTGAAAAAAATTGATCCAGGAATTCATTTTCATCTCTGCTCAGGAAAAGAACTTTTAAGATTTAGTGATTTTGAAAAATGGCAAACAGAACTTTCAAAAATCAAAATGGAGAATCGAGAACTCTGGCATCACCTCGAGGATTTAGAAAAATTATCTTGGACGGTTTTAAGTAAGCTTCGCCCTTTTAAAGGCATCAGTCCCGGTCTTGTTCTAAAAGCTCTTAATCCAGAAGTTTTTAAACTTCTTCCTTTTTTTATGATCAATGCCGAAAGAGATCTTTCCCGATTTCAGCAAAACTCGCCTGAATTCATTGAGCTTATCAATGGGATCAATCTTATCTCGGCCCAGGCCCATGCTCATCAGATTCCTGCCTTTGTGGGGGCCATGAGTCTGACTTATCCTAAAGAGACTTATTATCCATTGGGCGGCATGAAAGGACTGATGAATTTTTTTGAAAAAGAGCTGATCAATCGGTCTGTGACTATTCGTAAAAGAGAATCAGTGGTTGGGCTTCAAGAGGAAAAAGATAGTCTCACGTTAATCACGGCGAAAGGGGAGAAGATTGAAACTAAAAAGGTTATCTTCAACCTCACTCACTGGGCCTTGGAAAATATCCTTCAGGGCAAGCTTCGCCGGAAAATACAAAATGAAATCCAAAAAAGGCAGGAAGGCCCAGCTGCATTCTGTTTGTATTTTGCAGTCAAGCTTCCAACTCCTATGAAAAATCTTTATCATCAAGTCCACTTGGTGAGTAAAGATGTCCCGAATTATTTTATTTCATTTTCAGATCCTGAAGACCTTTCTCGAGCTCCATCTGGGGAGCAAACAGTGACAATCTCCATTCATGTGGACTCAAAGGAGTGGAGAGAATTAGACCGCCAAGATTATTTAGACTTAAAAATGAAGTATCAAAAAATTATTATGGAGGATTTTTCGCAGAGATTTCATCCTCTTGAGATTAAATTTCTCTCTTCCAGTTCACCAAAAACTTTTATCCGTTTTACTCAGCGCCCTCAAGGAATGGTGGGTGGGCTTCCACTTCTTTACGGTCAAGGGCCATGGGATTTTTTATTGCCAGAAATCAGTGAAGGGCGAGTCTTTAGGGTTGGAGATACGGTTTTTCCCGGCCAGGGCTGGGTTGGAGTGGTGGCCGGGGCCCTTAATTTGGAAGAAATCCTTCAATCTTAGGTTCTGGGCCTGTAAAAAGTCTCCTGGCCCCTCGACGAAATTCAGGGTTTGGTATATAAAACTTCTATGTCATTACGTTATTGGACCCATTTTTATACAATAATTTTTATTCATGCCCTGATTCTTCTTGGGGGATGGCAAATATCTAGAGACTCTCAAATGGTCTCAAGCGCAGTAGCGTCAATGAATGCGACTATTGTAAGAATTTCGGCGGCCAATAATATTCTTCGCTCGCCTCCCCAGAAAACTGTTCCATTACCTAAGACAAAAGCAAGCTCATCTACGGCCGAAACCAGACCTGAAACGGCAAGCTCAATACCAGAAGCAACTTCAGCTAGTAGCGCGGTCTCTTCTGGACTATCTGCTATGGCCCGAGCCGATTTGAGATCAATGTTTTTGGGTGATCTTCGTGCACGAATTGAGGCCAATAAAACCTATCCAATGATGAGTCGACGCCTTGGACAAACAGGAATTGTAGAAGTAGCGTTTACACTCACTTCAGACGGACATATCATTAATGCCAGAATCGTTTCTCCTTCTCGCTATGAGCGACTGAATGAATCGGCTTTAGAAGCAGTGAAAAAAATCACTCGTTTTAAACCTATTCCAGCTGAACTCAATGAAGAGAAAATGGATGTCACGGTTCCTGTTAAATTTGCCATACTTTAAAATTTAGATAGTTCACTCAAAGGATTGATCATGAGACTTTTCGATTATGTTAACGATGCTGGTGCCATCGGATGGATTTTAGTTGCACTCAATATTCTTGGATTCAGCCTTATTCTTTGGCGCTTTTTTGTTTTTAAAGATTTCAAAAAGAATCTTGATCAAGAAGGAAAGCTTGTCCTTGAGACGTTAAAAAAAGAGGTCGGGGCGCAAAATCTCTTTGCCCATATTGAACTTGTTAAAGACGCTTGTTCACGTCGAGTGCATGATCTTGAGTTTGGTATGAATACAATTAAAGTGGTGGCCAGCCTTGCTCCGCTTCTAGGTCTTCTTGGAACTGTGATGGGTCTTTATGAAGCGTTCATGGTGATCTCAGTGAAAGGTCTAGGAAATCCTGGAGATTTTGCATCAGGGATGTCATACGCTCTTATGACAACAATCATAGGTCTAGTGGTCGCTATTCCACATTTCTTTGCACACAATTATTTATCAGGTGCGCTTGATGATATTGAAGTGAAATTAGAGAAAACAGTTCTTCCTTTACTTAAAGGCGAATAATCATGGGCCGTCGTAATAAAAGGGAGATGATTGCTCCCGAATTAACACCGCTCATTGATATGGTGTTTTTGATTTTGACTTTCTTTCTTGTGACAACAGTCTTTAAAAAAGACGAACTCGCTCTTCTTCTTAAACTTCCTAAAACGGAGCAAGGAGCAGGAGAGAGTAAAAAAGTTGATGAGCTGACAATTGAGCTCTCAGATGAAGAAGTTGCCGTTAATGGAAAAAAATCTTCTCTCGAGGAACTTCCAGCTGTATTTGGTAAAACAGAAAAAACAGCATTGGTGAATCTTCGTGTTGATGGTGATGTTAAGTATCAGCGTTTAGTTAAAGTTCTCGATATGCTTCAGCAAAATAAACTAGAGAATATTTCACTTATCACTGAAAAAGGTAAGTAGATTTAAGTTCTTACTCAAAGGAGTCTTCTCATGGCAGAGAAACTTGATCTTTTCCCGAAAACGGGAATGAAACAAGAAGAAATCTTCAATCTGATGGATGAATACAAGTCTGAAGATAGTCGCTGGGCCGAAGGGCGAGTTTTCAGTTTAGTTTATCATGTTGATGATGCTCATGATGAGTTTATTAAGAAGGCCCATAATAAATTCTTCTTTGAAAATGGCCTTAATCCCATGGCTTTCAAATCCCTTAAAAAATTCGAACATGAAACTGTCCGCATGTGTGTGGATCTTTTCCATGGAGATCATAATGCCGTTGGTGTGGTGAGCTCTGGAGGAACAGAATCACTCTTGATGGCGGTGAAAACTTACCGAGATCGTGCTCGAAAAATTAAACCATGGATTAGAAATCCAGAAATCATTATGCCTGAGTCGGCCCATGTGGCCTTGGACAAAGCAGGACATTATTTTGATGTGAAAATCCGTCACGCTCCTTTGACGGCAGATTGTCGTGTCGATGTTAAGGCCGTGAAGAAGATGATCAACAGAAATACAATCCTTCTCGTGGGCTCAGCTCCTCAATATCCTCATGGAGTCATTGATCCTATTTCTCAGTTGGGTGATCTTGCTCTTCAGCATGGTCTTCCGTTGCATGTTGATGCTTGTATCGGGGGGTTTATTCTTCCGTTCCTTGAGAGACTTGGACGACCAGTGCCTGCTTTTGATTTTAGAGTTGAGGGAGTGACGTCTATCTCAGCTGATCTTCATAAGTACGGTTATGCACCTAAAGGTGCTTCAGTTCTTCTTTACCGTTCAATGAATATCATGAAGTATCAATTTTTTGCTTTCACGGATTGGAATGGTGGGATCTATGCTTCACCAGCTCTTCCTGGAACTCGTCCGGGTGGGCCAATCGCTGGCGCCTGGGCCACTCTCAAAAAAATGGGTGAGGATGGTTATCTTCATGAAGCAAAAAAAGTGGTGAAGGTTGTGGATTATTTTCTCGCAGAAATTGAAAAAATACCTGAACTAAAAATGGTGGCTTACCCCGATTCATCACTCGTGTGTTTTACCTCAAAAGATCCAAGTGTAGGCATCTATGCTGTAGCTGATTATATGATCGAGAAGGGATGGCATATTGATCGCCAACAAAAACCTGAATCTCTTCACATGACTCTCGCTCCAAATCACGAAGGGCCTATTAAGGAATTCTTCCTCGATCTTCGAGATGCTGTGGCCCACGTGAAGGCCCATCCAGAGCTGGCTACTTCTGGTCAAGCGGCCATGTATGGAATGATGGCCAAGATTCCATTCCGTGGAATGATCAAGTCATCAGTCATGAGTATCATGGAAAAGATGTATGGCCCTGAGGGAAAAATGCCTGATGAGAAAAAAGAAGGCATTGAAAACTGGGGAGACCTAGCAGAGAAAGTGGCCGGTAATGTCATGGAAGTGAAAAGACAATTAGAGACAGTGATTCAGAAAGTAAAAGGGCCGTCTAAATAGACGGCCCTTTATCAATATCAATTTTTTTTAGAAAAGATGATCGTGGCTCAGACCGTTCTTAATACCTTTATTAATCACTGCCACAGCATTGTGGGAATGAAGTGATTCAAAGTGCTCAAGAGTGACTAACCAGTCTAGAATTTGCGGTTGAGCATTAAAGATCTTAAAGATTCTTTTTGAGGCATGCTCAACAAACATCGGGTTAGCACCATTTAAAATGGCAAAGGCTTGCTCATCTACTCGTTTCACTAAACTTTGAGTTTCAGTAGGAATAGATAAGCGCATCAGTTCGATTAAATCTTCAATAACAAAATTTGAATTTGGATCAAGCTCTATCTTGGCCGTGGCCAGTGAACGTTGAGCATGGGCCACACCAATTCCGTTTCCTTCACTTGTCAGTCCAGCGGCGTAATCAGCTTCATATTGCTTGGCCATAGAAAGAGAGCAAGGACATGTTGATGAATATTCGTATTCTAGAGTTAAATAGAAGCGAACACCAACACCCTGAGTTTCGCGGGCCTCAAGAACAGTTTTATAATACTGCCAACCCCAGTTAGAACTCTTTAAAGAGAGTTGCTTTACAGGGTAAGACATTTTGATTTTGATATAGGCATCTTGAAGTTTTTCTTCAGTGTCATTATCACGAAGATCTGTACGGTATCTTTCAAGAAGCTTTTTAAAAAACTTTGCACCGACATAGTTTCCAGCACCCTCATCCTGCAGGATGCGGCAGAGACGACTCATGTTAATGCCAGTTTTGTTTTTAGCGAGGTTTACAAACATACTGGCCTCACAGTCATGATTCATGACTTGACCGTCTTTATGTTTAAAACTCAAAGGAATGCGAAAGCGTGTGATTCCAACTTTTGGAATGGCAATCCCTTGTTGGTCGGGGAGCTTTTGAAAATCGTTCAAACCTGATTCGTCTTGAATTTCGCAGTTGAGGACTTTTTCGTGAATCTTTGTGTCGAGTTGCTGCTCGACTGTGCTAGCTTTATCCATGGTTAAATCTCCCTAGCAGGAACCATATCCATGCCAGTTTATATGGTGCCTTTAATTAAGCACTTGTATACTTGTAACAGATTGATCTTTAAACAACCCTTGAAAAATCTTCTACAAATCTTTTTGGGCCATTAAAAAAGATATTTAAACAATCGTTTGACTGTGCTAGATTATCGCATAAGATAATTATGTTTGAAACATTTGTTTAAAATAAGACAAAGGGAATATTTCCAATGAAAAATGTGTCTAACCATTTAAAACTGTTAGGTTTATTAGTGAGCTTTGGGGTCCTTAACTCTGTTTGGGCCCAGTCTTTAGTAGAGCTTAGTGAGCAAAAACTAGAGGAAATTGCCAAAAAAGGGTCACCAAAACTAGATGAGATTCAGTCAGCACTCCTCAGGGCCCAAGTTGATAGTAGTCAAACCGATGAGCAGTTTGCCCCCGAGCTTTTTGGGCGAGCCGCTTATGCCGAGACCAATGAAAGGGCCATTGTACAATTTCAACCGATCTTTTCGCCTGTGAAGACAGGTGAGGTTGGTGTCAGGCAAAGCTTCAAGCAAGGATTTAAGACAAGCGCTGCCATCGCGACTCAGCAGCAAAGTGCTGTCTCTTCTTTCAGCGGAAAATTTAGAAATGTAACAACGACAGTGGCAAGCTTCACAGTACAGATGGATCTTTGGCGAGATTTATTTGGTCGTATGAGTAAAGCGGCTCAGGAGAATGCTTCTCTTGAATCAAAGAGAGCGTCGATTGAGAATGAGATTCAATTAAAAACTTTCTCAATCTCATTAAGACGAGTGTACTGGTCCTTAGTGGCCAATCAAGAGTCACTTAAAATTTCGGAAGAACTTTTAAGAACGGCCAGGCAACAGTTAGGGGAGTCTAGAAAAAGATTTCAAAACTCAGTGGCCGAAGCTGATGAGGTGGCCCGTTATGAAGCTCAAGTGGCCTCAAGAGAAGGTTCGATTATTTATTTAAAATATCAAAAAGAATCTTTGATTAAGCAATTAAAGAATCTTCTTCCTGAACTCAATAATGCAGAGATTGGTTTAGGTAATTATGATTTACCAAATACAGTGAATCAAGTTCTGGCCTGTACGGCGACAATCGCTAATCAGCCTAGTGTTCCTTACGATTATACAAAATATGATGAAGCCATTTCTTTAATCAAAAAAGTGAAAAAAAATCTTGCTGATTCTAACTCTCGTTATGCTGATCTTGATGTTCAGCTTTATGGGACAGTGAAATCAACTGGTGTTGATGCTGATTCGACAAAGACAAATTTTTACCGTGGAAGTTACGGTGGATCAATTAATGAAATGACTGATACAAATCGCTCAGGTTATGAGGTTGGTCTTCAGTTCACCTTACCTCTTGGAAGTGTAAAAGAGTCTACTCAGAGGACAAAAGAGCTTTATGACGATAAACGTCTGAAAGCTTCAATTGATGGCACCGAGGCCCAAGTGATTAATACTCACAACCAGCTTGTGAAATCGATTGCTCTTCTAACTGACGTGGTTAGAGCGCAAAAGGTAAACTCAACTCAACTTGAAAAACGCTTGAGCATTTTAAAGAAAAAATACTCTCAGGCCCGTATTTCAGTAGATGATTTGATCAGCAACCAAGACGCTCTCCTTAACTCAGAGCTGACAACGATTGACACTCAGCTTGAAATTCTTAATACGCTTTTTGATTACCTCGTTGTTTATACAGATACACCTTGTCCATTTAACAGGATGAATTAATATATGAGAAATTTAGCTCATTTTTTTATTACGAACCCAAAACTAACTTTCGTTTTAACGATTTTCCTTTTTATCTTCGGATTCATGGGGATCAAAAAGATGAATGCTGAGTCTTACCCTGCGGTAGATTTTGCCACGGCCATTATTGAAACTGAATACTACGGGGCCACACCTGAAGATATTGAAGTGAAAATTACTAAGCCCATCGAAGATGAGATCAGAACGGTTTCTGGTCTTAAAGATGTAAGATCTACATCTCAGGCCGGTCGAAGCAAGATCGTTGTTCGTGTGGATATGGATAATCCTAAAGTTATTGTGAAAGACGTGATGGGAGATCTTCAGCGCGCTATTGATAGAGCGAAGGATCTACCGACAGATCTGCGCGATAAACCTAAATTTACTGAAATTAAGTCTGAAGAGTTTGCGGCCCTTGAAATTGCTGTTGTTGGTTCTAATGTGAATCGCACACGTGACTTGATTGCGGATGCTCTTAAAGAAGATATTGAAGATGATAAAAACGTTAAGGGAGTCGTTCTTGACGGTTACCGCGAGCGTGAATTTGAGATCGAGCTTTCTCGTAAGAAATTAGATGAATACCATATAGGTGTGGATGAAGTTCTTCAGAAAATCGGTTCAAGAAACTCAAATATCCCCGGGGGAGAACTTGAGGATGCAACTGTTCAGCGTTTGGTTAAAGTTGATGGAAAAATCAAAAACGCTGAAGAGCTTGCGGCCATGGCGATTCGCTCAAACCTTTCAGGACAAATTGTTTATCTTAAGGACATTGCCAAAGTTAAAGATGGGCAAGAAGAGTCACGCACACTCACTCGTTATATGGGTGAGGAGGCGACGATTCTCACTGTGACTAAAAAGTCTGGGGCCGACACGTTAAAGCTTGTGAATAATGTCCGTCCTCTCCTCGAGAAGTATGAAGGTAAATATTCTGGTAAGGCCAAATTCGTTATTTTTAATGATGAAGGTGTTCGTGTTCAAAATAAACTTGATACTCTTTCATCAAATGCGATTTCAGGACTAGTTGTTGTTATCGGGGTTCTTCTTTTCTTTATGCATGGCCGTATCGGTATAATGGTGGCCCTATCGCTTCCTATCAGCTTACTCGCAGCTCTTGGGATCATGCCTTCATTTGGCATGACTTTAAACTCAATTACTATCCTTGCTCTTATTATTGCCATGGGGATGCTCGTGGATAACTCCGTGGTTATCTCGGAAGAGTACATTCGACGCAGGCAAGAGGGAGCGAACTCTCTTGATGCAGCCGTTGATACTGTAACAAATATGTGGATTCCAATTTCAGCTACTGCCTTTACAACGATTGCGGCTTTCCTTCCAATGCTTGTCACAACAGGGATCATGGGAAGATTTATTTACGCCATTCCAGTGGTTGTGACAGCTGCTCTTTTATTCTGTCTTGTAGAGTGTTTTCTTCTTCTTCCAATGCGTCTTCATCTTGTAGCACAGAATCTTGATGTGACTCCTTCAGAAGATAAAAAAGGCGGATGGTTTGATAAGGTGTCAACAAAGTTTGAAGCTTTCATGGCATGGGCTGTAGACCACCGTTATTTAACAGCGGCTTCAATGCTGGGGATTATTATCTTCTCGTTTGTCGTCATTGGTGTCTTCAACAAGTTCATGCTTTTCCCGCCTGAGCAAACAGAGATTTATCTGGCCCGTCTTGAGATGCCAGAGAATACAAAAGTCGAAAAAACTTACGAAGTAACTCGAGAGCTAGAATTAAAAATCAAAGAAGCACTTGGTGATAAACTTTTACAGCACTCCGTTTCATACGCAGGGACATCTCTTGCTATTCCAACGGACGTGAAAGGACAGTTCGGAGATAACGTAGGTATCGTGAAAATGTATGCCACTGATTTTGCCAAATATAATATTGGTTATAATGATTATTTAAAAATTCTCCGTGATATTAAAATCCCAGAGGCCAAGCTCTTAACTTTTGAAGAGCAGGTCAACGGACCTCCTGTGGGAGCTCCCGTGACTGTGACTTTCAGATCAAATGACGGGAAAAGCCTGGATTCACTTATTGGAAAAATCATTGCAGACCTAAATAAGACTAAAGGTGTTTTTGATACAAAAGTAGATGATGTTTACGGACCGGATGAAGTGAATGTGGCCCTTGATTATGAGAAGGTCGATAGACTTGGGCTCACTCCTGCAGGAATTGGGAATACGGTGCGCACCGCTCTCACAGGGACATTTGTATCTGATGTGACGTTAAATAATAAAGAAGCCGAGCTTAAAGTTAAATTCGGTGATGTTTCTAAAAAAGATGTTTCTGATCTAGGGAATGTGAAAATTATGGAGGCGAGAGGTAATCTTGTCCCACTTTCTATTCTTGCTAAGTTTGAAACCACTCGAGGCACACCTCAAGTGAAGCGCCTTGATTATAAACGCGCCAAGACGGTCACCGGGAATGTGGATACGACGGTTATCACTTCAGTCCTAGCTAACCAAGTAGTGGCAAAATCTTTTGCCATGTACTCTAAAGATCATCCCGATGTGACGATGGTTTATGGTGGTGAGCAGGAAAGTACGAATGAATCAATGGCTTCTCTGGCCAATGCTATGGTTCTCGCTTTGATCGGAATTTACGCCATTATGGTTTATATTTTCCGCTCTTATCTTGCCCCAGGTCTAATTATGACCACGATTCCTCTTGGGCTTTTAGGAGTGTCAGTCTCATTCTGGGCCCATGGCCGTCCAGTAAGCTTTTTAGCGATGATCGGCGTCATCGGACTTGCAGGTATTATTGTAAATAATGGAATTATTCTGATAGACTTCATTAATCAAATGAAATCTGAAGGAAAGCTTGGAATAAGAGAAATCTTAATCAAAGCCCCAACCATTCGTCTCAAACCAGTAATGGCCACATCACTGACGACGATGGGGGGACTGTTTCCTACGGCGTATGGTATTGGTGGGGCAGATTCAATGCTTATTCCAATGACTATGGCCATGGCCTGGGGACTAACAACAGGAACGATCCTTACTCTTGTGTGGATCCCAGCTGGATACGGTATTATTGAAGACTTTATGGGACTAGTGAATAAAATCCCGTTTATAGCGAAGAGATCTAAGGCCGCACCGGCAGATAATACAATCTCTGAGGCGGTTAATGGATAGGTGAGGAAATGACTAATCAAACGGTAGACACGAAAGAGAAGATTTTAGAAGTGGCCCGCGTCCTTTTTGCGGACAAGGGCTTTGATGGAACTTCAGTGAGAGATATTGCAAAGGCGGCAGAAGTAAACGTCGCCTCTGTGAACTACCATTTTGATAGTAAAGAAAACCTATTTCATGAAATTCTTCTTAAGGGACATAGTGAAGTTGCTCTTGGTATTAAGGATTTTTATGAAACTAAGAATCCTAATCTCGAAGAGCTGATTGTTTATGTGTTCCGTTATTTCTTGGAACGCTCTCCTGATCTTATTTCTATTTTTAAAATGATGATGTCTTCCCAAAATCCAAAGGATCTTATTTCAAAAGGGACTGAGGATGAAACTTTTGGTCCTCCGGGTGGAAAGGTCATTGCTGACTGTATTATCAAAGAAGTCGGAAGAGTTGTAAAAGAAGAAGATCTTCACTGGGGTGTGAAAGCTCTCTTTAGTCATGTGGTCCATCTCACGATCATTTCTTCTTGCTGTATTCGTGATAACAGTCTGCCTTATTCATCTCCAGCAGATATTGAAAAAGGGATCAGACGACTTTCAAAAATTGTTATTCAAGAATTAAGAACATCTTCCATGTAAGGCCGAAGAGCAATCTTCGCTTTGCATCTTTTCATAAGTCCAAATATTCCCCCTAGTTTACGATGTAAAAAAATCAGCTCCTTTGGGGGCGGAGAGTATTCGAGTGCCTGTGTAAACTCAAGGGAGAGATCCTTTGAGAGACTGACAAACTCTGAATCAGTAAAATCAAAATCTTCAGGCTGCTGAAATGGTGCTACGATGGCCTTCATCATTTTAATATATTTTATTCTGGTCTCAGTACTTTCACGTTTATCCATCAGGTTCATCTCAAAAGTGGCCTCCAGAAGTTCTTCATCCTTATCATCAAAGGCTGCTTTCACAATTCTTTTATACTTTTGAATAAAAGAAGAGGAGTATTCTTTAGTAGAACCAAAGTCTAGAAGCACAATCTTAAGTGGATTTTCTTGAATAAGGAAATTCCCGAAATTAGGGTCTGTCTGAACAAGTCCCCACTGATAAAACTCGGTGAGATAAAGTTCAAGAGCATACTTGGCCAACTCTTGAGCATCTTGTGTACTTGGTTCCGCTTCAAGCCAGTTTCTGAGAGGAAGACCAGAGCAAAATTCTAAACACAAGACCTTTTGAGTGGTGTATTCGAGATCCACTTTAGGAATAATAAACCGAGAATCTTTAGCGAAGTTTTTTTGATAGCGCGTAAGAAACTGTGCCTCTTGAAGATAATTTGTCTCAAGCTTGAGGACTTCTTTTAATTCTGTCATCAGGGGTTTAATTTCAATCTTCTTTCTTCCTGAGAAAAAAAACATCTGAGAGATTAGTTTCTCTAGAAGATTGATATCGGAATCGATGGTGTCGGCCACACCGGGGTATTGAATCTTAAGAACATAATCTTTGCCATTTATGGTGGCCCGATGAACCTGTCCGATACTGGCCGCGGCCAGGGGGGTAGGATCAATAAAATCAATTTTCTGATACTGGGTCTCACCAAGTTCTTTAATAAGAATAGAGCGAATCTCCTCAAAAGGGAGGGCACCGGCATCGGCCTGAAGCTGACTGAGAACCTTAATGACTTCTGGAGGAAAAAGATCAGTGGCATCTAAGCTTAGGAGTTGGCCCACTTTCATCGCCGCTCCTTTCATTTGAGAGAGGGCCTTCACTAGCTCCTCGGCTTGCTCAATTCGCTTTCCAAGGGGTGAGGTCTGAACTCGAGACTCAAGCTCTTTATAGGCCATTTTTCCGGCCGTTTTGATTAAAAGTGAGCTTCGGCTCCATACACTCTTAGGTAAACTCATAAAATCCTTAGAAAAAGGGAGCAGTCACTCAATGCCTGACAACCCTGTTATTTTTACATAACAAGCTCAGAGGCTCTTTAGGGTTGTTATACTCCTCTCGTTATTCAAAAGGAATATGTATGCGGCTTAAACTCTTTTTATTAGTGTTGCTGTGCTCTTTGCAAGCGGTGGCCCAAGTTTCACTGGTCAATGATCGCGAAGGAAAGAGCTACCACCAGAATAAGAAGTTTTTAAAGCACTCAAAATATATCAATCCTGTTCGGTCAAAGTCAGCTTTTAATGAGATAATGTCTAATACACGTCAAAGTCAAATTTGTGCTGTTTCTATTGTTGAAAATCTTCAAAAAAAACTTCCGGATGTGAAAAAATTCCGTTTTCATTATGTTCTCAAGTCTCTTCGTGCTCAGAATGAAATTGATGATGTCGTCTATACAATTCTCATGAAGGCCTGGGGAGTGTTAGAGCACCCAGCTGTTCTTTATAAAGAGGATGATAGTTATCGAGAAGATCTGGCCTATGATCACATAGAAAGAGAGCAAAAACTCGAGGTCGTTGCTGACTTTGAAGAAAAACAAAAAGGTCGTTGTCTTGATGAGGCTTACCGAAATCTAATTACTGAACTTAAGAAAATAGATAAAGAAATTTCTGATAGAGAAATTTCGGCAACTATTCGTCTTGCCTTAGATGAGGGGCGAATTAATCTTATAAGCTTTGGCCGTCTTGAGCAGCTTCGTCGTGAAAAAGCTGACGAGTGGAGATTGACTCTTAAAGATTATATCCAAAAAACTCAAACTCTAAGAGGACAATTTCCTCTCCGTGATAAAACCGAACAAAGTGATTTCATCACTAAAAAAGCGTCGGTGGGGAAACAAAGTCACCGTGAACGCTTGTATGAGAATTATTCATTTATTCAGATAGCCCTCATGGGAAATGTGATTAAAAAACTTAAAGAGCGTCTTGATTCTCCTAAAGTTGAAATCCTTGTTTATAGTAAAGACGATACTGTTCAAGAAATCGTTCCACTTGATCCTATGGAGAGATTCCGTTTTGCGATCCGAATTCTTCGCAAAGAAATGCATGAGCTTTCTATTAACAATTATTTTGGTGGCAGAAAACCATCATATCTCGATGTTATGGCCGCTGCTTATGAGACCGGTGTGGTAACGGCCCTAGAGCTAGATAAAGTTGCGGCTCTTGAAGAGATCTGGAATCCAAAGAAAACATTCTGGGATAAGGCCCAAGTTTGGGTAAGACTTGTAAGTTCTGTGGCGGCCATTGTGATTCCTCCACCGTATGGATTTATTGCAACATTGGCCTTGGTAGCGATTGAAGCGACACAGAGTAAAAATGGTGATAATACTAACTTAGAACATAGCTTATTTTAATTATGAAAAAACTATTATACGTCAGTGCTTTTATTTTAAGTTCTTCCGCTTTCGCCCAGGTCTTGCATGAGGCACGTCATGAAGCGGTGATAAGAACAAAAAACTATAAGGCCAAAATAGAAAAAGTCACACTCTCTCATCTTCTTAAAAAAGATTGTTTTGAAGGAAAATACTTCAAGATGGTAAAAGGGAAGGATAATGAAGCGATTTGTTTTGATCATACTGATAAGGAACTAAAACTTCGAGCTGCCACGGTTTATTATCATCTTTCTAAGGCCCACCAGTTTTACACTGAACAGCTTAAGTCCGAGTTTGTGAAGTCTCACAGACAAATGGTCATCCGTCTTGAAATCACTCAGCAGTTTAATGAACTTGGTCATTTTGGGAATGATAATATTACGCCAGAGTATAATAATGCATTATCCATTCCGGCCGGAAGAGGTCTTGAGTCTCGCGGAGTAAAACCTTGGGGAAATGAGATTTGGTTCAGGCCTTCTAAATCTATTCACATCAGTGAGCTGAATGCTCGAAGTGATAGCGATGATTTTCAAGGTGTTCTCAAGGCCTTTCGCTCTCAGACACATATGACAACTCTTCAGCGATTTATTTCAACTGTTGTTCAAGGCCAGTTACCCAAGGCAGGAGGGACGAGTACATGGATTGATTTTGCCATGAGAACTGTGGGATCAAGTGTGATTATGGAAGCAGGTTACCAGGCTTCTGGACCACTTAATAAACTCCTCTCTCGTAAGTGGTATAAGCTCGATACAGCTCTAGTCCCAGAAATTATTTATCATGAGTACTCACATATTGCTTTGAGTGATCGTTTAGAACTTTCCCATTCAACAGCAGTTATTGAAGGAATGGCCGATTATTTTTCGGGAGTTATTGCGAATTCACCTAAGCTCGCAAAAAAAATCAAAAAATATAATACCTTCAATGGGAAGAACGCGAAAAATAAAAAAGATTTCATCATCCAGTTTGAAACAACAGATTATGCAAATACTGATTTTGTTTTCGGTCTTCTCTGGGATTTACGTCGTATCCTTGGAGATCATGAAGCGACAAAATTTGTCTATGCCCTTCGAGGAAAGGTCACTACGAATTCTTCTATTCGTAATGAACTTATCGAAGGAATTTTAAAGACTTGTGAGGATTCTTGCGCCAATCCTTTTATTGATAAAATTTCCATTCTTCAGCAGCTCAATCTTCGCGGAATCTAAGCGAAATCTTAAGAGCGGTGTCTAACTGACACCGCTTACTCTGTAAGTTTTACCTAAATAATAACATCAAGTATTTGTTGCTTTTCTTTTTTAAAATCATTCGATATTTCAAATCTAGAACTACACCGCAAACAAACCGTCAACCTTAGGGAGGCCACTGTGTTTCTACGTTTAATCACTTTTATCCTTGCTATGTCGATCTTCACTGTTCACGCAGATGTTGGATCTCAGCAATCACTTAAAACTGCTTTTGATGACCTCAACTATGCTCTTAGCGTGGAGTGGGATCAAAAAGATCGTAAATTTTACGATGCAAAAGTTGAAGAGTTCACAAAAACAATCGCTTCTCTTCAAGCTCAAGGCCTGACGAATGCTGAGTTAGTAGATTTCGTAAAAGCTAATCTTAAAGATAAAGCTCTTGCTAAAGATCTTGAGACTGCTTACACAGTAATCTCTCTTAACAAACTTTCTAAAGATGAAGCTCGTAAACTTGTTCTAGACACTACATCTAAAGCTTATAGCAAAGGTGCCAGCTGGGCAGGAGAAGTTTTTCTCTACAGTGCTATTATCGTCCTTATCATTGTAGCCGCTGTTGTAGCTGCTCCAAATGTTGGACCTAGAGGACGTAGCTGTTACGATGAGTATGTCTGTGTTGATTATTACGATTCATGGGGATGGTACTGGTATACAGACTGTTTTTATGAAACATATTGTTACTAAGTTTTAACAAAATTGGGACTCTAAGGAGTCCCTTTTTTTTACCAAAATTTAAAGATTTCGTAGTCGACTTGATGAGATATCCTCAAAGGCATGATGCCCTAGAGGAATGATCTTTAGATTGAGTCTTTCAAGACTTCTTTTCACTTGATTAAACTCATCCTCATTTTCTAACCTCGAGGCTACATAAATGTGATAAAGTTGGGCCGAGAGTTCTTCGACCTGAGTCCAGGTGTGAAAGTTTTTAAGTTGATCAAAACCAATAAGAAGTGACACCTTCAACTTGGGATATTTTGTTTTTAAATAGGTCACCCATTGAATAGTGGGATTAGATTTTTTTTTAATTAAAAAGCCTGGATAAATATCCCGCGCGGAGGCCTCATCTTGAAGGTTAATCTTTTTGATAAGCTCAAGCCATTTGTCAGCAGCAATAAAGTCAGTGATCTGTTTTTGTGGATTTAGATCGGGAAGTACCACTAGCTGTTTCTGACGTGGAAGTAAATCCACACAGGACTGATGTCCATTGTGCCAAGGATTGAAGCTCCCGCCGTAAAAAACAACCTCTTGATTTAGATCAAGATGCATCAGAGGGTGATGATTGATTTTATTTTCAGGGCGGAGTTGATCTTTTTCTAGGCCATACAATTTGAATTTCCCCATCTCAAAATAAGGCGCACTGACTTCACCGTGAATTTGGTAAAGCTCAAAAAAAGGAAGATTGATATCAAACCCCAGATTCATAAAAAGCTTACTGGTAAAAGTTTGTCTGGTTTTATTTCTGTCGTTGAAAGCTTGCACCTGACCACATAGATCTCAACTCCTGCGGCCACAACTTCTTTGAGAAGTTTGGAGTAGGCGGGATCAAAATCCTCGGCCGGAGAGAAAATCTCTACATCCTCCCGCTGAACAACAAAAAGCATGGCCGCTCGATGACCCTGTTTTTTTAGCTCAAGCAGTTCACCCAAATGTTTTTGTCCGCGTTCAGTCACTGAATCCGGAAATTGGGCCTCACCCTTATGCTTAAGAGTGACATTTTTGACTTCGATATAGCAGTCTTTTTCTGATGGATGACTACTTAAAAAATAATCCAGTCTCGTTTCTTTGCTGATCTTTTTCTCGGCCTGAACTTGCCCATAGCCAGTCAAGGAGTGAATAAGGCCGGACTCAATAATCTCACGAGCAAGTTTGTTCGCATTTCCGGTATTCACACCAATCCAAGTCTCACCGTTATGGGTCAGCTCAAGGGTGAAGGGAAGTTTGCGTTCGGGATTATCAGATTTAGACACTGCGCATTTCCAATCCGTGGCCCAACAAGACTCCATGCTTCCAGTATTCGGAACATGGGCCACAACTTGTTCACCGTCGAGAATAACGTCAGACAAAAATCGTTTATATCTTTTTGTGATAGTTCCCTCTCTGAGAGGTGAATTAAATTTCATAGGGCCACCAATTTAGTCTAGTTTAGATATGTGTCATTATCTTCTCATTTTTGTGAGGATAATGTCGATATGTCCTGAGTCCAAAACCATAGACAGAGTATTCGAATCGGGGCACAATTTCCCCATTCATTTAAAGAATTAATTTACATATTTTCAAAGGAGCTGCCATGTCAGAAAAGGCTAAACTCGTCCTCGGCGAAAAAACTTACGAGCTTCCCGTTTTTGTGGGAACTGAAGGTGAAAAAGCCATCGATATCACAAAACTTAGAGCTGAGACAGGGTATGTGACTCTTGACTCTGGATACATGAACACAGGTGCTTGTACTTCTGCGATCACATTTCTAGATGGTGAGCAAGGGATTCTTAAATACCGTGGTTACTCAATCGAAGAAATTGCTGAGAAGTCTTCATTCATTGAATCGTCATATTTAACTTTCTACGGCAAGCTTCCAACTGCTTCTGAGCTTAAGGCCTTCGAAGAAAGAATTGCTTCTTTCAATGAAGTTCCTGAAGGCATTAAATCAATGATCAAGGCCTTCCCCAAAGACGCTCACCCAATGGCCGTTCTTTCTTCAAACCTTGTTTCTCTTTCTGCTTTTTACCATGATCTTTGTGCTCAGGACTTAACGGCAGCTCAAAAAGATACGGCCATCGCTCAACTTATGGGGCAACTTAAAGTTGTGGCAGCCTATGCTTACCGTCACTCTCAAGGAAAAGATTTTGTTAAATCTAATCCTAAGCTTGATTACTGCTCAGACTTCATTCATATGATGACGGGAGAAGAGAAAGTAGATCCTAAAGTGGCCAAGGCCCTTGATATTCTTCTTATCCTTCACGTTGATCATGAGCAGAACTGTTCAACTTCATCAGTTCGTCTTGTGGGATCATCTAAGGCCAATATCTTCGCGACTATTTCAGCGGGTGTAGATGCTCTTTGGGGACCACTTCATGGTGGAGCAAACCAAGCTGTTCTCGAAATGCTTGAAGAAATTAAAACTTCTGGAAAAGACTACAATCACTTCCTTGCGGAAGTGAAAGATAAAAACTCTTCATCACGTTTGATGGGATTTGGTCACCGTGTTTATAAGAACTTCGACCCACGCGCTAAAATCATTAAAGTGGCCTGTGATTCAGTACTTGCTACACTTGGTGTGAAAGATCCTCTTCTTGATATTGCAAAAGGTCTTGAGGAAGTGGCCCTTAAAGACGAGTACTTTGTTTCTCGTAAGCTTTACCCAAACGTTGATTTCTACTCTGGAATTATCTATCGCGCTCTTGGAATCCCTACAAATATGTTCACAGTAATGTTTGCAATGGGACGTCTTCCAGGTTGGATGGCGCAGTGGAAAGAGATGGTTGAGCAACCAGGATTTAAGATTTGTCGTCCTCGTCAGATCTATACTGGAGAGACAGCTAGTAAATATTCAGATATCAAATCTAGATAATAGCATAAGGCCCTCTCAAGAGGGCCTTTTCATTGGGAATTGTATGAAAGGACTTATTTTTCTCTCATTTCTTTTTTCGTTCTCTCTTATCGCCAAAGATCCAATGATTAAAAAAAGTATGAAGAGTAAAGAAGTTAAAAATACTCAAGAAAAGATGGTGAATAATAAAAAACTTTTTGAGCTGGAGCATATTAAGGCCAAAGGACAAGCTCCCATCTACCACAAGGTGGAGGAGAGAAAAACAAAAGAAAGACAGCCTTAAATAACAAAAGCCCCTCCCAAGAGGGGCTTTTGTATGACAGCGGATGATTAGAAATCAAAAGGAAGATCGAAATAAGCTTGAGGATAGTTTGTGCTAGTCAGGGTTTCAAGCTCTGCCACTGTATCAGCTGCTTGAAGATTAAAATCGTTGTTATTGAGAGTTCTAAAATTAAGTGAGCGATTAATCCCTTGAACTTTTTGAACTGTTTCCTTAATTGTTCCTTGCTTTAATGAAATACAAACTTGTCTCTCACAACCTTTCGCAAGTTCAGGGAAATAACCATTTAAAAAAGCTTCACTTTTTCCGTGAAAGATGGAGCTAAAAAGGCTTGCAGGAATAATTCCATTATAAGCAGCGATTTTGCTTCTTGTAGATTCTCTAAGATCTTTTCTTTTTGAGTAATCACAGTATCCAATATTAACAAATTCCTTTTTGGCCTTCGCTAGGGTTTTAGTCACTTCTCCATTTTCATTAAGCATCATAGGAGTGAGTTTCATTTTGTTATAACCAGTACATGAGTAACGTTGGTGATCTTTTTTGATACGACGAAGAGACTTGGCCTTATAAACTAGACGAGTCACATTCACTTTATTGATAAGCTCTTGAGCAAATCTTGAGTACTGAGGGGTTGCGCTATTAATCGCCTTATCTAGTTGCGCCTGAGTTGTTGCCAGAAGTTGCTCTTTTTGAGCCGCCGTGAACTCTGTCGATTTAATGACACGGTTGTAGTTTTCAAGAGGCTGACGAAGATTGGCATTGATGAGTCCAATAACTTTGTTTTCATAGTTTCTGATCTCTTGAACAACTTTTGCTCTATATGATGAATCCCAGCTTCTAAAGTCCGGAGTATTTAATTCTTTAACATCGGTAGGACGAGAAACATTTTTTACAAGTTCATCGATCTCTCTTTTTGTTCTTGTGATCTGTTCATCGACAATTGATTGGGCAAAAACATTGGTTGTCACAATCAAGGCGAGTGGTAATAAATACTTTTTCATAAAATCTCCTGTGCGTTGTTTTTCCCATTTTTAGCACAGCTTTGGAGATTGTGATCAACTCGAGTCGGTTATTGTGTAGCACCCTGTATGCTACACCATGGATTTGTAACATATTGAATATATGGATCTTTTCAGAGGCAGGCCTTACCTTTATCTGTCCTTTTTTGCCTAGGAGTGATCACAACTCTTGTAAAATTAAGCCTTTAATTCATTCACTCCGATGAAGACGCATCTATTTTTTATTGGAGTGCTTATGAAGTCATTTCTTATTGTCGTCGTTTTTCTTTTTTCGTTTTCAAGTATGGCCGAAATCATTGGGGTGAATAAGATGTCTATTACTCCGGGCTTTAATACTCGCTATGATCTACGTGTTCATATTAAAGATATGAAAGCTGATCTTGATTGCCAGAGTTTTATTCAAGGGCTCCTTGTTGAAAAAGGGCAAGAGAAAGTTCAATTTATGCTGGAGGCTTGGGAGTGTGAAGAGATGTCTCGCAAAATGTATGCTTCACTTAAAAAACTTAAGGCCTTCTGTATTGATGTGGACTATGATTCTTTAACTATCAAGGACAGTGCTACTTGTCGCTAACGTTATCAGACATTTTACCGCATCTTCTTCATACATTTAAATCAGAGTCAGATTTGGTGAGAGCTATTAACGAGCTCTCTATTATCTTTAATCAAGATCGAGGCAAACTGGCCCAATATGGCAAAGACGATCGTCTTGTTTCGGCCTATACTGCTTTCTACGCTCTTACCAATATCCCTAAATTAGAAGAGACACTTAAATGGTTTCCTCAAGATGTTCTCCAGTCGTGGAGTGATATTGAGCTTATTGATGTTGGAGCGGGCCCGGGGACGATGAGTCTGGCCTGGATGAGTCTTTTTCCTGAGACCAAGGAGATTTATCTCATCGAGCAGTCACCTCTGATGAAAGAGCAGGCCGATAAGATTTTTAAGGCCATATACCCTGACGTCAAATTACGTTTTCAAGGTGGACAGAAAAGTGACAAAAAAAGAATCGCGCTATTTGGCCATTCACTCAATGAAATGGGAGTAGAGTTAGGGATGCGATTTATTCGTGACCTTAATCCTGATTATATTCTTTTTATCGAACCCGGGATGATGAGTGTTTTTCCTCAAATGCTAGAGGTGAGAGATGAGCTTATCAAATCAGGACATAAAGTTTTATTTCCTTGTCTTGGGCAAGGGAGTTGCCCTCTTAAAGAGAACTCTTCAGACTGGTGCCATCAATATCTCCACGTGAAGCAGAATCCAGAAGTGGAGAGACTGACTCAGCTCGCGAGCAAGGATCGCCGCCATCTTCCAATTACCGTTCATCTCTATGCTAAAGATCAAAAGATTGAGATTCAATCTCATACCGCTCGGGTTTTTCGTTCATTGCCTGAGACAAAATTTAGTATGGAAATGCAGGTTTGTTTGCCTGAAGGGCATCTAGGACTTAAGCATTTTCAAATCTATAAAAAGCATTATTCAAAAAAAGAGCAAAAAGAGATTGAAGAGATGAAGGCAGGGGATCTGATCCAATACGAAGTTGAAAAAGAGCTTCCCGAATTCACAAGAGTAAAAATCATCAGATCCGAGTCTTAGATTTTTTTTGCCGGAACTTCACTGATATCATAACAGTTCCATCTTAGCTCTTCTTTCCCATCTTCCTGGCAATAACACTTAATCTTTTCTGGAACAATAACTCTTGATTCTGAAGGAGTGGGGCATCGCTTTTGATTGATTTCGACTTTCAATTTATCCAGCGCGTACCCACATTCTTCATGGGGAATAAGAGTTCCTTTGGCGAAAAATTTTCCATCAATACAAATAGAGTCATCTCCCTGGCAATGAGGTATTTCTTTATCTGTATAGACGCTTAAACAGCCTTTTTTTAAATCTGTTCTAGGCTTTTCACAGGTCAGTTGTGGTTTTGTATTCACTTCCTCCAGTGAAGTGAGAAGTTCGCCGACACGATCGGTGGAGAGCTCATACTTATTAATCACGACACCGTTATTGATTAACGTCTGTCTTTTTTTAAGGGCCTCTTCCGTACTCACAAAACTCATTCCTAAGCATTGGGCAGTATCAATCAAGGTACCAATGGCATTGGCATTAAGTTTTTTTATATCGTGGTAGAGAGCAATAAGAATTTTTTCATGACTCTGACACATCTGTATGAGATTTTCTTTGAGATATTTTTCAACAGTGGCATGATCAGAAACTTCTGCCCCGAGTGAGCTATCATGGGAATCAAAATTCCACCCCATATGATTGTACCCATATTCTGAAATTGAACTCATGGCCGGACTATGAGTGCGGTAATAATCAAGCTTCTCACGGTAGCTTGAGCCTTTGATCTCCATTCCCTTTTGTCTCATCACTTCAATTTCTATCTCAGAGGGCATGGCCCCACGGCCGTAAGGGAAACGAAAAAACTTCCCCATTTTTTGTTTGGAAAATTTCCCCTGAGTGGCCTCATCAAGAAGCCTATCTGATTTTTGGATTTGCTCTTCACGCTGCGCTTGTGTGAAAGGAGTTTCAATAGGTTCTTTTGTCGCATTACTGTAGCGGTGATCATAACATTTATGATCATGGCCGTGGGAGGCGATATACTGACCTTTGTTGATAAGGTCCATAACGATTTTTTTGTTTTCAGGTGAATCTAAATTTGATGTAGAGACAAAAAAAGTGGCCTTAATATTTCGTCTTTGAAGCTCTTCCAGAATTACAGGTGTCGTCGCGGCCCTTGGCCCGTCATCAAAGGTGAGATGAATTTCTTTAGGTGAGCAATCAAGATGTTTGAGTTTCTGATAAAGATCATTGTTTGCACAATTAGCGAGTGCCAAACTAGGAAAAAAAGTAAGAAAAAGGAAGCCGAATTTCATAGGCTATTTATCGGTTTTTCAAGAGAGATATTTACCTTTATTTTAAGTTTGAAGCCTTGACATTGATGCTTTTAGAACCATCTTTTAAAGAGATAGGGCAACCTGCCCACATTAAGGAGTTTATATGAACAGATTTGACCAAATTGTCCTCGGGGCACTCGATGTGGCGCAGTCTGAGGCACTCAAAAAGAAGAATCCGGAGCTTCATCCAGAACATCTCCTTTACGGGCTTGCGATGAATAAGTCCTCTTATGCGAGCAAAGCACTTGCTGAACAAGTGAAGGATATACAATCCATGATTGAGGCCCTGCCTCGAACTACGGGACAACTCACGTTGGAGAGTATCCGTCCTGCTTCAAAGCTTCAAGAATGGCTAACTCTTGCTTCAGGGCATGCTGTCCAAAACGGTAAGCAGGAAGTTTCTGAAAAAGATCTTTTAAGATTTCTTCCTCAGATATTTCCAAAACTGAAAGTCGATTACGCTAAATTTTCTGAACCAACTGAAGAGGTGGAGATTCCTTCATTTTTAATTAACCTCAACGAGATGGCCGAAAAAGGAAAGCTTGATCCTGTGATCGGACGTTCCATGGAAATTCGATCTGTGATTGAGATCCTCGGTCGTCGTGCAAAGAATAATCCGGTTCTCGTAGGGCCTGCTGGTGTCGGTAAAACTGCCATTGTAGAGGGACTTGCTGAGCAAATTGTAAAAGGTAATGTGCCGGATGTCTTAAAAGGGAAAACTGTTTATTCTCTTGAGATGGGGTCCCTCATGGCCGGAACGAAATACCGAGGGGATTTTGAAGAGAGAATTCAAAATCTTCTAAAATTTGTAAAGTCAAAGGCCGGAGAGGTAGTACTCTTTATTGATGAGATTCACCAACTTGTGGGTGCTGGACGTACGGATGGCGCCATGGATGCGGCCAATCTTTTAAAACCCGCTCTTGCCCGAGGTGAGCTTCACTGTATCGGTGCAACCACTTCTGATGAATACCAGAAGTATATTTTAAATGACCCTGCACTTGAGCGACGTTTTAGAAGTGTGCCTGTGAATGAGCCCTCAAAAGAAGATGCGGTTGAAATTTTAATGGGTGTGCGAACAAAGCTTGAGGCCCATCATGGGATTAAGATTTCTGATGAGGCAGTTTATTCAGCTGTCTTTTTATCAGATCAGTATATTACTGATAAAAATCTCCCAGATAAGGCCATTGATCTTCTTGATGAGTCCGCATCAGCGCTTAAACTCTCTGCCGAGGCCATGCCTTCAAAGCTTGTAGAGCTTGAAGCTGATCTCAGATCAAAAAAGATTTATGCGCAAATGGAGAAAGATAATAAAGAACTTCAAAAAGAAATCGAAAATCTAGAGAAAACTTTCTCTGAAGAAAAAGCTGTCTGGGAGAAAGAAGTTTTAGGGCTTAAGAAAGTGTCTGAGGTCAAGGGACGTCTAGAGAGACTTAAATTTGAACTAGAAGCCGCTGAGAGAGATCAGCGCTATGAGGAAGCCTCTAAGCTGAAATATTTTTTGATCCCCGAAACTGAAAAAGAGATGGGGCAGTTCCAGCATGATTGGGTTCTAGGGAAAAAACACATCGCAGGAGTCATCTCTCGTCAGACAGGAGTACCGATCGAGAAAATTCTTAAGTCAAAACAAGACTCAATCTTGCAACTTGAGAGATTTCTAAAAGGCCGTGTCTTTGGACAAGATGAGGCCCTCCATGAAATTTCTGAAACACTTATTGCTTCTTATGCTGGTCTTTCAGATGAAACAAAACCTCTTGGATCTTTTTTACTACTTGGGCCAACAGGTGTGGGAAAAACAGAAACGGCCAAAGCACTGACTCAGTATTTGTTTGATAGTGAGGATAATATTATCCGTTTGGATCTCTCAGAATATTCTGAGAAACATTCCGTAGCTAAACTGATCGGTTCTCCAGCAGGGTATGTTGGGTATGAAGAGGGTGGTGTTTTAACTGAAGCTGTAAGACGTAAGCCCTATGCAGTGGTTCTTTTTGATGAGATTGAAAAGGCCCATCCAGACTTTGCTGATATTTTATTGCAGATTTTGGATGACGGTCGTTTGACTGATAATAAGGGGCGCACGATTAATTTTAAGAATACGATTATTGTTATGACGTCGAACTCAAAGAATCCCAAGGCCGATTTTAAGCCGGAAGTCCTTGGACGAGTAGATGCCATATTGAACTTCCACGCTCTCGATAAGTCAGTGATGAAAGAGCTTATCCATAAACAAGTGAAGCTTTTAAATGAGCGTCTTAAAGCGAAAAAAGTTTCTCTGGTTCTTGATGAAAAAGCTGTGGAGACTTTAACTGAGCAAGGATTTGATCCGCACTTTGGGGCGAGACCTCTGAACTCTGTTTTTACTCGCTTGGTGACTCGTCCTTTATCAAAGAAAATTCTTGAAGGATCTCTTGATGAGGGAGCTGTGAAAATGAGTTGGAATGGACAAGAGATGGTGCTTAGTTAAATCTTAGGCAATTAAACAAACGTTTTAAAAAGAGGTGGCCACTTGCCGCCTCTTTTTGTTTAATAAAGGAATGTATCATCTACTCATCATTTTTTTATTAAGCGCGAGTTGTGCTATGGCCAAGTATCCTCTATCTGACCACTACGATGGTGAGACGTTTTCTAATCTTACTCCTACAGATCACAAGTCAATTTTTACTGTCTTAAAATGGAAGCTCACGACTGATGCCAAGGCTTGGCCAGAGAAGATTGAGAACAAGGATTATGAGCTTTCTGAATTAGGGCCGAATGATCCTTTCATCATTACTTGGGTGAATCACGCTTCCTTCCTCATTCGTTTTCATGGTCTCACGATTTTAACTGATCCTATTTATGCCGAGAGGGCCAGTCCTTTAAGTTTTGCAGGTCCTAAAAGAGTTCGAGAACCTGGAATTGTATGGGAGAAGATGCCAAAGGTGGATGTCGTTTTAATTTCTCATAACCACTATGATCATTTGGATCTAGAGACCATTAAAAGATTAAATGAAAAGTTTTCTCCCGTTTTTGTTGTTCCCCTAGGTGATAAAGACCTTCTTGAATCTATCGGCGTGAAAAACATAGAAGAGAAAGACTGGTGGGAAGAGATTCGTTTTGAAGATAAGAAGATTACTTTCCTTCCTTCTCAGCATTGGTCGGCCCGAGGACTTTTCGACAAAAGTAAAAGTCTTTGGGGAAGTTATATGATTGATAATGGTCAGCAGAGAATCTATTTCGCTGGAGATACCGGATACGGAAAACATTTTAAGCTGATCAAAGAAAAATATGGTTCTCCTGATATTGCTCTTCTCCCTATTGGGGCCTACGAGCCGAGATGGTTCATGAAAGATCACCATATGAATCCAGAGGATGCCGTTCTGGCCCATCGTGATCTTGGAGCAAAAAAAAGTGTCGGAATGCATTTTGGGACCTTTCAACTTACTGATGAGTGGATCGATGCTCCGGTTAAGGATCTTGAGCTCGCCCGCCAGAAGTATGAGTTGAAACCTAACGATTTCGTTGTTTTAGACGTGGGTGAGAGCCTCTGGCCTTAAGGGATAATTTTTTTTCCTAACTTCTTCTTTAAATGATTACAGTTGTATTTAGAGGAGTGAAGAAATGCGCACAGAAATCCAAAAGCCTGCGGAGTGGATCAAAGAAATATACCTCGCTCGAAAGGAGCGAAATCCATCCTATTCAATGCGGGCCTTTGCTCGTGATCTCAAGGTAAGTCAGGCCTATATTAGTTTACTTTGGAACGGTAAAAGGCCCTTAAGTAAAAAAGTGGCCAGCCGTATGCTTGAAAATCTAAAAATGCCGGATGACGAAATCAAAAAATACGGTGCTACTGTTGAAGATCTAAAACAGCAATTTTCACGGGGCAAAATTCTTAACTAAAACCAAAGATGAAATTCCCTCTCGATACGTTCTTTTTCTTCCTCTGAAAAGGGATTTTGATCTAGACTCATGGCCTTAAGACTAGGATGGTTTTTGAGCCAGTCAGGTAAGAAAGTAATTTGATTATTATCCAAGTTGAGTCTTTTTAAATCTGTTAAATCCATTAATCCCACTGGCAATTTATGGACTAGGTTCTCGATCACCGTTAACTCCTGCAAATTCACAAGATGAGAAATTTCCATGGGGATTTCTTCGAGACCTGTGTTTTTAATCGTCAGAAATTCCAGCGCTGGATAATTAGTCAAAGGAAGAAGCAGACGCTGCAGTTTCCCATCAATGATTTTGAGGTTGTTTAAAGTTGGAATTTCCCAAAAGCGCTGAATAGAATCTTGAAGATCAAACCCTTTGAGGGTCAGGCGTTTAAGATTTTCGAATCCCTCAAAGTGGGCGGGAGGGTGTATCGTTCCACTTCCTTCTAAAAATAGTTCCTCTAGATAAGTAAAACAAAAAAGCTCTTGAGGCAGGTGACCTTTATTGATTTTGAGTTTAAGCGTGGTCACATCGTTGGGGAGAAGAAGAGCATCTTTAAGATTCTTATAAATTCCCATCTTATGTTACTCCTGCATCCCTAAATAATAGAGAAGAGTATCCATACCAGTATGATTAATATGAAATTTTGCCTGGGCCCTCACAGTTTCCTTAGCATGGAAAGCGACTCCCATATAAGCACGAGCAAGCATTAAAAGATCATTGGCCCCATCACCCACCGCCACTACGTCTTCAGGAGTGAGTCCTTCTGAGGCGGCGATACTAGTGACAAGTTTTTCTTTCATCTCCGCATTCACAATGGGGCCGATAACATGGCCTGTGAGAGCGTTATTTGAAAATTCTAATTCATTTGAAAAAGAGTAATCCATTTGCAAACGTGATTTTAAAACATCAGCAAAGAAATTAAATCCACCAGAAGCGATAGCTGTTTTGTGGCCTAGAAGTCGAAGACGTTCCATGCATTTTTCAACTCCTGGATTTAGAGGAAGCTTTTCATCAACATCAGTGAGCTGATCTCGACTCATGCCTTTAAGCATAGAAAGTCGGATGCGAAGTGATTCATCAAAACTGAGGCCACCATTCATGGCCGTTTTTGTGATCTCTTTGACTTTATCACCTACACCATGAAGATCAGCGAGGACATTAATCACTTCGGCGGCCACCAGAGTGGAATCCATATCAAAAATAAAAAGAAGTTTTCTTTTTTGAGTAAAGTTCTCGTCAATAATGGCCACATCTATTTTGTACTGATCTGAGAGTTGACGTAATTTTTGAGTTAAAGAAGGAGAAAAAGAACCGTTGATTTTATATTGAATAAAAAAAGGATTCTGATTTTTTAAAAAAGTATTTTCTTTTTGAAGAACCAAAGATAAGTCGGCCAGAAGCTCTTTTGAGAGTTGAGAAGGGCCTACAACTGACAAAAGAGAGGAAGAATTCACGGGGAATCCTTCTGTTGTTTGAGCGCTTTCTTCTGGGCCTTCTTCTCTAGACGCACGTCTCTGAGTTTTCGAATCATCCCCATGGAATACAGGAAAGCTGAGAAAAGAGAGAGAAATGAAGAAACATAAATAAGAATAGTTCCCACTAAAACTAAATTAATTCCCAGAAAATCTTCATAGACCATTAGCATAGGCATCGCTACCATTTGAGTGGCGGTTTTCCATTTACCAAGCTCACTTACTGGTACCTGGACATCTTCAGTCATGGCCAGAAGTCTGAGTGAGGTCATATACATTTCACGAAGAACGAGAATTATCACCACGATAGGGTGAATGCGATCCAGGGCCATGAGCATGATCATGGAAGAGACCACAAGAAATTTATCAGCGATAGGATCAAGAAAAGAGCCAAAAACAGTAACGATATTTCTTTTGCGAGCAATATAGCCGTCTAAAAAATCTGTGATAGAGGCCACCACAAAAATCCAGCACGCAATATGACCTAAATATTTTTTATACGGTAAAACCCAGTCCGCTGGTTGTTCAGCAAAAAAGAGGGTGAGAACCACCACAGGGATCATGAGCATGCGAAACATGGTCAAACGGTTCGGAAGATTATCTATCTCAAGATCATTTCGCTCAGTCATAGGGAACAACATTCCTGGTTTGGTCTAAGAGGTCCTTCCCTTAGAATAGTAGATATATCACTATTTGGGGATCATAAATGGAAAGACGTTTCAGCTTAATTAAATCAGATTTCGAAAAACATGAAAAAAGAATCTTACCAAGATTTCCTTTTTGTTATCTTACTTTTAAGTCAGAGCAAAGCGCTCGGGTTTTAGAGGTCAAAGATATCTCTCTGACAGGAATGCAAATTCGCCTGAAAGAAGAGCTCAATTGGGCCATTGATGAAGGTATAAGCGGAACGATTCACTGGCTTGGACGTGCTTTGCCTGTTCAGGGAAATGTGAAATGGGTGACAAATAACAGACTTGGGATTGAGTTCGTTAAAAAACAAGACCAACTCACAAAAATTCAAAACTTTCTTAGTTTTGATGAAATTGTCAAAAATCTTAAACCACTGCATAAAGTAGAGAGTGGTCTAGAGCTACCGGCAAGGCTTAAGTATTGGCTGCGTTCGGATGGGCCAGTGGAGCTTTTTGTTTGGCAGCATGCGGATGGAGAATTATCAAAATTCCAAATTCTTCTCATGGAAAACTTCCTAGAGTGGGAAGATGGCGCAGGTCTTAAAACAGGACGAATTCTTTCAAAAAGAAATATTGATACTCCTCTTATTAATGAGGAGGAGCTCGTTTTCAAAATCGACCAAGATATTGACCTCACAAAAGTCGGTTCTGTGAAGGAATTAGTGGGGCAACTCCCAGGAGCTTTGCTTTCTCAGGAAGTTCAGCATTTTTTAATGCGTCAATTGACCTAAAATCATTTTCGGCCCTCACTCTTTTGAGTACTATAGAGGCATCTGTACAATGACAAAAGGTTAATCAAATGAATCGAAATCTTGCAATGGAATTTGTTCGCGTAACTGAAATGGCCGCTATCGCTTCGGCCAGACTCATGGGACGTGGTGATGAGAAAGCGGCTGACCAAGCTGCCGTGGACGCCATGAGGGCCATGCTAGATTCAGTTGATTGTGATGCTACAGTTGTTATTGGTGAAGGTGAGCGCGATGAAGCACCGATGCTTTATATCGGTGAGAAAGTCGGCACCATGAAAGGTCCTAAACTAGAAATTGCTCTTGATCCTCTTGAAGGAACAACGATTTGTGCTCACGGTGGTCCGAACGCTATTTCAGTGATGGCCATTGCTGAGGCCGGTGGTCTTCTTCATGCTCCAGATACTTATATGCAAAAAATCGCCGTCGGAAAAGAGTGCAAGGGCGTGATTGATATTCGCTTGAGTGCCACTGAAAATCTTAAGCGTATTGCTGAAACAAAAAAATGTCGTATCCAAGATCTCACGGCCATTATTCTTGATCGCCCGAGACATAAAGATTTACTTGAAGAAGTTCGAGCTGCCGGGGCCAGGATTCATTTGATTGGAGATGGGGATGTGTCGGCGGCCATTGCGACCGCCACACCTGATTCAGGTATTGATGTTCTTTTTGGTATTGGTGGAGCTCCTGAAGGTGTTATTGCAGCAGCTGCTCTTCAGTGCTTAGGAGGAGATTTCCAAGGAATCTTGAAGCCTCGTAACCAAGGCGAGATTGAGCGTGCTCTTAAGATGGGAATTGATGATATTAATCGTGTTTTTAAAATAAATGACCTGGCCCGTGGAAATGTAATGTTTTGTGCTACGGGAGTGACGGATGGGAACTTCCTTGATGGAGTTCGTTTTAAGGCCTGGGGATGTACGACTCACTCATTAGTCATGCGTTCAGAATCAGGAACAATTCGTCATATTAGAGCAGAACACCATTTTGACAAAAAACCGAGATACTAATTAAGGAGTGCTGTCGTGGCAAAAGCAGAAAGAACAGAAATATTTGATGTGCCTGCCGATAAATTTTATCAGGCCATTGTTGATTATCATTCATACCCAGATTTCGTTGATGGAATGAAGTCAGTGGAAGTGAAAGGTGACAATGTCACTTATACGTTAAGTCTCATCAAAGAAGTGACTTACACACTTAAAATGTCTCATAAGCCTAACCAAGAAGTTTCTTGGTCACTGGTGTCAGGAGATATGATGAAAGTGAATAACGGAAAATGGACACTCAAAGATTTAGGAAATGGAAAAACTGAAGTGACATACTCACTTGAAGTTGAGCTTAAAGGATTCCTTCCAGGTCTTGGAATGATTGAAAAAACATTGGTTAATACCAATCTGCCACTCAATATGAAGGCCTTTGCTAAACGTGCTTTAAGTCACTAATTAAAAGGATCTATTTATGAGTAACGAGAAAGACAAGGGATTAGGGGACTTATTAAAAAAAGTCGTTAATTCTAATGCGATGGAAAATCTTGGAGGTCTGATTGAGACCGCCAAGAACACAAAGTCTGATTTGGTAGGGTTGGCCAAGAGTGAACTCAAAACTTATCTTGAAAAAATCAATATCACTAAAGAGATTGATCGTATTCTTGAGACCTATGATATTGAAGTGAAGGGAACTCTTTCTTTCAAGAAAAAGAAAAACGCTGAAGATAAATCAACGACGAAAACGAAACAAGACGAAGAATAATTCATGGGACTATCTGCTGAACGCAAAAATTCTCTGAATCGGAATTATTTGTCAGTGATGACAGAGCTAAAGTCCCCCACAAAACTGATGATCGTCTCTAAGACCCGAAGTGTGGAAGAGATTGAGTATTTTTATAGTCTAGGGCATCGAGATTTTGGAGAGAATAGAGTTCAAGAACTCTATGATAAATCTGATCTCCTCTATGAAAAATGCCCTGAAATCCGCTGGCATATGATTGGGCATCTTCAGTCCAATAAATTGAATCAATTATTTAAAATAAGTAATCTCGTGGCCATTCATTCAGTGGATGATGGTGAGCTTTTAGAAAAAATCATAAAAAAAGACCTCGAACTTCATCATCCTCTTGGACTCTTTCTTCAGGTGAATACGTCGATGGAAAATGAGAAATCTGGATTTGAAAAAATTGAAACTCTTCTCGAAGTTCTTTTTCATTTTAAAATCACTCAAAATATTCACTGGCAAGGACTCATGACCATGGGAACTTTGCGAACAGACGATGCAGAGAGTGAAGCCAGAAGATGTTTTAATGAACTTATTTTATGGCGGGACAAACTCATCTCTTATGCTGGAAAGAAATTAGAACTCTCGATGGGAATGTCTAATGATTATAAAATTGCAGCGGAACTTCATTCAGACTGGATCAGACTCGGGACAATGATGTTTGCTGATTAAAAGCAGACGGGAAGCTCTTCTAGTAAATTATTCATGACAGAATCAAAATTTTTCAAGGAATAGGCCTTTGTCTCTTTTTTTGAGGCCGGACCTTTTTTAAAACTATAGGCCACCAGTTTGCCACTTTGATCGTAAACACTCACACTTCCCCAAGCAAATTTTTTTGAGCTTTTTGATCTTGTCTTGCGCTTGAGGAGTTGAAAGATAAGTTTAAATCGCGGATCTGTAGTGTCTGGAGAAAAGCCGTTTTGAGCAAGTCCTTGATTGAATTCGCTGAACTCTTGAAGCTTCTGCCCACTCTGATTGAGTCCCATCTGGATATTAACCGGACAGGCCCAAAGAGGGGCCATAAGGGCAAAGATCAAAGAAAGGGGAAGGATCCTCTTCAGCATTCAAACTCCTGAAATTGCTGGACTAAGATAAAATGGTAAAGGTTTCCTTAAGACTTCGTCTAGAGGGGAAAGTGAGTAAAAAGGATAGGATATAGGAGCTATCTAATTATTTGCGTAGACGTGCCGTGCTAAGCCGTTTTAATTAGATAGCATATTGATTGCATCAAGGGGTCATTCTATGCAAACTGATCGTAAGGTTCCTACATTAAGTCTTATGAGTTTTGTGAACGGTTCTAATACCGATAAACAACGCTTCGTGGACAATCTTTTTATCGGGCTTAAAGATTACGGCTTCATTATTCTTGAAGATCATCTTGTAGACCAAAAGCTTGTTGATAAGGCCTACGAAAATGTTCACCAATTCTTCCAGCTTCCAACAGAAACAAAACAAAAATATATCTGTAAAGAAGGCGGCGGTCAGCGTGGTTATACAGCTTTTGGTGTTGAACACGCCAAAAACTCTCAATACCCAGACCTAAAAGAGTTCTGGCATGTAGGACGAACTGAACTTAAAAATCCTGCGAAATTCGGAAAGTATCTCCCGGACAATTTATGGCCAGCTGAAATTGCTGAGTTCAAAGAAACGTTCACTAAGTTCTATCAAGGGATGGATCAGACTTCTGTTCTTGTGATGGATGCTCTTGGAATGGCCCTTGATGTTCCTCAGGCTTATTTCCGTAGTATGCTTGAAGACGGAAACTCAATCATCCGTGCTATTCATTATCCACCAATGGGACAGAACGCTCCAAAGAACTGTGTGAGAGCAGCCGCTCACGAAGATATCAACCTCATCACTGTGATGGTGGGGGCCACAACTTCTGGTCTTGAGCTTCTTGATCGTGATGGGAAATGGCTTAAAGTAGAAACAACTGATAAACAACTTGTTGTTGATTCAGGAGACATGCTTTCAAGAATCACAAATAATGTTATCCCGGCCACAACTCACAGAGTAGTGAATCCAGATGATGCCACATCGAATCGCTACTCAATGCCATTCTTTGTTCACCCCAATCCAGATACAACACTTAAGTGTATTCCAAGCTGTATCGGTGACGGAGAAAAATATCCGGCCATTAACTCTCACGAGTGGCTGATGATTCGTTTAAAAGAAATTGGTTTAACTAAATAGTAAAATTGAAAAGGGCCCAAATTTGGGCCCTTTCTTTTTTCAGCATTAGAAAAATTTTCTAAGACCTATGCCTACTTTGGCGTTTGTTTGATTGGTTGATTGAACTTTACCGTCTTCTTGGGACTCTTTGGTCTCAATTGTATCGAAGGCCGTATCAAGAATAAATTCATATGTTTCATTGAAGGGAAGAGTAAGACCCAGCTTCACCGCTGGAAGAAGCATGGCATTTCCAGATTGCGAAAGGCCCACGGTTTCAGTACTTGAAAATCCCCATCCAGCTCCAAGGCCCACAAAGATTTCACCTTTGATAATATCTTTGAGCTGATCAAAATAATAAAGGATATTGGCCACAACCATTGTTCGCTTAGTAGTGTAGGAAGCGTTTGGAACAGTCAAAACTTCAGAGTCGTAGCGAAGGCCCACATCAAAGGCAATATTAAAGCTGAGATCACGCTCATAATAAACCTCGGCCTGGATTCCTCCGCGGCGAGAGCTGGCCACCGGCGCATCAGAGACTGATTCAGAAAGACCACGTGAGAGCCCCGCCTTAAACGTAAAAGACTGTTTAAGAGTAGGGATCATGCTTTTAATATATTTTTTGCGTTCTGTTTCTGTGGAGAGTGCCCAGATATACTCATTGGCCGGGTAGTAGGTAACCATGGCCCCTTTCTCAAAGGGAAGGCGAGCATTTTCATTAATAATTTCCCATTGAGTGAAATTACTCGTGATATTCACGGCCTTGGCCAAAATCGAAATATCCTCAGCGGTAAACGTGGCGGTATTACCCACGGTCACGCCATCGCGTTTACCATGTCTTGTAATAAATGTTTTTTTGGAATTTGAAACCGCCTGAATCATGATCAGTTCGAACGCACTAGCACTCAAGCTAAAAAGAAAGAGCACCAAAATAAAAGTATGATGAAAGCGCATACTTTCATCATACCAGAGTTTTAATTTTAAGGAGCAAAAAATGGTGGGCGGTATTTCCCGTTAGCAGAATCGAGAGAAGTTGAGTTAATTGATTCACTTTCTAGGTTAAAGACACCGACCGCAGCTTGAAAGTCAGCAGGGTTTTCAAGAACTGTGTATCCCGCAAAGATGACATCTTTATAATTTGAATCATCAGTAGAAACACCTGGAGTGGAATCATATCCCTCTGTTCCTAAAAGACAGTGAGCTTGAGTTAAACCATTGGCCACACAGCTTGTTTTAAGACGAACAGGTGAGAGAGCAATGGAAGCTACTGAGCTTACTTCTGGGCCACCAGAGACTGGAGCACAGCCATGACAAGTCAGAGTATTGTCAGCTTTTAAACTTGCACTGAACATCATTGGAGAGACCGAAGTGTTGTCTGAAATTAAGAACACTCTTGCGATACCACCGGTATAGGCCGTCAAGTTAACATCATAGACACCGTTATAGTCAAAGAGAGCTGATGTTGAAGCATTGACAAACGTAGGATCAGAAACAGATTTTGAGACTTCAACGGCCATTCCTGCACCAAATTTAGTGAAGAAAAAATTACGTTGTGAAATCGCAGGGTCGTAAGCATCTGCCACCATAAAGTATTTATTTACACCTTGAGTGGCAGAGACTTTGAGACTATATGTTTGGTTCGCTCCAAAAAGGCCGGTCACAGAACTATCCGCTGTGACAGTAGCGTAGTTTGAGGCAGTGAGTTTATAGGCCCTTGCAATTGATCCTGAAACTCCAATCGTAGCAACGATGACATAATCAGTTCCACCTTCCTCAATGACATGGGAGTTAGCAATAATCGTTGAGTTTTGAATAGCACCAAGACCAGCTGGAACACTAGTATGGTTTGTAATAGTAGGTGCTACAAGAGTGAGTTGAGTGTCAGTCAACCCTGAATAGGCAGCAAGCTTACTTGTACTTGCGACAAAAAGAGTATTCCATCTTCCACCGCTAATATATGTTTGCCCTAGAGAGCCCACACTTGTAGTAATATCGTAGAGATTGTTTCTAGAATTTAGCCCTTTAATAAGAACATTGTTTACGTTCCCAGGATCGATCTCTGCGTACACACCTTGAAGAGCTGGATCGGAAGAGCTGTTTACTGCAGCTACAAGATTAGTGGCGTAAGTGGGGATGTTACAGCTTCCAGGACATGGGTTTAATACAACAAGATTGATGGTTACTGTTGAGTTTGTAGTCCCATTGGCCTGAACACTCGGCCATAGACCTTCAGCATCTGAAGTGGTGCTAATACTGATATCACCTGGAATAGATGCAGTCACAGTCGGATCATCATAGCTGAATCCAAAACTTCTATTGTCAGCAAAGGCAACGTTTGATTTTGTCCCACTAATATCAATTCGTCTAATATGGTAGCGAAATTGAGTAGGCGTTGTACTTAAAGAAAGTCTATAAGTGATATAAAGAGAATTGTTCGTACCAGTGATATTTAAATCTTTAAAATCCAAAATCGTATTGGCAAGATCTGCAGGAACTCTTGGATCAAATGAGATTCTAGAAAAACCACTGGTAAGGTAGGCGCCAGTTGAACTCAACACACTCTTTTCAACATTAATCATATTACCGCTATCAACATAAGCTGTGAAAACAGGAGTCACAAGCTGACCTGAAGTATTTGTTTGCTCAAGTCCTTTCCAGACGGCCATCATATTTTTAGTACCAGGAAGAGCAACGGTTCCATCCAAGGCCACGTAGTTTCTATTAGCGATAACTGCCCAAGAAGTGCTACCACCAAGAAGAGGATTATTAGTACAGTTCTCTTCATCCACAGTGGCCACGACATAAGAAGGCTGATCTTGCATACAAAGTTTAAGATAGACGTTGTTTCCAGAAGCTGCAATTTCCGCCGCTGGTGTCCAGTTGAGAATAAATCCAGTGGCCCCAGGAATAGCAACCCAAGTCGTATCATCAATACTCGAGTACCACTGATAGCGAGTTTCGCGTTCAGTTAAGATGGCCGTATTTGTGGCATCTGTGATGGCCCCAGGGTTAAAGATAAAAGGAATCCCTGTCACGGCTTGATGAGTGGCCAGTGATTCGTCTGGAGAAAACTGAGCCTCATCAAATTGAGGGGCAGGATTTATATTAACAATATTATATGTTAGTATTTGAGTATCAGTAATTGAACTTGTTCCTGCTGAAAGAGGAATGTCCGTGACTTCAACTAGAAAGCGTACACCTGAACAAGTTTGACCTCTTAAAAGAATTCGACAGTTCAAGCTCACATCTGAAAGCTGGTGAAGAAAATTTTCCGTCAGTGTGATTGAGGATGTTGTCACAGTATTAAGCGCGTTTGTGGTGCGACTTGAAGTCTGAGTCATCCCTGAAAGTGGAGTATTGACAGTACAACCTGGATCCACTGCAGCGCTGAGATTACACAGGAAAAAATTTTGAACATGATTATCACGATCAAGATCATCCACTGAAACAAAGAAGTTTACAGTTTGACCTTCGTTGATTGTTCCAAGAGCAGGGTTCGGTAGAGTTCCTGAGGTGGCTGTAATCGACGCAATCACCGGAGCATTATTTGTTTCTTTGACATCAAGATTCCATTTAAATGTCGATGTCGTTCTGGCCACAGCACCGTAGGCAGAGTAAGGAGAGCCTACATCAGAAATCTCACCTTCAATGGTGTAATCGTTAAGATCAGTATTGATTGGCCCAAGAGCTCCATAGCTTGCTATATTAAATGTACAAGCAAACTCTGGTCCAGTTGCATCCGTTGTTGCATCCATTCCGGCAAGAGTTTTTGAACATGTATGAACTAGAGTCGAGTTTCTATAAAGTCTCAGCGTGTAGTTGAAATTTGCATCAGCATAAGCCGCGTAAGGTGGCATGAAATAATCATCAGTCAAAGCAAGAAGACTTACTCTGAAATCTGTGTCAGTGAAAACTTCACAACCTGATTTTTCAAGAGGTGAGTTTGAAACACAGTTCAGTGGAGTGGCGGCAAGGACACTTGAAAGTTGAGTGGCCCCAAAACTTGCTCCAGGAACATCATTTTGCGGTTTAACCACGATTGTCCAATCGATAGGGTAACTGACTGCCCCTGAGCCAGCTTGGAAATCGTCGGCATAAGTATATTCTTTACCCACACCCACAATGGCCTGGTCAAAGATTCTTGCTCTTAAAATATGGTTCTCAGTCGCATTGGGGTTAGCGTTGCTATAGATCACGTTAAGAAGATTGGCGGCAGCTGTATCACTTAAGCAAACCTTATCATCTGCTGCTGAAGTTGAAACTGTGGCCACTGGAGAGGCGTTTCCATCAAGATAGAAGCGAACATCAATATATGAACCTACCTGACTTCCATAGTCTCTTTCAAAATCGATACAAAAATTTGCTCTCGTGGCATCGTTATAGATGGTTGTTCCTGCTGCATTTGTCAGGAAGAAGTTTCTAAATCCTGTGACAAGACCATTGTCATAAACGTTACTATAAGGGACACCAGTTCTGGCCACGATAGTGTAGTTATTTGAGTTTGAATCATTATCAACTGTATAAACCGCAGCTACTTTTGCTTTAGGTGGGTTGACCACATTAAAGGTCCAAGTGAATTGAGCATAAATCTGGGCCCCGTCTTTAAGGACGGCAGTGACTGTATGAGGGCCAACAGAGAGTGAGCTCGTTGCAGCTGTGGTATAGCTTGAGACACTACTTGCTGTTGCTCCAGAGCTATAACAAGCATTCGATACACTACATTCTGTTCCTGGAACTGGAATCGCACTGTCGAGCGACCATGTGATTTGAGTCGAAGGAAGAATAGTTCCTCCGTTATTAAATCCAGTAATAGAGAAAGTAAGACCTGAAGCAGATCTTGTGACATTTCCTAAACTTCCATTAAGAGGAACTGGAGTGGTGAGGAACGGAGTTGGAGCTTCAGTAAGCGTAATTGTCCATGAGTGCGAATCAACAACTTGATTGTCACTATTGATAACCTGAACAGTAATGACATGAGCGCCAACTTGGGATGAGTAGCTTGCCGGAGTGAAATTTCGATTAGCGGCCACTGAGTCATCATCTAGATAAGCTGTATCAAATCCATTATAGTTTCGACGCCAGTTTAGTGTATAAGCTTGGTTGTATGGGTTACTGATACCAACGGCGAGATAAATATTATTCGTGTTCCCTTTGAAAGCAGAAATATTATACGAAGGTGTGAAAGAAGAGATGTTAATAAAAGAATTTTCAGAGGGAATAATAGGGACACATGTTCTCAGCGTGGCAGAGAATGCTTCGTTTGTTCCACAGTCTGTCTGCTTGTTTTGAGGCATACACCCCACTAGCAGTAGAGAGAGAAACACTATTAAACTAGAAAATTTGAAACCAACCATAGTCTCACCCTTTTTCGATCCTTCAGTACTTTTATCGGGAAAATCTTGAAATTCCTTAGACTTAAGTACGAGAGGTCACTTTTTCCTTAATATTATTGTCTCAGAAAGCTGAGTCGTAGAGTCAGGGTCTCGATACAATCTTATAAATTCGATGGTTTACAAACAGGTTTAGGAGAGGGAGAATTTTAAGCGCCAGACCAGTTGACTAAAATTGTTGGCAGTCTTCATGGAGGAGATATCATGTTTAACTTCTTATCACGTGCGACGAGTTCGGTTAAAGGTCATGAGACAAATTCAGGGAAAATCATCGCTTTGATGAACCAGAAAGGGGGAGTAGGTAAAACGACGATGGCGTTTAATCTGGCCCATGCTTTTGCTCACCAGGGAAAGAAGGTTTTGTGCTTGGATATGGATCCTCAGGGCAATTTCTCTTCGCTCTTCGGAGTAGAGGCTTCAGATGAAAATCAACATATTCATCATCTCCTGATTAATTCAATTAAAGAGCTCAAACCACTGCATACAAATATCATGCCTCATGATGTGATTAAGAGTTTTGAAACTTCTCCAGGTGTTTCTATTGATCTTCTACCAAGTGGACAGGAACTCTCTGGGTTTGAGTTAACAGTGGCAGGAATTAATTCCCCAAGACAATTGATCTTAAAAAAGTTTATTGAAAAATATGATCTGCGCTCTCAGTATGATGTCATTGTGATTGATGGTCCGCCGACACTCGGTTTACTCGTGGTGAATATTCTTTGTGCTTGTGACGGCGTTCTTTATCCATTCGTTCCGGATCGTTTTTCAGAGCAAGGATTAAAAAATATTCTTCAAGTGGTAGAAGATATTGATGAGATGGGGATTACGACGACACCCAAAAATCTTGGTTATATTCCGAATCTTTTTGATACACGCAGAAAACAGGCCAATGATGATCTAGGGATGATTCGCCAAACTTTAGGTGAAGCGACGGTTTTTGAACCATTTACAAATAAAGTTCAATTTGGAAAATCTCTGGCTTCACGTAAATCAGTTTTTGATTATAAGTCTGCTGAGTTTAAGGATCTACAATCACAGTTCAATAAAATGGTTGATACTGTTTCAGAGGAGCTAGACTCATGACCACTCCAAAAAAGAAAACATCAACGAAGTCGAAGAATCCTCTTTATGTCGTGAAGGGAAAAGATGTGGAAGCTGCTTTTGGTTTTTTTGATCTTATCGTAAAAAAACTGAATTTAGGTCCTGTGATTCAAATGCTACAGAGCTTAATGACTGAAATGCTAAAGAGTGTGCAAACCTATTCAATGTTTGTGGCGGTCAAAAAAATTATTGATGAGCTGATTGTGAAGTATATCGGTGTGATTCAAAAATTTGGTCTGGCCTAGTCTTCAGCTGCTCTTCTACGAGGAGCAGCGGCTTTTGTTTCAACACGATCTTCGCCAAAAAAGAATTTCTCTAAATCCATCTCTTCTTTTGAGTCGGCCCCACGACTTCTTGTATTGCTATTGACGGCAGTTTGAGGCAGAAAAACTTGAGGTTCTTGAGCGTCTGCTCTTAAGAACTCCATTTCTTGATTGAGAATAATGGCCTCTTCACCTGAGTCCTGGGCCACAGATAGAGCACTGAAAGTTAAAAATAGGGCCGAAATAAGGATTTTTCTCATCAAAAACCACCTTCTATGTTAATCCTACCTGTAAGCCACCATTTGTCTATAAGCTGTGAAAAAAAGTAAAACATGAAAGATCTCTTACTCGCAAATTATGATTTCAATCTTCCTGAGGAGCTGATTGCCGATCGTCCAGTGCCGGATCGCCATTCCTCACGACTTATGGTCTATAACCAGGCCACTGGTGAGATTACCCATACTTACTTTACTGAAATCAATCGATACCTTCCTGAAAACTCGACACTAGTTTTTAATCAGTCTAAAGTCTTCCCTTGTCGACTTAAAGGGCGCAAGCCCTCTGGGGGGGAGGCCGAGGTTTTTGTTCTCTCGCTTCTTCACCAAGAGGGGCTCTATCCTGCCATGATTCGGGCCAGTGGGAAAAGAAAAGTAGGGGATGAGTTTGAGTTTGGAGAGCTGCTGGCAAAGGTTGAAGTGGTGAAAGGGGATGGAACCTTTCTAATAAAATTTAATAAGTCTCATGAGGATCTTCTCACGATTCTTGAAACCATTGGGAAAATACCTATCCCACCTTATATTCGTGGGGGGGAGTCTGATGAGGAAGATAAAAAAACTTATCAAACAGTCTATGCCAAAAGTGTTGGATCGGTGGCCGCACCAACTGCAGGTCTACATTTTTCTGATACTCTTTTAAGTAAGCTCAAAAAATCTCACGAACTAGCTTTTGTTACTTTGCATGTGGGCGCAGGAACTTTTGCACCAGTTAAGGTAGAGAATCTTCTCGAACATAAAATGCATGAGGAATTTTTCTCGATTGATCCAGAGAATCTGGCCTTGATTCAAAAAAATAAAAATAATCTTGTGGCGGTTGGAACGACAACTCTCAGAACCTTAGAGAGTGCTTGGGACGGAGAAAAAGTGTCAGCGAGCAGTGAGCTTCAGGGGACAAGTATTTTTCTTCATCCAGGAGTTGAAGTTCACTCGATCCGAGCGTTAGTGACAAATTTTCATCTTCCGAAATCTTCGCTTTTGATGCTTGTGAGTGCGCTTATCGGACGAGAAAAGGCATTAGAGTTATATGAGATCGCCATTAAGGAGCGTTACCGCTTTTTCTCTTATGGGGACGGAATGTTGATTTTGAGGAATAAATAATGGAAGAGCTCATTGTCATTGTGATCTGTCTTGTTCTTAATGCCTGTTTTGCTGCTTATGAAATGAGTTTTATTTCTGTACTTCGGTCTGATCTTCAAGAGTTGGCCGAAAAAGGCAGTCGCCGTGCTGGTGAGCTTTTAAAACTTCGAGAAAATCCTGAGCGTTTACTCTCGGTGGTTCAAATCGGTATTACACTGGTGGGGGCCATCGCCGCTGCCGTTGGGGGAGCGGGAGCTGCGGAAAATTTAGAGCCAGTTCTGATGGCCAAGTTTAATCTTCAAGAAAAATATGCAGAGTTTCTGGCCGCCTTTATTGTGGTGGTTCCGATTACGTATTTTAGTGTGGTTGTAGGGGAGCTTGTTCCAAAAACTCTGGCCCTAAGAAATCCTCTGAAGATACTCCTTTTCGGTGCACCTGCCTTTGTTGTCATTGATCGTATCCTGTCTCCGGCCATTACTGTCTTAGAGAAATCAACTAAGTTTTTCTTGATGCTTTTTCCTGAAAACAAATTGGCCAAAAATAATTCCAAAGAGGCCATCGATATCAATGATCTTCCGACTCATCAAAAAAAGGTCGTTCTCAATTTAATCGAGATTCAAGATAAAACTGTTGGGCAGGTCTATACTCCCTGGGAGAAAGTCAGCTGGGTTAATTTTGATGACGACGCTGAGACAGTCTACGAGCTTATTCTCAAAACTCGCCATACAAGACTACCAGTGATTAAAGATGGGGAGGTTTATGGGGTTTTAAATACCAAGGAATTTGTGGTGCTTCATGAGAATCATGATCCTGATTGGCAAAGTTTAGTTCGTGAGGCCATCAAGGTGCGGGGGCGAGATAAGCTTCTTGGGCTCGTGGCCCTTTTTCAATCAAAACGTACTAAAATGGCCTTTGTGTATTTGGGCCCAAGCCTTGTGGGCATGGTGACTTTTGATGATATTCTTGAGGAAGTCTTTGGGGAAATCCGCGATGAGGATGATGATGGTAGAGTCCAGAAGCTTCTCACTATGCGCTCGCGCCTAAAATAAGAAAGGTAGCTGGCACCTTTTGATCTCTTGTGCTAGAACCCCTCCATGACTTTTTTTACACTCGAAGCTAAATCTGGCCAAGCTCGCGCTGGGCGAATTGTGACATCTCATGGAGTGATTGAAACTCCTATCTTTATGCCGGTGGGAACTCGCGGAACCGTGAAGGCCCTGGAACAAGAAGACTTAGAAGTTTTGGCCGCCCAAATTATTCTTGGAAATACTTATCATTTATATTTGAAACCTGGTCATGAATTGATTGAACGCCTGGGTGGTCTTCATAAGTTCATGAGCTGGAACGGGCCAATCCTCACAGACTCTGGGGGTTATCAAGTTTTCTCACTTTCTGATTTAAATAAGCTCACCGAAGAGGGAGTGACTTTTCAATCTCATATTGATGGCTCTTACCATCTTCTCACTCCAGAAAAATCCATGGAGATTCAGCGTGCTCTCGGCTCTGACATCGTCATGGCCTTTGATGAGTGCCCCAAGCTTCCGGCCACCAAGGAAACTCTTCACAAGAGTATGAAACTAACTGAGCGTTGGGCCAAGAGATGTAAATCAGTGGAGCTCAAGCCTCATCAGCATCTTTTTGGTATTATTCAAGGTGGTCTTTTTGAGGATCTTCGCCAAGAGAGTATGGATGGTCTGATTGATCTTGGATTTGATGGATACGCCTTAGGTGGACTCTCAGTGGGAGAGAAAAATGAAGAGATGGTGGCCTTCTGTGCGAGTTTTGTCCCGAAGATGCCTGAGCATAAACCGCGCTATTTGATGGGAGTGGGAAAACCACTTGATGTCATGAATGGAATTAAGGCCGGACTAGATATGTTTGATTGCGTGCTTCCGACACGAAATGCGCGCAATGGACAATTTTTGACTCACCACGGACCACTTAATATTAAGAAAGCGAGGTTTCTGGAGGACTCTGGGGCCCCAGATCCAGATTGCAAATGCCGCGTTTGCCAAAGATACTCTCGGGCCTATATACGACATTTGTTTAATGTGGGTGAGTATCTTGCAGGGCAGTTAATTACTTTTCATAATATTTATTTTTATTTGAATATGGTCAAAGAAGCTCGCCAAGCTATTTTGAGAGATGAATTTGACGATTATTACTCGAAGTTTTATAACAATTATACTTCAAACCGTTGGGAATAAGGATTTTACAAATGACAAACTTACTCATTGCTTCTGCTCACGCTCAATCTGCTCCTGCAGCTGCTCCTCAACAAGCTCCATGGATGTCAATGGTGCCTTTCGTACTTATCTTTTTGGTGATGTACTTTCTTATGATCCGTCCTCAAAAGAAAAAGATGCAAGAAGAGCAAGAGTTTATCAATAAGCTCACTCAAGGTGATGAAGTGTTCACAAAGTCCGGTATCCTTGGAAAAATCACAGGAATGGCCGATAAAATCGTGACACTTGAACTTGAAGGTGGCGCAAGAATGAAAGTTCTTAAAACTCATATCGGTGGTTCAGCTAAGGCCATTTTAAATCCAGAAAAGAAGTAATTATGTTTGGACTAGGTTTTGGTGAACTCGTTCTTATTTTTTTAATTGCGCTCATTTTCATTGGGCCTAAAAAACTTCCAGAGCTTGCTAAAGGATTGGGAAAGGGGATTCGTGAGTTTCAGGATGCCGCCAAAGGAATGAAAGATCAGATTGAACAGTCGATTGAAGAAGAAAAAAAGACTGAGGCCAAGACTGAAATCATTGCAGAGCATCCTATTAATCAGGTTCCAAACACGACTGCAGAGCAGAAAAACGTTGTTTCTGATCCAGAAAAGAAAGCTTAAACATCTTATTGGGACTGAATTCTCTATTCAGTCCCAATACTTCATTGCCTCGACTCTCAAAATTGTTTAAAATTTTTCAGTTATTTCAAGATGTTTACTATCCTTATGACACGGAGTGTTTATTATGGCCAAAGGTTGGTTGTGGCGCGTTTCAGTACTGATGCTTTTAGTGCTTCTCGCACTAGGTTCAGTTGTTCCTTCATTTACAGGTATTAAAGATGAGAGTTGGTATCCTTTCAAAAAGAAAGTAAACCTCGGCCTTGATCTTCAGGGTGGTCTTTATATGGTACTCGGTATCGATTTCGATAAAGTGTATCGTGATGAAGTTCTTTCATACACGAAGAAGACTCAATCAACACTTGCTGAGCAAGGAATTGAAGCCACTCTTGGTGATATCATCACAACGGATCCTAAAGATCCTCAAGTGAAAATTGACTTTGCTGATGCTTCAAAAATAGAGGCAGCAAAATCAAAAATCAATGAACTCTACAGTTACCCTTTACGTCTTGTGGCCGATGATAAGTCTTCGTTGACTTACGGAATTGGACGCGAGTTCAAAAAAGAGATTGAAGAGACGGCCATTTCAAAATCGATTGAAGTTATTCGTAACCGTATTGATGAATTTGGTGTGACTGAGCCGGAAATTGTCTCTCAAGGACAAGACCGTATCGTGGTTCAGCTTCCAGGTGTTAAAGATATTGAGCGCGCCAAAGACCTTATTGGAAAAACAGCTAAGCTGGAATTCAAGTTTGTGAATGATACGATCTCTCCTGTTCAGACAGGTGAGTGGATGGAAAAAGTAAAAACAGCTGGGATTGAATATAAGAAAGGTGAGCGCTTTTCTGACTATGTTAAAGAAGTGAATGAGTTCCTTAAAAATGATCTTCCTAAGGCCCATGAAATTTCGTTTTCAAAAACAATGAATAATAAAAATGAAATTACTAATCTTGAACCTTATATTCTTGAATCAGTGACGTCTCTGACAGGTGATGAGCTCCAAGAAGCTTTCGTGACGATTGATCGTGAAAATAATCGTCCAGAAGTGGCGATTAACTTCAAGCCCTCAGGAGCGAAGATTTTTGAAGAAGTCACTGGAAATAATATCGGGCGTCGTTTGGCAATTGTTCTTGATGGAAATGTTTACTCAGCTCCTGTTCTTCAATCTCGTATTGCTGGTGGTTCAGCTCGAATCACACTTGGTGTAGGTGACTACAACACAGTAATGACTGAGGCCCGTGACCTTGCACTTGTTCTTCGTGCTGGTGCTCTTCCTGTTGAGCTTGTCTTCGAAGAGCAACGTGTCGTTGGTCCTTCTCTTGGAGCTGACGCCATCGCTAAAGCCGAAACGGCAAGTGTAGTAGCATCACTTCTTGTTTTTATTTTTGTCATTATCCTCTACAAGATGTCGGGAGTCCTGGCCTCGGTCACTCTTATCATTAACGTGCTATTCTCACTGGCCTGTCTTATCGCTCTAGATGCAACACTCACTCTTCCTGGGATTGCAGGTATTGCTCTTACTGTAGGGATGGCCGTAGATGGAAATATCATTATCTATGAGCGTATCCGTGAAGAATTAAGATCAGGAGCTTCGGCTAAAGAAGCTGTGGCCACAGGGTTTGATAAGGCCTTCTGGACTATTCTCGATGCGAACTTAACAACTGCTGTTGCTGGTCTTTGTCTTCTTAACTTCGGAACTGGCCCTGTGAGAGGATTTGCAGTGACACTTCTTATTGGTATTGCCGCCACAATCTATACTTCATATTTTGTAAGTAAGATTTTAATGGAACTCTACCTTGGTAGTGGTGAGCAGAAGAAGAATTTAAGTATTTAATTGAAGGGTAATTTATATGAAATTTAATATTGATTTTGTTGGTAATTTCAAAATTTTTGGAACACTTTCAGCACTGATGATCATTGGGATCTTAGTGATGTTTTTTACGAAAGGTCTTAACTACGGTGTGGACTTTCGTGGAGGAGCTGAGATTCAAGTTAAGTTCAAGCAGGGGATTACTCTGACTGAGCTTCGTGAAAAGCTTGAAGAAGCTAATATCCCTGTTTCTCAAGTTCAAACCATTGGTGAAGAATCGGCCAATGAGTTTCTCATGAAGATTCAATCATCTGAGCAAGACTTAAATAAAGTCTCTGCTGAAGTCTCAACTATGCTTAATGACAAGCTAGGGGATAAGTCTCCTGAGATCTTAAAAAATGATATCGTAGGTCCTAAGGCTGGTGCTCAACTTCGTCTTTCAGGATTTCAGGCCATGGCCTGGGCCCTTCTAGGGATCATGATCTATATTGCTCTTCGTTTTGAGTTTAAATTTGCTCCTGGTGCTATCATCGCCTTATTCCATGATGTGACGATTATCATAGGAGCATTCCTTTTAACTCAAAAAGAATTCTCGCTTCAAATTGTGGCGGCACTCCTCGCGATCATTGGTTACTCAATTAACGATACCGTTGTTATTTATGACCGTGTCCGAGAAATCGAAGAGGCCAATCCAGCGATGTCGATAAAAGAAGTTGTAAATCGTGCGATCAATGAAACGATGTCTCGTACAATTATCACGGCCATGACAACTTTCATTGTGGCAGTGGTCATGTTCCTTATGGGTGGAGGAGTTATTCATGACTTCTTCTTTGCTATGTCGATTGGTATTATTGCTGGAACGTACTCAACTGTTTATATTGCCGTTCCAATGACAATTCTTTTCTCAAAGAAAAATCCTCAAACTGCTTAATGAAAATCGGTCTTTTTATTTTTTTTATTTTTGGTTTCATCACCCTGGGTCTCGCCCAGGATGATGAGGCCAGTATTGAAGAATTAGAAAAACTCCGTGAAGTTCAGCAAAGACAAGCAGAGCAGCTTGAGAAAGTCACTGAACCTATCGCTGAGGTTCAGGATGATCTGGCCGAGTTTAGTCAAAAAGCCCTCACTGTCGATGATATCATGTCAGAAAAATTCCAAAAGATGATTGAGAAGTCACTCAAAGACAATCCTCTTCGAGACATGAAAAGAGAAACTCTTAAACAGATGTTAATGGCCAGAGTAAGCGGGCAGTTTCTAGGAGGAGTGTTTAGATTTCTTCCTGTGACTTTGGATATAACTGTGGATCTTATGAAAGATGATAAGGCCCTTTTGGGACTTATCAGGCTGGCCGGTAAGAAAAAAGAGATGATGAATTTTGCTGGTGTCTGGATTGTTCTGTTCATCTCGTTCTGGATGCTCAAAAAACGAATAGCCCCAAAGACGGCCCCTTTTGTCAGACGCCTTATCTTTAAAACCTCATTGTCTATTATCGGATCAGTCCTGAGCCTTTCTATTTTCTATTTTATGTTTCAAGAGGAAATAGGACCGATGATAAGCATCATCACTAAAAATCTTTGGAATCTATTGTAGTTTTGGCACACAACCAATACGGCGATCGTGAGGCGGAGAACCAGTAATTGTCCCATTTCCATTATTTGTACCACTGTTTTGGACATTCCCACTTGATAGGTCAGATGCACGCTTAACGACATAAGTTTTTTGCGTCGAGGTCTTCACGTAAGGAGAGTTAAAATTAAAAGGATAATAGAAATAAATCGTTTTACTGGCCACATTGGCATCCGTTGGAGCAATAGGAGTTGTTCCATTAAGATAGAACCAAACACGCTTGATATCAGATTCTCGGATAAGAAGATAATCCGCAGGTCCCACCGATGATGTGCCTCCGTTATTCACCAGCTCTCCGTCTTTCATGGCCACATAAAGACCTTCTGTATCCACACTCACAATATCCCTCATGGCCTTAAAGATCACGTTGGTAGAATTATAATGAGTCTGAGTTGGACAATAGGCGCGAAAGGTTTGCTGATCGATCCATGGAATCATATACCAGCCTAGTGGGCTGGCAGAACTTGTACTTGAAGAGGAATCGGAAGTTGGATTACTTGGCCAACTGAACTTTAAGAAGAAATTTGTCGCATCAGGAATCGTGAAACCAAAGTCTTTCACTTTTTTTATGATTTGATCGTTGGCATCTAGATTTCCATTCCCGTTGTTATCAAAGAATCTTGGATCAGTGACACTTTCCCATAAGCTAAAGACTCCGGGCGTTTCTTCTAGTCTTGGATATGTTCTATCATCAACGGCGCCATAGAGAGTATTGAAGATATCATGGCAAAAGATATTTGATGTGTTGGCCGGAATCGGGTTGGGACGATCACTTTCAATAAAATAAAAATGAAGTCTGTAAGCGTTCTCGTAAAATATATCTCCTGTTTGGTCATCTTGAGAGAGATTACGCAGAATACAACTGTATTGAGAAACAGGAGTAATCTTTAATGGCCCTAGAGGATTACTCGTCGTCGGAGAGGGCTTTAAAATTTGAATCGAATTTGATTTCGCACCAGAAGTGACTTCCTTTAGAGTTAAGATATAAGTCTTATCTAGATTAAGAGCACTGATATTGGCCTTAATTGAATTTGAGTTTGCTGTTTGAGTTAGAATTGGGAGGTCTTGCTCGTTTCCATCTTCATCTTTAGCAGTAAGAACACAGCTTGGGTTTGTGCTTTGAAGATTTCCTGCAGCATCTTTAAGTGGTGTTGTACACCAACCTTGAACTGAACCAAAGGCGGTGAGGCTGATGGCCGCAGAGACATTAAAGCTTGCTGAGAATAGATCATCGGCGGTGTTATTAGAGGCACAAAAAGCGGCACAGTTCCCGAAAGTTGTAGGCACACCGGCCTTACAACCGCAGTATCCATCTTTAAAAGTCACTGCTCCTGTAGGACGAACTTCAGCTTCTGTTTCTTCACCGTCATCATCACCAGCTCCATCATCGATAACACTCTTAGGAATGATCGTCTGTCTTCTGGCCACGCTGTCCACGCATCCCGTTAGGATGGACACCCCGAAAAGAATGAGTAGTAATAGTGGTAGTGATCGCAACACAGAACCTCCGTATAGGTCTTATCGAGAACATTCGAGATTTCCTTAAGTTTGATTCTATCTTTGTTTCAGATTCTTTAATGGGGATGAACGGAATTTCAGTGGTTTGGACCCATTTAGGGAAGTTACGGCTAAAATACCTGCCACTAAAAATCCACAGACCGCTAAACTAAATTCCAGTTCTACCGATAAGCCATCAAAATAAAAGGTTTTTGACCGCAGAAGGGAGATCAATATGACTAAAGCGGATTTGATTGCAGTACTCGAAAAACAGGCCAATTTGCCCCATCATCAAGCCGAAAAAATCGTGAATATCTGTTTCGATAGCATGATTCAGGCACTCTTTGATGATGAGCGAATTGAAATTCGTGGGTTCGGTTCATTTGCTAACCGTAACTATAAGGCCTATGAAGGGCGTAACCCTAAGACTGGAAAAGTTGTCAAGGTAAGTCCAAAGAAAGTGCCATTCTTTAAAGTTGGAAAAGAACTTAAAGAGATGGTGGACGAAGGTAAAGACAAATTTATTATTCGCGAAGCTTAGAGTTCATTTTAGGGATCAAGGTTTCACTTGATCCCATTTATACCTAAAGCCTAAGAATCATTGACAAAGAAAAGCTATTCCCCGAGAATGATATCCTTCATGGAGACGTGCCCGAGTGGTCCAAGGGAGCAGTTTGCAAAACTGTAAGGCCGGCGGTTCAAATCCGCCCGTCTCCTCCA
>JBMLQL010000015.1:0-35645 GCA_049241565.1 Bacteriovoracaceae bacterium | reverse complement strand
CAGAGCATTTCTCCTTCTTCGCATTACTCTGAAGAATTAGGAAGGCTATTACAAGAAGTAAAAGGTAAGCTTCCTGCTGTTATCCTAGAATCTATTAAGGCCACCACGATCGAGAGTCGTCTTCTTGGAAAATCATTTATCACTTCTGAGAATTATTTTTGTCCTGAAAAAGAAATTGAAGACCTTCAGTACGCATTTGTGTCTCATAAATCCAAAAAATCGACTTTAGTTCTAGATGATAACCTCCTTGAGCTTTTGAGACAGTCAGAAAATGGAAAAATCTCAGATAAAATCAAATGTCCACATGGAACGATTAAGCAGTTTGTCCTGGCGACCTTGGCCCATGAGTTGACACATGTTTATGACTTAAAAGAAAAACTCTCATTTTCCAAAGATTACCGTCGCCTCGTTGGTGGACGTCTTTCATGGTGGAAAAACCTAGGTCGTGGAGTCTTGATGAATCAAAACTTTGATTCATCTCCAGACGCCTATGAATTCGAAAATTTACGTGAAAACCTGGCCGTCAACATGGAGTACTTCCTTTTAGACAAGGACTACAAATGTCGTCGTCCGGCCATGTATAATTATCTCTCTCAAAAGTTTAGCATTCGTCCTGAATCAAATGACTGTAGCAATCAAAGAAAAATTCTTCTCCATTCAAATATTACAGAAGAAAACCTAACAATTATCGCCGACATTGATCCAAAAAGAATTTATAAAGTTCATTATTTTTGGGCCGGTGAAGGCAAGGCGATGATGAGTAAATGGGGACATGCGATGTTCCGCCTCGTGGTTTGTGCCCCTTGGAGAAAAACAGTAGGTCCTGAATGTATGAATGATGTTCTAGATCATCTGGTGCTCAGCTACAGAGCTCACTTTGCTTCAGTAGATTCAAATCTCATGCAAGGAATGGTAGGCAAGCTCCCTTCACAGCTCTTTATCTACCGTCTCTCTGACATTTTACAAGAATACAATAAGTTTGAATTTCGTGACCTTTATAGTGTTCCTTTAAACTTTTCTCGTGATGAGATTGAAAGCTTTGTTGATCTTTCGATTGATCGTTATTGGAATTATAAGTCAAAGTATATTTTCTTTACGAATAATTGTGGGACAGAGGCCCTAAGACAACTTCGTGTTGTCTCAGAGAATCGTAATGTGGAAAAAGTGCATTCTGTTACTCCACGAAAAATGTACAGAGATCTCTTGAAAGATGATCTAGGGCTTGCCGAAATCAATATTAAGAAAAAGTCTCGTGATGAGCTCATTGATATGGGACTTCTTTATCCCACAAAATTTGATCTCTATCAGCGTATCTTTCTTGAGGTTAAAAAAGAAGCAGGAAGTAAGTATAAAGATATTAGTAAACTTCTAAAAAAATCAAATGCCCTAGAACGTCGAGGCATGTATCAGAAGGCCATTGATAAAAATAAAGGTCTAACGAAAACAAAAAGGGCCTCTCTTGTTAATAAGATTGTTCTCTTGGAGCTCTATGTTCGTGATGCTCATATGATGAGGCTTCCAGAGAAAATGCTTAAGGCCTCAAAGCAAAAAGATCTTAAAACCGATGTGGAGAGACTTAAGGGGAAAACAACCCATTTGTTCGCCACTCAATGGGATCTTGTTGATACTCGCTATGGAATTCCATCATTTGAAGAAATGCAGAGTTCTCTTGAAGAGAAGAAAATTGATCTTAAGGCTTCTCAAGATGAATTTAATACAGAGATGCTTGAGATCTTAAAGAAATTGCAAAACTCAAAATATGCTAAAGATATTAAGGAAATAACTGACTCGGAAGCAACGATTCAGTTACTTAGAAAAATCAAGATAGATTTGAACTTCTATCAATTTAACCTTTAGGAGGGTTATGAAAAAATCGGTACTTGCTCTAATTTTTGGTCTGACATTGTCTTCTACTTCGGTATTTGCCCAGGACGCTAATGATGCACTTGTGTCGACACTTGCTGTGACCCTATCTCCAACCATCACAGTGATTCGTCTTCTTGATACGACGACGGCGACAGCCGCAACTGGATCATTTGGATCTCTAGCTTCTGCAGCTGTTTCATTTGCCGCAACAATTGAATCTGTTGAAGCTAAAGGTGTGAACGCTAAAAATGAACTTCGTGAAGAGGCCACAATTGTTATCGATCTTCTTGCTGATGGACGAGCTGTAAAAATGAGAGATTTTAAAACTCTCGCAGCTACAATTGCTGATCTGAAAAATAATAGTGAAGCTTCTCTCGAAATCTCAGAAGCTGCAGAAAGGAATGAAGTTTCTTTCGAAATTATGGCAGTAAAGGCCATCATGCTTGCGACTGAAGTCTAAGATTCATTTTTAGTCAAAAAAACCCTCACATTGATGAGGGTTTTTTTATGTCTTGTTGTCTACTTTTTTGACACCTTCCCTGTAGAATATTCAATTAGTTAAGTTTCTTCAACTTGGCACCATTCTTTCAATAGATAATACATTTAATTGTCCAAAGGCGTATTATGCTTCGTTACCTAGCAATGATGCTGTTATTTTTGGTGTATTCATTTTACTCATTTGCGGGGATTCCTCGTGAGTATATGAATAATCCTGCCGTTGACCTTGTTTACAAGGGGAAGCTTCTTCTTCCTGAAGAGGCCCATGAACTTGTCTCAGGCTCCCGTGGACATTTTGATCTCTCAGTCTTAAATCCGGTGACAAGCTCAGATCTTTGGAAAGATGTGTATCCAGTTAAAGATGAAGATAAAACTGACGCTCTTCCTTTTGAAGAATTTGATACTGTTCAGTATCACTCGCCTTTGACCTCAACTTCCGGGAAATTTCGTTTCAATATTCTTAAAGATGGTAAGCTCTACACGATGGTACTTTCCAAGACCGTGCACTCAGTTTTACTGGCGAAGTCTCTCCTTCGTAAGGTGGGTTACCAAGTCCCAGCGATCAAACGTCTTGGGAAAGTAAATATTCGCTTTAAAAATAAAGCAGAGAAAAAAGGATTTATTTCTTATTTAGAGAATGTCGCCTTTGCTGGTGCGGCCGGAAACTGGGTTGTTGAGGATCTTAACGATGATGAGCTTATGCTTCAAGATTTAGTCGTGATGCCAGCTCAAAATATTATTTATAATCTTGCGACTGGGCCAATCCCTGCAGATATTATTCAAGGGCGTCGTCTTCTTTCATCTCTTATAGTTCCTCTGACAATTACCAATCTTTCTGAAAGTGTGAATATGCTCCGTTGGACTTCAGGAGTGGTGGCCGATAATCAATTGAATCTGGCCATTGATGATCCTGATCGTTTCCAGGCCACATGGGAAGATGTGAGGTGGCTGGGAAGACGTATCGAAAAACTAAAACGTGAGGATTGGGAAGAAATCGTGGAAAGCACAGGTTTGCCGAAACCTGTTCAAATGATTTTAGCGGAAAAAATCATCAGTCGTCGCAATTCGATGATGAAGCTTCTCCAGCTTGATGCTAAAGAGTTTCCTGTCACAAGTAACATTAGTTATGGTGTGGAGCTGGTTAAGGGGAAGCTCACTCAAGAAAACTGGCCAGGATATGCCTCTCGCTTTGCCTATGGAGATCCTGATTCTCCACTGGCCGATTCTGAGATGAATTCATGGATTAAGTCTCGAGCACTTTCTACTATTATTGATGCAGTTATTGGACAAATCAATCAATTACCATTTCTTGGAACAGATGTGGCCAAGATTAATAGTGCTAAGTATCAAGCAGAGCTCACTAAGCTTACTCAAGATAGTGTGGCCAGTGGCCAACCCGCTGACAGACCTCTTAAGGCCTGGGTTTTTCCAACGGTAAGAGGACAACTTATTCTTTCAAGAAACCTTGTGACTGGGACCTATATGGGAACAGACAACTTGGTTCAACTCGTAGATGCCATTGGAGTAGGATTGGCAGCTGGTGCCTATGTGGGAACCATGGGACTACCAACGCCAATTAATGGATCGGCCAGTGGAGAAGGATCATTCACAAGAACCTATGCTCATCTTCGCCCAGTAACTAGTATTCAGAAAGCCTTGAAATATAAATTCAAAAATATTCTTGTTCCTCTTGTGAAGTCAGACTATGGAAAAAAACTTCATGAGGCTGCCACTTTAAAATTTGATCCCGTAGCGACAGAAGAAGAAAAAACTGAAAAGATTCAGTCAGCCCTCAAGCCATTCAAAGAGATGATGGAGGTGGGAGAGTCAATTCTTGTGACTGACACCATCTCTTTAGGAGCAGGGGCTCAATTGGGTGTAAACTATATGAACCTCATGAAGGTCTCATTGGGTGTTTCGCCTAACCATCTCACTGTTTCAAGATTTCATGTTCACCGTAAGTCAGAAGATGTTATTCAAATCTACCGCGACCTTGGTCAGATGGGATCATTTAACGCCTTCTTTACTCTTGATTCTCTTATTCCTATTCTTAAAGTTTCATTTAGAAAGAGTGTGGGAACGGCGAGGACGAAATTTTATTCATTAAATATTAATCCACGCAACCCTAAGGTCTTAGAAAACTTAAGTGCAGTGAGACGTGCCATCGTTCATTCCTCAACAAGAGAAGTGGACAATACGCAAAAGCCCTATATTGTGAATCATCGGTTTCAAGAGAAAAATCCGAAAATGAATCTTCTTGTTTGGCAATGGGAGAGATTGAATTCAGGAACTAAAATTAAACTTACTCACCCACAAGGGGATGAACGAAATTTTATTCGTCATTACTACGGCAACACTTCTGGAAAAAATTATCAGGCTTATGCCACAAACCTGGTTGCTCATTGGATGAGTTTGATTTTTGATCGTGATGTTTCACTCAATACAGTCGCAGGAAGCAATCCGGGGTTTAGTTTTAAAGGTAAAGGAAAAACGTCGATTGTGACTTATGATGTTGAGGTAAACAAGGACGGTACACTTGGAGAGGGCTTTATTCGTTTCTCTCGTTATTACACTGGGTGGAGTATCACAAAAGATAAGGCCCAAAAAATTCTTGATGAGATTATGCAGCGCTATCGTTATGACTTTTTCACTGGCCCAGTTTTGAACGATACTAGAAGACTGTTCCTCTACAATATCTCAGTCAATATGATAATATATGATGATGGTATCCAATCACTTCTGGGAAAATCAGAAAAAGATATTAAGGCTATTTTTTCTCGCTATCAGTTACAGGAAGATCTCACGGTCAATCCCGCAACAGTAGATGATGGAGACTCGGGTGTAGGGAAATTCCTACGTATGCTAAAAAACTACCGTAAGCAGTTAAAGAAAAACAATACTCAGAAAGCGAATAAATATCTTCTTAAGGCCATCGATCAAGCAGAGAAACGTCTGAATCTTGAAGGATGGGCGCAGCTTTTAGGTGGGGAAGAGAACTTCTATGTTGTTTCAAAGATTGATGGCTTCCGTGAAGGGGATGAGGATGGAGACCGAGTCATTCTCTCCAACTCTTTTGGAGAGTTTGGATCTCCAAGAACCCAAGGGCCATTGATGCAAGTTTTACAGCAAACGGAAATGCTTGAAGGTGAGTTCTTCATTTACTGGCTCATGACAAGGTTGATTTAATATGAAAAATATCAATAAGCTTCTCACTACTGCACTTCTTCTTGCCACTACCAGTTCATGGGCGGGAACGTGGGTTTTTGAAACCACTAGGCAGTTAAGTGCCCAAGAAACTAAGGGCCTCGCTAAGTCATTGGGAGTCAAAAAGCTAGAAGCTTTTCATCATTCTCATAGCTATTTTTCTCGCGTCTACTCTATGATGGCTGAGAGCAAGCCCTCTCATGCTCTCATTAAAACAGTAGAAGCAGCTCCAGAGCTTCGTCGGATGAGTATTCTTCCTAATGAAAATTCAGAAATGGTTTTAGAAGAGGAGCTTTTCCCTTATCAGTGGCATCTTTATAATCAAGAACAAACACTACTTCGTGAGCAAGATGATATTCACAATCTTCCACTGAAAGGAATCCGTGGGGCCGATATTGATTTGAAGGCGCTACTCCCAGTGATGAATCAAGAGAAGGCTCTGACAGTGGCCGTCCTTGATACAGGAGTTGATATCAATCACCCTGAGCTTCAAGGTCAATTTCTATTGAATGAAGCGGAGTGTGTCGGAGATAAAAATATTGATAATGACAAGAACACTCTCGCAGGGGACTGTTTAGGCTGGAATTTTACAGCGGCCATCGATTCAGCTGAGGCCAAAGTTGTGACAGATCGTGATGGACACGGAACTCACGTGGCCGGAATTATTGCAGCTCAGATCAATAAGATTGGTGTGTCTGGTGTGGCCCCATGGGTAAAAATTCTTCCCGTGAAAGTTATTAAGGATGGCGCCTCAGATAATGCTCTGGCCACATCTGAGTCATTTGCTCGTGGGATTATGTATGCAGTTGATCGTGGCGCCAAGATCGTAAACCTCTCACTTGGCTGGCCACGTGCTCTTGAGACAAATTTTCTTCGACAGGCCATTGCTTACGCTCTAGATAAAGACGTTCTTCTTGTGGCCGCGGCAGGGAATAATAATTCAAATGAACCTATTTTTCCTTGTGCCTATGAAGGAGTTATTTGTGTTGGAGCAACGACACTCAATGGGAAGATGGCCGGATTTAGTAATTTTGGAGGACATGTTGATGTTGTTGCTCCAGGTGAAGCGATTCTAAGTACAAATCCTATGGAGATAGATTCTTATTTATTCGCGGTTCAGGGATACGATATTAAGAGTGGGACATCTCAGGCCTCTCCTCTTGCTGCAGGACTTATCGCCAACATGATGGGGCAAGAGCCTTTTCTCACCCGTGATGATGTTCTTGCTCGTTTATACCGCTTGCCAAAATTGAAAGAGGACAGAAAATTTACTCTAGGAGGAATGGCCCGTTGGAGTGATCTCGCTTCACCAATTTCAACTTCACTTGTGCGTCCTTTATTTAAAAGATTCCGTCAGGTCATTCATCGCTTAGGAGTCATTCCTACAGCCGAGATCATAGTTAAAAACTATGGTCTTTCGACTCCTTCACTTAAGGTCGTTCTTAAATCACTTAATCCTGCGATCACGATTGAGAATGGAGAATTTGATTTCTCTGATGTAAGTAATGGACAAGAACTTTCAGTGAAATTTCCAGTCATCATTAATAATATTCTTGGAGAGTCAAAGCTTGAGCTTGAAATGACTCTTACTGCTGCCGATGAAACAAGGTCTTATCGAGTGGAAGTGCCGGTTGTACGTGATATTCGCCAGGATCAAAACTTTAGAAGACAAACATTTGCTTTTGCCGACAAAAAACTTCCTATTGGCACTGTGGTCTCAGGAGAGATTCGTCCCAATATGAATACGATATCAAGCTTCAGGTCAAACGCTCGTCATGAGTTTTTCCTTAAGAGAACAATTAAAGAAGGTGAGCTGGTTAAAGAGATGGAGCTTGCTATTATTCGCCGTGAAGGCGCGAAATTTGTTCAGGCACCAAAAAGTCTTTCAGTCCCGAGCGCCATCTCACTTCTGAACTTTTTTAGAGCAGATCTCAATGGAGATTCGATTGAAGATTATTTTGTTTTCTCTCTTGCTCAAGATAAAGAGGGAGTTAAGTCATTTCAGTTTTCTTTCTTTAATGAAAAGCTTGATCCTCTTTGGCCGAGCTTCCAACACATTAATTATAAACCAGACGTTTATATACGTGATTTAGATGATGTCAGACTTCTGTCTTATAATCACCCGAAGCTTGGGAAAATGAAAATTCCTGCTTTTGGAACTATTGGAGAAATCGCTACTCCAGATAAAGTAACGAGTGCTTGGGAGAAAACTGATCGCTCACGTAAGATGAGACTTTTTTATCTTGAGCCAGCAACGGATTTAAAATCATTTAATTTGAGAACAATCAATCATATTAAATTTGAAGATGATCTTAAAGCGGCCCTCAAAATTAAATGGTTTGAAACAATTGAGCTAGAACGCGTTCTTGCGGCTAGCTCAAAAGATGTTGAGAAAGGAAATGTACGAGTTCTTTTCTCTGCTGGATACAATACAAAAAGACAGCTTTTTGTGATGGATTTTAATACGGCCACTAAACGCTACACGGCGATTCCTCAGCTAGTTCTTCAAACTGATTTTTCAGAGGACCTTTTGAAAGTAACTTCAGAGGGGTTAGAGATTTCAGGCGATAGTATGATGAATATTTACGATCGTACTCGAGTTAAAATGCTGACTCTTAAAGAAGGGTCACAAGAGACTGAGTGGAATTATAAACATGCATCACAAACTGATATTATGCTTGGTCATATTGCGAGCTTTGAAGTGGAAGATGAGCAAATCCACATGATCCAGTCACGTGATGAAGTGATTACAGTCAGTGGGAAGAAAAAGCAGAAACAATTTACGACATCATCCCGTGAAAAACTTCGTTTTAGTTTTTTATCTCAGCGAGCTCTTTCTGAAATGTATTACCCAGTGGTGGTTAAACGTGATCAAAAACTAAAACCAGCGCTTTATGTAGACTCATCAGCGATTACGGCCAACAGGATTCAATTGATGGAATTTGACCAAGGAAAACTTGTGGCCTCATTCAAAAATAGTATTTTTACTCCTGCTAACTGCGCAGCGATCAATCCGTACTTCAACTCAGAGGCCAAGATCTACGAATTTGTTTTCGTGTGTCTTGAGAATAATGAGTGGGTGGTGCGAACTATGCCGATGAATTAGTTTCTTTTTGCACCTCGCCTTGCGTTAAAATATTAAATTCAGTGTCATTCTGACCACAAAGCTCAGACTTTGTGGTCAGAATAATTGGCAAGCAAATTGCTTAATCCTTTTTACACACATGCATGCAGGATGCGGCCCTTTGTGTTACTACGCAGACGTTAAACACGAAAGTCATTGCTTTCGTCTATTGGATAAAGGGGAGACAATCCGTATGAAATTTCAAAAACATCTTTCTGTTCTTATGGCAGTATCGATGCTTGGGCTCTCAGTCGCTTGTAAAGACAAGTATGCTGAAGGTTTTAGTGCTGGCCAGGAGTCTGGTTATCTTGAAGGTTATGATGATGGTTATGCAGATGGAGATCAAGACGGTTACGACCGTGGATACGCCGATGCTAGAACTTTCTTTGCTTCAGCTGACTATAATGCTGGATTTAATGATGGTAAGGCCCAAGGGATAACTATTGGTTACTCTCAAGGATATAACGTAGGTAAACAAGACGGTATTACCCAAGGATACAACCAAGGGAGAACTGATGGTTATAACCAAGGTTATGGCGTTGGTAAAACTGAAGGGTACAATCTCGGATACGATGACGGATATGATGATGGATATGATGATGGTCGTGTAGACGGAGCAAACCCAGGAGCTATCACAGCCGCTTATAACGATGGTTATAATGATGGATACGATGATGGTTACGATGACGGTTGGGTCGATGGCGATGCTCACGGATATAACGATGGTTATAATGTTGGATACGACGATGGTGAAGACGATGGTTTCACTAACGGGTATAACGTTGGTTACTCTGATGGAGACTACGACGGATATAACGAAGGGTTTGACGACGGTTATGATCTAGGTTTCGATGATGGTTGGGATGCTGCTTACGGTTTATCTGTAGGTCCAGCTAAGAAACTTGCAGGAACAGCTCAAGTTCTTTCAGTTTTCCATAACGACCTTATCAGCTACTCAAAAATTCCGGCCCCTAGAGCGACAAAAAATGGTCTTGCTGCTGGTTCACGTATGATTTTTGAAGAGACCTCATTAACTAATAAAGATCTTGAGAAACGTGCAGCTGCTGTTGAGTCTTACCTTGTTAGTGAGATGGGTAAACAAGTGAAGGCGAAGTTTGGTCTTTCAAATGATCGTTCACTTAAGATTGCTAAAGCTGCTAACCACTTCCGTAAGTTCTCTTCAACAAGAGCTCTTACTTCTGAAGATACAAACGCCTATGCTGCTGAGATCATCGGTGTAGATATGGTAAGCCTACAAAAAGCTTACCGCTCATCTGCTAAAGGTGAAGTTTCTGATCTTAATTCAGCTCTTCAAAAAGCTGCTGAGAAGAACGGTACATCTCCAGAGCATATGGGACAATTAATGGCAAAAATGTTCCTCTAATCCAATAGAAGAAATGAATCAATGAGTGAGGGCCCGTTTATCGGGCCCTCACTTTTTTTAGAGAAGTTTTTTACAATTTGAAGAGAGTTGAGATTTCACCTTTTTGAGGCATCGAAGAACTTTTCCACCTTCAAAAGGCTCTTTTGAACAAAATTTCAGACGGTCAGCTTCGCATTCAGTAACCATCTTCCCAACTTTGTTTTTCTGAACCTCAAGGAACTGAGCACATTTATTTGAGAGATGCTCTTTATTGAGATTCAGACAGTGTTGTTGCTGAGAGGGGTTGAGACCACCTACACAGTGTTGCTTAAGATCCATATAACAAGGAGCCGCAGCAATCTTTTTTTCTTCTTTATCAACTCGGGCCATACATTTTGGAGCAAGTTTTGTTCTGTTCTTCGCTAAACATGGATGAATCTCTGTGAACTTTGTCAGACCCTGACAGAGTTTTTCAGTATCATCAAAGCACGGATTTGAGTCTCTAAGCTTTTTAACTTGTTTTTGTAACTTATCCTTACAGAATTTAGAAAGCTTAATCTCATTTTTAATAAGACATCTTGTGACTGAACCCTCAGCTTCTTTAAGTTCAGGGTAGCAGTTATTCACCACATCTTGAGCACAAATATTGCCAGTGATGATTTTGGGTTTTCTCTTTTTAAAATCACTAGAGCAACTTGAGCTGAGTCGACTCTCGTTTTTGAGAAGGCACATTTCAATCTTGGCCTTGTCAGAAGGAATATCTCCACAGTACTCTACTAAATCTTCAAAACATGGATTACGTTTTTTAGATTTGGCTTGGAACTCCTGAAGTTCTGATTTGCAGCTAGGCGAGAGTTGGTCCTTGTAGTCGGAGAGACATTTAGCGAGTTGACCTTTGCCGGGCTCTACCGAGCTACAGAATTTTTTTTGATCTTGCCCACAAGGATTGGCCATGGCCCCTAGCGAGAAGAGGGCCATGATAAAAAAAGAATTAAGTTTTATCATTATGATTTTTTCTGATCTTGTTTCTTGTCACAAGATTCTCCACAGTCTTTTTTTTCTTTGCTGCATGATTCTTTACAACAAGCTTGTTTTTTTGAGCAGTGATCTTTTTTCATGTGACCACATGATGTAAGAAAAAGTGCGGCGGCCATAGTAATGAGTGCGATTTTTTTCATAAGAAGCTCCTTTGATCAGTAGATTATAATCTGATCTTTATAGTTTATCATGAGGGAAAGTTTTAACATAAAGCGGTTTGCAATTTTTTTTGAATCAAAGACAATTACCTCTATCACTCTTCTTCCAAGAACAATGAGGTTCACTTGATAAAAACAGTATGTTTTGTTCTCTTCTTTATTTTCTCGATACCTAGCTTTGCTGATGATCAAATTTCATTGGTTTTTATCAATTCTCCTAAAGGAATCAACTGGAGGACTCCATTTTCCCTCACTGTTTCAACCATTAATAATAGTCTTCTTAAATTTAAAAATAAGCGTGTTTTTGCCATTTCCCATTTATTTGTAAATTTGAAATGTGATTCGCTCGGGAAAGATGTCTATCTTGGCATGACCTCGGCCACAACCACTGAAGAGCGAGAATTACTTTTAAAGCATAAAGTAGGTCTAGGTCTCATGTTTCACACTTATGTGGGTAAGCTAGAAAAAACGACAGAGATTGTGAAGGATCTTGAAAGTTATCATGGGTCTGATCGTATAGCTAAAATGACAACACTTGTTTCAAGTGAGGCATGTGCTCGAATGTTGGATTACGCTCAAGATTATGAAGCGAGAGGATTTGGTGCAATGTATTCTGGTCTTCAGGCCGATCCACTTAAAGGCGAAGGTTCTGGGTGTTCTGCTTTTGGAATGAGCTTTTTAGAAGTGGCGGGTCTTCTTGAGCCAGAATATTTTACTGAGTGGAGAGAGCATCTCTATATCCCAAAAAGATTTATTGGTGGACCTTTAACAGGAACGAAGGTTCCATTGACAAGACTTCTTTTTAGACCTGGGGCCAAGTGGAATAATAAAGAACCCCATATTGAACTTCGTGCCTGGAATCCAGAGAAAATGCATTCCTGGGTAGGGCGAGTTCATCAGCAATCCAAGAAGGGACAATCAATCCGGAACTTGATAGAAATTCGTCAGGTAGGCAAGACAAAAGAAGTTATTTTTGATAAAACACATTATCCAACGCCAACTGGCCCTTACTGGAAATTTGAACATGCCCATTTGGCAAACACTCAGTACTAAACTTCAAAATCTTAAAGATCATTTTCGTCCTTCTGTTTATCGGAAACTTGGAGGACGAAAAAAAATCTCACTTATCGTGGATCGTTTTTATTTCATTATGCAGAATGATCCAATGGCCAAGGATTGTCTTTTAACCCATCCTCATCCTGATCAACTTGAAATTCCAGCCGAAAAGCTCAAAGACTTTCTTTCAGGGTGGCTTGGTGGCCCTCAGTTATTTATGCAAAAATATGGTCACCCTCGCATGAGAATGCGCCATATGAAATTTCCTATTTCCGCTGTAGCAAGAGAGCAGTGGTTGTATTGCATGAGGAAATCATTAGAGGAAAATCAAGTGCCTGAAAATATCAGGCTAGAGATGATGAGGGCCCTTGAGGATCTTTCAGGGATTATTCAAAACCGCCCTTAAATACCGCACGACAGAGATCTTTTAATTTTTGAAGACGAGCTTGGCACTCAGGAGAATTAAGTTCCTCAGGAAAAAATGGAGAGACGATCTTTGACTCTTCTTGATGAGCGACGATAGCGGCGTGCTCGTCAAAACTCATTTTCCCGGCAAAAACACTGGAAAGAGGAAGATTAAAAAAGCTCAAATGATAAAGAAGATGAATAAGACCGTGGAGATAAAGGAGTTCTTTAGTGAAGGCTTGTCCTCCTCGCGGATCTACACCTCTAAAAACTCGGAGGGCCAGTTTAAAGGCATCTAGATCATCCATTTCTTGATGACGAAGAAAATGATAGACCTCTTTAAGACTAGATCCCTTTTCGGCCATCAAGCAGGCCAGATGTCTTGTTTTAATCCTCTGCCATCTCTCAAGTGTCATACTACCTGTCACAAGCTCCACAAGGACGGCCAACCCTTCTTGGAGAAATGTTGTTCGTGGCGCCCATGAGGCCAGCCAGTGGTGAAGGGGCTGCTCTTGTCCATTGAGAGATGTTCCGAGATGGGCCCAACCCTCATGAACTAAAAAAATATTGAGTTGATTCTCTGAGAACTGTTTTGAAGAATTGAGTTTAAGAACTCGTCGTCCTGCAGATGAGTCTGAGAGAAGAGAGGTTGAAGCTTTAACTTCAAAGCGATCAGCGGGAAAAACTTTGAGCAGATTTTTTTCTAAATACTCAAGACCTTCCTCTCCAGAATAAATTTTTTGAGATTGATCACTTTCTAGGGTTTTAGTGACCTCATCGATAAAATAATGAAATCCTGATTCAAGTTTTTTGAGATTGCCAGTTCCATAGAGCTCAGTGCATTTTTGATAAAAAAAGACCGTTCCAAAAACCTCCATCATGCGAAGCAGAGTGCTATAGTCTTCAAGTCGAGAGACAAAGATTTTTTTTATCCAAGGATCGAGGTCCGCCTGTTCAAGATTTTCTAAGACTTCACGAATGCGCTGCCTTTTTAGAATGGGGTCAACCTTAAGAGGCACAGATATATCTTCAAGCTGCTCAATGAATTCTTTATGTTCTGGGAAATTGTTCAAAAGATACTGCAGAGGGTAGCGTGGACGTCCCAAAAAGCTTAGTCCTTGGGAGATATCCTTTAGTTGATCAGAAAAATCAGTAATCAGGGCTTCGCTTTTCATATCGATCTTATCGACTCTATAATTTAAAGATGAAAAAATTATTTTATGTTTTTGGGATATTTCTAAGCTTTTCTACTCTCGCTGCTAAGCCTGAGCTTGTTCTTCGTTATTCCGATAGCGATTCATGGCGACTTCCCTTAGGACACTACTGTTTTAATAATACGCCCCTCACTTATCAGGCAAATATTTATCTGCGTTGTAGTGACGGTGATATTGAAAAATTGTTCAAAATTAATGATTCGAAAGTGAGTGTTGTTTATGAATCTGCCAGTGGCTTTAAGCTTTCTGATCCAGTTCAGGGACATGAGGGATTAATTTGGTCAGAATTTGCAGAAGGTGGAACAAAAGGCGTCTACCGTCTTCACCAGCAAGAGGTTTCTAAACTCACTTATCTTCCTCAGGGGATGGTTGATGGGGTGGCCCAAATGGGTGAGGATAAATTTATTTTTCGCTGGCGAAATTTTGATGGTGAACAGTTTGTAACGAGCTGGAAGGCCATGAGTGAGGCGTGGAGTGACCATCCCGAGAGATCATTTGCTTTTCCTCCAACAGGAACTTCAGGGCAGCTGGCCTATAAATTGAGGCTTCAGTCGTTAGATGAAAAATCTCCCGATATGCTTTATTGGTGGAAAGATCTTCAAAGTGCTCCTCTTATTTTAAAAGACCATGATGCTGATGCCGACTCATCTTGGCAGAGTTTTCGAAATACAGTGGGACTCTCTGGGAGTTCGATGATTTTTGTGGGCAGACTCAAGACCGGTGAGGATGCCCTAGGTATGATGAATTTAGAAGGGAGAGTCGAAGTTCTTGCTCAAACTGGGACAACTTTAGTGAAGGAAATTGATTATTTTTTTCCCGCTATTAACAAAAAACAAATGATAGTCTTTAGAGGTGTGGATCAAGAAGATAGACGTGCCTTATTCTTGTGGCGCTATGGAAAAGTATCGGCGATATTACGTCAAGGTGATGTGGTTCATACGGATAAGGGCCTTGCGCGAGTTGATTATTCGGCACCGACTGCCATTTTTATGAGTGCTCCTTTTATTGATGAGAGTAGAGTTCTTATTCAAACAGCATTAGTTGATATCGATGATCCTAAGACACTTATTGGAGTCGGTTTGATTCAAATTTTAATCAAAGACATCTAGATTGGAAAGCTGACCAGCTTTGGAAGTTTAGACTGCAGACTTTCTCGGATCTTGTGAAGATCAATTTTATCAAGCTGGTAAACGTACTGAACAATATCCATCGTATTAACGACCTGTTCTGCAGGTGCGACTTTTTGGATAAGTTTGAGAATGGTCGTATTTGTAGGTAAAAAAGAAAAAGAGAGTGTTTTAATTTCACGTTCACTGGCAGCGAGGATTATGGCCTCTAAAAGAAGAGTACCAAGACCTAAATGCTGGTATTCATCGATTAACACAATGGCCACCTCGGCCACATCAAGGGTAATAACACTTCGAACAAGGCGAACAATGGCCACGCCACGCTCGCGTCCATTTACTTCTTCAATCCCAAGCGCAAAATGATTCCAGCCATCAAGTTCAGTAAGATACTCCAGCTCAGAAGAGGTGAATTCTTTTTTAGGGCCCATAAAACGATAGCGAATTGTTTCATGAGAGAGATTTCGGAGCCCTTGAGAAATTTTTGTTTTTTTATTGGGAGTCACACTGCCTAAGCGGAGATTGTATTTTTTCGCCCACTGAAACTCAGTAGCAAAAAAAGGGTCAAAATAGAGATTATCATTTTTTCTCATCATTTCTTTTCGCATTATATCCTGTGCGTTGATTTTTCTCACTATGATTAACCTAAAATTAACAAAATTAAGCAGTTGAGTTTAAAACTTCTTGAACAACTCATTTTTGTAATCGTTAAGTGGTTGAAATTTTTGACTCGTAAAGCTTGTGTCTAAAGTTCAACAATGGTTGAACAGTAACCGTTTTAAGGTGATCCTAAGTCCTCAATGTGAGAAATTAAGAGGGTACAAACTTAGGAGAGTTCAAATGAGCCTTTATAATATTCAAACTGTGTCTCAATTATCTGGTGTATCTGCTCACTGTGTTCGTGCTTGGGAGCGAAGATACGGGGCCATGCACCCACAACGAGATTTTAATGGTCGCAGACTTTATTCTGAGCAAGATTTAGAGCGAGCAATTCTTTTAGGGAAGCTTTGCCAGATGGGAAGCTCTATTGGGAATATTGCCAGACTCAGCGATGAAGAACTTAAGGCTTTTTATAATAAAGTGGTCAATCGTTTTGAAGTTCAGAACACACAAGAAGAAGTGCCGGTCTCAAAAAGTATCATTTCCAGCTCGGCTTACTTAAGTAATCTTCTCATGGCCTTGAGTTTTTATAAACTTGATGTCATCACTCACGAGCTCAATAAGGCCAGTCTTGATCTGACTGAGAATGAACTTGCTTTTGATATCATTATTCCTCTTTTTACAAAGATTGGGGAAGAAGTGGCCCATGGAAGAATGAGTATCGCTCAAGAACATGCGATCTCTGCCATTACAAAATTTTTCATCAGTAAGCGCATCGCCCAGCTGTCTCAGCAGCGCAGACAGAAACCAAGATTCAAAGCTCTGCTGGCCACACCTGAAGGAGAGCATCATGAGATTGGTATTCTTCTGTCGGCCCTTTTGTTAAGTGCCCACGGAGCTGATGTGATGTATCTCGGGGAAAATCTTCCAGAGTCCACTATTGGTGAAGCGGCAAAGGCCCTCAATCCAGATATCCTTCTTTTGAGTGTGGGACGTCACTTTCAGCGTCAAGCGGGAAGAGATATTAATCAAGTGGTGGCCAAGATAAAAAATCTAATGCCACAAAAAACAAAATTTTGGGTAGGTGGTCATCTTGAATCACTCACAATGAATTCGATGAGAGACTATGACTTAAGAACTTTTAATTCTCTGAAAGAATTCGCTCGAGTTTTGTCAGAGAGCTAATTAAAACTGTTCATCAAGAAATAATCCTTCTATGATGAGTTCATGTTCTCGTTGATTATTCTTCTTAGTTCTGTTTTTGCAGGGTTGTTGGGTGCTCTCCTAGGTCTTGGTGGTGGAATTATTATTGTACCCATTCTGACTCTAGGGTTTGGCGTTAATATTCGCTATGCTATTGCGGCCAGTCTCATCTCCATCGTCGCCACTTCTTCTGGAGCGGCGGCTAGTTTTCTTAAAGACCACCTTACTAATTTACGTCTAGCTGTTCTTTTAGAATTAGGAACAGTCGCTGGGGCCATTGTTGGTTTTCTCCTTTCAGGTTTTATTCAACCCTCATCGCTCTTTTTACTCTTTGGTGTTTTTCTTCTCTTCTCTGCAGTGATGATGGTGAGAAGTAAAACTGATGCTTATACTGGTGTAGATCATCCTTGGTCTGAAAAACTTAAGCTTGGCGGAAAATTTACCAATGATCGCGGACAGATTGTTCATTATAAAGTGGCCCATGTTCCTTTGGGGCTTCTGGCCATGTTCTTTGCGGGGATTTTATCTGCTCTGCTAGGCATAGGAAGTGGCATTTTTAAAGTGCTCGCCATGGATGGAGCAATGAAGCTTCCTATGAAAGTCTCTTCGGCCACTTCGAATTTTATGATCGGAGTGACGGCCACGGCCAGCGCGGGAGCGTTTTTTTTAAGAGGGGATGTTCGTCCCGAGATTGCTGCTCCTATGGCCCTTGGTATTATTTGCGGCTCATGGGTGGGAGCAAGGCTCATGCCTCGAATGCCTGCGACTATTATTAGAAGAATCTTTGTGATTGTTTTGATTATTGTGGCGATTCAGATGATTTCAAAAGGACTGAACTAATGGATCGACTGGAAAATTTAGAATTAAAAATTTCAAAGTTTTTGCGCCTCGGCGTATTATGTTCAGGATTTTTCTTAGGCATTGGTTGGCTAGGGAATTTTAGCTTTGAAAATTCTCATCCCTCGCGCTTTGCGACCTATTCTCCGGTGGATTTGATGACGAGTCTTGAATTAGCCGTTATGGGAGGGAATTGGGCCCTTTTGCTCTCTTACATAGGTCTCATCATTCTCATTGGCCTTCCGATGATTCGAGTGCTCTTAACGGCAGTGCTTTTTGTTAAACAAAAAGAGCATATTTTAGCTGCTATTGCAGGTGTGGTTTTGCTGGCCCTGATCATTAGTTTTAGCTTCGGCATCGAGCTTTAAAGATTGATTTAATAACGGCATCTACGTTACAATGATCCAAATCATTTAAAACTTTTATTGTGGAGTGTCATTATCATGGGCAATCACGCTGATCATCATCACGCACCTAATCCTCTTATTGGCGGAGTAGATCCTCAATTTGGAAAAGCTACACCTGGAAAAATCGGAATGTGGATTTTCCTTGTCACAGATGCCATGTCATTTTCTGGTTTTTTGATTGCTTATGCGGTTCTTCGTACGAAACTTGAATGGCCACATCCTGCTGACTACCTCGGCATTACACTTTCTGGATTCGCGACATTCCTTCTTATTTGTTCTTCAGTGTCGATGGTTCTCTCAATCGATGCTTGTAAGGCCAAAGATCGTAAGGGAATGCTTAACTGGCTTCTAGTGACTATTATTGGCGGGGCTATATTCCTTGGAATCCAGGCCTACGAATATACTCATCTCGTTCACCAAGGGATTACTCTTTCTCATTTTGAACATGGACCGAGTTTATTTTCTTCTACTTTTTACATGATCACTGGTTTCCACGGTCTTCACGTGTTCACTGGTGTTTGTTATTTGATCTGGGAATATATCAACGCTCGTCGTGGTGATTATGATAATGGAGATTATAACCGTCTAGAGATCCTTGGACTTTTTTGGCACTTTGTCGATCTAGTCTGGATTCTCGTATTTACGTTTATTTACTTATTATAATGAAAATTTTAAGTTTAGTTCTGACACTATTCTTTTTCTCTTTTGACCTTCTCGCTTGTCCGTATTGCGCAGGCAATTCACAGAGCGGGAAGGACTCAAATACTACGCTCATTCTTTCTCTTTTCATTCTTGCGATCTATATTCCTTTTTATATTATTTACCGATTAATTAAAAAAAATCGTCGTCCAGTTGTGGTGACAAATGACAGTTCAGGACCTTCCGCTCCTTAATGCGACGTTAAACACTATTTCCGCCATCCTTTTGATGAGCGGTTTTGTGGCCATCAAAAAAGGTAAGCGTGATTTACATAGAAACCTAATGGTTTCGGCACTGATTGTGTCGGCCATGTTTCTAACTAGTTATTTGATTTATCACTATCATATTCCGAGTAAAAAATTTCCTGATCTCGGAATGATCAAAACAATTTATCTCCTTATCCTCGTTCCTCATATTATTCTGGCCGCGATTATGGTGCCGATGATTCTTAAAACCTTCTGGCATGCTTTCCGTAAAGAGTGGGAGAGTCATAAGAAATGGGCCAAGATCACTTTCCCTATTTGGATTTATGTTTCTGTCACAGGTGTAATTGTTTATCTTATGCTTTATCAGTGGTATGCCTAAGATAGATGAATCGCGCGCTCACCTGGTCAGTTTGGATCAGCACTTTTATTCTTCTTATGCTTGGGGCCCAACTGCAGGTTCTCAAGCAATCACTGGTATGTCCAGATTGGCCTATGTGTTTTGGTCAACTCACTCCGCTGATGGGGCCGGCTTTTTATGAATCTACTCATCGATTTATTGCAGGTTTTGTTCTCATTCTCACTCTAATGTGGACCTTTTTCCATTTCTCCGCACTCAAATTCAAAGCGATTATTCCCTTAATGATTGTTATCACTCAGTCTCTTCTTGGAGCGGTGACATTTTTCTATAAATTGCCCACGATTACTTCTATTTTGCATCTGGCCCTCTCGCTTTTATTTGCAGGCTCAATTCTAGTTCTTCATCAGGAAGAATCTAAAAAAGATTTTACGCCTAGAGATTGGGATCCTCGTTTTAAAGATGGGGCCCTCTGGTTACTTCTTTTTCTTCTCACTCAGATTATTTTTGGGGGAATTTTAAGAAAGGCGAGTCTTATTCAAAACTGTGAAGAGAGTATGTCATGGTGGAGCTGTTGGATGGAGCAGGCCAAAATTCCACTGGCGGGTCATCTCTCTTTAGTTCACCGCTTTTTCGGATTATTTCTTGTGATGGGTGGTGTTGGATATGCAGCATGGCTCTCACGCTCTTCTTTTTTTCTGAAGCGTGCCATTCTTTTAGGAGCACTTTTTCTCCTGCAAGGTGGATCGGGGATTTATCTTGGACGCATTCTTCCGATTCGTTATTTGATTCTTATCCATTTTGCCATTGGATTTCTTATTTTTACCCTGCTGTTATGGCATCTGACTGAGTGTCGTTTGTATGAGCGAAAATTTTTAGGAAAGATCATTCCTACTTTTTTAAATGATGTGATGGATTTATTTAAACCCAAGCTTACTATTCTTGTAGTTGTGACTGTTCTGATGGGAGTCTTTTTAGCTCCTCTGACTTTTAATATTGTTTGGTTGATTATTGGGCTTCTCGGGATTTGGATTCAGGCCGCGGGAAGTTTATGTTTGAATTGTTATCTTGAGCGTGATGTAGACGCGAAAATGGAGCGAACTAAAGATCGACCTCTTCCTGCAGGAAGACTCTCGCCAGTACTGGCCCTCAATATTGGGATTACCACTGTGATTGTGGGGACACTTCTTATTTGGTGGGCCGGAAATCTTCTCACGGCTGTTCTCGGTCTTGCTGCGGTGCTTTCATATGTTTACCTCTACACTCCTATGAAGCCGTTGAGTCCTTACGCTCTTTATGTAGGCGCAGTTCCCGGGGCCATCCCTACGCTCATGGGTTGGACTTTTGTGACTAATGCGATTAATGGACTTGGATTTTATCTATTTGGGATTTTATTTTTATGGCAGATCCCGCACTTTATCGCTATTTCAATTTATCGCGATGCAGAGTATCGAGCCGCAGGACTCAAAACTTTTGCCGAAACTCAAAGTAGAAATTATTTAATCGCCACCATGATCGGGTTTACGTCCCTGATCGTGATGACTTCAATCCTGCCTTATCAAGTAGGTCTTCGAGGGGGAATTTATGCTATTTCCTCTCTTATACTCGGGATTCCTTTTCTTGGACTTTCTTTCTACGGATTTTGGACAAAAGGTACCCAGGGATTAAGTGTCTGGGCCCGGTCTTATTTTTTTGCAACCATCGTCTATCTTCCGCTTCAACTCACCGCACTTTTGATTCTTACCTGAGACAAAAGCGCGCAATTTAAGATAGATAAATTAATAAAATTATTATAAAATTCTGATGAATATCATAGTGTTTATCTTTAACCTTTTTTCACAGGATGTCGTGAAATGGATTTGTCATTTGCAGAAGTCATTTGTAGCAATGCCTCCAGATTCGACTTCGCTTTTACGCCAATGTTTAAAGCGATGAGTTTCTGGGACAGTTTTCAACCACCCGAAGACATTTCAACTAATGGTCACCTCATTACTTGGCTCTTCAATTACACCACTTATGTAAACCTTTTCTGGTTCGCCCTTGTGTGTATTGGTCTTTTTGGTTTTTCGCTTATCTATTCAGCGAAAAGACATAAAAAACCTTTTTACACTCACGGAACTGAGAAAAAGCATTACTTCATTACGGCATTCATTGGACTTGCTGTATTCCTTTCAGTGGATATGGTGATCACTAAAGTTACAACAAAAGATCTTAAAGAAAATTTTTGGAATTTTCCGGCCGATGACGATAGCGAAGTTATTAAAGTTCAAGTCCTTGCTCAGCAGTGGCTTTGGAATATTCGTTATGCTGGGGCAGACGGAGAGTTCAATACTGCAGATGATGTGGTGACAATCAATGATTTCAGAGTGCCTGTTAATAAGAGAGTGATGATTGAAATGACATCAAAAGATGTGATTCATGCTTTCTATTTACCGAATGCTCGTATCAAGGCCGATGCTATTCCTGGTCGTTATGCCAAGCTTTGGTTTGAGCTTACGAAAGAAGGAAAATACGATATTGCCTGTGCGGAAATGTGTGGAACTCACCATTACCTTATGCAAGCTCGTATGACAGTTTTATCTCAAGAAGATTTTGATGCTTGGAAAAAAGAAACAGAAACCATGGCACTCGCAACAAATGATCCAGATAATATGGATGCACGTTGGGGTTGGAAGTGGGGGAGTAAATAATGGCTTTTCTAGAACAACACATTCATGATGAACCCAAAACATTCATCTCAAAATATCTTATCTCTTATGACCACAAAGTAATTGGTAAACAATTCCTTTGGTACGGAATTTTCTTTCTTCTTGTTGGTGGGCTAATGGCATTGATGATTCGCTGGACTCTAGCGTATCCAGGTGTTCCGTTTCCTATCATCGGGAAATTGATGTTCCCACACACTGGTGGAGTGGTTCCTCCTGATACGTATGCCATGCTTTTTACAATGCATGGAACGATCATGATTTTTTACGCCATCACACCGATTCTAACGGGGTTTTTAGGAAACTTTTGTATCCCACTTATGATTGGTGCGCGTGATATGATTTTCCCGACACTCAATATGCTTTCATTTTGGTTCGCAGTAGCTTCAGGAGTTGTTCTTCTTGGCTCGCTTTGCCTTCCACTTGGAGCAGCTGCAGGTGGGTGGACTTCTTATCCAACACTTTCAACACTTATTGGGTCTCCTGGTGCAGGTCAAACCCTTTGGTTATTAGCACTCTTCTTGTTTGGTATCTCATCGACAATGGGGGCCGTGAATTATATCACAACTGTGATCACTCTTCGCGCACCTGGAATGGATTATTTCAAAATGCCTCTGACAATTTGGGGTATTTGGTTAACTTCTATTCTTAACGCTATTTTCGTTCCAGTTCTTGGAGCGGGAATGCTTCTCCTCATTTTTGACCGTGTTTTTGGAACAACATTTTTCCTTGCTGGAGCTGCCGCTACATCTGGAAAAGGTGATCCGGTTCTCTTCCAGCACGTATTCTGGATTTTCGGTCACCCTGAAGTTTACATTCTTATTCTTCCAGCTTGGGGACTTGTTTCAGATCTTCTCTCATTCTTCTCTCGTAAACCAGCCTTTGGTTACAAGATGACTGCACTTTCAATGACGGCCATTACTGTTCTTTCAACAGTAGTATATGGTCACCATATGTATACGACTCAGATGTCTCCGCTTCTGACTCAATCCTTTATGACTCTAACGATGTTAATCTCTATTCCTTCGGCTATTTTTTATGCCAACTGGTTAGGAACACTTTGGAAAGGGTCAATCCGCTTTGATTCTCCAATGCTTTTTGCTCTTGGGGTTGTTTTCGTTTTTGGTCTTGGTGGTCTTACTGGACTCTACCTTGCATCAACGACAATCGATCTTTATCTCCATGATACTTATTTTGTTGTAGGTCACTTCCATTACACGATGGCCGCTTCAGTTCTTCTTGGTGGATTCGCTGGTGTTTATTTCTGGATGCCTAAAATGTTCGGAAAAATGATGAATGAAACTCTCGCGAAGTGGCACTTTTGGTGCACGATGATTCCGTTGAATGTTATTTTCATGGGAATGATGATGATGGGGTGGGGTGGTATGCACCGTCGTATCTACAACCCATTCATTTATGAGTTCACTCAAAAATTGATGCCTCTTAATCAGATCGTTACTTATGCAGCGATCCTAATGGGTCTAGCTCAATCTCTCTTTATTTATAACTTCTTTAGAACAGTGTTCTCTAAGAATGTTCCTAAAGCTCCGGCCAATCCTTGGAATGTAGGAACTTTAGAGTGGGAGATGGATTCACCGGCTCCTTATTATAACTTTAAAGAAATTCCACATGTAAAATGTGGCCCACATGAGCTTGGAAACCCTAACCTGAAAAATGGTCGTGATTTCCAATATCAAACTGAAGAATTGATTAAAGGTTAAGAATGAAAATGCAAACATCTGTTGAAAAATTGGAGCAAAGTTCTGTCGCTATGACAGTAACTCTCATTTCTTTCACGATGATGTTTGCTTCACTCTTCCTTGGATATTTTATTTTCCGCTTTAATGCACCAGTGTGGCCGCCAGTGGAACTGACAGATTTGCCTAAGGCCCTGCCGCTGATTTCAACGATAGTATTGGGATTAAGCTCATTTACTTATTGGTTGATGGAGAAAAATATCTTTAGTGATGCTCAGAAAGGAAAAATCTTCTGGGCCCTCACAACCGTTTTAGGAATTGCTTTTCTAGGTTGCCAGTGGATGCTTTGGGCCGATCTCAAGGCTTCTGGAATCTTGGTGGCCAATGGAATTGTGCCGTCGATGCTTTATGCTTTCACGTGGCTTCATGCGGCCCATATTGTTTTGGGTCTAATTGGTCTTCTGTGGTTGGCCTGGTTTGTCTTTAAGAACTCTGATCAGCTGACTGATGTGAAAGTTATTAATGTAGGTAAGTTCTGGCACTTCCTAGGAGTTGTCTGGGTGCTCATGTATTTAATGTTATTTGTTTTATAATTTAGCGAGGATAATTTGATATGAAAAAATCACTCTTGATTCTTGTCCCACTTCTAGCACTTGTTGCTTGTGACGGTGAGCCTATTAAAGAAAGCAAGACTTTTGTTGGCGGCAAGACAGTTAGTGCAGCCACTCTTAACCTTGGACGAACAACGTATCTTGAATACTGTGTTCAGTGTCACGGTTACGAAGGTAAAGGGGATGGTCCTTCCTCTAAAGGTCTTATTCCACCTCCGCGTAATCTGACTCAAGGTCTTTATAAATTTGCTAACGTTCCTTATGGTGAAGCTCCCCATGATGAGGATTTTTACCGTATTATCCGTGGTGGTCTTAAGGGATCGGCCATGCTTAAGTGGGATATCTCTGATGAGCGCTTAGATGCGGTTACACAGTATATTAAGACTTTTGCTCCTGAATTTTGGGATGATGGTGAAGGCAAAGCTCTTGGAACAAAATATGATCTTCCCGTAGATCCATTTGGCCCTGAGAAAAAAATGGAAGCTATCGAGAAAGGGAAGAGGGCCTACCACCTTGTGGCCCAGTGTACGACATGTCACCGTGGTTACGAAACAAAAGCTGATATTGTTGAATGGAGTAAAAAAACTGATTCTCCAATGAAGCTTGCTGATCTTCCAGCAGATCTTTACCAACTAAAGAACCAAGATGGCGAGTATAACTATAAAGTGACTCCGCCAGATTTCACGTACCATGAACTTCGTTCAATTACTGATATTGAATCCATCGTTCAGCGTCTGATGTACGGTGTGACAGGGTCAGGAATGCCTGGTTGGAAAGATGTTATTACTGATGAAGAAATTTGGGCCACAGCATATTATGTTGAAAGCCTAATAGAGCTTAAAAAAGATAATGAAGCTCGTAAGGCACTTTTAAACAAACTAGATAATCAATAAAATGACAAATAACGTATCCACTCAGGACTCCACTAAAGGTCCTGAGTACATTAGACAAAGTAGTAAATTCGAGAAGCTCATTCGAAGCCCTTTGTTTTGGGTATTGTTTCTTATTTTTGGTTTTTCATATCCGATTTACCGTTCAGTTTATCGTATTCTTCCTCCTGAGCTTCCTATTATTGCGACAGTTCCTGAGTTTGAGATGATTAACGAAAACGGACAGAGATTTGGATCAAAGGATCTGAAAAATCGTATCTATCTGGCCAATTTTATCTTCACTCGATGTCCGACAGTTTGCCCTAAGATGACTAAGGAGATGGAGAAAATACAGAAGAGAGTAAAAGGTCTCGGGCAAAAAGTGGCTTTAGTCAGTTTCACTGTTGATCCTAAATTTGATAACGAAAAAGTTTTATTTGATTATGCTCGCGGTATTCATGCCAATCCTTATGTTTGGACTTTTTTAACGGGATCAAATGAGAAGGGAGAGCTTTTTAAGCTTTACCGTGATGGATTTAAGGTTCCTGTGGAAAACGATGGTTCAGAAAATTTAATGACCATTGCTCATGCAGAGAAGATAGTCTTGGTAGATACAGAGAGTAGAATTCGCGGATATTATAATTTTGATACTAATGATATTAATAAACTAATGATCGATGTGGGACTTTTAATTAATCGTCCCCCAACTAAGGAGTAATCTGATGAGTCATCAGACGGAGTCGGCCCATGAGCACAAGAGTCATAAAAAAGAGTATATCATTATTTTTATTATTCTTGGTGTCCTGACTGTTCTTGAAATCTGGGCGGCCGAAATTAAAGCATTATCTAAGTTTCAAAAAGGCTCTGCTTTAACTGGTCTTGCTATAGGTAAAGCCTTTATTGTGGCCTACTATTACATGCATTTAAAAGAAGAAAAAAAGTGGCTCAAGTTTATTGCTGCGGTTCCTATAATGGCCGTTGTTTATGCAGTTGTTCTTTGTCTTGAAGCTTTTTTTAAACCTTTCTAACTTTCTATTATCTCTAGAGGGGCCAAAGATTTTCCCTGGCCCCCTCTAGCCTCTTAACTAAATGTATGCTTTGTGTTAATGACTTCTTACCAACCTAAGGCGGAAAGATGAGTCCATTTGACGAGCATCGAAAGTACATCCATGAACTGGCCAATACCCTCTCTATTTTAGATGGGAATATAGCAAGGCTAAAAGCAACTCTTTCTAGCGAGCACCCCGAGTTAAAAGAAGAGATGGCCCGTCTCATGAAGGCCGATGAGTACTCTAAGAAGAGTATTCATATTTTAAAACAATTTCGAGAACATGTTCATAAAATGATTAGCGAGGAAATGAGCAAGACTGGTCGCGAAGAGTAAGTTGATGAAGTGTTTTGTATTTATTATAACACTCAGTTTTTTTTCTTTTTGTTCGGTAGCTAGGACTGACGACAGTATTCTGGACGTCACGCTTCAAGCAGGAGTTGACTATCGCATGTCTCCTACTCAATTATCTGTGATGTTCTGGCCTAATCCTACGAATCAAATTGGTCTTAAGGCCGGAGTTGATCGTGAGGGCGATGAGAGACAAACAAACGTCTCACTCATCTCAAAACATTTCCTAAAAAATTCCTTCTATGTTTCTCCTGAAATTTTTTATCTTAATACTCGCGAGAAAGAGTCGTGGTGGTTTGCGGATGCTCTCTTCGATCAGAAGGCGACATACGCTGAGTATGTATCTCTGGGAGCAGGAGTCCGTATTGGTAACCAATGGGTGATTAAACATTTTACTTTAGGGCTTGATTGGATTGGTTTCGGAAGAAGATTTGGGACATTTCGGAAAGAGAGTAAGAATTCAGCAGTGACGACTTATACTTTGTTCAATATTTACGCAGGGATTAGTTTTTAAATTAATTTCAGGGTCTGAAGGCCTAAAATGGCTTCTTCTTTTGGTCGTTTTGACACCACTACCATAACTTAATCAACAGTTTATAAGATATTCCTTAATAATCTCTTGGCACCAAGTTTGCTTTTAAAAGCATTAAGGCCAATTACCTTTTTAGGGCCAAAAGGAGAATCTATGAGACTGATTATTTTGATGGCCACTCTTCTTGTGACTGCCTGCTCGAGAAAGTCCTCTGATTCTCCGCCAACTTTGCTTGATGGCCAAACTCCGAGTGTGACGATTCCGAGCACTGAAGAACCAATTGAAGAGATACCAGCTCCTTTATTTGAAGTCGTTGATGTAACTACAGGGGAGGTACTCACAGAGAAACAAATCAATGAGTTTATTTCAGGTATTTCAAAGATTTGTCTTCAATCAATTGAAACAAAGGAAATGCAGCATTTTATAAGTGAAATGAACAAAGATGTTTTTGAAAAGTCCTATTACTATTATTTTTATGAGTCCAAGGAGATTGCTTACGAAATACTACTTCATCACGGTGTCATTGAGAAATTAAAGACCATTCATTCATCACTTGATATCAAGGAATGTTTTTTAGAGTCAGAGGATATTGTTGAGATTATTGATGTGGTGACAGGGGAGAAGGTTTCTCAAGATGAGGTTATCTCATTTTTATCATATGGACTTGACTTAAAATCAAATATTGTAAGTCACCCAAAGATACAAGATTTTTTGAAATCAATTAAAACATCCCACCTTCAAAAGATTTTTTATATTTATTTCTATGAGGATAAAGAAGAGGCAAGATCTGTTTTTAAAAGATTAGGCTATATTGAAAAGGCACATGAAATAGCGAGTGGTTTATAATAAAAAAGGCCCGATTCCTCGGGCCTTGGTGATTTAAAATTGTTCAATCTCTTTAACCAAAATTCGGAATGTCTTTTTAGATGCCTTTGAACTTTTACCTCTGATCATTTTTGAAAATTTTCTAGCCGCAATGACTTTAGGATTAAGTACAGAATGTGAAGCCGTGATGGCCGCATCAACAGGGAAGGTGACAATAGCTGCAATATAGGGGGCAGAAGGCATAATGACACAAATAGGTAATGTGAGTCCTACTCCTATAAAAAAGGCATGTAGACCCATAAGTGCAAACGGAAACTGATCACCTGGATCAGCTTTTGTCCAGCACATCTTAAGCATATTACCAGCTGCTCCGGATAGATTTTTATAGAGCTTAAAGCGGTACCTTGTTTTTGCTCCTTCAAGGATAAGCTTTTCATCATTAATCTTGAAATTAATTTTAGCAAGCTCTTCAAGAGATGCTCCTTGTTTGAGCGTGAATTTCATTGATGTTTTGTTTTGTGAAAAAATAATTTCACGATTCGTTCCACGTTCTTTGATCCGCGCTGTTTCGTGGAAGACTGATCCATATCTTTTAAATCCCGCTTGAGATAATTGTTCAGTTAAATAATAGTCTGAAGCAGCACCTTCGTTACTCTCGAGTCCTGCAAGCCCTGCATATTCATGGTGTATCAGTTTGTACTGACCTTCGTCAGAAGTATTTTCGAAGCGAGAGATATTACAAATAATATGAAGTCGTCCTGTATACATAGATTGGAATCCACGACAGGTCTTAGGTGATCCATCAACGCTCACCTGTAGTTCTACATCGGTCTCACTATCCTTTTCTACAAAACCAATAATAACTTTTTTAGGTTGAAGAATTCTGCTCATTTGTTCTTCATACTGCTCTCTACTGATCCCATCTTTGAACTTAAGCTTCTTAGCTCCACCTTCAGAGATCCATTTCAATAGATCAACACGTATCTCATTCACCGTTAGTTCTGAGGCATCTCCACCGCCTCCCACTTTGCCACCTCCACCTTGAGCGTAGGATAAAATGGGGAGGATACTCACCATAAGCAAAACTAGGATTTTTTTAATTTTCATTTTCGGCTCCATTTTTTAATAAAGGGAAAAGTTGTACATTCATTTGGTATAATTCCTCACCCTCCACAGATCCTGTGAGAGTAAGAATTTCATCTTGAAATTGATCGATCTTATTTTTAATCATCTCTATTTGGTCTTTAGTACAAGTGAAGGTTATTCCATTAATCAATCTATGATTAAATGCGTCTGTTGAAGTCTTTTTTAGCTCGTCTCTGGCCTTTGCTATCATCTGCTCATGAAAATTTCTTATGGCGAGATTTGATTTTTGTGTTTTTACATTTAGGAATTGATCAGAGCTTGCCTTAAGTGATCCATTAACCTCTCTCATCAGGCCCAGACTAATTAATCTTTCTATGGCATCTCTTGTTTCTATAACAGTGATTCCTAGTTTTTTAGCAATCCAGGTCGGAGTACTTCTGAATCCTTTAACTCTAGTGAGGTTAATCAGGGCGAAGTGGTACCAATGAGACATCACTTTGAAACGTTCTAGATCGATAGTTGTATAAATAATGGGATTGTTTGAAGATTCCTTAAATTCTTTTTGAATTCTTGCTTTAACCTTTTTTGAGATTTTTGCATTTTTAGATGAAAACTGGATCACAGAGAAAAGAAGAGAGCGTGATTCTGCTTCATTCAAATCCAGGGCAACAGAAATCTGAATCGCCAGCTTCATTGAAACGGGTCTTTCTCCAGAAAGTACTCGTGACAAAAATGACTTTGAAACACCTAAGTCCTGAGCAAAAGCATTTAGTGAATAAGAATGATTACGCTCTTTCCTTAGCAGGTAGGCTTGCTTAAGTGTGTTGGCAGGATTTTGAGAAACTACTTCAGTTTGCATAGGCGAAATATAGGCAAGTTTTAGGGGACGCGCAAGTGATTGGGCAACAAAGTGTTGCCTAATGGCAACATGAGGGCATTTTTATAGATGGTTTTGAATAAAAAAAAAGGCCCGATTTCTCGGGCCTTCCTGTATAAGAAATATCTTTAAAAGATTATTTAACTTTCCAGTAGTACTCAATCACGAGACGTTTTTCGAAAGCAAATGGAATATCTTCAGCTAGCGGCTTAGATACGATTTTTGCTTTTTCTTTCTCTCCAACAGTTTCCTTAGAAAGGAAAGCTGGGATTGATGTAATTCTTGGACGAGCGTGAGCTTGAAGGTAGTTACCTGACTTAGCACCCTTGTCTGTAATTTCGATAACGTCACCTGGTTTAAGAATATATCCTGGAACGTTTGTTACTTTTCCATTCACAAGAATATGCTTATGAGTCACTGTTTGACGTGCAGCTGGGATAGAAGGTGCCCAGTTAAGACGGAAAACAACGTTATCAAGACGAGACTCAAGAGTGATGATAAGTGAATCAACCCAAGATTGAGTTTTGATTTTCTTACATTTTTTTACGTAATTTACGAGTTGGTTTTCGCGAAGTCCGTAGTTGAACATAACTTTTTGCTTTTCCATCAAACGGATAGTTAAGTCAGAAAGTTTTTTACGTTGCATACCGTGCTGACCTGGACCGTAAGGCTTACGCTCTAAAGCGCCAGCTTTTCCTAGACCTGGAAGTTCGATACCTAAACGTCTTTGAATCTTGAAGCGCGAGCGCCCCATGTCGATTTTTGCCATGATATTCTCCTATAGCAATAGCAGGAAACTAATAAATTTAACGAAAAGCCGGGCCTGCGCTCCCCAAACTAAGTCGTATGATGAGGAGGCAGTTTAGTAAATTTCAATAGTTATGGCAAGTAGGAAGACGTGTCATCGTAAAATAAAAGATGAACGCGTAACCTTCCGATAATAAAGGGATTATCTAATACAAATCATATTCTCTTTTTGCTCAATCAGATTCTCAGGTCAGATTTTCACTTCTGAACAAATCTCCAGTTCTTTTCTTCATTCCCAGACAAACAAATTTTTAGTGATGTAATGAGGGTCTTCTTCTGTGATGAGTCTTTTCCATTAGACGCCCAATGAAGGGCGCCTCTGTAAAGGAGATTTCATGGAAGAGATAATGAGGGTACTTGCCTTAATTATTTTTATCTTACAGCTTGCTGTGATGATAAGAATATTCGGGTAGTTTTAGGGAAGGGTAGCAGCCCTTCCCACCTTTTTATCTCATCTCTATTTTAGGCATATTTTGAGAGGAGATTCAAGCGGTGCTAAGTCACCGAAATCTTTAGTGCTTAAGTTTGCTCATTAAGTTGCTCATCTCAATGGCCGTCATCGCAGAATCCCAGCCTTTATTTCCAGCTTTTGTTCCAGCGCGCTCAATGGCCTGCTCAATAGTGTCTGTAGTTACAACACCAAAAACAACCGGTGTACTTGTCTTAAGGGCCACAGCAGAAATTCCTTTGGCCGCTTCATTACATACAAGGTCATAGTGAGAAGTTGAACCACGGATAACTGCACCCAAACAAATCACGGCATCATATTTTTTTGATTCAGCAAGAGCTTGAGCTGCTAGAGGAAGTTCAAAGGCCCCAGGAACCCAGATTTCATCAATATTTTTTGTCTCAACATCGTGACGGTGAAGACAATCGATCGCTCCACCTAAAAGTTTAGATGTGATGAATTCATTGAATCTTGCTGTGACGATAGCAATTTTTAGTTTTGATCCATTGAGTGAACCTTCGATTTTCATAGATACCTCTTCTATTTATTGATCAATTAAATTACTGAGCAAATGACCCATCTTCACTTTTTTAGTAAAAAGATATTGGGCATTGTTTTGGTTGGCCTTAATCTCTAAGGGGATGCGAGTGATCTCCTTATAACCAAACTTCTCAAGGCCACCAATTTTTAAAGGATTGTTGGTCATCAGTTTCACTTTTTGCACGTTAAAGTGCTTAAGAATCTGATGGGCCATTGTATAGTCACGTGAATCAACAGGAAGACCTAAATGAAGATTGGCCTCGGCCGTATCCATTCCTTGGTCTTGTAGTTGGTACGCTTTAATTTTATTAAAGAGTCCAATGCCTCGACCTTCTTGACGAAGGTAGATCACCATTCCTGAACCATTTTCTTCAATCTTCTGCATTGATGTTGAGAGTTGTTCACCACAATCACAACGAGTTGAACCGAAGATATCTCCTGTGAAGCACTCAGAGTGAACACGAACGAGAGCTTCCTCAGAGATCTTTTTAAGATCTCCTTTCACTATCGCGATATGTTCTTGATTAAGATTTTCTGACTTGAAAATATAAAGATCAAAATTCCCAAACTTATTAGGGAAAGGAATCTTTTCAACTGCGGAGATCAGATTGTCATGAGTCTTTCTATATTTTACTAAGTCTTCAATGGAGATCATTTTAAGATCATGTTTATCGGCAAAGATTGAGAGATCATCAAAGCGTGCCATCGTTCCATCTGGATTGGTGATTTCACATAAAACACCCACTGGAGAAAAGCCTGCCATACGGGCCAGATCAACCGCTGCTTCAGTATGGCCAATACGCTCTAGAACACCACCATCTTTAGCGATGAGTGGAAAAATATGTCCAGGACGAGCAAAATGAGCTGGAGTCGTGATTTTAGTTTGAGAGAGAAGTTTAATAGTATGCGCGCGATCCGACGCAGAGATCCCTGTGCTAATGCCTTCAGCAGCATCGATGGTGATCGTGAAGGCCGTTTCAAGAGATGCAGTATTTTTTCTCACTTGTGGAGGAAGATCATATTTTTCAGCAAGCTCACGAGTTAGGGGAGTACAGATAAGACCACGGCCTTCAGAGGCCATAAAGTTCACAGCTGCTGGTGTGATGGTTTCCGCTGGCATAATGAAGTCACCTTCATTTTCACGATCTTCGTCATCCACAACGATAATCATTTTCCCCAATTTTAAATCTTGGAGAGCAGCTTCAATAGTGTCGAGAGGTCTTTTATTAGTCTTCATATTTCACATCAAAAAAGTTTTTGGCCCATTCATCTTTTTTTCCAGAGGTATCAAACCTCAAGAAGTTTTCTATATATTTCGCTAGCATATCTACCTCAAGATTGATCTTATCACCAACCTTTTTGGCATGCAGTGTAGTCTTTTCAAGAGTGTGAGGAATGATCGCAACTTTGAGTCTCTCTGCCTTCAATTCGGCAATTGTGAGACTAATTCCATCAAGGGTAATAGAGCCTTCTGAAATCATGTACTTACGAAGCTCCTTAGGGAAGCTGACCTCAATTTCCCAATTTTCTCCTCTGGTAGCGATGTTTTCAACTCGTCCAAGGGCATTGACGTGTCCAGAAACAAAATGCCCTCCCAGACGATCTGAGGGCCTGAGTGACATTTCTAAATTAACTTTATCGTTAACCTTGAGACTTCCGAGACTCGTCTTCTGGAGAGTCATGTGAACGGCCTGGGCCTTGAATGTATCGCCTTTAACCTCTGTGGCGGTTAAACAGACACCGTTGGTGGCCACTGAATCATCAATCTGAACATCTTTGATAATGGCCGGAGCACGAATGACAAATTCTTTGCCTTCTTGATTGGGAGTAATAGAGACAATAGTCCCAAGTGTTTGAATTAATCCTGTGAACATACAATTTTCCCTGTGAGATAAATATCACTCTCAAACTGTTTTGTTTTTACATCTGTGAGATGTGGGCGAGAGCGAAGAGTTTTAACTCCAATATCAGAGATGGCCGAAGCTCCAACTCCGAGTAATGAAGGATTAATAAAATAACTAAGTCGGTTTACGAGGTTTTCCTTGAGAAGAAGTGTTGCCACCTGAGGGCCACCCTCAACAAAAATAGAAGCGATCTTTTTTGTGAGAAGTTTTTCCATAAGATCATTCAAATCGGTAAAAATAATTTGCTGCTCATCACTCAGAAAACTAATCTTCGATTTGGTCAGGATCAGTGTGCGATCTTTGTGCTCATCAGTGAAAATCTTAAGTGTTTCAGAGAGATTTCCTGATTTTGTCAGAATCAATCTCCAAGGCTGCCTCCCTTTAAAATCGGGAAGGCGAACAGTGAGAGTCGGATTATCTAACCTTGCAGTTTCTGCTCCAACCAGTATCGCACTATGAGCGCGTCTGAGTTCATGTACATAATGCCGAGAAGCTTCAGATGTGATCCACTGAGATTCTCCATTAGGCATACTTATTTTACCATCGAGAGTCGCTGCTAATTTTAAGTGGATGTAAGGACGCTTAAGTCTTTGCGTCGTGAAAAAGGCTTCGTTAATTTCCTCTCCAAGATTGGCAAGCACACCTGATTCAACTTCAATGCCCGCATCTTTTAGAATCTTTACCCCACCTCCATTCACATGAGGATTAGGATCGAGATTAGCAATCACCACTCGTTTAAACTTTTCTTTTACTATCCGTTGGGCACAAGGAGGAGTTTGTTTATTGGTATGGCAGCAAGGCTCAAGAGTGCAATACAGAGTGGCCCCTTCAAGACTAACATCTGCCTTTTTAATGGCATCAAGCTCAGCATGATCACTTCCGTAAAGAGCGTGATATCCTTCAGCGATGATTTTTCCTTCTTTTACAATCACGGCACCCACTAGAGGATTAGGTGAGACAGAACCAATTCCTTGAAGGGAGAGATCGAAGGCCCTTTTCATGAAAACTTCATCAAGAGTCATGGGCCCCTCCCATCTCCGAGAACACATAATCCATCGGTTTTTTTTCTAAAAGATTTGTATAAAGCTCAAGAGTATAATTGGGGGCCACGCCAAGCCATTCTTTGATAGTGGTCTCGTTTACTTTTTGGTTGAGCCATTTAAAAATGCAAGATTGTCTCAGTGACTTGGCGGTAATTTCGAGTTTGTATTTACGGCGCCACTCTTCGAAAAGAAGCTCGGTTCCTCTGGGAGAGAGACCTCCAGAAATCATCCGGTAAGGATTGGCATTAAAAAGAAGCTCATCAAACTGAGCATCTTCAAGTTGCATTTGTTTGTTATAGAGATCTTTATAGATTTTAAAATCACTATTAAAAAGTTTTGGGAGGGGAATAGAATATGGGTCTCGTTTTGGATGTTGAACCAGAATACGAAAGCCGTCTTTCTCTTTTAAAACTGAACTCAATGTGATCTTGGCCAGATCAGAGACCTTAAGTCCTGTCCCATAAATAAGATGGAAGAGAATAAGATTTCGAGCGGCCACACATTGGGCCAGGCTCGTTTCAGCGGCCTTAAAGTCTTTTTGGAGATATTGATAAAACTTGGTGATCTGAATAAAGGGAGTGGGGCGAGGAAGATCCAAGACCTTCGGGGCCACGGGCATTTTCTTAAGTGGATTTTCAGGAAAGGCTCCTTTAAGAATAAGATAATCAAAAAAGAGTCTCAATGCCTGAACCCGGCGTCTGATAGAGTTCGGAGAGCCGTATTTCTCTTGAAGATACTGAGAGTATTCATTGACTTGAGTGGTAGTAAAGCTTTTGAATTTAAGGTTCTTCTGTTTACTTGCGAGAAACTCGTTAAAACAATTGAGATCGGCCTTGTAGTTTTTGACGGTATTAAAGCTCTTCCCCTGAGTTTGGAGATTCTGCAAAAAGAGGATCTGTTCTTCGATTAATTTGAGTTCCATGGGTTCGTATATTACTCCTCCAT
>JBMLQL010000014.1:0-17559 GCA_049241565.1 Bacteriovoracaceae bacterium | reverse complement strand
CTTGGCCTGAGAATTTTATGTTATAAACTGGACACCGTTAGGTGAGACAGAACACTTTCACTTTTAAATAGCAGAGAAACTATTGACCCATCACTTGAAAAGCTTCAATGCTCGGAAGCTATTCAAGATCAAGCAGCCTTTTTGTGTAATGATCGAGAAATCCATAAGAAAAATCCATATGGACTTCTCGCAAACGAATTACAAGCAAAAATTGATGACTATTTAAACCATCTCGGTGGCACTGAGCTAGATGTAAAGTTTCTGTCTTGGCTCGATACTCAGACTTTATCTTGTGAGCAAAAAAATGAACTACCCGATGATATTCGCACCTATAAAACAGTGCAAGAAGCACGAGCAGAATATGATAAAAAACTTTTAAACAAGGATCTCCCAGGAACACGAGAAGAAAAAAAATTACTGCTCATGAACAACCCTCTTTTTCCTCTACGTTATCTCTATGGTGGACTTAATTTAGGTACTCCAGAGAATTCATCAGAACTTAAATTCAAAGCCCTGAGCGTGAAAGCCCCTGAACTTTACAAGAGAGCAGACTCTCTTTCAAATAAAATAAAAGAGATACAAAAGAACATCTACACCTCAAATCCCGAAATTATTCCTCACCTAACTTTAAACCTCCTCGAATCTACAGTGACGGCTCTTCGCAATCAAAGTTCTTTCTGTAAGTGGCTTTATCCGTGGACTCAAGACTGAGAAGCTCAGATAGATGAATGAAAGTCTCGATGGAGTTAAGAAGACTGATAAAAGATAACAAAAGAGTATTTCAGCGTTTTGAGAGTGAAAACAAGACTGTAAGCGATCTCGTCACTTCACATATTTTCACTTTATTTCACTTCTTCTCACGGGATTAGTCGGACTGGTCGGACTCACTCACCCAAGGTTGTTAAAACTGAATCTATCTCTAGTTGAATAAGGGAACTCACCAGAGTGATGTTTTCTTACGGCATATCCAGGATACTTACCCTCTCTAATCGCTTCGATGAATTCATTTTTGTTCATCATTCGTTTATTGTGAACATCAAAGAACTCTATGTTCGCCCCTGTCTTATTTTCTTTTACTTTGATAACAAATGATTTGGGTAGACGCTTAATAGCCTTGGGCCCTTTATATTTCCGTGGATCACTCGGCGTAATAATCAACTCCCCACCCTTTAGGGCCTTTATAAGGGCAAAAAACAGTTCCTCTCCTCGCTTGAACTTCTTACCATATGATCTTCCAGCAGAGTTATTCCACAAATCCATATTAAGAGAATGGAATTCATTGGGAGTCATTGTAAAATATTCGCGTAAACGTCCTAGCAATTCAGAAGTACCCTCATTATATTCGATAACGTAAACTGCGCTCACATAAGAGTGCCTAAGGGCATCTATGTCATTATCAGCAAGACCATGGGCCTGAGGATTAATTTTTCCATTAGCGTCTTTAGGCATTGGTTTGTAATGCTTGTCGATCATCAAATAAAGTTCGTCCCTCGCATCAAATTGGAGGTCCCAAATTTTTATTCCAATTCTACCTAGATTCATCTTGATGTCTCCTTACAAGAACACATAACACGACACCAGCAAGCAAGACTCCATAAAAACATAAATATCTTACTGTGTTCCAATGTTCATATGAAACGAAGTGAAGAGGATTTCCATTTGTTAATAGTAACAAGAGAGCATTCATCAAAGCAGTAAAGACTAAGCCTAAAGATGTTATCTTCTTATGTAGCAGCCCCCATCTAGAAAGAGCAAGCAAAAGCCCACTGTTACAGATCAGGCCAACTAAAACCATGAAAAAAGCAAATTCAAACTTAATTGGAATAGTTTTGTACTCATGTACGTACATTCGAGAAACAGGGTACAGGACAAGCATCACAGCTAAATAAGCGAGGAGAAAAACTCTCAGCGAAACACTCTTCATTATACTTCTAAGCATTGTGACCTCTAATCATTAAGCCAGTATTTACTCAAACCCAAGTATGTCCAAATCAAAAACAATCTTTTCTTGTTCTATTCTGATTTTCTCATCGCAAACAATGTTATAAACATCCCGATATAAAATCAAATCCCTCTCTGGAGAGACGTAATCAATCTTCTGAGCTAGATTCCTATACCTTTCCAGAGTGTCAAGTCCCATAAAAACAGCCTTCGCTCCAGTCTGATGAGAAAATTGCGATGCAATTTCAATACCCTCTTTATCAATATCACCCCAGTAATAAATGGGCTTTGGAAGGATATTTGTCAGCTCATCAAGCAGAGTGCATTTCCATCCACTGCCCCAAATAAGAAGAGTATGCTTATCTTGCTCAATGAGCGGAAGGAAACTTTCAAGATTCTCTACGACTAAGGTGTTCTTAAGGCCGTCAAAGCCGTACGCATCTACAATCTGACTAGAAAGGATTCCATGAAACTCCTGAACGGCTACTCCCCTCCACTGGCATTTCGGAGCGAAGATCCGGAACTCTGCTGAACGATCACTCAGTCCAAAGAAGTTATAAAAGTCGCCCCAGCTCGCATCCTTGATCTTTGAATCAAAGGCGAACATAGACAAAAGTAAAGACTCAGTTCCGATCAACTTAGTGGACTGCGAATGAGGTATCTGACGAGGCAGAAGGCCAACTAGCCCGTCCTTATTAGCGATCAGAAAAAGATAGACCTCCAGACAACTTTTAATCTGTGAATGCTTTCTATAACAGAGTCCAAAATAATTTTCCAAAAACTCTGCGGTAGAAAATGAAGATGGATTCTCCGTAGCTGCCGTGAAAGATTCCTTCACACGAAGATACTCAGGACGCTGTTCGGCGAGGGCACGGGAAGTAACCAGAACCTTATAAGGCCGAGCAATACTAACCAAGCCTTCTTTTACTTTGCGGTATTTGTAGACACCCAGCCAAGGGAAATTTCGTAATTCCTTTTCTACTCTTTCATAAAAGTTCGGAATACTCTTATCTTCTCGGATAGTATGAACGTACTCATCAGCTCCTGTTAGAAGAAACGATCGCTCTGCCGCTGTTAAGATCTTATCTATGTTTATGAGACTCACGTTGTTACGACCCCAGCGTTCGATAATTCAAGCACCATCTTGTTATACTGCTCCTTCGATTGGATCTGGTAGGATTGTACTTTCGACTTGCTCGCCGAAGCCTTGTGAACGAGTGTCACGTAACAAAGGTCATCGGCGAGGATCTCCGCTTTGGTCATGGGACTCACTAGCAAGGGCTGAAACCCCATTTGGGAAAGCATCTGCAAGATGTCTCTGGGTTTTTCATTGTCGAATTTCCCACCGAACTCATCGAGGACGATCAAGCGGGGTGTGTTCCGTCCCTTGATCGGATCGTTAAACCGAAACCGGTACGCAAGAGAAGAAGCAAGGAGTGTATAGGCAAGATGAGTAGTCTGGGCAGAGCTCTTGGCATCATGCCGAGAACCTGTAAAAGTTTCGACTGGCCTGTCCTCGACGACATCACCCCTCAACCATGACTGAACCTTAAATTGAAAATGGTTCCTGATATCCGTCACAAATTTCCTTTCACGCTCATTATCCTTTAAATAGTCCACAAACTTCTTTAAGGGCTCTATGACTTCTGCATTTGCTTCTTCAAGCTTGGCCCGGAGTTCAGGGGACGAGAAAATTTTTTCAATCACCGCAGACTCCGTCTTAAACCGCTTGATGGATTCATGCTGCGACGGCGAGGAATCGATCTTCAGATACCTCTCTTCTGTCGGAAGCTTCTCAAAATGATTGAGACTGAGCACTCGGTTGATAGAGTGAATGTTCTCCTGGATGTCACGCTCCTGTCCTTTTAGCTCGTCTAGCGTATCCCTTATGGAATTTATGAGCACGTCGTTAAAAAACTCTTTCCACTTTTCCTGGAGATCCGCAAGTTCAGACTTCTCAAGCTTTTCACGGTGTGCAACCCAAGATTCAAATAAAATGCGAGGCTTCTCTGTGTCCTGGAACACATAGGATAAGTTAGGGTCGTTGAAATCGTTCTTATAGTTAGTCATATAAGTCGTAGCTCGACTTACGAGTGACACCCTGTTTCTCCCAAGGTTATCGAGTCTCGCTTCTATCTCAGCAAGGAGTTCAGCACACTTTCCTTCAAGCTTCGCTCGCCTTTCTGAGAATTCTTGGATCATCCTGTCTTCTGTCTGGAAGCTCTCTAAAACTTCTCGATAGAATCGGGTTTCACGGAAAGCCTTTTCCAGCTGTGGTAGTTGGATTTTAATTTTTTTTGAGTCTGTGGTAAGGTTTTTTTCCTGGGCCTGAATCCCAGCAATCTCTGCTCTCGTAGACTCATACTCTTTTTCTTTGTCCTCTAGGGTTTTACGAATCGAGGCGAGGTCCTTATCTTTTTCCTTTAGCTGAGCGATTTGAGCACTCAGCTCTTTCAGTTTTTGCTCGATGTTAGGAAGTTCAAAAAAATCTAGTTTCTCAGTCGATTCATAGATTTTGAGAACCCCAATTAGTTCCTTGTCACTATCAACAGATTTCTCGAGTTCTGTAATCTTCTCTTTCTGGGTACTCCAGAGTCGATTGAGTTCGAGTAGCTCGCCCGTGAGTTCTTCTATCCTCTGAGTAGGGTTCCAACCTAAGGAATGTTGGAAGTCTCTCCGAAGCTTTCTCATGGTAGTCTTATCTCTTTTTACAAGCCCGTCACGGGTAACGAGCAGGCCAGTTCCACGTTTGAAATCGGCAACATTGACCAACCGATAGGCATAACTGCCGTTCAACCACCTAATGACGTAGTAGTAAAAGGGATTCTCCTTCAGCTCCCGCAAAGAGATCATCGATAAAATCGAAGTCTTGTCTCCATCTTCAAGCGTGGCCTGCAGTAAAAGTTCCTCGTGACTGATGCGCTTCACTGTTACACTGGAGTTAAGCTTCGCCTTATCGATCCACGCCGTTACTTTATCGATATAATCCGGATGAACCAATAAGTTCCTTGAGATGGGTTCGAGAGCGGATTCTATAGCGGTTCTATTTTCACTAGCACTTATTGATACGGTCTCTCCCACGAACATGAGAGCTTCTTCTGGCAGCTTAAGCTCTCGAATAGCGTTGGTCTTAACAGCGAACAACGCCCCGGAGATAAGAGTCCTATGGGACTCGAAGTGAGCGAGGTCACTTTTTAGCTGTCCTGATCTTTCAAGGGACGCGTTTTCCTGACGTCGCAATTGATCGAGTTCAGTTTTTAGCTCCTCTATGCGCTGGCTAAACTCACTGACCTTAACTTGAACGGCAGCGATGACTTGATCAGGAGAGGCATCCCGTGGCAAACGTACCTTCGCTTTGGCCATCGCTTCACTGAAAGCATTCTTTTTAGAGCGAAGTCCCTGCAAGTTCTCATCCATGTGACCGGCACGAGCCTCAAGAAGTTCCAAAGCTCTCGCTGTTTCTGAGTTTTGAAGCCTATCCTTTAAAGAGGTAATGAGACCGTCCAAAGTCCCCTTATACTCATAGAGGTTCGGAAGCTTTCGCTGACAGTCTTCTAGCTCCCTTCTCATCTCATCCAGTTGTTCACGGCCTAGGCAAATCGGGAGCCAGTATTGGAATAAGTTAATGAAGGACTTCTGTTTCTTTTCGTCGGATATTTTTTCTTGCAGCTCTGTCAATTTCTCCAGAGCTTCTAAAATTTTCCCGGTGCTTTCGAGCTTCTTGCGGCAGAGCTCGATCTGTTGTGTGATCTGATTCCCGTTGGAAACGTTCTCGAGGAGGTTACCAAGGTTCTCATTCTCCTCCTCGATGAGCATGTTCTCCCTTATGAAGTTGTCGATGTGCTCGATCGATTTAACGTAGAAAGCTCGGTTAAAAAGCTTCAGGTCGTCTTTTGAAACTCCTCCGAGCAAGGTTGAGAGGATAGTGAAGTAAGACTGAGCTGTATCAAAGGTCTGTGGGTTAAATCCTTTCGGAAGGAAATTATCTTTAAAGACTTTGATGTTCTTGGGAAGCACTCCTTCTGGACAAATGTCCTTGATGCTAAGGTCTGATTGCGTCGTATAGAAATGCCGGCTACTGACTTTATAGTTATTATACCACCAGACGGCACCGACTGTAATGAGTGAATCGCTCTTCTCGTTGTGTTGGAAAGTAAGCTGAAAAAGAGAAACTCCATTTTGCCTGTTATAAACAGCGGCGAGATCCTTCGTACTGCCATCAGACGAAGCAAACTTACCTAGAACGTAGTCCTCACCCCTGCGTCCGCCTCCACTGCCCTTTTCATAATCATTCGTCACACCTAGCTTAAGAACCTGCTCGAAAGGCAGCAGCACGATCATGATGCCATCAATGATGGTGGATTTCCCAGATCCATTTACCCCTAAAATCGCAGATGCGTGAGGTGGCGCTAATAGAGGGCCAGATGTCCCCTTTGGATATAATTCCACCGTGTGAAGTCCGCCAAAATTACCCCAGTTGTAAAGCTCGATCCGAACCAGGGTTTGTCCTTGACTCATCATAGGGAATCCCCTGCTGCATTCTTCATATAGTTCACAATATTGCGCTCTACGATCTCAATGTCTTCAAGTGGTAGCAAGACATCACAGACCGGTGAAATTTCGTAAACATCACTCCCGTCCCCTATCTCGAAAATGACCTGGAGGTCTCGGAGATCCTTCAGGGCTTCTCGGATATCCGATTCTAATTTCTTATCCTCTTTGTACTTTTCTATTCCTTCTAGGAAAGGAAGCAATAGTTCTTTAAGCTCCTGTTTCGTAATGAAACACTTCCCAGAGGCATCAGGGTTTAAAAAGTAGTCGGATCTCTTCTTGCGCATGATAAGCAAGGCATGTGTGGCGAACTTTCTAAGAATCATCTTGGAGCCAAGCTGATAAGCCAGCTTCTCCTCAATCTCGGGGTCTAACTCTTGGAGATAGATCACTCCAAGTTGTTCGTTAATGATGAGCTTGGCGGCCATTGCCGTCATGAACCCTTCGAGGGACTGCTGCTTGTCAACGATGATCCTGTACCAATTTTCTGACTTCGCTTTTATGATGAATCGGCTCTTGAGCAGACGGCGTAAACAACCGGCCAATTCTAGATCAACTAGTTGACTCATATGATTCCTTTATAGTGTATTGATAGTCTGGAACTTCACAGAGAACGAAAGCACGGCCTAAAAAGGAAAAACTAAGATCACAGCTGCCTTTTAGCTCTTTGCTTATAGCTGGCTCAAGGATGTCAGCTTCGAGCAATACATAGAGCTCGGCGAGACTCGTTAGCTCTCCATAGGATGACACCAGAATGAGTTTTTGTTCAATCAGGCGTTCTTTAAGTTTAGTTAAGATGTTCAAAATCGTATTTTCTTCGGCCCGTGCTAAGCCAAGACCTATCGACATTAGGTCTTCAACTGTCCATTCTTCTTCGGCAATCTTCATGCCCTCGATCTCTGTGGGAATATGGAATGAGTTTAGTTCGATGACTCCAAAATCAGGAGACCAGGGATGGCGAACTTCGAGCCCCATGTCTTCTAAACAACGGTGGGCCAGGTCTTTCTGTCCGTAAAGCAACTTGAAGATATTGTTCAATGAGTTCTGCACGAGATGAGTGTCAGTCATCAGAGCGTGGTTCACTTGCTGACGTAGAATCTCAATCTGTACCTTGATCTTTTCACGTATGCTTGCGTCGGCCGCTTCAAATTGATTTGAAAACCGAGACAGATGGGATTTCTTCAAGGTATCGTCACTAACAACATCTTTTTCCAACAGAACTCCAAGCAATCTATTCACGTCATTGTATTTAAACCTAACTTGAGCACTTAGCTGAGAAAAGAGGTCTTTCGCCTGCTTATAACTCTTGTACTCTTCAGTCTGATGAAGTTCTAAATGAAAATCGGCCAGGATTCGAATGTTCTCCCCTGCACTTTTCTCCTGCTTAATGTATCTCTCTGCTAGTTTCTTCCGCTCACGCTCAATAGCAACCTTGACATCTTCGGTAGCGGCTAACACATGAATAGCGGCTTCTTCGGCCTGACCGAAAAGGGCCTCATAAGAATGTGTCAAAGGGAGGAGTTCTGCGGCTTTTGGGCCATTCTTGATGATTTTTTCGAGATCTGCTTGATACGCTTTTATCTTCTCTCGGTGATGTTTTTCTGCATCTCCTTGACTCATATTTTGCGTTGAAAAGAGTAAGCCATTTAATGCTCCCAGCATCATCTCAGCGCTTGTCCCAGAGAACCTGGTTCTCTGAACTAGCATCGACTCTACAAACTTTAACAGTTCTTTACCGTGTGGAGTTGACTCGATAAACCGTTTCCCCCATTGATCGTGCGAGTCTTTTAAAACTTGAAGCTCCGCAATCATCATTGTGAAAAAATTTGTAATCTTAGCATCTGTAGATGCAACTTTATCTGAGTAGTGATGATAGAGAATGGTTTTCAAGACATCGAACGGCACTGGTGCATAGGCCTCTTCAAGATAGTCGTAAATCAAGGCAATAAGCTCCAGATACTCCCGCCAATCATTTTTTTGAAAGAGGAGTATGTATGGATGATGAAGTAATAGACCATCCATCGATTCTTGATTTATTAGTTCAGATCTTTTCGCCACTTACAATCCATATCCCTTTATTCATCTTTGCCACCTAGCTCCTGCTCCAGCTCTTCGATACTCGGCAAAGCAGTCTTAATTTTCTCAGGTATCGCATCACCAATACGATACTCTGAAATACCCATCGGCTTTGAAATATCTTTTAAAGCATATTCGGCGACGACCTTATTTTTTGTCTTACAGAGGAGAATTCCAATTGTTGGATTGTCCTCTGGAGTCTTCAATTGTTTATCAACTGCTGTAAGATAGAAATTCAGCTGGCCTGCATACTCTGGTTTAAATTTATCAGCCTTAAGTTCCACCACTACGTAACAATGAAGACGTATGTGATAAAAAAGAAGATCAAGATAAAAGTCATCCCCACCGACATCGAGATGAACTTGTCGACCAACATAAGCAAAGCCAGAACCAAGCTCTAAAAGAAATTTTTGAATGTGATCGACAAGCGATTTTTCAATCTCACGCTCATGGGCCTCTTGCCCTATAGAGAGAAAATCAAAAATATATGGGTCTTTAAGTGTATTGTTAGCAAGATCGGATTGAGGCTTTGGTAAGGTCGCTGCAAAATTATTGGTCTTATCATCAGAACCAATACGGGCCTTCAAATTAGACTCGATTTGCATAGCTAAGATATTTCTCGACCACCCATTTTCAAGAGACTTTTGGGCGTACCATAGCCTGTCAGACTCACTAGAGGTTCTCTGCAATAACAGTATGTTATGTCCCCACGGTAATTTCGAAACAACTTGTTTCGTAATTTGGGGATCAGGCCAAAACTTTGCAAACTGGCGCATAAAATCGAGATTTCGTTCACTAAAGCCCTTCATATCAGGGAATGCACCCTCTAAGTCTTTTGAAAGTTGCTGAATGACTTTCTTTCCCCACCCAGCAGTCTCTTGTTTTTGAAGAATGGAGTTTCCAATGTCCCAATAGAGCAAAATCAGCTCAGTGTTCACAGCTCTAACGGCAGTGTACCTGCTTGATGCGATCTTCGATTTGAGATCGCCTAAAAACTCTTGGTAGGCCTTATCTAAGTTGGCCATAAAAACTGCTCCATCTGGGGGATTTAATAAAAATATTTTACTTCAAAAATTTTACTTTAGAGAGAAGAAAATTCTTAGGTTTTATGGAGTTATGCACCAGTGAAGCAATGATCACTCCTCTTCTCTTTTTGCGTCGAACCAATACTTCTTTATTCGACCTAAACTGCCCCCGTTTAATGGGGGCAGTCTCTTTTTTAAATTCATCTCTTTTTTCTCTTGGTAGTGACTTTTTCTCCGTCCTGGTGCACTAAGAAACTTATTAATTCAATCATCTGTCTCTTCAGATCTTTTACACCCTTTTTGCACTGACTCTCAGTATGAAAAGACTATGCCCCCACCAAAACTGTGCCGCCCCAAATCTTGTTATCAAAGACGGTTATTATAAACGTCTGGATGACGCCAAAAAAATTCAGCGCTATCGATGTAAATCATGCGGACTTCGCTTCTCCGCTGCTGTTTTTTCTAGTTTCTATCGGCAAAAAAAAAGAAGAATAAATTCTCCTCTGTTAAAACTTCTCTGCTCCGGCGTATCCCTTAGGCGATCTGCTCTCTTGCTCAATGTGAGTAAAAATACCGTCTCCAGAAAATTACCCCTGCTGGCAAAGCGAGCTCGACAAATCAATCAACGCAAACTCCTGCTTAATAAGAGTAAAATCAGCTGTATTCAGCTAGATGACTTAATCACCAAGGAGAACTCAAAACTCAGGCCTCTCAGTGTTTCTGTGGCGGTGGATGAGAAGAGAAGATCGATACTTGCCGTGGAGGTCTCACAGATTCCGGCCTTCGGTCATTTGGCAAAATTAGGACGAAAAAAATATGGATACAGACAAGATAGACATGCCGAGGGGCTAGAGAGGTTGTTTCAGACAATAAGTCATTATGAGATTGATCATAAACTCAAGATAAAATCTGATGAGCATGGACGTTATCCGAAAGTGATTAATAAGTTTTTTCCTTGGGCGTCCCATGAAAGATTTAAAAGCGAGAGGGCCCATATTGCAGGACAAGGAGAACTAAAGAAGGTGCAGTTTGATCCGCTGTTTGCGATCAATCACACCTGCGCTATCTTGCGTGCCAATATAAATCGTTTGATCCGGCGTACTTGGTGCACAACAAAGGATCCTGCTAGGTTGCAGGATCATTTGGATCTTTTTGTGAATTATTATAATCATGAACTTTTACCAAAATCAAAAACACCACTATAAGAGGGCAGTTTAAATGAGTTACCAAGAATACTTTTGGGACAAAGGGCATATGACATACGGATCTTACGATTCTATTTCAATAATGAACTATTGCTATATTAGGACAAACCCATACATTTATTCGCTTTCAGAGGGAGATATATCTACCCTTAATTATCTGTAAAAAACCACTAGTGATCGACCCAATCCCTGAAAACATTTTCAAAGAAAATCAATACGGCCTCACTTTGAATGCCGTTCTTTTATGTAAATTGCCAAAAAAGTCATTAAAGCCGACAAATCCATCTATGCTATAATAAACTTGATTTAAATTTCAACAACCTAGGTATTCAAATGCCCGAACTACCCGAGGGGTTCGAGAGCGCACTTAAAAACACAAAAATCTTGATGAGTTAGAGTGTGAATTGTGAGTTTTCTACGTCTCGTTCGATTTCATGAATTCTCATGAAACTTCATTTCTTCTCATCCGAGATTATTAAATTTGAACCGATCTCTCGTGGAATAAGGGAACTCACCTGAATAATGCTTCTTGATCGCGTACCCGGGATATCGTCCCATACGAATAGCTTGAACAAATTCATCCTTGGACATCACTAACTTCTTCCGAACATCTAAAAACTCGGTGTTAGATCCTGTCTTGTTCTCTCTAATTTTGATCACAAAAGATTTGGGCTGACGCTTGATAGATTTCTCTCCACGGTATTTTCTTTTATCCGACGGATGTATAATCAATTCTCCCTCTTTCAAAGCTTTCATCAGCATTTGATAAAGCTCATCCCAGCTTTTAGCTCTCTTACCATAAGCTCTTCCCAGGGCATTATTCCAAAGATCCATGTTCTCACTAAGTGCCGATGTGGATCTTGAGTCAAACGTAGAAAACTCCTGAAGCCTACCAAGAAGCTCTGACAAAGAAGCATTATACTCAAGTGTGTATACGCCACTAATGAACGCATGTCTCATGGCATCGACATCATTATCTTCAAGGCCTATTCCATAAGGGTCGATACTTCCATCAGGCTTGCGGGGCATGGGTCGTAAATCCTTATCAAGCCGACGGTAGAGATCAATGAGCGCCTCATCTTTAAGTTGGTAAATTCTAAAAATCTTTTCCATAATTTAAAGATACCATGAAATACTTTAAATTGAGTCTACTCCTCCTCCCTTTTTCTCTTTTGGGGTACGCCTTTTTCATCGAACCAAATCAGCTCGAGTCGACCACTCACCACATCTTAATTGGTTCCCAGAAAAGACACTTCACCATAGCCCACGTCACGGACCTTCACACTAAGGGTATGGGAGCCGTAGAACATAAACTCATTGCTGCCATTAAAGAGAACAAACCAGACATGATTGTCATCACCGGAGACATCGCCACTCCCGGCGGTACCGCCAAAGGTTACGAGGAAGTCCTCGCACAGCTCAAGGCACCTCTCGGAGTCTATTTTGTTCAAGGCAACTGGGAATACTGGGAGCCAGTAAAACAGCTAAAGGACATCTTTTCACGTCAAGGCATTCAAGATCTGACCAATAAATATCTGAGGCTGAATGAGTCCATTTGGCTCGCAGGCCTTGATGATGAACTTGCTGGCTCCCCCGACATTTCAGTCCTGAAAGATATTCCAGAGGATAAGAAAGTCATCTCCATCTTCCACTCACCAGCACTTTTTAAAAAAATTTCCAACAAAATTGATCTTGCTTTTGCTGGTCACTCTCACGGAGGTCAGATTCGACTCCCCTGGCTTGGTCCGTTGTGGACTCCTGAGGGGACGGGTGAGTTTGATTCGGGTTGGTATAAAAACGGACGAGCGAGCATGTATGTGAGTCGAGGTATTGGAAACTCCATCTTGCCTGTTCGCTTGAACTGCAAACCAGAAGTAGCATTTATTAAAGTTGAATACTAAGACCTAAGCCGCTTTAAGACGGGCATTGTAGAGATCCCATTTGGCCTGCATGGTAACCCAGAACTCAGCGCTGATCCCAAACACCTTTTCAAGCTCAATGGCAAAAGAAGCAGAAATCCCGCGCTTGCCATTACAGATCTCAGAGATTTTTCTTTCAGCACAGCCGATTTCTTCAGCGAGCCATTTTTGTGTCAGGCCTCGCTCTTCCAGGATCATGACCTTAAGAAATTCTCCGGCGGACTGACGAACTGACAGCTTTAGCAATTTAGGCTGCAGAGTCGTCATCTAGGCTCTCCCTAAGTAGAATCTTAATTAACGACTGATAAGGAACATCACGTTTATTTGCAAGAACCTTAATTTCCTCTAACAAGTCTTCTGGGAGTCTCAAAGAGATTGTCTGAGTTGAGGGCTTTAGGTTAGGAAGATTCATTTTTTTGCCACTTCTCTTGAGGTCAAAAAAATCCGTCGCATCGTTTTTAGACCAAAACTCTCTTTCCTGATCTTCAGTTTTAAAAGTAGGTACTTTTTTAGTCTTGGCTTTCATATGCCTTCCTTTCTTTACGACTCATATCTCGTGCTGAGATGACTCGAATCAACTTCTTTTCGCGAATAGTAAAAACTATAGTTAAAAATCTGCCTGAATTTGTTGTACCGAGTGCAAGGTATCGTTTCTCATCATTTTGTGAATAAGTGTCAAAAACGATCAACGGTTGATTTAAAAAAACTTGCTCTGATTCAGTCTTTTTAACTTTATGTAGGTCCCAGTTTTTTTGCTCATTACCCTGATCCCACTCAAAGCCTTCACAATTTTTCAGTAGATCCTCAGCACTCATTAATGTATATTACTACAATATACATCAAAATTCTAGCTTATTTTTAGTAAGCTTAACAAGGACTTAGCTATTCCTGAGCTACCCGACCTATCAGGGGCGACTTTAGAAAAGTTTTTAATAACAACAATCTAGCAGTGTTTCAGAGTCAAAAGCGCTTTTTTCTTTTTCATTTTACTTCATTTAAATTCATGCTTTTTCATGAATCGGCTGGCATGGGTGGCATGAGTGTTTAATTAATTACTCAATCTCATTTCCATAGGAAAACATCGAACAGGCTGGCCATTAATTTCCAATGTCTTCATCGATCCCACATCTCTAAAACCCAACTTTTTATAAAAGTCATGAGCCGTTATTGAAGATTCAAGACTTAATATTTTTGCTTGTAACTTGTTCGCTTCCACAAGCATAAGATCAAAAATCTCTTTACCTAAACCAAAGCCTAGGACATTTTGAGTCAAGTAAAGTCCCCAGATATGGCCTTTAGTTAAATTATCTTTATCAAAAACTTTTAAATGACCAAATCCTTCAACCTCACCCTTATGCGCAACGACCCAGACAAAATCATTCTCAATCGCATTCAATCGCATTGACTCATTATATGGCCTATTTCCCCACGCGCTGATCTCTTCAACAGAATGATCTTTTGAACAGACTTCTTGAATTGATCTCATATGAGCCTCATGAATCGTCACAGCATCTTGAGGTTTCGCCCGACGGACAACTGGAAGACTAATCGTGTAACGTCTCTTGGGAACTTTTAATTCAGGTGAAGTATAATAATCTACAAAATGACCACCATTCTTCTCTATTGTTTTAATTGATCCGACATTATCGTCATCACAAGTAAGCAGTACTTCATTTAGATGAGGTAGATTCTTTCTTACATATTTCAAAGTCTCAAAAAGTATCTTGGTCGCGTACCCCTTCTTACGATGAGATGGAGTTACTCCGTAGCCAATATGACCACCAATATTGGACAAAAATTCATTAAGCTCATGCCTTATTGAGACTCGTCCAACAACTTCATTTTCTTGATTAAAAGCGATGAGGAATGTGCATGGAACATGCCCATCTGGTAAGTTCTTTTTATTACTTAATAAGGGAAGTATTTCAAGATATTTTTCAAAAGATGAGTCTGCGAGAGATTCAAAGTAATGTAGAAAAGGAAAGTTTGGCTCCCATGGCGCTTGATTTGCTTTTTCCAATTCTAAAATATCATCCCTATTGGGCCAACGTAGGTGAATTTTCATATAGCTTTTTCCATCAAATGGACCTGAGGAATCTTATTCTTTTTGAGCTCATCGTCACTGAAACGAGCTCCCAAATCCTTCCAGCCGTGCTTTTCATAAAAAGTTAAAGCTCTCTTATTGTCGGGCGAAACTGACAAAAGAATTTTATTTAAACCTAAAGATATAAAAAAGTTCACAACGAATTGGTCTAACAGCGTTGATACTCCACAACCACGATACGAAGGGCTAAGATAGTACAAATTAACATATCCAACTTTATTGTCGCCTTTGTAAAAATCAAGTTCTACTTGGCCAATGATTTCAGCTCTATTCCAAAGATGGAAGGCCATCTGAGGACTAAGGCTTAACTTTTTATTGAGCCACTCGAGGTACCTTCTATCTCCTTGACCATCCTCACCCCAAAAATCTCTGTCATGGCCAAACGAAGCTGAAAAAGAATCTGCTCGAAACTTAACGCATATAGCACTATCTTTCTGCAAATTGATTGGCTCAAATTTCAAGTCTTTCAGATTCATTTTTATCTCTATTTACGGATGCGGAGTAATCGCAATGATTGTGATCTGTTTCTTATCAGGCCCATAACACCAAAAGACTCTATAGGCCCCAGGAGTGTTATTCTGAGCGTAAGCTTCAAATACTTTTTCTTTTGGATTGAAAGGATTCGGCAGAGCTGAATACTCATGGGTATGAAGTCCAGTATGCTTAGGGTTCTCACCTAAAAGCTGAATCGTTTTCCTCACCTGCTTAAACAGTCCCTCTTGGCGAGAAGATTTTGTTTTCTTTTGTTTTTGGCGAGTCTCAAAAGCTTTCTTAGCAGCCTCTTCTAATTCATTAAATGTTTTAGCTGCAGGGTCAGCGAAAAGTATTTCAAAGGACACTACTGATTATCCTCAACATCATCAATCCAGCTAGATTTTTTGAGATCGATCTTTTTAAGCTTATTTGCTTTTGAAGCAACCATACCTTCGGCCACAAGTTTCTGAGCTACCTGATTATTATAAAACCATGCCTCCTGTGCTGGAACCTCTCTAAAGGGTTTGAGCAACACTTCGCCGGTCGACTCATCGACAAACACATCATAGCGGCTCACATCTTTCGTAAGTGAACTTCCAAGAGTGATCCGTCCCCGATCATCAGGTCTGGCCGTTGTTACTGGTTTTTCATATTTAAGCTTTAGTCCCATAGGTCACCTCATCTGATTACCACTATAGCACAAAATGGGTTTTCCCACAATGGGCATACCCAGCATTTATCGGTCTAAATTTCAATAACTTGAGTAGATTAAGTACCCAAAAAGTCGAAAATCCTAAGTGTACGCCTTTTTGTACGTTTTTACGTACACTTTGAGAACTCTCTTTAGTCTAGCGGTGCATCTTCTCACTTAAATCACACACAACATTTCACACACACAATTGGCCCAATAGTTGCCCTAGGAAAAAATAGAATCGCTATGGATTGAGTATAGAAAGGACGTTGAATGATGAGGATATCAAAGTTTTTGGGCCCGCCAAGTTCTCAAAATATTTCACTAAATTCATGCTTCGAATGTGACTCCCCACCCCCAACGAGTTGAGAGTCGGGAGTCACATTCTGCGCAGGGAAAGTTTGAGTGTCAGGTGGCGGGCCTATATAAAGTAGGGTATAAAAATGATTGAAAAACAAAATTCAAAACAGCTCTTTGAAAATTTAATATGGGGAATTGATGAAGTATCTCAGTTCACTTCTTATTCTAAGGGAACAATCTACAACTTAGTGTCTGAAGGAGAGATACCATTTAGAAAAAAGCGTGGAAGACCCTGGTTCATTCCTAGTGAAATCCTTAATTGGATGAAAGGAGAACTATGAGTAAATCAGGATATACTAAAATCAACAACACCAAAGGAATTTACAAATACAAAAGCTCTGGAAATTTTCTTGCGATGAAAAAAATTAATGGCAAGCAATTTCAAAAGACCTTTGTCTCTTTGTATGAAGCCAAGCTCTGGCAAAAGTCATTTAACGGAAGAACATCTAAATTAGATGAAGAGAATTTAAATTCTAACTACTCCACTCTAAAAAATGTCTGGGAGGAGATGCAAAAAAACCACTTTCCTACTCTTGCCACTAACACCAAGGTTATCTGGATAAGGCGCTATGAGCTTTTAAAAAACCTTGAGCATCTACCGATGGATAAAATAACACCAAGTAAAATTTCTTCATGGGTGACGCAAAATGTGGAGTTCTTTAAAAGTGAAGAATACCAGACTTCAGGACGCGGACGGGCCAAGAGATGTAATCTCAATAATGAGCTTAACCTATTTGTGACAATCTTTAACTGGTATAAGCAAAGTGAGCAGTTTAAAAAAGAAGCTGTCCTTCTGACTAATCCAGTAAAGCTGAAGCATAAAAAGCTAGGCTTCATCCAGCCATTACCTGATAAGAGAAAGCAGATTGATTTAAAGAGCGCCTATCTCTTTTTTGATTACCTGCCGCCGCTTTATCGAGAGCTTGCAATGATGCAATTTTACTGTGCCGGACGCATTGGTGAAATTTGTGGCATTCAGTGGTCAAATGTCGACATGAAAAACCACCGGATGCTGATTAAAGATGTCTGTGTCTTTAACCTCTCAAATAAAACCTTCATGGAGTTAAAGCCATATCCTAAGAATAAAGAACCAAGACCAGTTTTTATTACTGATGAGATCATGGAAATTTTAAGGCGCAGAGAGGCTTTTCGAATTTCTTGCAGAATAAAGGCCTAATTCACCGGCCCAAATAAAGGCCGTACTTCACCAGAT
>JBMLQL010000013.1:0-3450 GCA_049241565.1 Bacteriovoracaceae bacterium | reverse complement strand
CTTATTCTCATTCGTTCTCTTCACCCTTTACATGCACATATTGAACATGCCCATTCACATGAGTTACTTTAATCTTCTTCCCTGGGACGATATCAATTTTGTGAACAGCATAGGGCTTCTTAGTAATATTTTCTACTATCTCACAGTTCATCTCGCCTGTATTCTTCTCTGTGCAATTAGCAACATTAATCACATTTACATATTTGTCATTGGCATAGTCGTATCCATTAAAGATGATTCCCGCATTTGCATCCTCGAAATTGTTGAGCGGAAAAAGTTTCACAGCATAATGGAGCTCTTCGTGGGTGCGAAGAGCCAGATCTGGGACCTTTACTTTTTTCTGTGCGAATGAAGAAAAAGATGCAAGAGATAATAGTAAAAAAATTAGAGCTTTCATGATTAATCCTTTTTGTTAATTGTTATTGTTTTAGAAAGATTTTTTGCCTTTCTCGTAATACACTTGTAAAGCATTTCAGGGTGAAGTGAGCCTCCGGTCTCGCTAAGAACTTCTGGTTCCTGACGACAGAAATCAGTAATTTTTTTTGTAAGAGACTTTAATTGAGTCTCGGCCTCTTTGCTGGCGCAAATGTTTGATTCATACTGATCTTGAGGTTGGCGACAATTTTCCGTTGAAGCGAATGCGTTCATGGATAAAATTAAGCAAAATAAAGTTAGTCTTTTCATAAATTTCTCCTTTAGAAATATTAACGAGTGATCGAGTTTGGAAGTTGAATCTTAAAATGCTTACTCAAGGTCTGAACTAGCTCTTTTACGCTTAAGGTTGAGTATTTGTTTTTAGAGTTATCGTATTTTGAACATTCAATATCACCGTAGACAAGTGCGGGATTCTTCGGATCGATCATACCCAGATATGAAACTTCGCCTCTTGATCCACCGACATAGTAGAGGTTAACGACTTCACGAACTTTAGAAAATGAGAGAGTAATAGTTGTACCTGGTTTGATTACTGTCTCAGTTTCGAAAAGTTTTCTTAGGCGACAATAAGGACGCTCAGAATCTCTGAACCTTTCATCTTTAATGTCAGAAACAATAGTATTGCCATTTTGAAAGTAAATGTACTTTGTCCCTTCTGCTGCAAAAATCTCTTTAACAAATTCAAATCTGACACCGCTTAGCAGTTCTGAGGCATCTTTGTTACTACTGAGATCTGAACTGGCAAAAATCATAGGAGAGATGGCCGTCATTAGTAGTGAAGAAATAAATTTCATGAGTTGCTCCTTAACTAAGTTCTATTTGTGATTCCTCATGATAAATAGGGTCGATAAAAATTGGGAAATAAAGATATCCAACGATATTTTGGGGACTTAAGACTGCTTGGTAGAACACTGTTAGGGACACAGGTTCTCTTGAAGAGTTTGGAGATTAAGTATGGATTTTAACACTACTCTTCTAAGAGGCGACTTAAATTAAGTTTTGACCTCATAAAACAAAACTTGTCTTAAGTCTTCGTTTTTTTAATGGATAAATTTCTTTACTAACATTTCTCAATCCTATCTAAAATGGCAAACATCATTAATAGAAACCAGCAATACTTTAAGGAGATTGTATGAAAAAATTGCTAGTCGGATTTCTGAGTTTGTTAAGTCTTTCCTCGTTTGCATTTGACGGTGTTGTAGACAAGCTAAGTGCTAAAGGTATTTTATGTAGCTATGAAGAATACCTCAGGGATAGTGCTTATCAGGCATTCAGAAAAGAGCCACAAAATCAAGAATTAAAAAATGAGCTAAATAGAACACAGAGGCTTTCATCAAAGTGTCTTGCGAAGGCAGAAAAAGCTGCTGATTTAGCAAAAACTTGTCAAGAAGCCATTGATAATATTGCTGACGTTGGAAGTTTGTGTTCTGCCGAAAACATTGCCAGTGATATTGCCTTTTTCTTAGTGAAGAATAATTCTAGTCAGGGGAACAGAGATCTACTGTCGGGAGCTCAAAGAGCAAGCTCTTTATGTGTGGCAAAGGCTTATGATGTCTGTAAATAGAATCTAAGTTTTAAATGAGAACAGCATTCGAGGCAATTCGGTAAGATGTATCGGTCGCTAGTTGCAACTTTCTTTAATCCAAGCGCAGATCTTTGCAGCTTGTCGCTTGGATTGACTATTATTTCGCAGCCACCAAACGCAAATATTTCGATCTTTCATGGGAATATCATAAGGAATTTCAATGAGTCGGTTTTCTTTTAGATATTTACTAACTAAAATTCTGGGAACTAAACTCCACCCCAATCCTTCATGGACAGCACTTCTAATGCCTATCATGTTGTCGATGGAGACTCCTGAATCGATAATCTGCATTTTTTGCGGTAAAAATAGATCCAAATTTATATCTTTATGTCTGACGAAGGGCCGATCTTTTACTAAATCTAGTCCATTAGCATTTTTTGCTTTTAAATCTTTCTTCCAACTAGCAGGAGCGACAATAATCCATTTCTCTTGATTAATTTGACGATGCTCAATTTCAGGGGTCTCTGGTGGATGGCAAACAATAACAAAGTCAACACTTCCATCAATAAGTGATAATTCAAAATTATTTTGTGGAGAAGAAAGCAGGACAGATGTATTAGAGTCAAATAACTTAATAAGTTTAGATAGGTTTGGTATCAACAGCTCTTCTGCAAACCACATGGTGCTTGATAACCGAAGACTACTTTTCCCGGATAGAATCTTTTTTTGTGTCTGGATACTACTCTCGGTCCATACGACAAGGTCTAGGCCACGTGAGGTGACTTGCCACCTATTATTTATCTTTTGTAAAAAACCGTATTCACTAGATATGAATTGGACTCGACGTGCTAAACCGGCGGGATCACACCTTAAAAGATTTGCCGCCTCTCTTAAAGAGCTTGAATCTTTAAAGGCCTTTAGAATTAAGCAATCATTAGGTTCAATCGGGAATTTATCCATGTTGTAAAGATCCATTATTGTTGTTGTTAAATATCAACACATGAATAGCAATAATCTACATACGAAGTCGAATGAATAAAGCAAGAATAAGTAAAAATATCGGAGGATATGATGAAGAAAGTACTTTTTTTAACTTTAGTTACGTTTGCAACAATTACATCTGCACAAATCATGAGGACTGATACTCCTCGTAGCGGCCAGACGCCAAGCCGAGGATCTAATTATAATGATAATACAAGTGTAGGGCAGGCCCAACGATCAGCTTCGAAACCATCGACTCGTCAACGATCTAACCCTACTACGAGACAAGGAAGAGGATGTAACTTTTCTTGTAAAGAGAATGGGCTTGTTGACAAAACACCGACGGGAATCCCTTTAGATACAGATTGGAAGATAAAACTAAATACATTTGCCATCGAAAATGTAAAACATGCAGCTTGGGGATACTCTCATAGTGAGAGGAACTATCATAATACTGCAGAATAAAGGCCTAATTCACCGGCCCAAATAAAGGCCGTACTTCACCAGAT
>JBMLQL010000012.1:0-8120 GCA_049241565.1 Bacteriovoracaceae bacterium | reverse complement strand
TCAGTTTCAAGGGCCATGCGAACTTGATAGTCAGCAATAATATCGGCATCAAAAAGGAGTCCCACTCTAACTTTAATACTCATTAACTTAAAACTCCACGCACTCGTTTAGAAAACTCTCTGACTGCCTCTGGCATGCTCATTCCTTGATCTAGATAAGCACGAAGCTCTGCAGCTTGTAAATAATCACTCATCTGATCGCCAAGATCATCTTGAGTTTTTACTGGTGCAATTCCACTATTTTCTAGTTCATCTGCAAATTGATTGAGCTCATCCACAGAATGTTTTTCAGCTAAAGTTTTAATCGATTTAATATCCATACAACTTAGGCCTTCATCTTCTGAATAAATTCACGAAAAGCCTCTTCCTTAGTTGTATTCACCAAGTCTACAGGCTCACCATTTTTGAAAAATCCAATACTCGGAAGTCCAGGAAGTTCAACCATCTCTTTAATCTTAGGATTTTTTTCCACATCGATTTTAACGATTTTGATTCCTTCTTCAGCAGCAACCTTCGCGAACATCGGTGCACTCATGCGACAGGCGCCACACCAAGAAGCATAAAAATCAACAAGGAGAACAGGCTCTTTTTCTACTAAGTCGAAAATTGTCTCATCATTAACTTCGGTGATAACACTCATGGGTAACTCCTACTTAGGTCCTAAGATTTCTCTTACGACAACATCTTCAGTACATTTGATATTGGCGGGTCTCCCCTCAAAAGCAAAGGCCTGTGTTGCAAATAATAGTATAGTAAACACAAACAATGAATTGAAATATAATCTAGTGATGTTCATAAAGTCCTCCTTTGAACACCTCTAGTATCTCCCTTCTCCTCGTTTAAAGATAATCGATAGTCTCGATCATGGCATAGACAAGATCTATACCTGAATCCTAGAAAATCACTCGTAGAGAATCGAGGGATAACTCAGCATTATCAATAGCTTTAAGCATCACGTTGCGATAATGCTTGAGCATCACGATATCTTTTAAACTGACTGTTGGATTAACCTCACGCAAGCTTTCTAGACGCGTAATTTCAGCATCCATGGTTTTGAGCATATCTTCACGAAACTTATCTTTATACTGCTTGGCCCTTGGTAAACAGTACTCTTTGCTTTTTTTGATGCACTCTTTTACGAAATCCCGTGGAATATCTTTAAGGCCAGCTTTTTTCTCTTCTGGAATTGTCACCACTTCCTCATCGATCATCTTCTTGGGAATTTTTGTCGTGAGATCTTGAAACTTACTATTAATAATCACTCTCAGTGGAGTTGGCGGAAAATATTTTTCGAGTCCAAGTTTTTTATCGGCCACTGCACTTAACACAAAATAGCCTTCAAATAAAAAAGGCTCTCTTGCCTTTCCTGTCCATGTCGCCAGAGTACAATTTCCCATTTCCTTAGACTGGATAAACTCCATGATTCCTGTCACCATGGGGTGATCCCAAGTGAGAAAACTCATATCATCACGAAGCCTTCCCTTATCTCGTTTAAATGTAATTGGCATTCCCTCAGAAGGAAGGGCCGGGAAATAAGGAAGATACATATTATCCCCAGGACGGACAAAAAATGAGTCTTCATCAATCTCTTCAACATCGACTCCAAGACGTTCAAAAATTGAGAGCATGAAATTCTCGAGTTCAGGAAGATCATCATTCAATTTAAGCTCTTTCATCAGAACTTCTGCTTTACCGTAATTAAATGAATTTAGCTCGACGAGCTTATCCTGACCATCTTCAAGGCGATTCTCAATTTCTTCATGAAGCTCTTTTGTTCGCGAGATAAAATCCTTTAAAAGTTTTTTATCAATGCCATTCTCATTGGTTTCAGCTACAACTGCCCCAAGTTCTTCACGGACAGTGGCATAAAGTTCTGTGGCGCCACGAGGTGAGGATTCAAAAGCGTTTAATCCTTCATGATACCATTTTAAAAGGACTTCATCTGATGAATTCTCAAGATAAGGAACATGGATTTGCACATCATTTTTTTGACCGATACGATCAAGACGCCCAATTCGCTGCTCTAACAGATCAGGAAGTTTTGGTAAATCAAAGAGAACTAAGTGTTTTGCAAATTCAAAGTTTCGCCCTTCTGAGCCAATCTCTGTTGATAAGAGGATATTGGCACCTTCAGGATCAGCAAAATAAGCAGCCTGACGGTCACGGTTCATAAGATTCATTCCGGAATGGAAAAAAGCCACTTTTGCCGTCGATTTATCTTTGAGCTCTTTTTCAAGATCAACAACCACTTCTTTATCATGACAAATAAGAAGAGTTTTATCCCCTTTGGTTTGATTTAAAAAGCTCACTAGCCATTTCACTTTTTCTTCAAAAAGTTTTTTCTCAACATTCTTCGTCTTACCCACCCCTAATTTATAAGGATGGAAAACACGTTTAGGGAAAAACTCATTGTAAGTGGCCATGTTTTTACGAGTATTTCTAAAATAAATCCGACCTGTTCCATGCTGATCAAGAAGAATTTGAAGGGCCTTAGTTTTCTCTTCTTCCGTCGTGACCTTAAAGCCTACTTTATCAAGCATGATCTTATTCAGTTTGGCCGAGAGATCTTTTTTTGAAAGAAGAGACTTGGCCAGTTCTGAGATATCTCCATAGGTCGTCGTCTCTTCAACAAATTGATTATAGTCGTGGAAGCGATCAGGATCGAGAAGGTGAAGACGGGCAAAATGCCCGGCCAGACCAAGAATCTCTGGTGTTCCTGAAAGAAGGAGAACACCATTTGTTTTTTGAGAGATTGAATAGACAAAATCATACTCTGGTGATGAGCGCTCAGGAGACCAACGTAACTGATGGGCCTCATCAACCACAAGCTGATCCCACTCCGTATTCATCGCATGAAGCATGAGTGATTCCTCATGCATTAAGTATTTCAGTGAAGCCACATAGAGTTGCCCATCTTCAAAAGGATTTTCTCCTTTTTGAAGTTTGGTATCATGATTAATCGTGGTGAATGAGAGCGAGAATTTTCGAAGCATCTCCACAAACCACTGGTAAACAAGAGAATCAGGAACAAGAATCAGCACCTTTGACACTCGTCCGGTTAAAATCAGTTGATGTAAAATAAGACCCGCTTCAATCGTTTTTCCAAGACCCACTTCATCCGCGAGAAGAACACGAGGTCTGGCCCGCGAGACCACTTCTTGGGCCACATAAAACTGATGTGGGATGAGAGACAATTTAGGTCCCTGAAATCCTCTTATAGGTGAGATAAACTGTTTTCTTTGATTTAATAAAACATCATATCGTAGCTTGAATAATTCATTAGAATCAATATTACCGGCAAAGAGTCTTTCTTCAGGTCTAGAAAATGAAAGAGTATCTGACAGCTGAGTTTCCATCAGCTTCTGTCCTTCACCTTCATATACAATCAGTCCGTTCACTTCAGACTTAGACTCAACAATAAAAGTCTCTCCATCCTGAGATTTTACTTCATCCCCTTCATTAAATTCTATACGGCGAAGCGGAGCTGTCTGAAGACCATAACGACGATCAACCTTACTCGCAGGAAAAAAACAAATCACCGTTTTACTTTCTACTTCAACAATAACACCTAAACCAAGTTCAGGTTCCGACTCTGAGATCCAACGTTGTCCTACTAAAAACGATTTCATTTCTTGGTACCTTTCTGCTAATTTTCCAAGCTTTTAATATAGCATTTTTCCAATGGGCTGGCCTCGACTATTGTTATCTGACTCCAACGGTTAACTATTTTCCCGAAGAGATGAATCCCATCGACTAGAGTTAATATTTTGTGCCATTATTTATCATATATATCCGATACTTAATTTTAACGCACGGACCTGAAATGAAACACCTCATCACTCTTCTTTTCCTTTTTTTAGCACTCCATGTCTCTGCTAAGGAACTCAATACAGGTGTCTGGCGCTTTGAAATTCGCCAAGGTCAAGCGGTCATTCCTTTTCTAATGGAAATCAATTTCAAAGGAAAAAGAGTCGAGGCCATTTTATATAATGGCGGAGAAAAAATTGAACTCAAAGATATTGTCTACGCAGGAACCAGACTCAGCATTCCTCTTCAACTCTATGAGGCCAGTCTCGATCTCAACGTAGATACACCCAACTCAATCTCTGGTGTTTGGACTCGTCATAACAAACGTCCTAAACAAACAATCACTGTTTCTGGGAAACATGGTGTGAATGAACGATTTCCTGGTGAGAAGAAACCAAGCTCACTTAATCTGTCTGGAAAATGGTCTATGACTCTCACTGATGCTGATGGAAAGACTACTCCCGCGGTTAGTATCTTTAACCAAAACAATAATTATGTTTCGGGAAGTATTCTTACTCCTACTGGAGACTATCGTTTTATTGAAGGATATGTTTCAGGTAAAACTATCGAGATGGCCACTTTTGATGGAGTTTATAATTTCCTTATCAAGGCCGAAGGCGAAACTGATAAGTTCAGTGGCGAGCTGCTCTCAAGTACAAAAACAAAGATGGTGGCATTCAGAAATGAGGAGGCCAAGCTTCCTGATTCTTTTGCCCAAACTCAAATCGAGAAAATCAGTTTTACCTTTCCAGATGCTTTCGGCAAACAGCACTCTTTAAGTGATTCTAAATATAAAAATAAGGCCGTCATCATCCAAATTTTTGGATCATGGTGCCCGAACTGTATTGATGAAGTGAATTTTCTAATCCCTTGGTACAAAGAAAATCAAAAACGCGGAGTGGAAATTGTCGCTCTTGCTTTTGAAAGATCATTCACAGAAGATGATGCCAAAAGACAGCTTATTAGATTTCAAAAGAAGAAGAATCTTACTTACCCACTTCTTCTCGCTGGGGCCACAAGTGAAGTTAAACCCGTAGATAAAATTCCGACCCTTAAAAACTTCACAGCTTTTCCTACAACTATCTTTTTAAATAAAAAGCATGAGGTTGTTAAAGTTCATGCAGGATTCACTGGCCCGGGAACAGGGATTTTCTTTGAGAATTATAAACAAGAATTTAATCGACTTATTAACACTATTTTAAAATAGAGATTGCCCATGTTTAAGACTATTATCCTTTTGACACTTTCTAATATTTTTATGACTTATGCTTGGTATGGGCATTTAAAAACACTTAATAACAAACCCTTTTATATCGCCATTCTCCTCAGCTGGGGTGTGGCCTTCTTTGAGTATTGTTTCCAAGTGCCGGCCAATCGGATTGGATTCAATCATTTCAGTCTCGCCCAATTAAAGATTATCCAAGAAGTGATCACCATGATTGTATTTACTCTCTTCACTATCTTTTTTATGAAAGAGCCTCTGAACAGAAATTTTGCTTATGCTAGTTTGTGTATGGTGGGAGCGGTATATTTTATTTTTAGGAAATAATTAAAAAGGGGACCAATGGTCCCCATGAATTTTAAAAAATTAAGCAAGCCTGATCTAGTTTAGCGTCTAAAATCGCTGTATTTAAAATGATGCCAAAATCTCTTTCCGTTTGGATAAACGATCCCGTTTTGCGCTGAAGTTCCTTAGAGAAATCACTTATCCTTGAATCATCACATAATGAATAGGCTGCAATGACATCGACATGAGGACCGCCCCCTTGAGAGATCTGAGCTATAATTTCATCTCTATTTTGTAAAAAATACATTTCTCTTTGCTCTTTGAGAAGATTAATTCCAAATAACCGACACTCTCCCGTAGAGCTAGTTAGCTGAGTTCCGCTGCTAGATACATTAGACCAATATTTTGGATCTAGTACAGCTGTAGTTCCTTCAGTGGTAGTTGCAGAAACTCCTTTTGATGTACCATGCTTTTTAGTGGCTTTCGTCAAAGGCTGATCAATACCACCATATTCGTATTTTTTATAAAGTCCATTATTTAGCATTCTTGAACACGCTTGATGATTTATGGCCATGCTGTATGATGAGAAGAAAAAAGTACTAACCGAAAGAATAAAAAAAGACTTTTTCATTGAATACCTCTGAAATAAAATTTAAAAAAAGATTCTTTCATTTTATTGCGAGATCGATAATTATCAATCTCTTTTTTAATTTGACACCTACCTATGCTGATGTGGCCAAAGAAAGATTAAGTTTGCTGGCAAATTCAGTTGAGTGGAAATCTCAGCTTTTCTACTTTAGAAATGCAAAAAGTGAAAGCATTGTGAATGCCAAAAGTCAGTTTTTTATTTCTGATCAAGGCAAAAAGAATCCAGTCGCTGAACTTGAAGCAACTTTAAAAATATTTTTAGATCCCTCTGATTTCTTAAAAAAAGGAATTGGTCATCCTCAATGCCTATATCCAGCAAGATTTAGTTTTTTGAAGAAATATCTTCAGTTAGAGATAATGAGTGTTTCATGCCCTGCTTTACAAGATTGGAAGGAGAAGCTAAAAAGCAGCCAGGTTAGTATTGTTTTTGCGACTCAATTTGTTTCTAACCCGGCCTCAGTTATGGGACATACCTTTTTAAAGTTTATAAATACTGAAAGAGAGGACTATATTAATCAGTCTGTGGGTTATGCTGCAGATATCTCACCTCAGGACGGTCCCTTCAACTTCGCCTACAAAGGTCTTACCGGGAAATATCCCGGCCACTTTTTTACAGCTCCCATTTACGAGAAACTCCATGAGTATAACAATATTGAGCAAAGAGATATTTGGGAAATAATTCTTAATCTAAATGAAGAAGAAAGAGGTCATCTTATTGATTTGATTTGGGAACTCCAGCAAAATGCGGAACTCTCATATTATTTTATCGATGAGAATTGTTCTTACATGTTAATGGCCCTTCTTGAATCTATTAGACCTTATCAGAATCTAACTCAGGATTATGGATTCTATGTCACTCCTTATATGACACTGAAAAGGTTAGAGGAAAATTCTTTTATTGCTTCAACTCTATTTATACCATCGATCAGAAGAAAAGTTATTGATCGGTATGAAAATCTTGATCTAGAAAAAAGAAAAAGAGTTCGTGAAGTAATTGGAATGAAATCGATCGATTTAAAACTACTGACTTCGTCTGAGAATGACACAATCATAGAATATCTTCTCCTTCAAAAGTACAAGTCAGGAGGAGAAATCCCGACAGCTTACAAAAAAATCAATAAAGATGTACTTACAAATAGGTCAATTCAGATTGATAAACCAAAAAAAATCACAGGTCCTTTTTCATCACCACTTAAATCTCATTCACCGCATTTTATTGATTACTATGTAGGCCAGATGAAAAATGATCTCCCATACCAAAAAATAAGATTGAGACCTGGTGTTCATCATTTCATGGATAAGAATGAAGGTTTTTTGAATAATTCGAGTTTTAGTTTTTTTGATTTTGAAATAAGACATTTTCTAGATAAGCAAAATTTAGAGCTTTCTAGATTAAGCATTTTTGAACTGAGAAATACTAATAGTTACCATCCAATCGATCCTCAACTATCATGGCGTCTTAATGCTCTATCTTATCGTCGTTCTCTATTGTGTGAGGTTTGCCTAATTAGTGAACTCAATTTTTATATCGGAAGTAGTTTTGAAAAAGATCAACTTCAATTGTCTCTAATGATCGGAGCAAGAGAGTTCATCTCAAGTCATCTATCTTCAGGACATGATAATGCTTTATCCTTCAATTCAGAGTTAATATTTGATTTCTATAAATCAAAATTAAGATTTAGTACTGATCTATCCCATCGCTTTATTGGAGGGAATGATTCTCTTATGGTTTATAATGAATTAGAAATCAAACTTTATGATATTTCTCCGCACTTGCATTTAGGCTGGATGACAAGCTATCAATTTTTTCTAAAGGGAGAAGACGTATTTTATGATAACTCTCTCAACGCTTCATATGACTTTTAACAGCAGGGGACCAATGGTCCCCTTTTCGTATCTAATCTTCTAATTTCTCAACTTCCTCATCCACTTCCCCATTCTCATTTCCATAATCATTGTCATCTACTTTAAGACTTTCATTTTCTTCATTCACTGGAAACTCTGATTCGGAAGTGTTCATTCCTGGAGTGGGAAGGATATTCAATTGAACATCGTTTGCCATGTTAAGTTCATAGGCCCGGGGAGCTCCGTATCTATAAACAAGATCTCCTCCATGCTCTCCTGTCTCAAAAGCATAGAATGCTCCGACTAAAAGAATA
>JBMLQL010000011.1:0-103553 GCA_049241565.1 Bacteriovoracaceae bacterium | reverse complement strand
TGTATTAAAATACCGAAGTGTTGCGCTAAAAACTAGAATCTACCCAGCTACCTTTCGAACTCGAAAGGTAGCTGGCACCTTTTTATTTTTTATTCGTATTTATTAACGGCAAAGAAAGCGGCCACAATGAAAAGACCCATAAAAATCCAGTAGGCCGGCTTTCCATATTTTGGAAAACGCTTAGCAATCATCGCTCCACCAATTCCGACGATAAACCAGATGACCATTTTCACCATGATCCACAAAGGCCAGCCGCCAGTGTGCCCAATCCCTAACCGGGCCATAAGTCCCATCCCGCCGACGAGGGTCAAAAGAGTGGCCACTCCGGTGATGATTTTTATCATTTTTGGACTGTTTGCTGAGTAAAGGCTAATGGCCAGCCCTGTAAACAGGAACAGAATTGATGTGAGGTGAAGTATTTTGTAAATTTCGTAAGATATCATAGATTTTATCCTTAAAGTGAAGCGAGAGTCGCTGTTAATAATGTCCAAAATTTCTCTACACTAGGAATATGAACTCGCTCATCTGGCGAGTGGGCCCCAGTAATCGTTGGTCCCATGGAAACGGCTTCTATAGGACCAATCTTATCGCGCAAAATCCCACACTCAAGGCCCGCATGAATCGCCTTCACTTCAGGTTTTGAACCGAAGATTTTTTCATATTCGCTAGAGACAAGGTCCAAAAGAGAGTTCTCGCGCACTGGTTTCCACGACGGGTACTCACCATTTTTCTTATAATCCATCCCAAAGGCATCCCCCAGGGCCTGAATTTGGTTTTCTAAACCAACACACTCGCCGCGATCAAAAAAACGCAGTGAAGAGCGAAGATAGAATTGACCACGAACAAAAAGAATAATCGCCATATTATCACTGAGGGCCACGAGCTTCTCACCCTCTAGATCATACTTATGGGCCCCATGAGGAAAGGCCAAAACAAAATTCATCATTTCTTTAGCAGAGGCCTCGGCCAGGACTTCGGGGTAAACATCAGCTTCTTCTATATTATAAAAGAAGCTCTGATCTTTTTTAGGTTGAAAACTTTTCCAGCGGGCCTGCACTACTTCTGAGGCCAATTTTAATTTTTCAAGATTGTTTGTGTTTAAGTAAGCAAAGGCATCACGAGGAATAATATTATGGGCCTTTCCACCCCGAACTTCCGCCAGCTCAAGCTCACTCACTCCAGCTTCTTTGATGATTTCAAAAAGAAATTTCAGGGCATTCCCACGTTGCTCATGAATATCGACACCAGAATGACCACCAATAAATCCCCCCACAGTTAGCTTAGCACCTTTACTCATTTTGGCAGACTGGAGCTGATATTTTTTTTCAAAATCATAATCAATCCCACCAGCGCAACCAATATAAAGACTTCCCCACTCTTCTGTGTCGAGATTGATTAGCTTTCTTCCTTTAAAATTTTCTCCCACCACTCCCCAAGCCCCAACAAGACCAGTCTCTTCATCAACTGTAAAAAGAATTTCTAAAGGAGGATGCTTAAGAGTTCTATCTTCCATTAAGGCCAAGGCCGCAGCACAACCAATCCCATTATCCGCTCCCAAAGTCGTGCGATCAGCAGTCAGCCACTCACCTTCCACTATGGTAATAATAGGGTCTTCGTTAAAATTAATTTTTCGATCAGGGGTGGCGTCCGTGACCATATCCATATGATTTTGAATAATGACCGGCGCATGTGATTCATAGCCGGCACTTGCAGGAACATAAATAATCACATTTCCGACATTATCAACTTTGTACTCGAGCTGAAGACGTTCAGCTTCTCCTACAATATAGCGACGAATTTTTTCTTCATGCTTTGAAGGACGAGGCACTTGGGTGATAGCATGAAAAAAATTCCAAACCTGGGTCGGAGTTTCTGGAAAATATTGAGGCTTCATAAACTTCTCCTCTCTAAGATTTAAGGGGTTCTATCACAAAAAAAGTCTCATCTCTACAAGTCATTTTAAGGAGTTAAGAAGCTCCTTTCCTAGACAAGATCGTATTTTTTTCATGCTTGATTGACACCTAGGGGCAAGAATCATATAAGAGCTTTAAATTATTCAGGAGTCTAATCATGAAACTTAAAATGCTTGTTTTGGGCCTTATTTTAACATCGACAACTTCTGCTTTTGCTCAGTTCTTCCCTGCACGCGTTCATGCTGTGGTTCTTCCAGGCCAAGTCAGTGCTCAAATTTTTAATCCATACTATGAGCCCATCGCCTGCCGTGGAGTCGTGATTGGTCAAACCTATTTCGGGCAAATCCTTCAGAATGGATTTTTTGATCATTTCATTCCTGCTGGAGTAACTCGTTTTGCTTATCTTAACGCTCCTTTTAATAATCCTTTTGTTTTTGGACGCGCTGATATCGTTTGTAGCTTTTTAAGACCTTTTTGATTCAAGTTTTCCACCAAAGCGAAGGCCAATCGGGCTTTCGCTTTGATATCTCTTAGACAAACTTTCCTCTTGTCTACTTTCTCCCACTTATCAAGCGTATAAGTGTTCTAAGTTTTTAACCTGGAGGATTTATGCTCAAAAGTTTAATCGTTTTTAGCTGTTTTGTTCTGATGAGTTGTGCCACAGCAGGTGACCAAGGCCCAGCTACTGTTGAATTTGTCGATGTCCAAAAATATATGGGCCAGTGGTATGAAATTGCCAAATATGAAAACTCGTTTCAAAAAAAATGTCTCGCGACTCGCGCTAACTACTCTCTCAAAAAAGGGAAAGTAAAAGTTCTTAATGAGTGTGTGAATAAAAAAACAGGAAAAGTAGATGAGGCCAAAGGTACGGCCATTATTAAAGATAAAAAGACCAATGCTAAACTCAAAGTAAGCTTTGTTCCTTTTGTTCAGAATTTTGGTTGGTTCGCCGGCGATTATTGGATCATCGCTCTTGGCGCAGATTATGAGTATGCAGTGATTGGACACCCTACTCGTGAGTACTTATGGTTTTTAAGTAGAACTCCTACAATGAAGCCTGAGTTATTCGAAGAGTTAAAGGGTCTTGCTCGCGATCAAGGGTACGATCTGGATAAAATTAAAGTCACACCGACATGGCAAAAATAAAAAAGGCTCCGTAAGGAGCCTTTTTTATTTGATTAATTTAAACCTTTATCAAGAACCACATCATCAGCAGTTCCCTTATAATAATAAACAAAATTATAACCAAGATCAGAGAGCTCACCAGCTGCGATAGCAGGATTGTTATCACCTTTATTTAAGCTATAAAGAACAACGTTCTGATTCTTATTCGAGAACTTTGCAGCAAAAGCTGTTTTAAAATCAGCTGTGTAGTTTATTGATTCAATATTCTCAAATTTCACAGGAGATTTATCACCTGCAAGATCGATAAAAACAAAATTAAGACGATCTTCAAGGCGCTGCTTAAACATTTCACGAGGAATTTCATATTTCATAAGGCCATCCTTTTTAGTATCTTTCAAGAATACTCGATATCGCATAAGATGTTGAGACTTTAATTAAAAAACACGGCGCGCAAAACTATGGACCAAATTAACTTTATTCCAGTGACGTCACACCTTAATTGGGACGAATACTTCATGCTTCAGGCCATGACGGCCTCTTTTAAGAGCAAAGATCCCAATACTAAAGTGGGATGTGTCTTTGTTGACGACAATAATCATCAAATTTCAATGGGCTATAACGGGCAGATTGCTGGGATCGACGAACAAAAAACACCATGGGGAAATGATAAAACAGTCAAACTTGATCAACAAAAATACGCCTATGTTGTCCACTCTGAGGCCAATGCTATTTTACATGCTAAGTCTTCACTTGAAGGCTCTCGCGTTTATGTCACTCTTTTTCCCTGTCATGAATGTGCCAAAATGATTGCCACTGTAAAGGTGAAGGAAGTGGTTTTTATGTCAGATAAATACTGCGGAACTGTTGAAAACGATATCGCCAAGAAAATTTTTGATATGAGTGGGATCCGGTATCGTCAGTTCACGATTAGAACGGATCTCATCCAAAATTTAGGTCAGTATTTAATTAGTATGCTTTAGAAATATTAAGCGAAAGAGCAAATATGATGAAGGCATTTGTATTCTTATTTCTTACAGCTTCAATTTCAAATTCCTTTTCGGCTGAAGTCGATGAAAAGAGAGCATGGTTTGGAGTGTTTAGCAGGAAGGAAAACAAAGAGAACTCGCTTATTTCACATCAAGAATTACAGCTTCGATATAACTTAGAAACCGGTTCAAATCAACAACTGCTGATAAGGTTTGGAATTTTAAAACCAATTACTAAATTTCACGAATTAGGTTTCTTGTTTGGATTTATAGAAGGTGGTGAGATTAAAGAGTATCGCCCAACACTTCAACACGTTTATTCACATCAAGATGATGAATACAGATTTTTGCTTAGATCAAGAATGGAGTGGAGAGACTGGGAGGATGAGCGATCGAATTCTATAAGATACAGATTACAAATTCAGCTAAACTACACTCTTACTAATAAAAATACAATCGTTGTATGGGATGAACCATTTTTAAATATTTCCACTAATAAACTAAGTGGTAATCAACTTCTAGAACGCAATCGTGCATTTATCGGAATCAGGTTTCCAATCTCTGGCCACAACCTTGAAGCTGGATATTTAAATCAGTTTATTCCGAGACAATCAGATCTTACAGAGCATATTGCCGTAATTTATTTATATTTCTGATTTTTTTCGTACTAGAGAAAATACTCCTCTCAAAGAATGAGAAAACTCTATACCCATTCCTAATCGACGAGAAAGCTCTCTTGCACTGGACTCTGTATAAAAATGGACATGTGTGTCGTCATTTTTATAGTACCAAAGATTAAATTCTCTTTTTTCTTTCGGCGGAATAAACTCCGTTTTTATAAGTATTTTACCTCCGGAATGAAGCAGATCTCTTAAAGATGAGAGAACCTCAATAGGATGATGAAGGTGTTCAATAACTTCACTTAAGGTAAAAAAATCGTAATTTGAATTTTTCCAATTCGTGTCAGGATGAAATTGAGGATCATAAGAGAGCACATCGTATTTTTTTTGAGCAAATAAATCGGCGAGAAGAGTAGAACTACCTGAACCAATATCAACGCCCTTTTCCCCAGGAATACCCATTTCTAAAAATGAATCTCGAACATTGGTAAGATAGTCTACATAGCGGGGATCATCAGCGGAGTTATTATGAGTTTCATATCGTCTCCCTTCTTCATCCTTAGAGATAAATTCAGAAGCATCAACAAAAACGAAATAACATTGCCGACATTGGTAGTAATGACGTTTCTTATCTTGATTAAATAATCCACTTTCACTTTGGCAAAGAGGACAAATCATTCTTCTTCGGCCTTAAGCCAAGCAGTGACGGAAAGTTTAAGGGCCTGATCGACTGGCATATCAACTTTAATTAACTTGTCCTTGGGAACCAAAAGAGTCATTCCTCCTAACATATAACTATAAGGGATATAGACAGGGACGAGATGAGGCAATGGAAGACCTGATAATTCTTCACGAGTGACAAAACCAAAAGCATAGCCACCCATGGTATCGATCGGAACCATCACCACTCGCTGAACTTTTGTTTGATTGGAAGCTTTTCCAGGAAGAAGGGCCATTAAATCTTTAAGCGGATTATAGATGGCCTTAATAAGGGGCACCTTCTCTAATAAATTAGTGAAGAGCTTAAAAAATCTTGCCGTGAAGTAATGGCTCACTAAAAGACCGACTAAAAATACAAGTATAATGGTGAGAAGAATCCCAAAACCTGGAATATAGAGCTCTTTGCCTAATAAAAATTTGAGGCCAGACCCAAAAAGTGACTCCACGGTCACACTTGCCCAGATAAGGAGATAAAATGTTAGAGTAATCGGAAGAACAACGATTAACCCTTTAAGAAAAATTTGATTAAATGATTTCATAATATATCTTCAATCTATCATATAGCAGGAAGCTTCGTAAAATGTCGGTTTCAACTAAAGCACATATTAGGTCATCTATTCGAGATGCTATTTTCACTAACCTCAATATTGGGATGGTGGAAGGTTATTTTTGTGCCTTTATGCTGGCCCTCGGTATTTCTGAGGTGATTGCGGGGATGGGAACGGTTATTCCTCAATTTGTCGGGGTGGTCTTTCAGCTCTTTTCTATTCGCGATTTTTTCCGTCGAATGGGACTCAAGACACGGATGATTGTTTTTCTAAGTCTTCAGGCCTTCACCTTACTTCCACTTATTTTCATTGGGCTTCTAAAATACAGCTCTCCTTTCCTTGTTATTTCTGTTCTCAGTCTCTACTGGGCGAGCCTTCTCTCTCTCAATCCCCCTTGGAATAGATTGATGGGCCATACAGTCCCTTATAAATTTCGATTAAAGTTTTTCTCCATCAGAAATCAATTTGGCCAATTCTCTGTATTCATCGGCCTCATCACCAGTGGTGTTCTTCTTTATTTTGCTCGTCCTGCTGGGATGGAGTTGCCACTTTATGTAGGCATCTTTGCTGTTGGTCTTATTTTAAAATTACTCTCACTCTATGAAGTGAAGGCCAATCATAACGATTATGATTTCGGCGGGAAAATCGAAGAAAGACTGAAGCTCCGTGAGTTCATCAAGAGACTAAGGTCAACCGAGCAAGGCAAGCTTGTAGTCTTCCTTTTCTTTTTTTATCTCACTGTCTATTTCTCGGCTCCTTATTTTAACCCCTATATGCTGGGCCATCTTCGTTTTAACTATATCGAGTATATGGCGATCACTGCCATTGCCTATTTCGGACGAGTCTTTATGTTTAAGATTCTTCAAAAGAGGGCCAAATCTCGGCATGTGCAAAAAATTCTCATCCTCTCTTGCCTTGGGATCACGACCAGCCCACTATGGTGGGCGATTAATCAGGACTACTGGTGGATCTTCTTTATTGAATTTCTTTCAGGCTGTTACTGGGCCGGCTTCGAACTCAGCACCATCCTTCTTTATTATCAAAAGATCGAGGACTCGGAGAGAACCAGTGTGATGACCTATATCACTTTCTTCAACACCACCGGGATGATCACAGGAACATTACTGGGAGGATGGGCCTTAAGGAACATTTCACCCCAATATGACAAATATCTGACACTTTTTGCAGCTTCAACAATTCTTCGTGCTCTTGTTGTCCTGGCCGCTCCACATGTGGACTTCAAAGGCCGCATTCCAAATCTGATCAGCTTCAACAGAGTTTTTTCTGTGAGGCCACCTTACGGTGCACTTACTCGGCCAATCCTTGGACGATTAAAAAAGAAGCCTGAAGATAAAAAATAAGTATTAGATAAACGAGAAATTATGAATTCTATTTAAGCTCAATTTGAATCTGATTTGATGAAGTCTGTAAAAATGGATTTTGATGATTTTCAGAGAGAAAAGGCAAAAAAAAGCCCTCTTGCGAGGGCTTTTTGAATTACTTCTTAGCAGCTTTTTTTGCAACTTTTTTAGTAGCTTTTTTTGCTACTTTTTTTGTAGCTTTTTTTGCTACTTTTTTTGCAGCTTTTTTAGCTACTTTTTTAGTCGCTTTCTTTGCTACTTTCTTAACTGCTTTTTTTGTCGCTTTCTTAGCCATAAATTTCCTCCCAGAAATTGATGTATAGTCTTTTATTTAGACCTTTCTTAATTTAAAGATAAACACATTTTCTATTTAACGCAAACAAAAAATATAAATTTTATTTCAATTGCATCTTTTTTTTATCCAAGACCGGACATTGTGGGAGGTTTTGTTGATAGTCCTCACACATATTTACCGATAAAAAATCGTTATGTGTGAGGATCGGAAGATTACTTGAAGAGGTTTAGGAAAAAATGAAATCGAGCTCATCACCCTTGAGATCAATGAGTACTCTTCCACCTTTTTCAAGGCGGCCGAACAAGATCTCATGAGCAAGTGACTTCTTAATCTTATCATTAATCACGCGTGCAAGAGGTCTCGCCCCAAGCTTTTCATCGTATCCAGTTTTCGCCAGCCATGCTTTGGCCTCGGCAGAAACTTCCATTTCTACTTTCTTCTCAACTAGCTGATTTTCTAGCTCCATTAGGAACTTTTCTACAATCATCTCGATATTTTTATCAGCGAGCTTATGGAAAGTGATGATGGCATCTAACCGATTGCGGAACTCTGGCGTGAAGATGTTCTTAATCGCCTGATCACGTTTCACTGTGTTGATCTCACCACCACGGGACTGTGATAATCCAATAGAGCCTGCATCCATTTCTTTTGCACCGGCATTTGATGTCATAATGAGGATCACGTTCTTAAAGTCACTAGCGCGGCCATTAGAGTCCGTGAGAGCTCCATGGTCCATTACCTGCAAGAGGATATTAAAAACATCAGGATGGGCCTTCTCGATCTCATCAAGAAGTAAGACTGTGTATGGATTCTTATGAATCGCATCCGTCAGGGCCCCACCTTGATCAAATCCTACATATCCTGGAGGTGCTCCAATTAATTTAGAGACAGTGTGCTTCTCCATATACTCAGACATATCGATACGAACAAAATTAATGCCCATAATATGTGCCAATTGTTTGGCAAGTTCTGTTTTTCCCACACCAGTAGGTCCAGCAAAAAGAAAAGAAGCGATAGGCTTGTTCTGATTACCAAGGCCTGATCTCGATAAAATAAGTGCATTTGCAACTTTATCGATGGCCTCATTTTGGCCGAAGATCATCATCTTCAGGTCACGCTCAAGGAAGCGAAGTTTTTCTTTTTCATTTGTTGATAAAGACTTTTGTGGAATACGGGCCAATTTCGCCACAATATGCTCAATATCGGCGACGGCCACTGTCGCATTCTCCCCACGTTCAGGATGAAGGCGTAAATAAGCTCCCACCTCATCGATCACATCAATTGATTTATCTGGGTTCTTACGCTCATTAATATGCTTCTCAGCGAGTTCAACTGCTGACCGGATAACCTCATCAGGATAAGTCACATGGTGATGATCTTCGAATTTAGACTTAAGCCCAGAGATGATTTTAATGGTGTCTTCAATAGTAGGCTCATGAATATCAACTTTCTGGAATCTACGGTTCAAGGCTTGATCCTTCTCGAAGTATTTACGATATTCATCAAAGGTTGTTGATCCCATACAACGGATATTTCCCTTGCTGAGGGCAGGCTTTAATAAGTTTGAAGCATCTAACGATCCTCCACTTGTGGCACCCGCGCCGATGATCGTGTGAATCTCATCGATAAAAAGAATGCTGCCATCTTTTTCATTTTTTTTCTCAAGGGCCTGAAGAACGAGTTTAAGTCTCTCCTCAAAGTCCCCACGAAATTTTGTTCCCGCAAGAAGCGAGGCCATATCTAAACTATAAACAGTTGTTTTACTCAAAAGGCTTGGAACTTTTCCTTCCTCGATGGCAAGGGCCAGTCCTTCAGCAATAGCTGTCTTCCCTACTCCGGCATCCCCCACAAGAATCGGATTATTTTTTCGACGACGACAGAGGATCTGAATGATTCGCTGAATTTCTTCTTCGCGTCCGATGATTGGATCTAATTTCCCTTCACGAGCTGACTTATTCAAATTAACTGTGAATTCGGCCAAGGCCTTCTCAAACTTTTCTTCACGCTTAAAAGTCTCTCCATTATTTTCTTGAGACTCATCGGCTTCAGATTCTCCTTCCGCTTGTTGAGGACGATCTGATGAGTGGGCAATTTTTTCTACAACATCAATGCGATTCACACCTTGTTGCTGTAAAAAATAAGTTGCGTGAGATTCTTTCTCACTAAACATAGCGACTAAAATATTAATCGCCTGAATACTTTTCTTTCCAGATGATTGGATATGAATAGCCGCTCGTTGAATCACACGCTGAAGACTTAAAGAAATCTCAGGCTGATAGAGAATCCCGTTCTCACGAGCAATCTCTCTCAACTGATCATTTCCAAATTGTTTTTTATTTAGATCCAGGATTTCATCTTCACTTAAAAGAGCAAAGTTAGAATCATCGGCAATAAACTTCTCGAGCTCTTTTTGAAGTTCAGGCAGACTGGCCCCACAATCATTAAGGACATTAATGACCTCAGTGTCTTCCAGCATTGCGAGTAAAACATTTTCAAGAGTTAAAAACTCATGATGATGTTCATTCGCTTTTTTAATGGCTTTATTAAGAATCTGTTCTAATTTTTGGCTTATCATAGAGTTTCCCCTCTTCCTTGATTATAAAGAAATATGGGATCGAAAGACAAAAGCGCAAGGTCAGTGCCAAAGAATGTCTAATCTTCGCAGGGTTCCATTGTGCATTTGAGAGGATGACCATTTTCTCGAGCATATTTAGTCACTTTGGCGACTTTTGATTCTGCCACTTCGTAGGTAAACATTCCGCAGACCGCCAATCCGCGCGTATGGACTTCTAGCATAATGGCCTGAGACTCAGGGCGTGTTTTATTGAAATATTTTTGTAAAACATGAACAACGAATTCCATAGTAGTATAGTCGTCATTATGCATGAGCACCTTATACTTTCTAGGACGCTTTAGTTTGGGTTTGGCAACCGCCACACCACTTTGTTCTTCTTCGCGAGGATCATTAGCAGACATATTTTACTCGTTTTGGTTATACTACCAAGGATGCACAACTTTTGTGATCTTTTCAACTCCCCAGAGGATTAATTCATGCAGTCTCAAGCGCTAAAGAACCGACTTCAAAAAAACTATAAAAAGCATAAAAGCTGGATAGTAAAAAATGAGTACGAATGCTTTAGACTGTACCACAAAGATATTCCAGAAATTCCTTATATTATCGATATCTATAAAAATTATGCCGTCATTTACGAAAAAGGGAAGAAATTGGCCGAAGAAGATCTCATTAAGCGTGATGAGCATCAACAGATGATCAAAAATGCTCTAATTGAAGTCATGAATATTCCGGAGACCAATCAAGTATTTAAAGAAAGAAAAAGACAAGTCGGCACTCAACAATACAATCCTCTTGATCGCCGTAATGATGATTTTATGGAAGTCAAAGAAGGACCCTTTAAATTCTGGGTGAATCTCTATCGTTATCTTGATACGGGATTATTCCTAGATCATCGCCCTCTTCGACAATATCTTTTGAAGGAAGCTAAGAATAAAAAAGTTCTCAATCTTTTCTCTTACACCGGAAGTCTCAGTGTGGCTGCAGCGATGGGTGGTGCAGAGGTGACGACGATGGATCTATCAAACACCTACCTTGATTGGGCCCGGGATAATTTTTCATTAAATAAAATAGATATCGAAGCTCACAAATTTTACAAAACCGATGTCCTTGAGTGGTTAAGAGGAAAAGATAATCAACTTTTTGATATTATTCTTTTAGATCCACCAAGTTTTTCTAATTCCAAAGGAATGGAGGATGTGCTGGATGTCCAAGATGATCATATTTGGATGATTAAAGAATGCATGAAACGTCTGACTCCTGAAGGAATACTTGTGTTTTCTAATAATAAGAAGAAATTTGAACTCAACCGCGTGGTGACTGGTCTGTTTGATGTGAAAGAAGCTTCAAATTGGACCATTCCTCAGGACTTTCACCATACAAATATTCATCGTTCATTTTTTATCAAAAACCGTAACTAATTGTTTTTTTATAAGTTCTCAATATTGTAAAAAGAAGTAAAACTTATAGTACACATAAGCTTTACTTCTTTTTAAACCATTCTAATCTGTCCTAACCTTCTGTTATTCATCTCTTTTCGCACCGCCGCTGTAAAAAATAGCGCAAAAACCCATGGTTTTTCTTAGTCCTTGCCAGGGACCACTAAACAAGGTTACAACCCTGATCAATTTTAGAACATTACCAGCGAAGGCCAGTTCTTTTAGTCAACTTTAGAGGGGGATTCATGAAAAAAGCTTTTTTGACCGCGACACTTCTTATCGCTTCTAGCGCAACCTTTGCTTCTACACAGAAATTAGATCAAAAATGGGTGATCTCAAGCATTGAAACGACTGAAGTCTCATCTGGATCAACAACTAATGGATCTTATGGTGGTGGATATAATTACCGCGGTGGCTACGGCAGATATAAAGGTGGAGATGTTTCTGGTACTGGTAGTGGGCAGCAAGACCCAAATCCTACAGGAACTTTTCAAGACACAACAGAGAAAGTTGGAACTGTAATTGGTCTGGCCAAAGATATAGTTGCCCTAGGTGAGTCTATTTATACTCTTGTTCAAAAAGGTAAACCAACTAATACAACAGAGTATGCTCCAATCAGTGTTCTTCCTAAGGCAGCTGTTGCCGGAGCAGAAGTGATGTGGGACGAGATGGAAAATTTCTCAATGCCAACTGAAAAGAAATTTGTCACTTCCATCAAAAATGGTGTTGGTAAAGAAGTTGTTCGATTCGAATACATGATTATTTTCTCTCACAGTGGTTCATTCAACGGTGCAGGTAAATACATCGCTGGGGCAGAAATCATTCCCGTATCAGTAAAAACATCATTTGGCTGGGACTTCAACGCCACAATGAAGCTTGGTGGGATTATGAACAACGGTTCAAAAGCTGACCCAGTTGCTGGTGCCAATATCACTATCAAATATCAAATGACTTCTTGGTCATCTGCTTTTGAAAGAAATGACTTGATCTATATCAATGGTAACGGCGATATCAAGTCTTACTCTCGCTAATCATTACTCCTAGAAGACCTCTCCAATAGAAGGGCCAGTTAATACTGGCCCTTTTTTTATACTACTCACTGGTTCATATCTAAAAAAAGCAATACAACTCAATGAAATCACATTGGATAATTTAAATTTCTAGCATTCTATCTCATGAAATACAATTGATTCAGAAGTAGATAATTCAAGAGGAGATTTTATGAAGAATTATATCATTGCTCTATTAGCATTTTACAGCATTGCTACAACGACTCATGCATCAGATGGGGGAGTACTCTGTAAAATGGATTTTATTATACCAGGTAAAGCTGATTCTTTTGTGACGGTGTTTTCAGATTTTAAAAATTACCAAACGCAGCTTTTAAAAAAATGCGAAACGGTTCGAGGGGCAACTTCATACATTTCACATAAAGAAAGTTGTATTGAATCATTCTATGCACGCTCATATAGATGCATCAATTTAAAAGATCTCACTTTAGCAACGAAAAAAAGAAATTGTTTTATTGAAAATAAAATAGATGGAGAAGCTCGTAATCTAGAAGTAATTGTAGAAAACGGTCACCACAACTTCTCAGAACTAGTTTCAGAATGTTTGGATATACCAGGAATCCAAGATAACACTAAAAATTCAAGCATATGTATCTCTAAAATCATTAACAAAGAGTTTAATTGCCAATAGTGCAGCCAAATAAAAAGGTGAAAAGAAGGAGTATCTAATGAAATTATTAATTCCAATATTTATGATATTTTACTGCCTTACAGCGGTAGCTAGTAGTAGTAGTAGCAACTTAGTTATGTGTGGTATGAGATTTAAAGCCCAGAACAATCACTTTCTGGTCACTGCCGTTGCTGATTTTGAAAATTATCAAGAGATGCTTTTAAAGCAGTGTAATACAGTGGAGGGATATACAAATAAAAAGTCAAATAGACAGCTTTGTACCGAGACCTTCAATTCTGGGCGCTACGAGTGTCTTAATGTAAAAGACTTAGGACAATCTCCCAATCATTGTTCAATCTTAGTTCAGAGTGCCGCTGACTTAGTCTTTCACGTTCAAACTTACGGTGAAAAAGGCGACAATTTTCTAAAAATGATTTCAAAATGTGAAGCTTTACCTGGTGGAGTAGGACATATTAAAAACTCTAGTCGATGCATACAATCCATGATCGATAAAGAGTTTATCTGTCGATATCCGACGGCTTATAGAGATAACTAGAAATCTAAAAAACGTTATCCACCATTAAAAGGTTTCTCTCCATCTTAGCTACTTGAATGGTCATTATAAAAGGTATCAATACCAATCTAGCGGCACATAAAAAAAAGGGCCCCATAAAGGGGCCCTTCTGACTTATCGAATCTGTAAGTTTAAATTAAACTTTGAAACCTTTAAGTTTGTCTGCAAGAGTAGATGGCTTAAGGCTATCTTGTGCATAATTCTTGTAGTCACCAGAAGTGACTGCTTTAATAGAAAGTGCAATTTTCTTAGCAGCTTTGTCGATAGAGATGATTACAGACTTAACTTTATCACCTTTAGCAACTTTATCAGATGGCTTTTCTACGCGCTCTTCAGAAATTTCTGAGATGTGTACTAGACCTTCGATACCTGTTTCAAGCTCAACGAAAACACCGAAGTCAGTAAGACGAACGATTTCACCTTCGATTACTGAACCCACTGGCATACGATCTTCGATACGTTTCCATGGATCTTCTTCAAGTTGTTTAAGTCCAAGACAGAATTTTTGGTTTTCTTTATCAACAGTTAGAACAACACCTTTAACTTTCTGTCCAGCTTTGAACTCTTCAGCAACGTTTACGTTCTTCTTAGTCCAAGAAATATCAGAAACGTGGATTAAAGCATCTACTTCTTCACCAACGTCTACGAAAATTCCGAAATCAACGATTGCTTTAATTGTCCCTTCAACAGCTTTGCCAAGAGGGTATTTTGCAACCATATCATCCCATGGGTTTGGTTGAAGTTGCTTAAGACCAAGGGAGATTCTCTTATTTTCAACATCAACTTCAAGAACAACAGCTTCAACTTTGTCACCAACGTTGTAGTTTTTGTTCGATGATTTTTTGTTAGTCCAGCTCATTTCTGAAACGTGGATTAGACCTTCGATACCATCGTTAAGCTCAACGAAGATTCCGTAATCTTTAACAGATACGATTTCTCCAGTAACTTTTGAACCTGGCATATACTTGTCTTTAGCAGATTCCCAAGGGTTTGCTTGAACTTGTTTAAGACCAAGAGATACGCGCTCTTTAGAAGCATCGTACTTAAGAATCTTAACATCAACTTCATCACCAACACCAAGAAGGTTAGAAGGATGTTTCACACGTCCCCAAGACATATCAGTAATGTGAAGTAGACCATCAACACCACCAAGATCGATAAACGCACCGTAATCAGTAATGTTTTTCACAATACCTTTCACGATCATACCTTCTTGAATTTGTGTAAGAGTCTCATCTCTCATCTTACCGCGCTCTTCAGCTAGAATTGCACGACGAGAAAGAACAATGTTTCCACGTTTCTTGTTGAATTTAATAACTTTGAATTCCATTGTTTTACCAATGTACTTATCAAGGTTCTTAACTGGACGGATGTCAATTTGTGATCCTGGAAGGAACGCTTTAACACCGATATCAACTGATAGACCGCCTTTAACTTTGGCGATAACTGTACCTTCAACTGGCTCACCTTTTTCACAAGCTTCTGAGATTTTATCCCATGCTTTAAGAATTTCGGCTTTGTCTTTTGAAAGAACAAGGTTACCCATAGCTGACTCAAGCTTCTCAAGATAAACTTGGATTTCATCTCCAACTTTAACTTTAAGAGAACCATCGTAGTTACGGAATTCGCGAGCGAGAACAAGTCCCTCTTGCTTGTAACCAATGTCAACAGTAACGAATTCATCGTTCATGTTAACAACTTTCCCCATGAATACTTCACCTTCGGCAAAGTTCTTCGCTGAGTCTGAATTCATCAAATCTGAGAATTCATTTTTAACTTGTGTTTCTGTCTCTTCGCCAATGACGAAGTCAAACCCTTTGAGCCAAGCTGGAACCTCAAAAGATTTGGGAGTTGTTGTTTTAGTAGTGGCCATATTGGCCTCCTTAAACTGGCATTAATTCTTCTACTGAAGAGCGTCTTTTATAAGCTTATTAAGGATTTAAGTCAAAGGATTAAGCGAGCTTACGTCTGACTTGAGAGTAGCGAAGCCGCTGGGCGTAAAGCCTTTCATACTGGGAATAAATCGCTTCAGAGTAGCGATCGGCACTATGAAAATCCATCAAATCTGGCGCCAAGGCCATAAGCTGATCCATATAGTACTCGTAATTAGCGAATATTTTTAGGGTTTTCTCTTTCAGCTCTCTCCCATCTCCTGGGTAATAGGTTTCACCAATCTTTCCGCCCGAGGTTAAAAGCTGACGAGAAGAGGTTCGAGGCAAAAGAACCGGAGTCTGACCAAGCAAGGCAAGAACATCAATATCGCTTAAAAGTTCCTGATGAGGCAGTCCAATATAGAGGTGAATATCTCTAAAACTTTGAGGTCTAAGGGACTTGGTCTCAAAACTAATATGATTTTCTAGTCCTCTCTCCAAATACATCCGCTTCATAGGATTATAAAGCGGATGATCAAACCAATTGCGATCACTGATAAATGTAAAAACCAATTTAAAGTCAGGCATCTTATCGTGAAAGAGTTGAAGAATTCCTGGAATGCACTCTGCAAATCCTTGCATCAGTCTCATAGTCGTCGTGCGATCCACAAACATTCCAAGCTTCACTTGAACTAACTCAGACGGCATTTTCTCAACAACCATCGCCTCAAGGCCAAGGCCCAATGTATGAATCTTTCGAATAGAAATAGGAAAAGCCTCATGAGCAAGATCTTGGATATGAGATGAAAAAGTAAAAACACTATCAAGACGCTTTAAAAAAAATTTTTCGATAAAAAGTTTTTTTTTCAGTGGCACATTCTCATTAAAAGTGAGAATAAGCGGAATATGCGTACTAGAGCGAAGAGCAGCTCCTAGGGGTATTACCGTTTCCACACTATAAGTGTGGATGACATCAAATTGATGTTTTTTGAGAATTTGTTCCACTTGAAAATAAAAATTCAGGGACTGTCGAAACTGATTTAGCGATGTGGGAAAATAAAGTCGCGGAATATCTTCTTTCTCAGCTTCTTTATCAATGAGTGAATTTTGGCGACACAGAATAAACGCCGCTCCGCCGGTATTTCTAAAATAGACAGCATCACTGAGGCAGCGACGCTCAGTAGTCCCCCATTCTAGGGAGAGACAAATATAGAGAATATTTAAGTCGGATAACCGAATTCTCTCACGCATTATTCAGCTTCCACGACATCAGCAGTGACTGAGCCAATTTTAATTTTTGCCTGGGCCTTAAGGAGTGTTCGGTTTGCATCATCTGAAAACCAAAAAGTCATATCACCACTTTTGAGATGATCCCCGGTATATTTTGTCATGGCATGAAGGCGAACAGCTTTACGTTTTCCAATTTCTGTTTCAATAGTTTCTCTTCCTTCAACTTCGGATTTCAGTATGAGAACTTTACCTTTATTGATGATAGGTATTTCATAAACATCACCGTCTTTAAGAGGAAGACCTTGAAAGAAAAAAACTACAGAAAAAGGGTCTAAACTGAGAGCAGGAATTGGTTTTTCTTCATTTTTTACTTTTGTTTTATCCGGACGAACCATCTTATAAAACCAAAATGTTTTTAACTGATCTCGATCGAAAAGCTGAAGATCATCAATGTTTTGCTTGCTCTCACGCTGAATCAGACTGTATCTCACACTGAGGAAATTTTCTTTTGTAACATAAGTATCAACAGTGTCATCGAGTTCATAGATCGAGCTATAAAATGGCGCTGATTTAAATCGTGAATGAAGATGCCATACATCCTGGCCCTTAATATTTTTAAGACCTTTATTGGTGAGCATGATCTTGCCCACCGTCATTCCGAGATAGTGAATATCAAGATAAGTTTTCTCTCCTACTCTGTGGCGAGATTGATACTGCTTCCAAGTGGCCTGTGCTTTTTTATTAATCTCCGCATACTCAGGAGGATAATCTGCAGGCAGTTTAGAAACTTTTTTGGCAGGTGTTTCAACTTTCGGTTTGACCACTAATGGCCGAGGGATAGACTTTTTTGTGACGGTCTTATTTTTAGTTTCAATTCTTGCAGCAGGCACAACAGCTGGTGGTGTTGGTTCAACTTTGGCCTCAGTCACTTCGAATTTTTCTAAAATTTCTGCAGAAGCTTCAACTTGAGGACCTTGTGTTTCCTTATCTGAATCCAACATTTTCATGAACTCTTTTTGTTTCCATGAACAGCCTGATGAAAGGATGAGTAAAAAGCACAAGTATAAAAATTTCACAAAGGCCCTCGTCTTAAATTAAAGAGATACCTTTATTCTAATGGATCAAGTGGTTGAATCAAGATGGAGAACTTTGCTTAGCGCAGAAGAGAGCTCGGCTTCTCCACTGATAAAATCAAGCTTCACTTTAATAAAAAGAAGTCTGGAATCGAGAGAAACTCTCTTCATTTTAACAATATCCTTCTCACTACAGAGGATAATGGCCGAATGTTGAGCTGCTTTTAAGAGAAGATCGTTAATATCTTCCGGTTTGAAGAAATAATGGTCTGGAAAGCTCGCCTTTTCGACAACCTCAATGCCATAGCTTACTAAATTCTGATAAAAAGACGCAGGATTAGCAATAGCAGTGACAGCAATGGCCTTTTTGCCTTTAAGTTCATGAGTGGAATAGATGTATTTATCATGCACATCAAACACTCCCACTGGATGATAGCTCGTCAGGGCAATAGGAAGTTTATGATGATAATACTTTTGAAGTAAGTTCTTTAAACTATCTAGTGTTTCACTCGTTACAAGATCAGCTCTTGAAATAATAATAGCATCGGCATCTTTTAAGGCCGTCATCCCCTCTCTTAAATACCCAAGAGGCGCCACTTCGTATCGAGAAAAAGGCATAGTTGCATCAAAAAGCAGAATATTAAGTGAGCGATGAATTTGAAGATGCTGAAATCCATCATCAAGAAGAACAACATCTGGTTTCACTTGATGAAAATATTTCAATAAATTCTGAGCTCGTTTTTTCCCAACGATGACTGCTCCACGACTCATTTTATTAGAAATCATCAAAGGCTCATCACCATAATCAAATGGGTTTAAGCGAAATTTCTGGCCAGAAACAAGGAGACCTGATGAATGCTCAAGTTGTCCGCGGTAACCACGAGTGAGAACAACTGGATTTTTATCCCTTTGAGCAAAAAATTCTGCTAACCAAATAATAGTAGGCGTTTTCCCTGTCCCACCGAATGTGAGATTTCCGACTGAAATAACAGGCACTTTAAATGTTGTTTTTGAAAAAAGACCGTACTCATAAAATGAGCGACGAATTCGATAGATCCACTCCCACGCAAAACTAAATGGTGTTAAGAGAGGCTTCTTAAAATATTGAGAATAGGTTTTTTTTAAGAGACTCATTTATTAATCACCTGTGCCATTGATTCAGGAACAGAAAAATTCTCTCCTGAAAGAAGATTTTTGGTCTTCATCAATTGCTCTTTTAATCTATTATATTCAGTTTCCTGAGTTACCCAAGAATAAATCTCTCTTGCCATAAGTTCAGGGCGGGCCTGATCTTGAAGAAGTTCAGGAAAGACCATTTCCCCGTGGATAATATTGGTCAGAGAAACAGGGCCTTGGTAATTGATGAAATTATTGTAAATATATTCATTAAGAAGAGAGCCACGATAGGCCACCACTGTTGGTAATTCAAAAAGACCTGTACTGAGAGTGACTGTTCCACTGGCCGCTAAGCTCATATGAGTCGCATTCATGGCCTTGACTAGTTCCTCTGATTCATACCAAATATCAATATCATCAGCGAAATAATCATAAAGATAACTAGGAAGATGCTTCACCTTTACTAAATGGGTGCGAACCTTAAGTCCTTTTTTCTGTAGCATTTTTTTAGCAGTAATAAATTTCTCAAGAAGAAGTTGAACTTCAAACTTGCGACTTCCAGGAAGAAGCAAAAGTTCCACACCATTGTTCATCGTTGAAAATGGTTTCTCTGGAATGGTTTTAAACTCACTAGCGTAGGTTCTCATCAGTGGATGAGGAATCCCCCTAACTTGTTTTACTCCACGATCATGAAACCACTTCTTCTCAAAAGGAAGTATTGTGTAAAGAGTGTGAACGGTTTTTGCTAAAATACCTGCTCTCTTTGGCTTCCAAACCCATGCCTGAGGGGCAACATAATAGAGAACTTGCACGCCAAGTTTGGAGAGGCGCTGGGCCAGGCGCAAATTGAAATCTTGAAAATCGATAAGGATGGCCGTTTTAGTTCCACGCTTAATGACTTCATCTTCCAAACGTTTCATGGCCTTAAAATAAAATGGGATTTTCTGAATGACTTCAGAGAATCCCATCGAGGAGAAATCTTTTAAATGATAAAGAAGCTCAACTCCATTCTGACTAAGATCCTCTCCTCCAACACCAAAAAAATCCGTCTCAGGACAGAGCTTTTTGAGTTCAGGAAAAAAGGTCATTGCATGCTCTTCACCAGACTTTTCTCCAGCGATGATGAGGCAGCTGCTCATTAGACTTGAACCGTTTTTTTAGTTTCAAGGGCCTTCAACACAGTATCCACAAGATGAACTGCTTTGAGACCATCATTAAGATTCACAAAAACCGGCGTTCCATTCAAAATCGACTGATAAAAATGACCGTGTTCAACCAGAAGGTGATCACGTTTGGCATAGTTATCTTCTTTCACGAAAACGCCCTCTGCATATTGACCAGAAGGAGAGATGGCATATTTATTAGTAAATAAATCCACATAGATCATTCCTGATTTTGAGGTAATCTCTACATCACGAATTTCTTTTACATGGTTTCTTCCTACAGTGATATAGGCCACAGACCCAACGGCATCAGTGAGCTCCATCGTGGCATGATCCCATTTATCAGTTCTAATTTTATATCCGTCAGCGCGAACTGAAACGGGATTAAACTTTAAAATATAAGTTAAAAGATCGAGATCATGAATCGCGAGGTCTTGAACAACATCAACGTCTGTTGCACGTCCCTTAAAAGCAGCCACTCGATTGATACGAATAGTGTAGGGCCTATGAACTTGAGATAATTCTTCGGCGAGTTTTTCCCAAGCTTCATGACATCTCTCGGAGTGTCCTACTTGAAAAACCATTTTTTTATTCTTTGCAAACTCGGCTAGCTGAGCTGCTTCTTCATCATTTGAGCATACAGGCTTTTCACAAAAAATATGTTTATTGTTTTCAAGAAGGTATCGACAAAGACTGAAATGGGTTGATGTCGGCGTCACAATAAAGGCAGCATCGATTTCATTGATAATTTCTGAAATCTCAGAGACAACCTTTACTCCTGGGTGATTGGCCTTCGCTATTTCCTGACCAGCAGGAAATTTTTCAACAATGGCCACAAACTCGGCCATCTCAGCATGAGCTGCGACTTTTTGACAGTGCCATTTCCCGAGGTGACCATATCCAATAACTGCAACTTTAACTTTCTTCATACATTAACCTAGTCGGCCATGAATGGCGCAATTCCAATTTCACTTTTTTGAATGAACGCTGCAATTTCTTGAACAACAGCATTGTTCTTAAACTCTTCCATAAATTCTGCATGGGAAACAAAAGCACGTGGAGCAAGAGCTGAGGCTTCCATCGTTCTATAAAAGTCTACCACTTCAGAGACGATCTCCTTTGAGTGACCTTGGCGTTTAAGACCAATAATATTGATTCCTTTGAGACGAATACGGTTTCCATAAGCAGCACAGAAATGAGGGATATCGCGATCAATCCCCGATCCACCACCGATATAGGCCCCTTTTCCAAGAGTCACAAATTGAGAGATACCCGTGTTACCACCGATGATCACTCGGTCACCAATATTAACATGTCCAGCAAGGTTAACTGAGTTGGCCATCGTAATATTATTTCCAAGAGTACAGTCGTGAGCAATATGACAGTAGGCCATGAAAAGTGAATTAGACCCTACGATTGTTTTTTTATCTTGTTTCAATGTTCCACGGTGAATAGAAACATACTCGCGGAAAGTATTATTATCACCAATAATTGTTTCAGTAGGCTCTCCCTTATAAGAATTATCTTGAGGAGGGGCTCCGATTGAACCAAATTGAAAAAATGTATTTTTATTTCCAATAGTGGTATGACCATCTACCACTACGTTTGAGTGAAAAACACAATCATCACCAATAGTGACATTAGGTCCGATCACACAGAAAGGACCAATCTTTGCATTTTTTCCAATTTTTGCTTCAGGATGAACGAAGGCCATCGCATGTATTTCTGTTGTCATTTTTATCTCACTTTTTATCAAATTTTAAAGAAGCCATAACTGAACATTGAGAAATAAGATCCTCTCCACAGTAAATCTCACACTCATACATCTGAATGGGTCCACGAACCTTAGTCAGAGTTGAATGGATCACAAGGTCCATAGGAGGAATAACAGGTCGTCTAAAGCGAGCTTGATCAATTGAAATCAAGATCACTTCGATTTTATAATCATTAAAATCACCATCGAGACATTTAGTAGCTACAAAAGATGCTGCTTGGGCCATCATCTCAACTTGCACAACTCCTGGAAGAATAGGATTGCCAGGAAAATGTCCTTCAAGAACTTTAACTGAGCTATCTACTTTAAAAGTACAAACAGACTTCGAACCTACTAGTTCAGTAGGAGTCAGAGGACCTTTTTTATCTTTAATGGTGTCATTAAGAACGAGTTCGACAACTGTATCAATAAAAAGAAAAGGATCACGGTGAGGAAGAAATTCCATCACTCTTTGCTTGTTCATCATCATCTGATTACTCCTTGATCTTTGTCTCTTTAATTGACATCTTTCGAATATAAGCAAATCCGCGCATCCACTCTTTAAGATCTCGAGCTGGATGTCCGCCAAGTTTAGAACCTGCTGGCCAAATAGCACCTTCATTGACCATAGCGGCACCGGCGACTTGAGTTCCCATACCAAGGTGAGCATCAGGACCTACACCGGCCTTACCACCAAGAACAACATAGTCTTCAATCACTGCACTACCGGCCAGACCTGAGTGGCCACACAAGACACATCCACGACCAACTTTACAGTTATGAGCAATTTGAACAGAGTTATCAATTCTTGTACCAGCACCAATAATCGTAGGAGAAAATGTCCCACAATCAACAGCACTATTGGCCCCTATTTCAACATCATCATGAATTTCGACTCCACCCATATGCCAAATTTTCTGATGCTGACCTTGATTAAAAGTATAACCAAAACCATCACTTCCTATGACAACACTTGAATGGAAACGACAATTTTTTCCAATCTTCGTGAAAGGATAAATCGTCACGTTAGGATAAATTTTTGTTCCTTCTCCAATTTCTGAATAAGGAAGAATCACTGTTCCAGGCATGATTTCAACATCTGCCCCAATTTTGACATATTCACCAATGAAAACATTTTGGGCCACCATTGCTGTTGGATGAATGTCCACTGTACCCATCTGACGGCCATCAACTTGAGTATTCACACCTTTAAGTTTTTTATCGTAAAAGGGTTTTGAAAGAACGGTTAATGACAGGGCTGCGTTTTGAGAAGTCGCAAACCACCCGAGCTTCGCTTCGAGGCTTGCCACGATCTCGGGTTTAAGTGTTAAGAAAAACTTCTCTTCGAAAATGACACCGGACTCTTTAAAAGTTCCGGTGTTAAGTTTGGCATCAAGCTTGTTGAAAAATTTTATGTTTTTGACGAAAACGAAAGTCGAGTCTCTTAAATTTTCAATATTAGCAATCGTCTCTAAATCCTCGGGCCATCCGGCATTGAATTTAAAGTTAAGAGAGGAATCGTATTTCTTAAGATCACTCAGCTTCATTATTTTTTGCCAGGATGTTTCTTATCATAAGCTTTAATAACGTCTTCAGTAATATCTTTCTTTGATTCAGCATAAACAATCGGCGCAGCTGAAAGTTCAAACGTCATGGCCACTGCACTTGATTTTGAAACTTCATCAATGATCGGACGAAGTTTATCAAGGATCGGCTTCTTAAGAGTTTGCTCTTGCCCTTGAATTTCTTTTTGGAATTCCATTGTTTTGTTTTGAAGAGCAAGCATCATTTGCTGAATATCACGCTCTTTTGTGGCACGTGCTTGATCAGAGAGGATGGCACTTTGTTTTTTATAATCTTCTTGAGCTTTTTTGATTTTCTCTTCTTCTTTTTGAAGAACAACTTTTTTAGTATTGAAAGACTTCTCGAGGGACTTCATCACGTTCTTCCCTTCTTTAATTGTCGTGATGACTTTTTGAATATCAACAAGACCAATTGTGACTGAGGCAAAAGACGGAGACACCAAACAGATAGCTAAAAGTAGTACAGCAAACTTCATAAAAGTTACTCCTAAGGGATGGTTAATTGGGAGAAATTTTACAACGATTAGAACAATTGTCCTATGTCAAAATTGAACTGATTAGACTCTTCTCTCTCGCGTTTACCTACTGGGAAGCCGAATTCAAAACGCAGCACACCAATTGGAGAGAACCAACGGAACCCAAAACCATAGTTTGTGCGAAGGGAATAATCTCCGTTTTCACCAATACGTGTTTTATAGACGTTACCAGCATCATAGAAAAGAACCCATTTAAGACCGGCTTCTTTCACAAGCGGATGCTCGAGCTCAAGCGTTCCAAGAACACTCATAAGTCCACCTGCATTAAACGTATCCAAGGCGCCTGTATCTGTGTTCACGGCCTGAATAAGTGGCCCGATATCTTCAAGATTATATCCACGCATGTTACGTGCTCCACCAAGAGAGAACTTCTCTACTCGGGGGATGTTTCGCTCAGTCGTTTTAAAGAGGCGCTGCATATTCACACGAGATCTAAAAACCAGGTCACCAATTAGAGGCTTGTAGTAGCGACCTTCAGCCTCAGTTTTAAGCCATCTCATTGTTCCACCCACACCAGTATATTCGAGTGAAGCAGTTCCATAATAACCGGCCGTAGGCTCGAAAATATTATTTCTCTTATCGTGAACAATTGAAGTCGTAATTGATGAAGCTGATCCATTCTCATCTTTTTCATTAATCGTTGGGTTGATCACATCACGAACTTCATTATCTTCATAACGATAGGTGAGGAAGAGTCTTGTATATTCAAAAATCGGGTGCCCTACTCTTAAATCAGCACCGTGCTTTTTATAAGAAAATGAACGAATGAAAAATGAAACTGTTTGGTAGTAATCCACGCCAGCTGTCCACTTCGTATCAAAAAGATAAGGCTCAGTGAAACCAACATTATAAATCTGCTGTAATGTTGAGTATGAAAGGTTGAAGTTTAGGTTCTGTCCTAATCCTCTGAAGTTGTTCTGGGCAACAGAAGCCTGAACAAATCCCTTTGTGGCCGTTGAGTATCCTGCCCCAAGTGAAATCTGTCCCGTTGGACGCTCTTTAATTGAGATCTCTACATCGAGAACATTATCTGTTCCCTTACGAGTCACAGTATTAAAGACAACACTTTCAGGTTGAAAGAATCCAAGACGGTTAACAGCATCTTTAGAAAGACGAAGACCAGAACCAGAGTACAGTTCCCCTTCTTTAATTTTTAATTCGCGGCGAATAACCTTATCACGTGTTTTAGTGTTCCCTTTAACAATAATCTTACCAAAATAAGCTAGCTGCCCTTTCTCAAATGAGAAAGAAACATCAACCTTGTTTTCTCCAGGAACGATTTCAAGGGTTCGAAGGACGTTGGCAAAAGCGTAACCTTTATCCTGATACATTTCGGTTAAAGTCTGAATATCAAGACGTAGATTTTCTTCGTTATAGATCTCTTCAGGCTTGATCTTCATCTTTTCTGTCATTTCATCATTGGTGAAAAGTAACTCACCATTAAATGAAATATTATTCACAGAAAACTGAGGGCCCTCAGTCATACGCATTGTAATGAAGATCCATTTTTTATCTTCTGAGACTGTGACTTCGGGGTTTTGAATATTAATTTGGAGGTAACCGCGAGTTTTATAAAGATACTTCAGGCGTTCAATATCTGTTTGAAAATTGATTTCTTTAAAGTTTCCTGAACCAGATAAAAAAGCAAAATAGCTCTCTTCTTTGGTTTGCATAAACCCTTTAAGCTCATCATCAGTGATGGCCTTGTTTCCAAGGATAGTCACTTTCTTCACTAGAACTTTATCAAATTCTTTTATCTTATATTTTACTTCGACTGTGCCGTTAGCGCTGTCAACCAGCTCATAAGTGGCTGTGGCCAGAAAGAAACCTTTCTCTTCGTAGTGCTTCTGGAGAAGCAAGAGATCGTTCTTAAGAGTCGAAATATCAAGGATATTAAATTCTTTGGTCTTAATTTGTTGTTTAAGATCGTCATCACTAATCTCATCATTTCCTTCGAAAGTAAGTTTAGAGATGATTGGCTTTTCTTTAAGTTTAAAAAGAAGAATATTCTTCCCATCTTTAATCTTGTGGTAAGCCTCAACTTCTTCAAAATATTTCATTTCATAAATGCGAGAGAGATCTTTGCGGAGGAGATAATTATCAAGCATCATCTCTTTTTTCGATCCTACTTTTTCAATGACGGCCTCAGGCTCCACTTTGCGTGTCCCAGTGACTTCAATATCATCGATACGGAAAAGATCTTTGATAGGACCAATAACTTCTTGCGCCATAACCCCTTGGGCCATAACAATCGAAATAATTAGTATAAACAGTCGAATCGCTTTCAACTGGACTCCTATCCAACATGAGATTTAAGCATTGCAACGCAGACCGAAATACTAACTAATTATCTGACCATCTTCAATGACTATTTTGCGCTGAAATTGAGAGGCAACTTTCTCGTCATGAGTCACAACCATGAGCGTTGCGCCAAACTCACTGGCAAGATCCTTGAGAAGCTGAACGACTTTGTTCGAATTTTTCGAATCAAGATTTCCTGTGGGTTCATCACATAAAAGAAGTTTAGGATGAAGAGAAAGAGCACGAATAATATTGATTCGTTGCTGTTCTCCTCCTGAAATTTCATAGGGGGATTTTGCTAAGCAATGAGTCACACCAAGGAACTCGGCTAATTTCTTCATCTCAGCACTTACTTTTTTAAGATCCTTCTGGCCGATTCTGGCCGGCAGAAGAATGTTTTCCTGACAGGTCATCGAAGGGAGTAGAAAATGAAATTGGAAAACAAATCCGACGTATCCATTTCTATAATCGGCCAGGGCCTCTTCATTCATTTGAGAGAGATTCTTTCCGTTCACAATCACTTGTCCCTTTGTCGGTCGATCAAGACCTCCTAAAAGATAAAACAAAGTGGATTTTCCTGAACCACTGGCCCCACGAATGGCCACCACCTCTTTTTCTTCGATAGTCAGATCAATGCCTCGAAGAACATGAGTTTGCCCAAAAGACTTTTGAACTTGTTGCAATTGAATAAGTGCCATTATTGAAACTCCAAACGAAGACCTTCAAGGATTGAGCGACGACGAAGTCGCCAGTAACCCACAAGCAAGGCCAGAAGAACCCACGCCAGTGATAATCCATAAACAATAATATATTCTAAAGGCTTGATAGCTAAACTAAGTTGCGATAGGACATAAACTTCACCAGGGACTTGAAGAATAGAGAGATGGGCCAGTCCCCAATTGAAAACCAGGCTTAAAAGATAAGCGCCTCCACACGAGAGACTCCAAACAATGGTGATCATGATGAGCCAGAATTTCCAAATTTGATTCATACTCACACCGAGAGCACGGATAAGGAAAATTTCTTGGGCTTTTTTCTCAGAAAGATAAATAACAAAAGCGGCGATGTTAAAAACGGCCACAATCACAATAAGTTGAAGAATCATTCCAATAGAAAACTTCTCTACTTTTACTGCTTGAAGGAGAGAAGAGAATTCATACCAAAAAGGACGAACCGTATAATTTTTTGGTAGAGATTCCTGCAGCTCCGTTTGAACCTCGCGAATATGGTCCAAACTAATATCTTTTTCCGTCGGGGGATAAAGTGAAATCAAAAGCTGGTTAATACGACTTCCACTTTCAACCACTTCAGAAACATCTTCTTTAAGAGCATAGAGAAATCTTAAATCCTTTTCATAAATTCCATGTTTTACGATTCCGGCCACTTTAAACTGACGTAGGCCTGGAAGATAATCAATACTTTCATTACCTTTACCAAAAGCAATCACCACTTCACTTCCCAGCTTTAAATTAAACTGACGAGCGAGAACATCCCCGATAATGACCTCACCTCGATAGAGATTAAAACTAAGTCCTGTAGTTTGTGAAAAACTCTCCGGCTCAATGCCTTTAAGAAGTACCCCACGACTTTTCCCATCGGAGAGAAGAAATCCCTCGTGTTGGATAAGTCCAGTGTAGCGATTAATTCCTAAACGTTTGAGAGACTCCTCTAATTTAGGATTCATTTCAAAAAAAGATTGGCGGTGGTGCAGATAAAGATCCCCTGCTGAGTAGCGAAGACCAGATTTAAGGACAAGCTCAAACCCATCCATGAGTCCTACAGTGCAAAGGATGACACAAATAGAAAAAGAAAAACTAAGAAAAGTGGCCAGCAATAAGTTCATTGCTGACCTACCTTGAATTAAAACTTGAAATAGAGCTCGGAAATTTTCTAATCTCATTCTTCTTCAGCGAAGTAGTGCTCTTTCTTAAGAAGTGGGAAAAGAATCACGTCACGAATTGTGTGACTATTTGTCAAAATCATACAAAGACGATCAATACCGATCCCCTGTCCAGCTGTTGGTGGCATTCCGTATTCAAGGGCACGAACAAAGTCATAATCCACATCTGTGGCTTCATCATCACCTGCTTCTTTGGCCATGGCCTGCTCAGCAAAACGATCAAGCTGATCTGTTGGATTATTTAACTCTGAGAAAGCATTCCCAACTTCCCATCCGTTCATGAAAAATTCAAAACGATCTACGTACTCAGGATTCTCATCATTACGACGAGAAAGTGGTGAAATTTCTGTTGGATATTCTGTAATAAATGTCGGCTGAATAAGTTTGCTCTCTACTTTTTCTTCAAAAGCATAAACAAGAAGTTTATGGTGAGAAGCTTTGGCCAATTTTTTAGGATCAAGATCAGTATCTTTTAAAATACTCAATAGGTGATTACGATCAACCACTTGCTCAGCCGTTGAGTTAGTATATTTCATGACAGCTTCTCTCATCGTCATACGAGCAAAAGGAGCTTTTAGAGAAATTTCATTCTCTCCAAATTGAATCGTTTCTTTTTTAATCACATCACGCCCAAGACCAGCAATAAGATCTTCAGTAAGTGACATTAAGTCATCAAAAGTGGCGTAGGCCTGATAAAATTCGATAGATGTAAATTCTGGATTATGCTTGAGTGATAGACCTTCGTTACGGAAACAACGGTTCATCTCAAATACTCTTGGGTAACCACCTACGATCAGACGTTTAAGGTGAAGCTCAGGAGCAATTCTCATGAATAGTTCCATGTTAAGAGCATTATGATGAGTCATGAACGGCTTGGCCGCAGCTCCTCCGGCCACAGAGTGCATCATTGGAGTTTCAACTTCAAGATAATCCTTGCCGTAGAAATATTCACGAATATAACGGATAATTTGTGAGCGAGTACGGAGTTTATCTCTCGCCTCTTTATCCATAATCATGTCCACATAACGCATACGATATTTTAATTCTTGATCGGCCAGGCCATGGAATTTTTCAGGAAGAGGACGGATGGATTTTGTTAAAATTGAAAATTCATGACATTCAATCGAAAGCTCACCTTTACCTGTTTTAAAAACGGGACCTTCAGCATAAACGATATCGCCGTAATCAAGAAGTTTATATTCCGCGAATCCCTTTTCTGATGTGATATCTTTTTTAACATAAATTTGAAAAGTGGCTGAACCATCATCACAATTAAGGAAAGCGGCTTTACCAAAATCGCGTACCATCAGAACACGAGCAGCCACTTTATATTTCTTGGCCGTGACACCTAGTTCTTCTTTTGTCTTATCTCCATAAAGAGTATTAAGTTCAGAGAACAGAGTATCGGGTTTAAGATTATTTTTATAAGGATTTGATCCCATCTCTTCAAGCTTCTGGCGCTTTTCAAGACGGACATGCATTTGTTCTGAGAATTGTTCCGTCCAACGGCGTACGTGTTTGTCTTTCATAATTTTCCCCGATGCTGTTAAGTTATCGCTCATAAATCATCTCCACCTATATCTTGAACCACTCCACCTAGACTCTTCCACTGAAGATAGGCCTTCATAAAATCATCTAAATCGCCATCCAGAACTGTTTCGGCTTGTGATGAGCTGAATGCATTTCTGTGATCTTTAACTAATTTGTAAGGATGAAGAACATAGGATCTGATTTGTGAGCCCCATGAATTATCTTTTTTTCCTGCTTCAACTTTATCTTGCTCAGCTCTGCGCTTCTCCATCTCTAAATCATAAAGACGAGAACGAAGAACTTTATAGGCCTGAAGTTTATTTTGAAGCTGCGATCTCTCGTTCTGGCACGTAACGACGATTCCAGATGGAAAGTGAGTCAGTCGAACAGCTGAGTCAGTGGTGTTTACAGACTGTCCACCAGAACCGCCAGAGCGGTAAACATCAATACGGACGTCTTTATCTTGAATATCAATCTCAAATGAATCATCAATTTCTGGAGTGACAAAAATAGAGGCAAAAGAAGTATGGCGTCTGGCATTTGAATCAAAAGGTGAGATACGAACAAGGCGATGAACACCTGCTTCGGATTTTAAAAGTCCGTAAGCAAAATTCCCCATCACCATCATCGTGGCCGATTTAATTCCTGCTGAATCTCCATATTGAACATCCATAACCTGAATCTTATAACCCTTACTCTCCGACCAACGGGTTATCATACGGTAAAGCATTGAGGCCCAATCACAAGACTCAGTTCCACCAGCGCCAGCATTAATGGAAACAATGGCGTTATTAGGATCAGTATCATCACTGAGAAGAGCTTTCTTCTCAGCATCAGTAATGGCCTGCTGACACTTTGGAAAAAGGGCCACAGCTTCTTCGGCCGAAGCCTCGTCCCCTTCTTTGGCGTAATCACAAAGGATTTCAAACTCATCGATGGTATCTTTGAGTTTAGCAAAAGACTTCACGACATCTTCGATAATAGATTTTTCTTTCTGAATTTTAGTGGCGTTTTTTGTATCATTCCAGAAACCATCAAGGGCCTCTAGTTCATTGATCTCTCTGAGTCGATGAGTTTTCTTTTCGACGTCAAAGCGACCTCCGTATGGTTTGGAGTGTGTCTTTGAATTCCGGCAAATGCGAACGGCTTTCTTCTAACTTAATTTGCAGTGAGTCATCCATAAATCGATCTTATCCTTTTCAAGGCCCTAGCCTATCAAAGGATAGGACCAATTGAAAAGAAAGAGATTAGAGAATTTCGAGAGGACGTTCATAGTTTGGAGCGATTCTTTCATCGATATCAGGCGTCCAAGCATCACGTTCCTCTTGATTGCGAGGAATATGGTTTGGAGTTCGCATCCATTTACATTCAAATGTATCTGGAGCGCCTTGAGCACCAATATTCACTAGAATTGAGGCAATTGTCTTACGATTAGCAGTTGATCTCTTTTTAAAGTCAAAAAGGGTGAACTTTATCAACTCTCCCCCAGAAGGGATTTCTTCATGCTTAATGAGGTATAAAAAGATTTCACGTTTTAATTGACGGGCAATAACAAGCTCAATCCCTTTCATTTTGTTGATAAAGCCTTCAATCGCTGGCCCATAGATTTCATAAGCATCCAGCACTTCTTCTTTATCCATGATATTATTATTCGTACGAACATCATATCTTGCCAGAGTTGATTCGATATTCAGCATCGCTGTAAAAATCGTCATTGAATCCCCACTGCTGTAAGGAATTTCTTCTTTGCCTTGATCAGAATAATTATTGCAAGTTCGAGCCGCTTGGATTGAGCGATTTAAATAGTCCATGGCCAATTGAGTTGGTTGATACTCATCACATTTTTTTAGATCCATTCCTAGCCATTCAACAAGACGTGGATAATAACTTCCAGAAGTTGAACACAGTTTCTGAAAAAAATGCTTCTTATAACAAGCAGGATCAACTCTATTATACTTATCAACTGAACACTTTGTAAGAAGTGCTTCGTTCAATTTAGTTCCAACTGTATCACCAGCGAAAAGTGAGATGGCAAATTCAGTCAATTCATTCACATCTAGCATTCCGTTTTTATCCGACTGGTACTGAAAAAGAGAACCCATCAGAGTCACTGTCTCAGCTGTTTTGGCATTACGACCAGGATAAACAAAACCTTCGTCGTAAAGAAACTCTTGGAATTTATTGATGATGCCAGTGACATCATCTAACTCAAATGAATAGCCACCAAGAGCACCTGGAGTCGCGCGACCATATTTTTTCGCCACGATTTTAATGGCGTATTCAAAGATGGCCACTTCAGCCGCTCCGGCAGCATTTCGGTAATAACTATTTGAGTAATAAGGTGAATCAAAACTTCCACGGAGATAACGGTATTTAGAAATAATACGTGAGAAATCTTCTAAATGTTCACGTTTAAAATTAGGAAACTTCGCCATTAAGTCTTTAACAGGGATATCAACTTGTGAGCGACTTAAAAGAATATTGTTATAGTGTTCATAAACCTGATGAAACACTTGCCCTTTCGTAATAATTTCTTTTCCGTGAGCAATAAGATTCTTAAGATCTTTACCTTTAACTAACTCAGAGCCACCACCCATCAGAAGTTGCTTCAATTCATAAATAATAGGCGAATAGGTTGTCGGTTTAAAATCATCAATAAGCGCACCCAGACCCACAACCAGTTGGTCGAGCTCGAACAGTGTCTCCTCATCACGATTGCCTAAAACATTTGAGAAAATAATTTCTTCGATAAAATTAAGATCTTTGCGAAATAAGTCGAAAACACTTTTTTGATCAATGTCGAGGTATTGGTATCGAATAAGATCGAAAGTAACTTGGATCATTTTAGGAAGATTATAAATCAATCGATAAAACTCTTCATGAGTGATTTCTTCGTTATAACCGCCGATGAGGAGTCTTTTTGCAAACAAAAGCTTTTTCGTTTTTTCAATAGCATCTCTAGAATCAGCATTTGAGAAATTTTCGAGAAGTTTGATGATATCTAACCGGTGAACCTCACCGTTTCTATTCGGATTAAAGATATTACGAAGTTCTTTAGCGATGATGTTAGCCGACTTTGTAATGCGGTCAACATGAACTTCTTTATGAGTCGCAAAAGGAACTTCGATTTTACTTTCAAAAAGTTCAAAGTTCTTTGAGGCTTCTCTGTTAAAAACATACGCAAGATTAATAATTTTATCTTTATTGGCCTGTGAGATATAGTTTGGACTGTCACCAAAGATAAGGTGATTGATATCAAAAACGGCCTTCACCATATTAAGATCTTCAGCACTAAAATCAGTTCTATTACGGATAAGGAATGTTTCAAGAGCAGTACGAGAAAGTGAACCCGGACGATCAGATTCAACCACGCGGATAAAAAGATCGAGGGTTTTATCTAAACAACCGATGGCACTTCCAATATTCTTCTCTAGAATAAATTTGAAGGCATCAATATCAAGATCACACTCAAGCTTAAGTTGAGAATTTTCGAGGTCTTGTTTAACGACATCGTTTTTCTTTAAGTCCCCACAACCCGTCGTCAACACAAGTGACCCTAGGGCAAGTCCTGCAAAAAAGTTTGTCCATTTCATGCCAGCTCCTTAGAAAAGATAACGAAGCCCGGCATAGGCGGCATCGTTATTTGTATAAGGTGACCAAAAAGACTTCCCATCCGGTGGAGTCCCTATCAGGTTCACCCCTGCATTTAATTGCAGTGCACGTGATACATTATAAAGTGCCTTCACCATGAAAAGGCGGTCCCGTGTAAACATGTCATACTTGCCGTTAAACTGTATAGAAAATGAACGGCCAAAATTCCAAGTCAAAAAGCCATTTCCGGCCTGATTCCAGCGCGGTTCTTGGGCCAAGTTATCGGTATTACGGTTAAATGGACTCAACCTCGCCACGTATGAGAGTCCCATCACGAACCGGTCATTGGACTGAGTAATTCCCCCACCCACATAGTCTTCCCGGATTTTGGCGGTCTTAATTTCGGTGTATTGCAGGGCCTCTGAGTTCCCATCAGGAAAAGTATTTGGCCTGATAGCTAGACCAGAAAAATAGATCTCCAGATCCTTATTACGGTAGCGAATATTTCCCCCATAAAGGTCATGGTAGTAAAACTCAGGCGTAATATTGGCCCTGATTTCTCCGGCAGGAGGAATTGAAACTTCAACTTTTGTTGTGGGTGAATTCTCAGGCTTGCGCATAAAAAAAGCATCCAACATCCAATAGGTAGATTCCCAACCAATATTAAATCCTGCCCCCGGGCGCCAAATCACTTCATTAATCTCTGGATAATCAACAATATATTCAATTTTACTCGTCCGATTCGTTCCGCCACCAGTCGGAATCTCCGCTGTTTCGGCTGGAGGATTTCCCCAAGGGTTACGAGATTTAATCGTTTTATCACCTTTATCAATATCAAGACCTGGGTTAGTTTCAGGTACATAAATGGGAGAAACAAAAAAGTGATAACGAAGTCCGTTTGAATAACGTCGTCGAAACTGAACACCGATGAGCCCCTCTTGTCCAGGCACAAAAAAGTCAAAATTTCGTCGATTGTTTAGCTTACCAAATCCCCAAGCTCCATCAACGATAGACCAATCAAGAATCTGCCTTCCAAATATTAATTCAGAGCGGCCCCATTTATGATTGATATAAGCCTCTTGAACCGAGTACATAGTAAGATTTTCATCGTTAAGTCTGGCGGCAAAAGTCAATCTTCGCTCTAGCTCATCTGGCTTTTTCTTAAAATAATCAAATTCAAAATCGACATTATACCTATTCCCATCAACCTGAGAGACTTCGGATGTAAGTCCATTATAAAGACCACCGATATAACCTTTAACGGGTCTCCCCACTTCATGAGTATCATCATCTGCTAAACTATATGAGTTTAAATTATTAGCGTAGGCACCATAAGCTGTTGAACAGACTAAAGTGCAAATACTGAGAGCGCATCCAAGCGCGATATTCTTCCGTAAAACCACTAGAAACCTTTTTGTTTATACTCCTTAGTTTAACCTCACCTTGTTATTTGGGAAGGGGTTAAGATTTCCCGCTTTATGGTGTCATCCTGGCCACTATCTTTGAGAAAATCTTACATTATCTGACCTCACGAGTGGTTTTACTTGTATGATTCAGTCAGTTTTACATATAAATAGCCGTCTCTACTCTCCAGAATGCAAAAGGACGTATAATGAAAAAACTAAGTATTGGATTTTCTTTGCTTTTAGGCGTACTTGCTCAATCAGCAATGGCCTTGGCCCCACGTTACGATCACTCTCAAATTTTCGTAAAAATGAAAGAAGGTCAAAAACTTTCAAAATCAGCGCTTATTAAAGAAACGAAACACCTTTTTGGTGACATCTATCTTGTAAAAACAGTTGATGCTGACAAACTTATTAGCTCACTTAAGAATGACTCTTCAGTTGTTTATACTGAGCGCGATGGTTATGCCGGATCTCAAGCGATGCCAGTAGCGAAAATGGTTCCAAACCAAAAAGCTATGTCACGTATTGAGGGATTTAACGATCCTAAAATGTCTCAACTATGGGCCTTTGACTCAAAAAATGGAATGTCTGTTCTAGAAGCCTACTCTAAACTTCCTGCTGTAACTCCAGAAGAAGTGATCGTAGCTGTGGTTGATACTGGTGTTGATTATAACCATGAAGATCTCAAAGACATTATGTGGATGAACGCTGGAGAAATTCCAGGTGATGGAATTGATAATGATGGTAACGGGTATATTGATGACGTTTATGGAATTAATACACTCATCAGAAAAAATGGAAAGGCTACAACTGATCCTATGGCCTCTCACTGGCATGGAACACACGTAGCAGGAACAATTGCAGCCACTCAAAATAACGGAGTTGGCATTGCTGGTGTCGCTTCAAACGTAAAAATTATGGCGATCCGTACAGTTCCTGATGATGCTGATGAACTAGATTCAGATATCGTGGAAGCCTTCCTTTATGCAGCTAAGCACGGAGCTAAACTTATCAACTGTTCGTTTGGTAAAAAAATCAATGAAGGTGGAATGGTTGTTAATGAGACGATGGATTTTATCGGTAAAAAATATGGAACGCTCGTTGTAGCATCTGCCGGAAATGACTCTAATAATACGTGGGGTGGTGGATGTTCAGGATGGTGTAACAATGACGAAAAACTGAAATATCCAGCTTCTTTTGATTCGAAATATATGATTGTTGTTGCTTCTACTACTAATCGTGGAGCTTTCTCGAGTTTCTCAAATATCGGACCTAAATCTGTTGATATTGCAGCGCCTGGTTCAGATATTTACTCTACAGTAGTTGAAGAAGTTAACGGTCAACTTCGTCGTGGTTATAAGATGGCCAACGGAACATCAATGGCATCTCCAAATGCAACTGGTGCGCTAGCCATGATGCTTGGATATAATCCTGACCTTTCTCCGCTTCAATTGAAAAAACTTGCAATGGATACAGTAACAAAAGTTCCGCAACTTGCTGGTAAAGTTTCTTCTGGTGGACGTATTGATCTACTTAAAGCTCTTCAGAAAACAAAAACTATCAAAAAATAGTTCTCCATAAGAAAGGGGCCTTAACGGGCCCCTTCTTTTTTTAGCTGACTTATCTTTGTTAAAATCTTGCTCTCCCACTCTTCCATTAACTTTTCTTCCTTCTCAGAGATCTCATGGTCATAACCCATAAGATGCAAAATGCCATGAACAACCAGATGAATAAACTCCTCCTCATAGGTCAGCTTAAACTCCTTGGCCTGAGAAATTGTTTTTTGATGGCAAATAGCGAGATCCCCGAGCATGAGGTAGTCCCCTAAGAAATCAGCATCGTTAAAACTCCTACGAAGACTTTCAGAACTTGGAAAAGAAAGAACATCAGTGACCTTGTTTTTGTTTCTATGACTCGCATTAAGTGACTTGATTTTAGTTTCACCACACAGGAGCAGAGTGACTTGTAGTCCCTTTGCTTTTTGGGCCAGAAGCTTCTCTTTTTGGATATAAAACTCTAGGGCCTTCCCAGCGAGATCCAGGTGAAGTTTGATCTTTTTCATCTGGGAAGGAGATACTTTTACAGAAGTAGTAAAATCAACGCTGAGACTCATACAAGACGATCCTAAAAAAGAGTGTTAGGCTTTGATTATAACAAATCGAGGTGAATATGTCCTATCCTGAACTTGAAAGGGCCATTAGTGTTGTCAAAGCACTTCGCCACCCTCAAACGGGATGTCCCTGGGATCTTGAACAAACTCATCAGACTCTCCTGAAGTACCTTATTGAGGAATCCTACGAATTCATCGAAGCGGTTCAAGAAAATGATCCCGCTCATATGGAAGAGGAGCTAGGCGATCTTCTTTTGCAAATTCTTCTGCATGCTGAAATTGGTAATGAGAAAAATTTATTTAATATCGAAACACTTTCTAAAAAGATTGCAGACAAACTCATCGAGCGCCATCCCCATGTTTTTGGTGAACTCCAAGATCAACAAATCTCTCCGGCACAAGTGATGCAAAACTGGGAGAAAATTAAGGCCTCTAAAACAACAAAGAAAAAATACTTTATCAATCACAAACTCACCTATGCTCCCGCTCTTTCAACCGCCTTTACTATTGGCCAAAAGAGTAAAGAAGTTAATTTTGACTGGGAAGATGCCAATCAAGTTCTTTATAAGGTTGAAGAAGAGTGGCAGGAGCTCAAAGAAGAGCTGTACCGAGGTCAGGTTATTAAAGAAAGAGTCAAAGAAGAAATGGGAGACCTCCTCTTTAGTATCGCTCAATTGGCACGCCATCTAGGCTGCGATCCTGAAGAAACTTTAAGAGAGTCCAATCTTAAATTTATCAAGCGATTTAATAAGATCGAAGATATTGTCGATCAGAAAGGAAAGAAGCTCACAGAAATGCCTCAAAGTGAACTTGAGGAATTATGGGTTCAGGTAAAAAGAAAATGAGCTATCCCTCACTCCGCTCTCAATGGATTCGCCTTTCAAAAGAAGAGAGACTTTATCAGCTCTCAGTTCCCGTCATTGGCCTTACCGGGGGAATTGCCACCGGCAAAAGTAGTTTTGCTCATCTTTTAAGAGAGAAAGGTGTTCATGTTATTGATGCCGATAAACTCATCAAAAAGATTTATCAAAAAGAAGATGTGATCGCTTTTATTAAAAAGAATGTGCCCCTGGCCCTGGAAGGTGGAAAAATTAATTTCAGACATCTTCGTGAGCAAGTCTTTGGAAAAGCAGACCTCAAATCAAATCTTGAACAATTCCTCTATGCTCATATGCCGACCACATTTAAAGAAGAGATCAATCAACGACCTGAGGCAACCTGGGTTATTTATGATGTCCCCTTACTTTTTGAAAGAAGCCTTAACTATCTTGTTGATCAATCTATTGTGGTTTACACCACTCCGCAAATACAACTGGATCGACTTATGAAAAGAGATCATATTGACCAAGATTTTGCAGAAAGAATTATAAGTCACCAGATGCCGATTGAAGAAAAAAAGAAGCTTGCTCATTATGTAGTCGATAACTCGGGTGGCCTTGAGAACCACCCAGAGATTTTTAGTAAACTTTGGAAAGACCTAGTCGACTAGATTAACTTGAATTTGGTTACTATCAAGTTGAGAAACTCAAGTTCTGGCATTCATCGGCTTACACTTAGCTTCATCATAGGCCTTAATTTTTCCACTTGTGAACCAGCCACCCTCTTTAGTTATTTGACACTTGAGTCCCTTATCACAGCGATACTCAAAGCTACCTGAAGTTGTCCGTTCACCATTTTTGTAGACTGAACAATTAGCATCCTGAAGTCCTTTTAAAGTACAGGCGTAGAACTTCTCTCTTCCAGATGCTTCAGGCGCGCAACGAGGAGATGTTCTCGATTTATGCCATGAAATCACTTCATTATTGTACCAATCGATACAATCATTATCTGTGGCACATTTTGTTTGTGGATGTGAAAACGTAAGAGAAGAAATCACATTTCTCATCATTCCATCAAGAGTCTTCTTCACGGTATTTCCACCAGCAATACGAGCATTTAAAAAATCATTATGGCAAAGCTGAGACAAATAAGACATCGTCACAGACTTTCCGGCCACATAGTCAGGGATAGCAATTCGACGAGAGTCAAGGCCTACTTTGTTGGAATAAGTTTTAGTCACAGAGACACCTGCTCCTACTCCCATGACCTTAAATCCACCCGCTCCCTTATAATCTGAAGTAAAATTTACCTCCGCGGCACAGCTGAATGAAATTTCACGACGAACATCTTTACCGTTTTTCTTAATGATATTATTTTTATTATCTCTTTTAAAAAGATCAAAATTCCCATTAGGAAGAAGGACTGGAGCGAGGCCAAGACCCATAACAACGACATCTGTGGCATAAGTTTTTTTGAATTCAATTGATGGGCCTGCACTGATGCTCACTCCAAGAAATTCCATACTCACTTGAGCACTAATTGACTCCGCAGTTGAGAGCTGCTGACCTGACTTAATTGTTGTCACACTTGAACTTGGATAGGGAGCATTTCCCCTATCTGAAGCTAATGAAGCTACAAAATCAGCTTTTGACTTAAATTCTCTTTTTTGACCTTTATCATTATCTTTATCAGTTAAAAACAGAGCTTCTTCTTTTCGAAGTTGTTGGGCCTTCATTAAAGACTGATGCTCAAAGAATGAATGAATCTGTTTTGTTTCAGACAAGTATGTTGAATTGGCCTCCCCGCGGATATGTGCATCTAAGGCAGCAATCGAAACTTTCTTAAGTTCATACTGAAGATTACTGTCGGCCAGTTCTAAATCTTTTGAAATAGCATTTACGATCTCACGACGAGCAGATTCAGAATCATTATGATATTGAAGGGCCGACTCATAAGCCTCAATAATTCTCACACTTATATCTTCAATAAGCTTTTGCGATTCCATTTGAGCACGAACACTCATATCTAGATTTGATTTCTCATAGATCTCTGCTCTCTCATAGGCCTTGATATCCACCGGAATTCCCAGTGATTTCATTTCTTCAAGCCTATCCAGTATAGGACTTCGAGCAAAGGCCGCAGACATTGTAGAGCAAGCGAGTGCAACAGCGATGAACTTAGATGTTAAAATCTTCATGAATACTCCCTACAGTAAATTAGGGAAAGTATAAGGTTGAATGGCCAAGTCATGGGAAAAATTAACGCAACACAGTAATTTATATAGGGCTTTCCGGAAAATTTAATATTTACAATAAGTTAGAATAGACTCTGTGGTGAAACCCAGGCCCTTTTCTCATAAGTCCAGGGATCAGAGAGAACTAAGCGATGGGCCACAAGCTTCAGGCCATCTTTATTCTTATTACCCTTACCATAGGCCGGATCTCCTAAAATAGGGAGCCCTACTTCGGCTAAATGCTGCCTTACCTGGTGAAGTCTTCCTGTTTCAATTTCTAATTCAAAATAGCTCAACCCCTCATCGACTTTGATCACTTCATAAAAGGTACGTGCGATTTTTCCATCAAGAGGGATTTCAATCACCCCCGAAGGACGAAGTGTGGCGAGAGCATCACCCACAGAAATGGCCTGGTAGATCTTTTTAATTTTTGGAGTTCCCATAAGGGCCGATAACTCTCGAGCTCCCTCGGAAGAGTAAGCATAAAGCATAATTCCAGCTGTTTCACGGTCGAGCCTATGAACAAGATAGACCTGTTTCTTTTTCTCTAATTCAATGGCACGAAGTAAAGAGCGGTGATCACCAGTTTGAGTGCCTTGAGAGAGAACTCCGGCCGGCTTCCACCAAACTCCATAGTGCTTAAATTCTTCGATAAGTTCAGGATTTTCAAAAGGAGGTAATTCTAAGACCTTTGGGTCAAAATAGAGCCAGACCTTATCTTCAGCGGCGATTTTCTCTCTGATATTTCTGAGACGATCAATTTTCCCAATGCCTTTAAACTGAATCCAAACGGCCCCATGAAGAGTGGCCAATTTTAGAATATCTATTTCAAGTTTAGTCATCTTTATAAGAACTTCCCCAAGGCTTGCGCCTTGGGGAAAGTATTTTTTAACGATACATTGGTAAGTTCTCATGAATTACTGAAGAGAGCTTGAAGATTCAATAAATGAATTTGTCTGTAATTGCTTCGAGGCCAGATCGTCCATCATCTGAAGTCCTTTTGAATCATTTTTTAAAAGTTCAAAGATAGACTTAAATTGATCTACGATAGTTTCCTCTTGGTAAGAAAAATCTTTTTGAAGCTGAGACAAGCTTTCACGAAGAGAGTGATCTTTTTGAGAAGTCATAAAATTAAAATTAAACTGCTCTTCCTGGCGGTCATACATCACTTGAAGCTTTGAGAAAAGAACATCAAGTTGAGATAATTTTTTATCCAAAGTGGCCACATTAAAATCAAGACGAGCTAATTCATCTTTATAGCGGGTCGCAAGCTTTGACTGTTGATCATCAAGAACCGGCATTGAACTTAAAAATGAATTATTCATTGAAATAAGTTTTGCCTTGATTTCCATCAATTCAAATTTAAGTTTTTTATAATCATTCTTAATCAGATCAAGTTGAGAAATAATCTCTGCTGTCTCTTTATGTTTCTTGAGAACTCCCTGAGTCTTCATTTGAATCTGCTGCGCCTGCCCTTTCAACTCATCATTCTGACCGAGAACCACTTTATTAATATTCATGAGTTGATCAGATTTCTCAATCGTCTCAAGTAGAGTCGTCTTCATATCATTTACTAAACGCATCTCTTTTTTAAGCTCTTCACGTCTTTTATCGTTAACTTCTTTCATTCCTTTGATCGCTTGAAAAGAATCTACATTTTCTTTTTCTAGATCAAGAATTGAATTTAATAGGTCAGTGCGATCTATTTTATTTTTGTCGTAGATTTGAACAAGACTTGAATACAGTTCGAATTCATCAATATGCTTAAAGTCTTTTTCTAGAATTGCCTTCTCTTCATCATCTAATTTATCTTTACTCCAAGATCCTATTAGCTGCTTTAATGGCTTTTTGAGTTCATTTACTTGCTGATCAATAGATTCCTTAATCGACATTAATGGATAGAAGAAAATCATTACTCGATCTTCTCTGTTGGCCGTAATAGGACTCACATACATTTCATAAGGAAGTGCCGGTGAAAGCTCATCTGACTTAATCTTTACTGGGTAAATACCAGCAATTTTATGAACAAGGGCCTCATAAACAGGATCTCCCTCGGTGATATTGAGATAATCGCGAATATAGTCCCAGTTAAAAGTATCAGAGCCGACCTCTTCATTTGAGAGAAAAAGTTGATCGCAAAAGAGCTGATTCCACCATGTGACTTTGAAATGCTTATCCACCATGAATCCTGCAAATGGTAGTCCTTCATGAAGAAGACCACCAAGAGAGAGTTTCACTTTAAGCTGATCCATCAACGTCACAAGTTCTTTCTGAGTCCCTTCTGAATAGTTTTCAAAAAGAAATCGCTGATCTTCCATCAGACCTTTTTTGATAAGACCTTTAAGCTCTTCCTCTAAGTCCATTGATACTTTTTGTTTTTGCCATCTGAAAAGATAAGCTGCCATGGCCCAACCAATAGCAATAAATCCAATAAAACCAACAAGCATAAGAATAAGCTGCTGTTGCTTCTCTTCTTTAATGACACTAGTGTCTTTGACTTTACCCGAAAGACTTTGAACCCAAGTTCCAACGGCAGCGACACCTTGATCTGCATGAACTTTTAAATCACGAGATTGCTGAAAAATATTTTTCAGCATTTCAATCTCAGTCATCATTCCGGCAAAACGATTTCCTAAACCTGATTTTTCAGCATCAGTTAGAGATGAGCCTGCCACCACTCTTTCAAGTTTATTGAGGTCACTCTCAAGATAAGAGAGCTGGGCCATTCCTGCAGCGGTACTTGGATTGATTGAATTCGCTCGACGACCCATCAATTCTGCAGTCGCAAGAATTGTTTTAAAGTTATTTGTTTTGGCCACTGTCTCAAGAGTCGAAATTTTAGAACGCAAAACTTTAAGTGCTTCATCTGAATCAGAAAATGATGAGTTTTGATTAATAAGTTTTTTGAATGTTCTTAAAGCAAGACCAAGATCTTTTGAAACTTTAACAGAGAGAATTTCCTCTAGCTCCGCAATACTCTTACTTAATTCTGAATATTCGTCATAGGCCTTCTCCGCTTTACCTTTCATCAAGGACTTTGAGATTCGGGCAAAGTTCTCTTGCGACTGAATCTTAGTCACAATCTCTTGAACTTTTGTCGTTCTTGACTCGTAGTCAGATTGAAGATTATTTAAGCGCAAGGCGTACAAACTGATAGCAAGTCCTGTTGCTACCATCACAAAGAAAAACCCGTGTAGTGTCCACATCGAGCGATTCAAGGTTTTTTTCCAATCCATGGTCAGACCTTTGTTGTAAATTCCACTATTTAAATTATTGACCAATGAAGAAGGGATTGAAAAGTAGAGTTTGACGGAAAGGATAAAAAAGAAAAGCCCGAGTCTTAAGCTCGGGCTTTTCTTTAAAAGAGATTTTTTTGTATTTAAACGAGAAAATTAACCAGCAAGATCTTCGACTGAGTCGAATTGATTGCGGAGCTTGGCCTTAAGTTTAATAATGGCCTGAGTATGAAGCTGAGAAACACGAGATTCAGTCACATCTAGGACCTGACCGATTTCTTTAAGGTTAAGATCTTCGAAATAGTAGAGTGAAAGAACAAGACGTTGTTTCTCTGGAAGAGTCTTAATCCCTTCTTTAATGACATCTTGAGCACGCTTATAACCAACAGCTGTCTGAGGATTAGCTGAACGTGATGTTTCCATCAAAGAAACCATAAGTTTCTTATCGCCTTTGCTCATCGCTGCAGCATCATCGATATTCATCAATGATACAGATTTTGATTTATTAATAAGTTCATGGAATTCATCCATTGAACACTGAAGCTCAGTACACATCTCTTCATCAGTCGCTGGGCGACCTAATTCTTTATCAAGTTTTGCGTAAGCTTTTTCTACAATTTTAGCTTTTTCACGAACAGAGCGAGGAACCCAGTCTTGAGAGCGAAGTTCATCAAGAATAGCTCCACGGATACGGAATTCAGCATAAGTTTTAAACTTATTATCACGAGATGAATCGAATTTCTCAATAGCATCCATGAGTCCAATAACACCGCAAGAAATAAGGTCATCAAGCTCGATGTTAGATGGAAGACGAGAAGCAATCTTTTGAGCGATATATTTTACAAGTGGAGCGTATTCAAGAATGATTTCATCCTTAATATGTGGCTCTACCGTATTTCTATAATCTTTTAAGTTTTTTAATTTTGTCGTTAGTGAAGACATCTCGCTCTCCTTAGCATCATTTTTTTAGGGTTAGTGAACTTCTTGCTCAAAACCCAAAGCTCGACTGAAATCGGCCTCAGGACTTACCAACTTATCGGTAAATCCAAAAATCATTTTAAGAAAATTCTTGTGCCACTCAGAATTTGATGGAGAGAGGAAAAAAGTATCAAACTCATCGTTGGCCACATCAAATTTTTTGATGCCACCAAGAATATTTGTTCTCGCATTCAAGAAATTTTCGATAGTTTCACTCAACGTAATCACCACTTTTTGGAACTGGCGATCAGTACTGTACATATTCACTAGGAGATGGTTCTCTTTCACACCATACTTCGTATTTAAAATTTTCACGAGAGAGTAAGAATCCGTAATTGATGACTTATCTGGAGTCACTACAATCCAGCGATAATCACAATAAGCACTTAATGTGAGTGATTCTTTTGAAAGACCAGCAGGACAATCAAGAAGGATAAAATCATACGAATCTTCATGAGCTGAAATAATATCAATCATGACTTCGTCAAAATTTAGTTTTGTTTCAAAAAGATCAACACTGCCATTACAAGCTGGAAGAAGATGGAAGTCCCCTTTCTTAATAAGGCATTCATCAAAACTCAGTTCTGCTGAAAGCAGCTTCCAGAACTTTTGCTCTAGAGGCAAACCTAACTTAATCGCTGTATTTGAAAGATTGCTGTCACAGTCAATGAGAAGTGTCTTGTAACCCATACTCGCCAGCTCTTGAGCTGTCTTAAGGGCCACAGATGTCTTACCTACGCCGCCTTTTCCACCTGTAATGGAAACCTTATAGCAACGGTGAGAATCTCCTGAACTGCGTTTCGCGCGCTTAGATTGAATTGAAGAGCTGTGTGATAGCAACCACTCACTGGCCTTGTCCATAGACCTCCTGTCTACATTTAGCCGCCGACATCCTGTCAGCGAATCACAAAATCAACTACCTAGAACTGAAAAAGACCTGCCATTAATCGCTCGGCCGTAGCTCCCTCAAGATCATCTGGGACGAGAGGGCCAGTACCGAAGAACTTAAGAGGCAGATTATTGTGGTGTCTGTGAACATTGAATAAAGACCCAAAGTTCATACAGAGGTCCACATGAGAAATTATAACTCCATCTAGAATTTCCTTATATCGGGCAAGAATTTTTCTATTATAAAGTTCTGCGTGAATGGCGGAAATTGTGCATAGGATTTCGACGTTATCAAAAGAGCGTCTTAGGCTCTCTACAAACTTCTTAATATCCTCTGTATTCTTATGGTTAAGCCTCAAATCCACTAAAACTGACTTTTTTTGTTCAAAGGCTTTGCGGGCCATACTTACCACTTCCGATGGAGTCTGTGCCTTCTCTACCTTAATCCCAAATACCTGAGCGGCAAAATCTGTACTCCCACTATTTTGGGCATCTTCAGAAAATTGGATCAAAGTAACGTCTTTTTTAAGGATAGCCACTTTCATGCTCATTGAACTCTGTCCTGAAGCTGCTTCAGAAACCAAAATAGTCATGACAGATTTCCCCTGGTCAACTTTCGCAAAAAGAGGGTGATCACATTTAATTGAGCTCGCCATATCTCTCAGAGCAAATTCAAAGACGACGTCTGGATTTTCAAGATCTTCTTTTGTGAGCTCATAACTCGCTTTTTTAATCAGCTCAATAATAAGACCTTCATCAATCCCAAGGGATTTAAGAGTGGTTCTTAACTGAAAAACTCCTTGGGCCTCAGACATCAATTTTTGGTTAAAATGATAATTCTGAGTGAGTTCAGCTAATTTTTTCTCAAGAAGCTCGATTTTATTCTGTTGAGTGCGAAATTCATGCTTCAACTCTTGATAAGCTTCTTTGCTCACACTCGATGAAGGTGCAACGGGTGCTCTCTCTTCATCGTGATAGCGCTGCTGAGGTTCTGGCCTTACAGGCTGAACTGGAGTTCTAAAAGCTTCAGGTGGTTCTGAATAGCGGCCGCGCTGCTGAGTAGGCTGAGCTGGAGACGCTCTCTGAGGGGCGCGAGGAGCTGGTCTCTCCTCTTCATCAAAAGCATCATTAATGAAATCATCCATTCCTTGAGCTTCTGTATTTAAAAAATCATCTAAGCTATTTTTAAGAATCGATGTGGTTTTTGTTGTAGCATCGGCCAAGCTCGCTCCACCTTTAGCAAGAGTATTGACGACTTTATTAAGTCCCATACTTCCATACCCTCCGCCACCTGACTGAGTTTGTGCTTTCTGACCGTATTCATTAATTGTGTTTTTCATAGTTGCTGCCGAGTTTTGATAGAAGGTCTGTTTCTGATCATCATTGAGTACCTTATCTACCTTTGCTTTTTTTTCAAAATTTCTTTCAGAAATAGCGGCTGTTATTTCAATACGCTTTTTCTTAAACGCACCTTTAAGGCCCTTATTAGTGATCGTTTTTAAAATGATCGCATCAGGTCCAAGATCAGACTTTACTGCCTGAAGGGCCTCTTCCAGTGTGTCAGCTTCAAACTTCTTAACAAACATTCTTATAACCTTACACTACCGAGGGATCTAATATTAACATCTGGACTTAATTCATTATGACTTACCACTATTAAATTAGGAATAAATTTTTCAGTCAGTCTTTTGAAATGACGACGAATAACTGGAGAGCAAAGGATAACCATCTTCTCTCCCATTCCTGTGGCCTCTTCAATTTTCTCATTTAAAGTAGCAAGAATTGTCTGAGTCACTTTAGGGTCAAGATTCAACTGGGCCCCATGATCAGTTTGGATAATACTGCGAGCGATGGTCTCTTCCAAGACGCGATCAAGAGTAAAGAGAGGAACATCTCCCTGAGAACTTTTAATTCTCTCCGTAATCGTGCGGTAAAGCGCCTGACGAGTATACTCTGTTAAATTGTCTGGGTCTTTTGTAGATGTTCCAAACTCGGCCAAGGTTTCAAATATCGTGCGAAGATCCCTCACCGAGACTCCTTCACGAAGAAGGTTTTGCATGACCTTAAGAACTACTCCGAGAGTCATGATATCTGGAATAAGATCGGACACGATTTTTGGATTTTCTTCTTTAAATGAATCAATAACTTTTACCAATTCTTGGCGACCAAAAAGTTCGTTCAGGTTGGCCTTGAGAACTTCAGTAATATGAGTCGCGATAACTGTTGAAAGATCAACAACCGTATAACCGTTATATTGAGCTTCATCACGTTGATCATCAGTGACCCAAATAGCAGGAAGACCAAAAACGGGCTCTTTGGTTTCTACCCCATCCATTCTTTCAATTACTGTTCCAGGATCCATGGCCATAAAATAATCTGGCATCAATTCACCCTTGGCGATTTCAATTCCTTTGAGCTTCACTGAATAGCCGCCTGGCTTAAGCTCAAGATTATCTTTAATGCGAATTGAAGGAATAATAACTCCCCAATCCACAGCAAATTGTTTTCTAATATGAGAAATGCGCTCAAGAAGATCACCGTTTTGTTCAGCATCTACCAGACTCACAAGTCCATAGCCGACTTCAAGCTGGACAAGTTCCACCGCCAAAAGAGATTCTAGAGTTTCTGCAGCTGGCTTCGAAGAAGCATCCACCGCGACTTTCGCATCATCAATATTTTTCTTCTCTACACCCTTCTCAATTCTATAACCTATAAATCCAAGTCCAAACCCCATAATGAGAAATGGCATCCCAGGGAATCCGGGGATCAAGGCAAACATACCTAAGGCAGCACCACTGATATAAAAAGCCTTCGGATGAATTTTAAATTCTTCAGTGATTTGTCCACCGAGAGCATTCCCATCATTATTTCTAGTAGCAATCACACCGGCTGCCGTCGAGATAACAAGAGCAGGAATCTGGGCCACAAGTCCATCCCCTACAGTAAGTAGAGTAAAAACTCTTGCGGCATCAGAAAAACTCATATCATTTTGGGCCACCCCCACAATGATCCCACCAATAACGTTAATGGCAGTAATTAAAATACCAGCGATGGCATCTCCTCGAACAAACTTCGAAGCACCATCCATCGATCCGTAAAAGTCAGCTTCTCTCGCGATCTCAGATCGTCTGAATTTTGCTGTTTTATCATCAATAAGACCTGCATTTAAATCCGCATCAATGGCCATCTGCTTTCCTGGCATAGCATCTAAAGTGAATCGTGCAGAGACTTCGGCTACTCGACCAGCACCTTTAGTAATTACGATGAAGTTAATAACAACTAGAATCGCAAAGATGATAAGACCTACTGCATAGTTACCACCCACAACGAACTCACCAAAAGCTTCAATGATATGTCCAGCAGCAGACGTTCCATCAGTCGCACCATAAATAAGAATATTTCTTGTTGAAGCGACGTTAAGTGCAAGACGAAGAAGTGTTGTCACGAGTAGAACAGCAGGAAATGTTGAAAAATCTAGTGGCTTTTTCGCATAAACCGACATCAAAAGAATAATTACAGAAATACCAATGCTAAACGCAAGCAACAGATCCATCAGAAGCGGTGGAATAGGTACGATCATCACCATGATGATCATAATTAAACCAAGAGCTACAGTGAGATCTGAATTTTGTGAAAAGATGCGAAGTCTTTCAAAAAACCTATCCATGGTTTACTTCTCCCCGTCCTAGGGTTTTAAAATTTACTCAAGGGCCTTGCGTTTTTTCTTTAATTTATAAACAAAAGATAAAACTTCAGCCACTGCTTTGTACAATGTTCGTGGAACTCCATGCCCCACTTTCACTGTTTGATAAAGTGTCCTGGCCAGGATAACGTTCTCAACGATAGGGATATTATTCTCTTTCGCGAGTTCTCTAATTCTTAAGGCCAGATGTTCAGAGCCTTTGGCCACCACCGATGGGGCAACCATTTTCTCTCCATCATACTTCAATGCTACACTAATATGAGTCGGATTGGTAACAATCACGTCAGCTTTTTTCACATCATCCATCATTCGCTTTGTGGCCATTTGGCGCTGAATCTGACGAATTTTGTTTTTTACTTCAGGACTACCATCCTTCTCTTTTGATTCTTGTTTGGCCTCTTGTTTAGTCATCATCATCTTTTGATGATAGCTCCACTTTTCCCATGCGAAATCTGCGAGGGCCACTAATCCCAGACCTAAAAGAATAGAGAAACCTAGTTTGAGCATCAGGTATTTACCAAATGTTAAACTTCCCCCGGCATCAGTATGAAGAAAGCCCATAAATGAGCTAAAATTATCTTTAAAAATAGAATAAGTAATAAGAATAACAACCGTAACTTTAAAAATACCCTTGAGAGTATCGACGAGAGCTTTTTTAGAAAATAGTCTTCCGAATCCACTAATTGGATTCACTCGATTCCAATCAAGGTTAAGAATCTCAGGAGAATAAAGAAAACCAATTTGTGCAAACGAAGAAAAAAATCCAAGGGCGATAGAAGCTCCAAAAATGGGGGCCACGCACTTTAAACACATCCATGCTGTTTTGACAAAAAAGTCTTGAATGGATTCTTTAGTATAAACTTTTTGGAAATCCTGGACATAAATCCAGTCAAGGTACTCATTGAAAGTCTCGTAAACAAAAACTCCACTCATGACTAAAACCATGATGGTACCAGAAAGCAACAGCACGCTGTTGAGCTCTTTAGATGAAGCAACGTCTCCCTTCTTACGAGATTCCTCGATCTTATACTGGGAGGGTTCTTCGGTTTTTTCGTCGTCGCTAGATTCGTCGGCCATCCTGGTCCTTAAATCCCTATGAGATTATTGTTGTGTGATGAACTGAAACCACACACCTAGTTTTTCTATATAAAGCTCGTAACTAACTTGGAAAAATTCTTCTGCAATTCCAATGAAGAGAATTAATCCCATTCCGATATTCACCACAAAACTCACCATCAACACATTCATTTGAGGAATAGTTCTTGCGACAATTCCAAAAACAAGGTTCATCAGTAAGTTGGCAAAAATCAGCGGCCCCCCTAGGAGTATGGCCGAGCTAAATGCTGACTTAAAGAATAACATAAAATACTCGGGAGATTTGAACAATCTATCAGCATTTAAGAAATTGATAGAATGAAAAGACATCAAAACTCCCTTAAACATTGGTACGAGGGCCCCAGAAGATAAAACAAGTATCAGTAAAGTCCACTCAACTATTCTCTCAAAAGGACCCACTTGCTGTGCTTGGCTGGGGTCAAAATAGTTCACAGAAGCAAAACCGATCTGCTGGGTCAAAATGCTACCGGCAGCTACAAAGAGACTCATGATGCTTTTCACCAAAAATCCAAGTATTAGCCCGGTCGTGGTATGAAACATGGTAAGCAACCATATTTGATCCACCCCTACTGCTTTTACTTCTGCAATTAGCGTGCCTTCTACAAAAGGGAAAAAGGTAAAACTGAGAATAACACTGATAAGGATTTTCAGAAGCTGAGGAACAACGGCATTATCGAAAATAGGCAATTGATAAAGAACTGCTACCCAACGAGAGAAGCAGAGCCAAAAGGCCAAAAATTGTACCTCATTAACGATGCCAAAATTCATTTACCCTACTGTCGTCTTACGAGCTCGGGAATGCTGATAAAGAGCTCACGCGTATATGAAGTCATTGTCTCCATCATCCACGGACTAAAAATAACAAGAGCGGCCACGATCACAAGAATCTTCGGGATAAATGAAAGTGTTTGCTCTTGGATCTGAGTCACTGCTTGAAAAATTGAGACGAGTACACCCACAACAAGGGCGCCTATAAGCATAGGAGCGGCAAGCATCAGCGTGATTTTCATCGCCTGCTGAGTAACCTCGATAACGTATTCGTTTTCCATACTACTCTACTCCTAAGTGTTAAACGACCGGAGAATAGCTCCTGTCACTAACTGCCAACCATCCACTAAAACAAAAAGTAAAAGCTTAAAAGGCATTGAAACTAGCATCGGTGGAAGCATCATCATCCCCATGGCCATAAGAACTGAGGCCACGACCATATCCAGAACAATAAAAGGGATATAAAGTAAAAAACCAATCTGAAAGGCGGTTTTTAGCTCTGAAATAATAAATGAAGGAATCAAATAATGAATAGGCACGGCCTTAATGTCCTGAGGAGCTTCAGTATTTGTGACATCATAAAACAAACCAATATCGGCCTTACGAACATGCTTTTCCATAAAAGCACGAAGATCTTTCTCTAAACCTTCCATAGCTTTTGTTCCATCAATCTGTTTGGCCATATACGGCTTCATGGTATTTTCATAAATTGATTTACCTGTAGGCATCATGACAAACATTGATAAGAAAAGGGCAAAACCAATGAGGAGCTGATTCGGTGGCATATTCTGTGTTCCCAATGCCTGACGCATAAACGAGAGAACAATCACAATTCTAGTAAACGAAGTACACAAAATAATAATGGCGGGGGCCATTGTGAGAACTGTAAATAATAAGAGGACTTCAATCGTATCAACAAGGTTTACACCTTGTCCGAAGTTGACACTGATACCAGGGAGATTCGTCGCTTGAGCGAAAGCTGATGAACTCATCAAGCTTACAATCATGAGAAGAATTGTTCGTCCTAAACAATTCATAGATACCTTTTTTATAACGACTAGTTAAATTCTAGAGGTTTTAATTTACGAGCTTTCTTCTTCAATTCATCAGAGAACTTAACAATATCTTTCGTCGCCTCACTCACTTTAGCGAGTGCATTTGTGTTCTCTTTAATTGGAGTTGATTCCATAATATTTTCTTTAAGTTTGATCTTAGCATCAATATAGTCATCAGCATCTGACTCATCAAATTTTGTATCAAAATTATTTCCAGTGATAAATTTTTCAGTTTCTTTGATAATTCCTGATGTATCAGTAATTTCAGATAAAAACTGAAGGCCTGACTCTGAACTTGAAACAAGGAAAACTTGTTTATGGGCCTTCACCACCATGAGAGATCTTTTAGGGGCAATATAAGTCGTACTCAAAACTTCAATCATTTGTGAATTATTTAAAAATCCAAGTTTTCCACGCTTAAATACTCCACGCTTCATCAACTGAACAACTCCGTAGAAAAGTCCCAGAACGAGAGCAAGGAAGACAGTAAATTTAACTGCGTATCCTACAAACGAGTACTCATTCCCATTACCCATGGCCGCATTGGGCTGACGAATATGAGTTTCTCTGTACACAGCTGCTTGCTTGGCCTCAACTTTATCTTGGGTCACAGGAGCTGGAGCAGCCTGAGGATTTTTAGCTTCTGCTTTTTCAGCTTGGGCCTTAATTCCATTCTGCTCTTTTACTAGATTATTGAGGTATTCTTCATCAAGAACTTCTTTTGTAATTTTTGTTGAAACAGCGACTGCATCTGCTTTGTTTCCTTTAGCCGCAGTAGTTGTGGCAGGGGCAGCAGGAGCAGTAGTAGCTGGTTTGGCCGCGGTCTTTTGAACAGGAAAAACAACTTCAATATTATTATTTTTCCAAGTCAGAGCGACACTGTCATTTTTCCCAGCAAGAGAGAAAGGGAGTTGAACCTTAATGACTGCTGTTCCGTTCTTATTTTCTGCTGTCAGTGATGTATCAAGCTTAGTATTAAGCGTTCTTTTTTTATTATGGGCCGTGAACTGGTCTGCATCAGGGATGCTGAGTTCAATAGTATCTCCATTGATTTTAAGGTCAGGTTGTTTTGAGTAATGTCCCGCAAGCCCAATCACTACAGACCCATTGGCCCCAGCAGATTTAAGCTCCAGTGAGTTCACTTTGACACCGGCATTAGCCACTAGTGACATTAACGCCAAAGTTACGATTAATAGCTTTTTCATAGTGTTCCTCATCCTTTCCAATACTTACTTAAGAGACTCAATTCGCTCAAGTGGTGAAATGATATCAGTTAGGCGAATACCGAACTTCTCATTCACAACAACCACCTCACCTCTTGCAACCAGCTTGCCATTCACGAGAACCTCTAACGGCTCTCCTGCAAGCTTATCAAGCTCAAGGACTGATCCCTGACCTAATTGAAGAAGATCTTTGATAACAACTTTAGCACGTCCTAGCTCCACACTTACTTTAAGGGGAATATCTAGGATGAAATCAAAGTTTTGAATTTTTAACTTATTAAGAGCATCATCCCCCGCTTTGATTTGATCAGCGAGTTCACGAATTGCATCTTGATTAGCATTGCTCATTTCTTCGGCCATGATTTTATCCTTTAATTCTTCTAGTCACTTGGACGGCACGATTGCCTTTATAAATACCAATTAAACATTTTAGTTTTTTAACATCTTCGATCTCGAGATCTAGCTCTCCTGAAACCTCTTGATGGAGAGGAATAATATCTCCAATCTGAAGAGAAAGAAGATCTCCAATCGTCATATCAGTCTCACCTAACTTCACAATGGCCGTGGCCCCAGCATGTTGAACATGTTCCGTCATTGAACGAGTCCAAAGAGTATCAACGACATCATTATCTGTTTGGTAGCTTGAAGAAAGTTTTTGCTTAATCGGCTCAATTGTTGAGTAAGGAATCACGACCATGATTGTTCCTGAAGCAGATTCAAACTCTACTTCAAGAGTTGTCGTGATAATAACGTCAGAAGGAGGAACAACACCTACGAACTGAGGGTTAATTTCTGTTCTTACGTATTGAGCATCAATACGGTGTACAGGGGCCCAAGCTTCTTCAAGATCGTTGATGGCCATATCCATCACTCGTCTCATGAAAGAAAGTTCAATTGAAGTAAATTCTTTTCCTTCGATTTTTGTGAACGGACGATCTGTTCCACCAAAATAAGAATCGATGATGGCATAGGCCAGTTTTGATTCAAAAACAAGAAGAGCAGGACCACGAAGTTCATTAAATCTCATGATACACATGCAAGATGGGATCGGGAGCGTATTTACGAACTCACCAAACTTTAAAAGGTCTGTCGAGATCATTGAGATTGTTGAAATTTTCCTGAGAGAGTTAGAGAGAGAAACGCGGAACTGACGAATAAATCTCTCGTAGATAATCTCGAGGATTGGCATTCGCCCACGAATAACTCGGTCTTGATTGGTGAGGTCGTAAGGCTGGATATTGGCATCTGCTTCTTCAACAGAATCAAAACCATCATTACCGTCTGCTCCATCTCCACTACCTGATGACGACGATGAATCATCATCGTTAACAGCGTTTAATAGAGCATCTACTTCATCCTGGCTCAGTACTTGTGCCATAGATTCTCCCCTCCTGGGATCAATTGTTTAAGAACAAATCCTATGTTCTTAGTTGATTTGAAAACTAGTATAGAAAACGTCTTCAATTCTTCCATCAACTAGAAAAGAATTGATTGATGCTTTAATCTCTTCCTTTAAATACGTCTTACCTTCTTTCTTCAGAAGATCATCAGGTCTTTTGGTATTTAAAATACTAATAATTGAGTCTCTAATTTGTGGTTTGCGTGCTTCAATCTCATCCAGTTTAGTATCATTACTAAGTCTGAGAACAGCATCTAAACGTACATAACGACGAGGACCATCTCCCTGAGCAAGATTTACTGTAAAAGGCTCTAAAACAAGTAGCTGATCAGTCTTTGCGGTCTGTTCAGTTGCTGCTTGCTCACCTGCTGCTTCAGGATCAACAGCCGCTGTATTCTGTTCTTTTAAAAGAGCAGTAAGATCAGGACGTTTGGCTTCCATTTCCATAAATTTATATTGGAAGAAAGCAATAGTTCCCATTGCGGCCATATTAAGAATCAAAAGAATAGTTACGAACGGATTCTTTCCAGAAGAAACTGGAGCACCTGAACTCGCCGCTGTTTTGTCGTCTGCCATGTAGATTGCCCTTCCTAAGCAACAGGGATCTTTAAGTGAATGATCCTCTGTCAAAATTATAGCAACCTAAGGCAAAATGAGCAAGATGAGCAAAGGTGGAAGGGTATTATTTGCCGATTCCATGTTAGAAATTTGGCATTGAGGTTTTTTATTGGGCCCAGGAATAAAAAAGGGCCTGGAAAACCCAGGCCCTTTTCAGACTTAACTAGTCGGAACTATTTAAAGTGAAACTTTTCCTCGTTTTTTAAGCTCTTCGATGAGTGAATCGAAGTGAGCTGTCGGGTAAGCCCCTTTTACTGGGATACCATTAAGAAGAAAGCCTGGTGTTCCTTGGAATCCAAACTTGCTAGCTTCGGCCATATCAGCCTCAATTCTTTTAGTTACTTCTTCAGAATTTACATCTTTGGCCAATTTCTTCATATCAACTTTTAGCTTAGTAGCGATTTCTTTAAGAAATTTTTCGCCGTTCTGAAGACGACGCTGATCCTTGTAGATCGCATCGTGGAATTGCCAAGCTTTCTCAGCATTCTGAATACGGATAGCTTCATAATATTGAGAGGCAATCATGGCCTGTGGGTGAAAGCTAAGTGGAAGATGCTTATAAACAAAACGGATTTTCCCTTTGTATTTTTCAAGAAGCTCGTTCACCGTCGCGAATCCACGCGAACAGAATGGACATTCAAAATCTGAATATTCAATGAGAGTAATAGGAGCATCTTTATTTCCACGGAAATTTTCATCTGAACGAATTTCAGCAACAAGTGGGTTGTTGAAAGATTCTTCAAGTTGTTTTTTTTCTTCTTCCTCACGTTTTGCTCCCTGACCTTCTTGAGCTTTCTTAACTGCGTTGTTAAGAGCATCAATGAATTTTTCAGGGTTCGCTTCAATTGCTTCCGTGATGATTTCAGGATTTTCTTTAATTACTTTTTTAAGATCTTCTTTTGATGTACAAGCTGTAAGAGCAAGTACAGCAACCATGAGTAGCGCTTTTTTCATTGTGGTTCCCTTTTTAAATAGCAAAGACTTTAGTCTTCATAATGGTAATGTTCTACAGAATGGATTTCAACCTTTTGGCGGTTCTTTATCAAAATTATTTTGAATATAGTCTAAGTACTTGTTTAAAACTCTCGTGTGCTCACGAATATAGGAGTAACCAATGAGGTGTACTCGACTAAAATAGTTTCCTTTCATGAAAGAGCGCATTGTAGCAAAAATCCCAAAAGCCGCTCCTGAAACCATAGAGTAAAGATGCATCCCTAGAAGAGAGTACAAAATAACAGTCATCCCAATAGTAATATAAACCGTCTGATCATAGATAAAGTTCTGCTTGGTAAAAAACTCTGTCAAAGAAGGGTCAAACTTCAGTGTAGTAAGAGCAAGCTCAATCATATTGGAGTAGATAGAGTTAATCGTTTCAATAATAAATACAGTTGAAGAGATACTTACGATCGTCAGTAAAAAAACAAAATGAAAAATGAAGATTCTATCTGGCATGGGTTTATGAATACCACTGTACTGAGGAGGAATACTATTAGCGAGAATTACTCCACGTTTTCTCGATTCTCTTAAATATTCAAAAAAAAATTCAGAGAAATGAGTCAAGAGTCTGTACGTCGAAAAATCATCTACTTTGTAAACGGCATTAGGTTGATCAATCACCTTCTGGCAGTACTCCCCGATAGCGCGAAAGGGCCTTAAGATAATATGTCCGACATAAATTCCAATAAAAAATAAGAAGATATGAAAGAAGAAAATATAAACAAGGTTTTCTAAAGACTCTCCGATAACAGACTCAAACCATGCTTGCTCAAGAATCTCTAGCTTGGGGTATCCTTTTGATTCGAAGAATACAAAATTGAGCCTTAAAACCTGGAGAAGAAAATAAAATGAACAGATAAAGGTCACCATCGAGATCGCCATGATCTTGATACCAGTGAAAATAAGAAATTTAGAATCTTCTCCTTTGAATACCATACGGATCTGAACCATCAATGAATGCCATATTTTTCCCATTCCTTATTCTACCCTGCTCCTAACCCCTTAAAAACTAGGCATTTTTAGTCCATTTATTAAGGAATCTTTTTTCCGCTAAAGCTTTTTAGTTACCTGACCGAAACGAAGCTAGAATGTTATCGAAGCCTAAGGAGCTTTTTTATGAAACGAGCAAACAAATTTTTCACACATCTGGGTTTTGCCCTCTTGATGGGAAGCTTGCTTGTGGCCTGTGGGAAGGACAATCGGTCCGGACAGAACGCCAATCTCAATCAATGGGGAATCAACGGTCTCGGAGTGGGACAATATGGTCAAATAGGCACTGTTTCAAACCAAGTCGTCGCTGCCGCCATCAACGAAAATCTTTGTGTAGGTGGCGTTGGTTCAGGAAGATATGCTGTTCAGTTTCCAGTAAATATTCCACCTTTTGCTGCAGGAGATTACTATCTTGGGGTAACATCTTTCGGAGATGTAGCAGTTGTTCTTGGTCAAGGTAATGCTGCTCAACCAATATTCGTGGCCTATATTTGTTCACGTGACGGCTTGGCAGGGCAACAGGGTCGCCTTCTCGCAAACCCTTCACTTCTTTCATACTCTCCATTTTGCGGAGGAACGGTAAAGCCAATGAATGCGACGATGGTTCTCCCATCGGTGTTTGGTCAGAACGGACTCGCCTTCAGATGGGCCGATGGGGGAACATCCCAAGGACAAAGATTTAGTTTTTGTACAGGAATTTATCGATAATAAAAAAGCTCCGCAAGGAGCTTTTTTTATTTCTGATTATTCAAATAATTTAAAATTCCGTCTGCTAATTTCTTCGCCATATCATCAACATACTTCTCTTTTTTAATTTGTGAGAGTTCTGTCGGATTTGACATAAAACCCCCTTCAATTAACAGACCTGGTCTTTTAGAGAGGGCAAGGACATAAAAAAGACCTGCCTTAATTCCGCGATCAGTGAGCTTATACTGCTTAAGAATAGGCTTAATCGATTGATGGACTGAACGAGAGAGACTCTTTGAGCTCTCTACCGTCTGGCCAATAACTAAATCAACAAGAATCTGGTTAACAATTAACTCCTCACCCTTTAAACTTAGGTTTTCTGACTTCTCAACCTTTTTGACGGCGACATCTGAGTTGTTATCAAGATAGTAAAGTTCAAAGCCATGAGACTTGTGATCATAAGAAGAATTAAAATGAACAGAGATAAAAAGATCGGCCTTCAATGTTTCGGCCATATCAGCTCTCTCTTGAAGTGAGACGGTATGATCAAAACTTCTTGTCAGATAGGCCGAAACTTTGGGTGAGAGATATTCTTTAAGTTTAGTGGCCAGCTTGAGCGTAAGATCTTTCTCATAAGTCTTACCTGTTTTTTTGTTCCAATTATCATATCCCACAGCACCGTATTCCTCTCCTCCATGTCCGGGGTCAATGAGAACGACTGCTGCTTGTGAAGAAAGTGAAAAAAGAAAAAGAAAAGCTAAAACAAATACCTTCATCTCTAATAGGCCTTATCAAGATGATGTTGTGGAAAATAAAAACTTAAAATTTGTTTGTAAGTATAACCACGCTTGGCCAGCTCTAGGGCCCCAAGCTGACAAAGCCCCACTCCATGGCCGTAACCTTGTCCTGAAATCTGAAGACCTGCCTTATCTGATTTTACAGAGAAATAATTTGAAGGAAGCATCTCTCTTCCTGAAAGATTTCGAAGATAGGATTTTTTGACCATTAAAAAACGATCTCCATCATAAAGACGAACCTCTGATACGTCTTCTCTATCCGGAAGAAATCTAATGTCTGAGCTTACAATTTTATCAGCGTAATACCTCTGAAGAGCGCGATCGACAAGTTGAGTGAGTTGATACTTACTCACTTTTTTCTTCCATTCTTTTTTTCCAAGCTTATGACAAAAAGGGCAATCCACCTGACGGTAGCCTTCCTCAACTCCTCCCCAAACTTGATCAGGCCTGAAAGTTCTTCCTCCACATTTTGAGTGAAAAAAGATTTGAGAAATCTTGCCTGATTTAGGAAGAAGGATTTGTCCTTCAGTCTCTTTAGCTGCCTGGACAGTAAGAGGAGTCGCATCAAAATAAGTTCCAGAAACTTGGTCTTTCTCTGAACTTTCTAAATGATAAATTTGCTCGTGCGACTCAAGCCCTGTTTTATTGAAATTCTTAATACGGTGAAGAGCATAAGTTCTCGCGGCGACGGCCTGCGCTTTGAGCGCCTCAATAGGCCAGGTACCATTCATCTCTTTTGAGAGAAGAGAAGTAATATAGGATTCCATGGGAATCAAATTCACTAAATCACAACTCTCTTGCTTGGCCGAGGTGACGAGATGGAACTCACCTTGATATTTTTTATTTCCCCAAGAAACAAGTCCAGTCGGTGACTGAAGTGAAGCGACATGAAGTGGCTTTTCTGGAAACCTAATCGGCTTGGCGGATTTAGCAGGATCACAATTAAAAGATATTTCTTTGCGCCCTTGATACTGAAGGGATTTATTTTGAGTATGAATAATCTTTCGAAGGTCAGTGCCCTCTACTCTGATATTCTTTAAAGATTTTCCTATGAGAACTTTTACTGAAGGCATCGAGGCCATGGCCGTGGTGGACACAGCAAGGGAAAGTAAAAGAACACAACTTCCTGTTTTAAGCATCAATTCCTCATCCGTGGGGAATGCGACTTACGTCACTGCATCTATTGTAGCGATTTTTTAGTTAAGACTCAAATCTTCTTAAGGGTTTTCATGATTTTTTGCATGTCTATCCATGCAGTTTTCTTCATGTTTTGGTTAGTTTCGATAATACTTGGGTGAAACAGTGGGACAATCTGGGCCGAAAACTCGCCAATTTTACGACCAAAGAACTGACCGTGAACCATGGTCAAGCGATCATTACTCTTAAGAACTCGTTGAGTTGACCTGGCCCCGAGGGTAACAATAATCTGAGGACGAAGGTACTCAGCAATACTCATGACTGCTTTGAGAAGATCCTCTTCTTCGTTTTCCAGCCCCAAAAGAATGGTCTCTTCAGGTAGAAGCTTCATGGCAGAAACCATTCGTTCAAAAAGTTCAGATGTTTTTTGAGGAAGACATGGAAGAAAAGCACTTGTAAATGCCGAAGGATTTTCGACTTTTTCTCTCTCTGAAACAGGCCTAAACGTTTCAGTGATAAAAAGGACTTCTACCTTATGAGGCAGCTTGGCGGAAACTAGATCTTTAAGCTCTTGGAAAGATTTTTTTGAGAGATGATTTTGAAGATCATCGAAATTCTTCAGTTTATATGAGAGCTCATGCTCTTCAGGTTTTTTCAGAGTGATCTCTCCACCCTCAACAGGAATTACAGGAATTCTCGTGATTTGAGTTTTCTCTTCGACATATCTTTCTAGAGATTCAATCACTTGCTGTTTCTCAGAAAAGGCTTCTTTTAATTTGGCCCCTTCCTCTTGAGGAGTGACTAATTTTGAGCGAGGGGACTTCGGCGCCCAGCTGGCTTGACCCAATAGGGCCTCCGCAAAGCTCTGGGCCTTGACTGGTCTACGTAATTCTAACAACTTAGGTTTAAAAATTTCTTGCATACCTGACCTTTCTACCACGAACTGGCAGCTCTTTCCTAGGGCCTAAATTCGTTAAATTCTCTCCAAATGAAAGCCGAGAAGAGTGATGTGAGTCTTATTAGGGAGTAGATATGACTGAGACCGATTTCAAGTTTGAGAGTTTTGAAGAGTACTTTGGAGAAGCAGACCAAGTAAAAAAACTGATTGATGAATGTAGAGTATGCGGCTCAAAGCTTCTTCTCTCACATATGCCAGACTATAAAAATATGCTGGTTCAAGAAACCGCTCGCTGTATGGACTGCGGTTGCGGCAATCGAAAAGTGATTCACATCATTAACTAATCTTCGCTATCACTCTCCTCTTGCAAGTGCTCCCAAAGAGCTTTTGCTTGAGGAGATTTAAGTCCGAAGAGATTTCCTAAGTCCGTTATATTCATTCCCCGTAATTCATCTTTAGTCATCGTCAAATTAGAAAGAATTTTCTTTTTACTCTCTAAACCTAATCCCGCAATATCATCAATCCATGTACTCATCGTTCTTTTTGATTCTGCTTTATGATGAAGTTTGCGAGAAAATCGATGGGCCTCATCACGCATACTGACAATAATCTTAAATAAAGATGGACACTTATTCAGAATATAAGGGTTAGTCCTTCCAGGAATAACAAGTCTCTCTTCAGAACGGTCTACATCTTTTGATTTAAAATCTCCTCGAGAAAGATCACGAGACTTTGCAATTCCCACCACAGGAATATCTAAATTATTTTCCCTCATCACTGCCGTCACTGTGTTAACTTGGGCAACACCACCATCCACCACAAAAACATCAGGAAGTTTCCCATGAGGGATGCGCCTAATAATCACTTCTTCCATCATCGCAAAATCGTTATTTCCCTCAGGGCGAGTCTGCATATGATAATAACGGTAGCGGGCCTTATCGGCTTTTCCCTCTTCAAAGACAATTTGGGAAGCAGCAGGAGATTGTCCCTGCCAAATAGCAATATCATAACATTCTAAAAGTCTTGGTCTTTCTTTAAGATTAAGTAGTTCTTGAAGTTTTCGAAGTCCTATATAAACACTGTCTTCGTTACTTATTCTGATTCGTTGAGATTCCTCAGCATGCTTTCGGCACATAGAAATAAGCGGAAGATATTTTTTCATTCTCCCTTTTACTTTCACCTTTAATGCGGCAGCGAGAGTTTCGAGTTCTTCACTTTCGCGATCAACGATAATCATCTCTGGAACGAGTTCCTCGCTCCCCTCATAGTACTGCCAAATTTTTTGAATAATCTCTTCACCCATTTCTTCAATCAATTCACTCTTCACGAAAGAAAAATTCTTCTGTCCAAGAAGCATACCTGATCTAATCATATAAACAGAAAAATCAATTTCTTCGACCCCTTCATAAAAGGCCCAGACATCAAGATTCTTTTCATCATCAAGAGATTCAACTTGTTGATCAAAAGATTGTTTTACAAAATCTTCTAGGAGCTGGAGATGATCGCGAATAATGGCCGCATGTTCATATTCTTCGTTTTCAGCAAGACTCATCATCCGCTCTTTAAGTTTATTTAGTGTCCGAGTGGCCTTGATTTTTCCTTGAAATAGTCCAAGGGCCAATTTTATATCTTCCTCATATTGATCTTTATCAATCAATCCCACGCAAGGGGCTGAGCATTGTCTCATCTGGTGAAGAAGACAGGGCGTTTTTCTCGATCTAAATTCAGTCAGGGAGCAGTCTCTTAAAGAAAAGGATTTCGTAAGAACACGCAGAATCATGGAGATATTAGATCCCTGGGGGAAAGGGCCGAAAAGTTCTCTATTCTTACCTTTTTTGGGGCGGCGTACATACTCAAGTCTTGGAAAGTCTTCTTCCCAATTCACTAAAATATAGGGGTAGCTCTTATCATCACGAAGACGAATATTGTATTTAGGACCGTGTTCTTTAATAAGATTGTTTTCAAGAACAAAGGACTCTGCATCCGAATGAGTGAGTATAAAGTCAAAATCAGTGACATGACTCACCATATACTCTGTTTTAACGGACTTAGCTGATTGATTAAAATAAGAAACGACGCGAGACTTCAGCTTCTTGGCCTTACCTACGTAAATCACTCGACTATTTTTATCCTTCATAAGATAGCAACCCGGGCCTTGGGGAAGGTGGTTTGCCTTGTCTAGAAGTTGTTTTGTGTCAGTCATGCTCTTCGCTCTGCTTTACGTCTCAACGCCGTAAAGGTATAATAGTTTGAACTTCCGCTCTTAAAGGACTCTTTTCTCTAATATAAACCAAAAGGAAATCTATGTCTCAGCTTACGGTTGGCAAGGATGTGCTCTCGTATTGCACAAAATGTAAACTAAACCTTGCACACACCATTGTGGCCATGAAGGACACAAAGCATATCGCTAAAGTTAAATGTAACACATGTCTTACAATACATGCTTACAAGGATCCTTCGCAATCAACAGCGAATAAAACTCGTACGAAAAAAACTTCAGCAGCTCCGTCGAAAGTTATTTCAGTATCAGATTTATGGATGGAGAGCATGTCCAATACTCATAAGAAGTCTCAGCCCTATACAATTAAGGGAAGCTTTGTGGCCGGTGATATTATTGATCACACAAAGTTTGGGCCAGGTATTGTTCAGAAAGTTGTAGATGATAAAATTGAAGTTGTTTTTAGACATGAAATAAAACTTTTGATTCATCAAAAGAAATAAAAAAGGGAGCAAACGCTCCCTTTTTTTTGTATCTATTTTGTTCTAAAAAATTAGTTATCCACCAAATCCTACGTTGATACCGAAGCCACCGCCGAAGCCGCCTCCGAAATTACCTGGATAACCACCGGCACCATAGAATCCACCACCACCGAATCCACCACCAGCACCGTACATTTGTCCCATATTATAACCAAGACCTTGCTGTTGCATCATCGAATCTACGTTATAGGCTTGTCCACTTAGGATTGAACTGTAGTAGTTTCCTTGACCAATACCTGATCCCCAACCACCTTGACCCCAGCCGCCTTGACCCCAGCCGCCTTGACCCCAACCACCGTTGAGCCCACCAGCGATACCAATGCCGCCGACTCCACCATTGAATCCACCATTAAATCCGCCGTTGAATCCACCAGCAATACCGATTCCACCGACACCACCATTGAATCCACCATTGAATCCACCGTTGAATCCACCATTAAATCCACCGTTGAATCCACCATTAAATCCGCCGTTGAATCCACCAGCAATACCGATTCCACCGACACCACCGTTGAATCCGCCATTAAATCCGCCGTTGAATCCACCATTAAATCCGCCGTTGAATCCACCATTAAATCCGCCGTTGAATCCACCAGCCACATAAACTCCACCGGCATAACCACCAGGGTATCCACCATTAATTCCTGAAACATATCCACCGGCCACATAGCCGCCGTTAATTCCAGCATTCACTCCACCAGCAATTGAAACACCACCAGCATATCCACCCACGTAACCACCAAGACCACCGTATGGATTATAACCACCGTAAGGCCCCATCATTCCGCCGATGAATCCTGGAGAATATCCACCAAATCCACCTAAGCCACCACCAAAACCTGCAAAGCCACCAAGTTGATAACCATTACAGTTTGTATTTCCTTGGCCTCCTAACATTGCTTGTTGTTGCTCAGGAGATAATCCTGGAAGCTCATTTTGATTGAGATATCCTTGATAATTTGTATGTGCTGTTTGTAGATAATTATAATAATCTTGTTGTCCAAGTCGACACTGCTCAAATCCTGTTTCAGCGGCACTTGCCCATGCTTTATTTGACTTATATCCAAAATAGGCACCTAGTCCTGTAGATGCGATAGGAGAAAGAGCGCCTATGATCTCAGCAACTCCAGACAGGGTGCTTTGTTTGTTACGACTAGAAGCTGCGCAATTCACACAATCTGCTCCGTTATAATAACGGGCCATAATTTGGTTATACTCATCTGTACCAATACAGTTAGCCGCATCAGCACCATGAGCACAATTAAATCTTCCGCCACCACCTGCAGAGATAGTGTAAGAACCGTTCATGTATCCACGACACTTTTTTGTGTTTTTAATTTTTCCATTATTCTTAATACATTCGGATGGTATTGTTAATCCTCCACCAGCTGAAGCTGCTGTTCCACCTGAAACAACCACTCCACCATTCGCAGAAGCTGTTGTTCCACCTGAAACAACCACTCCACCATTCGCAGAAGCTGCGGTCCCACCTGATCCAGCTGAGGCTGCTGTTCCGCCTCTAATCACAACTGTTCCACCTGAAGCAGATGATCCAGCTGGACATCCACCAGAAACGATACGAGAAACGATATTTCCGTTAGCATCTTTACAAATTGTCACGGCGCCTGGACCACCTTTGGCCCCTGCAATAACTCGAACGCCAGCTTTCTTTTTAATATCATCACCAAAGTCATATCCCATGCCTATTAGACACTCAACACATGACTTTCTTTCTAGATCTGCTTTTTTACGACCGATGATTCCAAGAAATGATCTTCTTGGTTTACAAGCATCATAACACTGTCCACCTGGATGAATTTCGATATTCCCCATAGTTGTTGTACAGTAAAGAATTTCGCCATTAGCTCCACTGTTTGCCCCTGCTGGATTTCCACCTGAACCACTATTTGATCCTGCTGGTGTTCCGCCTGCATTAGCACCGGCCGGTGTTCCACCTGAACCGCTACCTGAAGTTGAAGTTGGAGTTACCGTGAGTGAGCCATCAAGAATCCCGTCAATAACTCGATTATATTCTGAAGTTAAGATACATTTTTTTTGAGATGCTGTTCCTTGCGCACTTGGAACGGTATTATTGGCATTCCCATGGGTAACATCATCTGACAAATTGGATGTTTTAACTTTACAGGTGAAAGTTATACAAGTTTTATCTCCCTCAACCGTTGGAGAAGTTCTTCCCTGGACACCACTTAATCCCGTACACGCCTTGAAGAGTTCTGCCACAACCCTATCATCTTGTGCTTGACCTGTGACAGACCATGAAGCGATTAGAGTGAAAGCTAAGACTGAAAGTTTTTTCATAATTCCTACCCGATTTATGAGACCGTCATCAAACAGTAGACGGATTTATTCAATATCATCATAACATTGACTGACTAAGCTCCAATGAGGGGAAATTTTCTCCCCATTTGGGCCTATCTTCCTTGTTTTATCGGTCCCACTGGCCCAAAGCTTTAGCTAAAAGCTGACCAAATAGTTGAAAAAAGCTGACAATTTACTTCCACTATCCCATCATTGGCCTATGGAATCGATCTCAGGCCATTTATTAGACTGGTTTATCCTCGCCCTCTTTATCGTGGTGGCCATCTACACCATGATCATTATTGGAAAAGAGAAGAAGAGCTTTAAAGATGAAGCCTACGATCTAGAATTTGGTCCTCTCACCCTCCCTGTCCCTCGCTGGTGGACCCAAACTGATCAGGGTCAGGAAGTCAGCGGCGAGTCCTGGATCAAATTTGAGCGCACAGATACCCGCTATGACTGGTTTGCCAAATTTCATTTTATTCCGGGACATCAAGAAAAACCTCTAGAGAAACTCCTCGAGGAAAAACTAGATCTTGAAGAGATGTCCTATGATGAGCACGAAGTTCAGATTGAAACGGACTCACGAGTCTTATTTCGCGACCCTCATTCAAAAGTTCATTTTCAGGAAGTAATTAGAGTCGAGGGAACGGCCACTCAAAAAATCATTGAGCGCGTCTATTATGATATCTACTTAGTAAGAGGATTAAGTGAGGCTGGGTATTTTATCTTTGAAAGTAGAAGCTCAGTACTGAACGGGTCTTTAGAGGGACCCTTTTTCGAAGAGTGCTTATCTGAACTTAGGTTCATTCAAGAACCTAAGTCCAACAGCTAAAAATTAATTACGTTTTGGAGCGAAATCCCTAATTCGTTGAACAAGAAAATCAATCAACTCTTCATCAGAACAGTAAACATCATCAACAAGATCGTTACTTAAAAGAAAATTCTTCACACGAATAGCAATATTGTGTAGAGATTCCATAAGATAAAGACCACCAATGTTTTCACCATTGAATGATTTAATAATTTCTTTACGAGCATGATTAAACATCTCAGTTTCAGTAATATCGCCTGGGATATCCTCACCAAACTTATCTTCAACTTCTTCAATGGCTTGCTCTTTAATGTTTTCATCTGTGGCGAAACTTACACCGTACTCTGTAGCGAGAGCATCGATTAGCTCACCTCTGTTATCAACTGCAAAATCTATCATCTCAGCTTGCTTAAGATGGTTAATCGAATATGTCGATAGCGCCTTTAGCGTCTCAAAGTCTGTTTTCATAAAAAATCCTTGACTTAAATTTAGGGCAATACACTGTTAGAATAACTATAAAATGCAATTGTCACAAGCTAACCATACGTTTTTTTTTACTTTTTCGTGAATTTTTTTGTAAATCCCCGCATGACCCCTGAAATTGCCTTTCCCTCCCCCATGAGAACAAGGAGAAAAGCGTAAATTGCCCCTATGGAGCCAATCTCAGCGGCGAGCCACACCGCCCGGTGAAGAAAAGACTGAGAGAAAAATTCAACTGTGAATAACTGATCCACAATGATGCCTGCCGCAAGAGTACTTAAAAGAATTTTTATGATGCGTTTGTTAATAAAAAAATTCATCGGAAGAGAGAGATCTTTCTTGAGCACGACACTCTGAAATCCTGAATTGACGAGCATAGACAGCGTTGTTCCCAAGGCCAGAATCTTAAACCCAAAGATTGGCGTCAGAATTAAACAAAATGAAATATTGAAGCCAATAGAGAATAAAGAGGCAATAACTGGAATCTTTTGGCGATCAAGAGCATAAAAGGTTGGTACCCAAATTTTATAAAAACTATAAAAAGGTAATCCTAAGGCATAAAGACGAAGGGCCTCAGCTGTAAACAGTGTTGAGGCATGATCAAATTTTCCTCGCTCAAAAATCACATTCACCATTTCATCACTTAAAAAATAAAGCATAGAAAGAGCAGGCATCACCGTTAAAAGAGAAAGTGTATAGCTCGATTGAAGAAATTTGATGGCCCCTTCTCGGTCCCCTTTTTTCCAGGCCTCAGAGAAATGCACAAGATTAGAATTTCCAATAGAAACAGAAAGAATTCCCACAGGAAGTTGAAAAAGTCTAAATGAGTAGTTTAACCACGAAGTCGCACCAACGACAGTTCCTGTGGCCAGAATAGTGCTGATTAAAAGATTAATCTGCGTGGCCGCAAATCCAACTAGTCCAGGGCCAATCATCGTCACTATTTTTTTTGATCGCTTAGTCCAAAACTCTTTAGGCCACATCGGACGAAATCCGCGCTTATAGAGAAGCGGGAGCTGTACACCCATCTGAAGGGCCCCACCTACCATGACTCCGATCGCAAGCGAATAAACAGGGTGATACCCCCAAGCATAGAGCACACCGGACAGTGCTAACTGACAAACAATACTGGCCACATTAAAAAAAGCTGGGGCAAGAGAAGGAATAAAAAAAACTTTTAAGGAATTCAGGGCCCCCATAAACAAGGCAGCGAGAGAAACAAAAGTCAGAAAGGGAGACATAATTCTTGTGAGAGTCACTGTAATCTGAAACTTCTCAGGATCTTTGGTAAAACTAGGAGCAAAAATAGTAATAAGCTCAGGAGCAAAGATCATCATCCCAATAGAAATAATTCCAGTAATAAATGTGAGCAGCCAGAAGAGTCCCCATAATAATTCACGACTCTTCTCTTGTGATTCTTGATTGGCCTCAACGAATGTAGGAACAAAAGCTGAGGAGAAAGCTCCCTCAGCAAAAAGATCACGAAGAAGATTAGGAATACGATAGGCCACAAGGAAAGCATCAGTGATTCCACTGGCACCAAAATAGGCCGCCATCACCTGCTCTCTAACTAATCCTAAGATTCGAGAGAGAAAAGTAGCAATGGCCATTTTAAATGAAGACATCAAGACACTTTTTGAACTCATTTTTTCAGTTTATTACAATTGAGTGTTTATGACATGAATTTTTGATGCAGCCTTCAGAAAAAGACTCACTAATTTGCTCAACAGTTGGTTCTATTTTGCCCCTATCATGCATAGGGGCAAGTGATGAATAAGACACAAAAGCCTTAGTTGGATACTTTTTGATACTACACGTATCTTACTTTCACTCTCAAACAGAGGAACAAATGTAAGGAGAATCTTAGAGACTTTTATCGGGGCAAAATTGATATAATGTATTCAAGGGCAGGATGCCAGCCGGGTGATTCCAGATAGGACCAGGACGGAACTAGGAACACCACCCAAAGTAAACACACACAGTTTCGAGGATTGAAACCCGGAGACACAAGGAGGCACTATGTTTATGGCCATCGCTGTCGAAACCAAGCAACACCCAAAGAATCAACAGGACTACCGCGTTTGGTACCTAGAGATCGATCAAAGCGGTCAAGTTGTCGGAGTGGGTGTAAAAAACAAACAAGAACTCATCGAAAACTTGTTTGAAAACTACCGCAAAACAGGACAATCAAACTGGAGAGCGTTCGCAAAGGGAGCAGAACGATCAAAACCAGTAGAACTGTTTGATTTTGTTTCGATGAACATGCATGAGAATACTCACTTCGGGAATTTACCCACACTCAGTGAGTTTCAATCAGTGCTGGACGCACTTCAATCAAGAGTAGAACTAAGATCAATAGCTTAAGCGCACTTCTTTCTCCCAGGAAGTGATGTCTCTTAAGACCTTTCCGAAAGGGGCCGCAAGGCCCTTTTCTTTTTTTCAATTAATCATTCAAAAACCGTATTCAGAGTTGTAGAATAGACCGTAATCCCAGATTACATTTTTATTTTTGAACCTTCTTAGAGAAGGAAAGGTTGAATTATGCAAACTGTGGCCATTATTGGTGCTCAATGGGGAGATGAAGGAAAAGGTAAAATCACAGACATGCTCGCAGAGAAATGTGATTACGTTGTTCGCTACCAAGGTGGACATAATGCTGGACACACAATCTGGGTTTCAGGAAAAAAAACAGTTCTTCATGTTATTCCTTCTGGTGTTCTTCACTCTCACTGCACTTCAATTATCGGTCATGGGGTTGTCTTTGAGCCTGAAAATTTTCTCAAAGAATTAAATAACGTCAAATCACTTACGACAATTAATCATGAACGTTTGAAAGTTTCAGAGAATGCGACAGTTATTACAAGTTATCATCGCCTTCTTGATGGCGCCCGTGAGTCTCAAGGTCCAGAAAAGATCGGAACAACTGGTAAAGGAATAGGTCCGGCTTACGAAGATAAAGCCGCTCGGAAGGCAGTCAAAGTAAAAGATCTTTTGGATAAAGATATTCTTCGCAAACGACTTGAGAATGGATTTACCGAAAAGAAAGTTCTGTTTGAAACATTATATAAAATTGAAGTTCCAACTCTTGATCAAGAAGTAGAAAGACTCTACAACTTAGGTCAGCAGTTTAAAGACTACATCTGTGACACTTTTTCTATCTTATCTAAGGCCATAGAAGAAAATAAAAAAGTTCTTTATGAAGGAGCTCAGGGGGTTCTTCTTGATGTTGATTATGGAACTTATCCTTACGTCACTTCATCATCGACATCAAGTGCTGGTATCCTCACTGGGGCAGGAAACGTCAATGGTAAGGTCGATGAGGTTCTGGGAATCGTGAAGGCCTATACTACACGTGTGGGTGAAGGACCTTTTCCTACTGAGCTCTTTGATGATGTCGGTGCTTATATCCAAAAAACAGGAAATGAAGTGGGGGCCACAACAGGACGTACTCGTCGCTGTGGATGGCTAGACTTCCCTCTTCTTCGTTATGCCATTAAATGCTCTAATCTCACCTCAATTGCTCTGACTAAACTTGATATCCTCTCAGGAATGAATGTTCTTAAAGTTTGTGAGGCCTATGAAGTAAATGGAAAGATTGTTGATTGTGCTTATCCAGGCATTGATCTCACCAAAGCAAAACCTATCTATAAAGAACTAAGCCCATTCAAAGATGATTTTAAAGGAAATGAGATTTCAAAAGAGCTTAAAGACTATATTTCAACTATTGAAGAGGGTCTTGGTATCCCAGTGGGGATCTATGCTTTTGGACCGGATCGCGCAGAAATCAAATTTAAAAAAGATTATCTTTAGTTAAGAATCTCTCCGATGAGTTTGCCTGCGACGTAATCCGTCAGGCGAACTTGTCGGATTTCATTTTGTAGATCAGTTGAAGTTTTAATTTTCACACGTAAATAATTTGAAGAATAACCTTCAGCATAACCATCCACCGTTTTTTCAAAAAGAACAGACGTGCTTTTTCCAACCATACTTGCTGAAAACTCATCCAGCTTTGCTTCACCCAACATGATAAGCGTTTTCACACGATCTTTTTTAACTCCCGCCTGAATTTGGTCAGGAAGTTTTGCCGCTGTTGTGTTTTTTCTTTTTGAATAAGGGAACACATGGAAATGAGTCAAAGGCCATGTTCTAAGGAAATTAAATGTTTCAAGAAACTGCTCTTCTGTCTCTCCCGGATAGCCCACAATGACATCTGCACCGATAGCGGCGTCAGGGAAATAAGATTTCACCATAGTGATAATCTCTTTATATTCCTTCATGGTATATTTGCGTCTCATTGAGCTTAAGATTTCATCAGAGCCACTTTGAAGTGGAATATGAAAATGATCCTGATGTTTCCCTGAAGCTTTGAGAACTTCGAGTAACTCACGAGTCACTGTATTAGGTTCAACAGATCCTAAACGAAATCTCTCAATTTCTGGCAGCTCTACAATGGCATTGACGAGATCAGTGAGTTTTTCCCCACTCGTTGATTCATACTCTCCGATATTCACACCAGTAAGCACGATCTCTTTAAATCCTTTAGAGGCTAAAGCGCGGGCCTCAGTTAAGGCATCAGCAATACTGATGGCCTTGGAACGTCCACGAGCAAAAGGAATAATGCAAAATGAGCACACATAGTTGCAGCCATCTTGGATTTTTAAAAAAGCACGGGTATGAGAATCGGCCAGAGTGGTAGCAGCTCCAAAAAATTCAGAGGTCTTATCAATATGAATTTGATTTTCTTCTTCAGAATCAAGGTATTCAAAAACTTTGTATTTCTCAGATGTTCCTAAAATAAGATCAACACCTTTCATTTGTTTAATCTTTTCTGCTTCCATCTGCGCGTAACAACCGGCCACAACGACTTTCCCTTCAGGAGAAGTATTTTGTGCCTTTCTGATTAAATTTCGACAAGTGGAATCGGCCCCATCAGTCACTGTACAAGTATTGAGAAAAACTACGTCGGCCTTCTCACCAAAATCAACAACCTCATAACCTCGGTCAACAAACCCCTGAGCAATCGATCCAGATTCAGAAAAATTCAAACGGCATCCCAATGTATGGAAGGCTACTTTCTTTTTTGCATCGTTAGATTGAATAATATCACTCATGAACTCTAGTCCTTACGGCTTAAAATAATTCGGAAGATAATCGCGAAGATAAATCTCTGTGCGAATCTCTTTCATTGAAATTTTACGCTCAAGGTACTCTAAATATTCATAAGTTGGATAGAGTGATAAACGATAAGGTCCAATTTTATCTTTTTTAAATTTAGCATCTTTTCGCTTAGTTGCCGGAATAAACTGATGATCAAGGTACTTAGGGAGTTTATAAACAGTGGCCTGGTTCATAAAATCAAAATCAAAGACCTCACCATCGGCCACTAAAATCACATGGAAGTTCCAATTCATCCAACCGATTTCTCTAAAAGGAGGATGCTTGGGGGCCGGTTCGAGTTTACGCCCCTCTTCACGTACAGAAAGAGCATTGACCATCCCAAAGGTATCAAACCCCTCGTTTACGATTTGAACGATATAAGAATTTTCTAAATTAATCCCAGCTTTGACAGCCGCTTTAGTGAACCGCTCGATGTTTTGACCGCAATAATTTTCTTGATACATGCTAGTCCAAAAGCTGCGATCAAAAAGGTCTTTGAGACCCCTTAGATCTGCAGCCAGAGCAATATTAGTCCATAGCGCCAAGAGGCCGATAACGAAAATTAGTTTTTTCATAAGTGCTTAATACTGAACATAGTTTAGAGCATCAAGGTTTTTGAATTATTTACAAATAATCTAAAAATAGTGTTTGACAATGAACCTAGGGGAAACTAAATTTACATTCACTTTTATTCGTGGTTCCGTAGCTCAGTTGGTTAGAGCACCTCCCTTTTAAGGAGGGGGTCCTGCGTTCGAGTCGCAGCGGAATCACCATTTTTTGGATAAAGGTATTAAATTAAACAAAATCCGGTTTTGCTCCCATCGTCTAGCCCGGTCTAGGACATCGCCTTTTCACGGCGGTAACAGGGGTTCGAATCCCCTTGGGAGTACCAAATTTATAAAGAGCCTCGCAATTTGCGGGGCTTTTTTTTTGTCTGAATTCTCCATTCCAACTATGCTTAACCATCAACCCTTAAAAGGAATTTTATGCGATCTGCTTTAATCGGCCTGACACTCCTCTTTCTTGCTTCATGTGCCACTACAATGCCTGGACAGAATCTTTCAACAGGAAACGCTAAAATCACGGCGACTATTGCTCAAAACTCTACTTTCTCAAATGAGCGGATTCAAATGTATCAATTCTCTTTGAAAAATAATTCAGATGCTTGGATTGAACTTGAAGGCGCCACTCTTTTAGCGAGTAAAAATGTTTCAGTTCTTGTGGGAGACAGAATTTCTTCTTGGACTGAGGCCTGTACCTTAGAAAAAAATGTCTCTGATTATAATACTGCTCTTGTTCTGGGTTCCCTGGCCATTGGTGGAGCAGTTGTTGCTGGAAGCTCTAATCATTCACAGACGGCGAATACAGGAGCAGTGATTGCACTTGGCTCGATTTCGGCCATGGCAGTGAGAGACTACCAAAACTCAAAAAATAAAATTGAATTTCAACGTGCTTTCCCAGACAAACATATTTTCCAACCTGTTGTGATCCCACCAAGAAAAGTGATTCAGCGCTGGATCCTTATTGAGAATCCATCAGGAGAATCTTTTAAACTTAATCTCAAAAATAAGGCCGGAGATAAAGTCGAATTGAATATTGCTGGTGCAAATGCTGAACCGGAAGCTCCTGCAGCTGCTCCGACAATTACTCCCTACAAAACAAAAGATGGTTGGGAATAATTAGATTTTAATTAGGAGCTCACAGATGGACTTTTTATCAAGTGAAACAATAACCGCTCTTCTTACTCTAACGGCCATGGAAACTGTTCTGGGGATAGATAATATTATTTTTATCTCTATCCTCGTGGGAAAACTTCCTGCTCATCAACAGCAGAAGATTCGTAATCTAGGAATCGGTCTAGCTTTAGTGATCCGTATTGCTCTTCTTTTCTCTATTAGCTGGATTATGTCCCTGACTAAACCTTTTATTACTTACTCAGCTTTTAGCTTTTCAGGACGTGACCTGATTCTTCTTTTAGGGGGACTTTTCCTTGTGGCCAAGGCCACATTTGAAATTCACCATAAAGTTGAAGGTGATCCACAGCATGCTATTGCTGAGGAGAAAAACAAGAAGGCTCCTTCTCAGGCCTGGATGCTTGGAGAAATCCTTATTCTAGATATTGTCTTCTCACTTGATTCAGTGATCACCGCCGTAGGGATGGCCAACCAAGTAAGTGTGATGGTTGTAGCGATGATTCTCTCAATGATCATCATGCTCTTCTCTGCCAGCTCGATTAATGGCTTTGTAGAAAAACATCCCACGATTAAAATTCTCGCTTTATCATTTCTTCTTTTAATTGGAGTGATGCTCATTGCGGAAGGGATGGGAGCTCATATCTCGAAAGGTTATATCTATTTTGCAATGAGTTTTTCACTTATTGTAGAAATGCTGAATATGAGAATGAGAAAAAAGAAACAACTTGGCTAAGACATGGCCTTCGCTTTAGAAGGCTTCTCTTTTACAAGATTAATAATTTCATCAGCAATCAAACTTAGGTGGAGAACTTTATCGGCTCCACCTAATTTAATCGCCTCACGAGGCATTCCAAAAACCACACAGCTCTCTTCATCTTGAGCAATAGTAGAAGCCCCAAGATCACGAAGCTTTTTTAATCCTCTCGCTCCATCTCCACCCATCCCAGTGAGAATAGCTCCTACGAGCTTAGGAGGATTAATAGCGACCACAGAATCAAAAAGATAATCTACAGACGGCTTATGACGATTCACTGGCTCATCATCAGTAATCACAACTTGAAGATGAGTCGCCTTCTTCACCACTTTCATTTGTCTACCACCAGGTGCGACATAAACATGTCCAGCTTCAACAATATCCCCATCTTTGGCCTCTGACACTTTGAAAGGACACAGAGTATCCATACGATTAGCAAAGGCCTCAGAGAAAACAGCTGGAATATGCTGAACAATAAGGACAGGAGGAATATTAGCAGGAAGACAAGTAAGAATATTTTTTAAGGCCTCAGTTCCGCCAGTTGAAGAACCAATGACAATAAGATTCTCTTGATCAATTTTATGATTTGAAAGTGTTACTCTCGCAGCTGGAGTAGATCTTTTGGTAAGAACTTTGGCATTGGCCGCAGCTTTTACTTTTTCCAAAATCACCGGCATGACTTGAGCGAGTTCAGAGAACTCCGGCTTTTTAATATAATCCACGGCCCCGATTTCAAGGGCATCAAGGACATAAGTTCCATCTTCGGGAGAGATGGAACTTATCATAATCGTTGGAATTTTATAGATTGGAAAAATCTTTCTTAAGAGCTCTACCCCGTTCATCTCAGGCATGTGAATATCTAAAGTGATAACATCTGGACGAAGTTTTTTGATGGCGGATTCTACTTCGCTAGGATGAGCGATTGAAGCAACCACTTCAAATGTAGAGTCACGTAAAAAGATCTTTTCTAAAAGATCTCTGATCGTTTTTGAGTCATCAACGATCATGACTCGAACTTTTTCTTTGACCGGCACTGAAACAACAAAAGGTGTTTTTTCTTCTGTTGAGGCGCGAATTTTCTGAGAAAAAGGATCATAAAAAATTTCAATTTGTCCTTCACGTTCGACAAGTTTTTCTTTAATCCATCCAAAAGTTGAAAAGACATCATCATATTTTGAACTTGTCTTTTTTTCTCCTACAATCTTGTAACTAATTTCTTTGCCACTAGCTTTGAGAAGACTTTCTATCTTTTGATGAAATTTCTTATCAGCAAATTCACTTTTGAATGAGTGAAGAAAAAGACCTACGCCTTGGCTGTTTGTGAAGAAGTTAATAAAGCAACCAACTTCAAACTTCTGAAAGAAGATTGCTCCCTCATCAGAAGTTAAAAACTCTCCGGCACGCATCCCTAACGTTTTCATTTTGCTTGCTCAGTTTTATTAAAGTATTGAGCACACATATAAGCGAAACTCGTCGCAGGAACTTTATCACTGAAACGTATCACATTCAGAGATTTCAGCCCCTCCCCTAGATCCTCAGCAAGGATATGAGACTGTCTCATACCATCCACTTTCATCCCAGCTTCTTTTGAACACTGCCCATACAACATCACACATGCTTTTTCAGGTTTCACGAGTTTACTCAAGTTCGAGAGATCGTCTTTAACAGTTCCTAGATAAATCTGCCCCGCCTTAAGTGGCTCTCTGTTTGATTCGAGTAAGACCACATTTTTACTAAGTTCATTGGAAAGAACATGTCCAAATGTTTCTTGAAATCCTTTATCTGCATCAATAAGAATAATCACTGGAAGTCGATAATTCATATTCTCTTTTAAGAAAGATTCCATTTTCTTTCTCTCAGAAAACTGACCAATCAGAACTGCGGCACACTGCTCTGGATGAAGGATGGAAATTCCCTTTTTAAAGGACTGATCAAAACTTAGGCTTGCTGTTTGAGATTGGGCCTTGGCCACAACCGCAGATTTTAACTTCATGTGAAGCTCTTCAGTCTTCTCTTGAAGCGACTGTAAGGTTGGCTTTTCAATAAAGTCTGAGGCTCCATGTTTGAACGCATCCATTGCCAGACTCGCATCATCTCGAGAAACGGAAGTAACCATAACAACCGCTGGGTGTCGTGGAGAATGATAATTTTTTAAATAGCTAATCCCGTCCATCACTGGCATGTGAATATCAAGTGTGACAGCATCGGGCTTGAGCTCCTGAATCATTTTGTGGGCCTCTTCACCGTTATTGGCATGCCCTACAATTTCAAACCCCGCCTCACGTGTAAGCATTTTCTTCATGAGCATATGAATTGAACTCGAGTCATCCACGCAAACAACTCTGATAGTTTTTGGAATATTGACCACGGGTACAGAAGCCACTTTGACTGCTTGAGAAGGTGTCACCAGTGTTGGCTTGGCCTTATGATGCGTATAAATGGATGGTCCGAGTGTATCTACGGCCATGTTCATGCCATGAAGAGATTCTGAAATACCAAGAAAAAGATAACCGGAATCATCGAGAAGCTTTAAAAAGCTTGTGGTGATTTGTTTAATTTGTTCTTCATTAAAATAAATAAAAACATTTCGACAGAAAATGATATCAAATTTTTGAGTTTTAATTGTTGAGGGAATTTCAAAAAGATTCACCACCTGAAATTGGACATTGTCTTTGAGCGTTTTTTTCACTCTCACATAGTCACTAATTTCTGCCGTTCCCTTAGACCAATGCTGTTGCAAGTATCGCATAGGAACATTATGAAGCTCACGATAGAAATAAACTCCGTTCGTGGCCATTTTCACACTTTCGTGATCAATATCTGAACCCATAATTTTATAAGTAAGATCAGGGGCATTTGCCTTCAACCAAGCATCCATCATCATAGCAATTGAGTAAACCTCTTGCCCTCGGCTACAAGCCGCTGACCAGATACGAATACATTTATCTCCACGACTCCGAGCTTTTTGCGCGACGATCTTAAGATAATTATTCTCAAGGGCCTCAAAATGGCTAAACTCTCTAAAAAAATAAGTATGATGAGTCGTGAGAAGTGAGACAAGGGCCTGAGTTTCAACCTCACGATGAGCAAAAAAATAATGAATATAGTCGATGAGAGTAGGAACTTGATTTTCAAGCATCCGCTTTTTTAAACGATTCTCCACCATTGAGGCTTGCCTTTCACCAAGCTGAACGCCAGTGACCTCATTCATGATCTTTGAGATATAGCTGATAACCTCAGCTTCTGACCATACTTTGTGTTGGTGGAGATGATGTGACATGAGTCACTCCTTATAGAAGAAACGTACAACAGGAATAACAATAATTGATATAATCCTTAAGCCGCAACTTTCGCTGCAGGCTTTGGTCCTTTAATCAATTTCAGATCTTCTACACTTAAGGCCTTGGCCACATCAAGAAGAAGAACTAGTTTTTTACCATGCCTGAAAACCGACATAATAAAATCTGTATTGATAGATGACTGGACTTCAGGTTTATCAGAAAAATCTTCATGACCAGGAGCAACGACCGAATCAATCGAATCAACCATCACCCCCATGGAAAAACTTCCAAGGTCACAGATAATTACTGCATTTTCTGATGACTTATGAGGTTTAATATTCATCTTTGTTCTTAGATCAATCACCGATAACACCTGACCTCTTAAATTCATAATTCCTTGAAAGTAAGAAGGACAAAATGGAATAGGTGTCACTTCAGGAACGGCGATGACTTCTTTCACAGAAAGCAATGGAAGGGCAAATTGCTCTGATCCGAGAGTAAAACAAAGATATCTCTCACCGGTGTGTGACTTCTTTTGTACTTCTGTTGGACTCATGCGACGGCTCTCCTTGTATCAGTCATTGAAACTGTTGTTGATTGTTCTGTAATTCTCAAATGGGCCTTGGCCTTAATGAGGTCCCCAAGTTCTAAAATGATTGCTGGTTTACCATCTTCAAGAATGGCACTTCCGCTAAATCCTTTAATATGGGCATACTCAGGCCCGAGCTTTTTAATAACAACTTGGTGCTGACCAAGAATATCATCAATAAGGATCGCAAATGGCTTATCCATTGTTCTTACAATAATACAGATACTATCTGTCATTTTTTGATAATGATGTTTTCTTCCAATACATTGGGCCAGATCATAAACTGGCATATTCTCTCCACGAAGAAGAAGAACGGCTCCAAGATTAGAAGTGATTTTGATATCCTCTGCTTCTGGTCTATATGTTTCGTGTACATGATTAAGAGGAATAATAAATTTATCATCACCCACTGTCACAATCATTCCGTCTGCAATGGCAAGTGTGAGAGGTAGTTTAATTTTAAAAGTTGTTCCTTTACCGACAGCAGACTCAATAGAAATATCACCTTGAAGTGCTTGTATATTTGATTTCACAACATCCATTCCCACCCCACGTCCAGAAATATCTGAGACCTCATCTTTAGTCGAGAAGCCAGAAGAGAAAATAAGCTCTTGGGCCTCTTTATCAGAAAGGACTTGATTTGGTTTAAGAATACCTTTGGCCCTGGCTTTCTCTATAAGTTTTTTAGGGTCAAGACCTTTACCATCATCTTGAATCTCAATGATAAGACTACCTGATTGATGATAAGCTGAAAGCGTCACTCGTCCAGTTTCAGGTTTATTGTTCATCACACGAGATTCAGTATCTTCAATCCCGTGATCTGCGGCATTCCTAATGAGGTGAACAAGAGGGTCACCAATTTTTTCAAGAACAGTTTTATCAACTTCTGTATCTGCTCCAACCAGAACAAGATCAATCTTCTTGTTTAGTTGTTGAGATGTATCTCTAACAATTCTCTGCATCTTTTGGAAGGTTTGTTTAAGAGGAACCATTCTCAAAGACATTGAAAGATCTTGAACTTCTTTTGTAACTTTTCCAAGCTGATCTACTGTACGACGAAGAGCCACTTGGCCAGAGTTTGTCGCTTGTCCTTTTAAGACCGTCTGAAGAATAACAAGCTCACCAATAAAGTTGAGAAGTTTTTCAAGACGAGCAAGACTCACTCGGATACTTTCATCGGCCACAGCTGTGGGAGTAGTACTTTTCGCTGCGATGACTTCGGCCTGAACTTCTGCGACAGCAGCTGAAATATGAGTGATGTTAGATTCAATTTCTTCTTCTACTTGTGCTACTATAATTGGAGTGGCCGTCTGTACTTCTTCGATTTCATCAAACTTACTCATCACTGAATCCATAAACTGGGCCTCATCTGAAGTTACTTCTGTTTGGACTTCCACTGCAGCCACAGGTTCAGGATCAGAAGATTCAAGTGCTCCACCATCTAAAAGAATCTGAATGCGATCAAGAAGTGATGAGCTATCAACCTTGGCATTATAATCCATCTTCAAAAGAGCAATCACCGCCTTGAGCTGATCATTACACTCAAGAAGAAGGGTGATAATAGCTGTATTAGGTTTGATGTCCCCATTTTTTAGTTTTAACAAAAGAGATTCTAGCTGGTGAGTCAAGTGACCAAGGTCATCAAAACCTACCGCCTTGGCCGATCCTTTAAGATTGTGAGCGAGACGAAAAATTTCTTCATAGAGAGTTTTATCATTCATATTACTTTCTAGATTTAGAAAGCATTGTTCTGAATCATCTAAAAGCTTAGAGGCTTCTTCAAGAAAATCATTTTTCAATTCTAATTCAAAATCATCCATTGCTTGCTCCAGTCCATAGGAAACGTTTCAAGTCTACTTTTCGGTTTATTTTGTCTGGAGATTCAGTCTTTTTTCTCAGTTATTTTAACTAGGCCAGACATGCCCTTAAATGAGCAAAACTATCAACTGTTAGGCTAACTCAACTCATTGATAAGACATTCCCTGGCCTGCCCCCCCTCCCCCCAATCAACGTCGACAGACAAAATTTTGAATGGTAACTGATGCTTTATGACAACATCGACCTATAATCGGCGACGCTTTCTTTTAGAAGATATGTCTCAACTTGAGACAAGGGGAATTAGTTGTCTTGGGTGCTCTGGAGTTTGTTGTACTGATATGGCCAACTCCATGATGGTGACTCCTATTGAAATGGTTGATTTATACTCTTATCTTAAAAAAGATTCTTCTTCACTTAATGATCTGAAAGAAAAAATGCAGCTCACAAACCTAAAATACAAACTTGATATTCTCCCTCCTGGTATCAAGAAAAAAAGCCAATTTAGAAGAACTTATACTTGCCCTTTTTTTCTTGGTTCAGAGTTTGGTTGTCCACTCCCAAGAGATGTTAAACCTTATGGCTGCCTAGGCTTTAATAGACGAAAAAAAGAAGCTGATATTGATCAGGATTGCTGGTCTAAAAAAGAAATTTTAGAGACCCAGGTAAAGGCCAATAATGAAGCTCTTTTAAATGAATGGATCAAGCAAGATCTCGCCCTCGATTGGGACAAAGAATACATCCCACTAGCAGTGATTAAGTTCATCGAATTATTTGGTCAAGAAGGCCCATCTTTTGAGAATTTTTTACAGAGGGCCAGACTAACAGCTCCCTATCCTTTAGATTAAGCCCACTATGAAACGCTCCGTCCCCGCTCTTCCACAGGGCCTCTATTATCAGTTTCCATTCGTGAATCGTACCGAACGGGCCGAGATTATTTCATGGCTTCAAACTCTGCACCCTCTCTGGGAAATGCGCTTTTCAGAGCACAATCCTCCTCCTGTTGGTGACGAGCAAAGAGAACTAAAGCGCCCAGTGTACTGGCTTGGAAACTGGCAATTTGCTTGTCTTGATTATTATCATCCTCCTGAAGGTGTTTTATATCGTTGTGTAAAAGCTGAACCTTACCCAAAACTTTTACGACTTCTGGTGGACCGTATAGAGTTTATTGCTCGAAAAAATCTTCCCAAATCTTATTTTCCAGAGGGCTGGCATCTCAACACCTGCCTTATCAATTTCTATGGAAGTAAAATCGAAGATGATAAGAAAGTTGACCGCGCTCGAGTAGGAGAGCATAAAGACTTTGAACCAGGCCCAGTGGCCTCGGTCTCCCTGGGAGATCGCGCCTTCTTTCAATTTGTGAATGGGAATCAAAATTTAGGTGATAAAAATAATGTTTTCTCTCAATGGTTAGAAGATTCTTCTCTTCAAATTTTTGGAGGTGATCTTTGGAAAAGTAAAACTTTCCATCGTGTTCAACGAGTTGAGAGTAAAAAAAACGAGGATTTTAAATTAAAGATCAGTAATTTTGAAACAAGACGAATCAATTTCACCTTTCGTTTTGTTCCCGAAAACCATGTCTATCCCTTTGAGGCCATGCCACAAGACAAGCAAAGTGATATCATCGATTACGTCCGCAAGCTTGGTGAGAACTCACCCTATTTCAAGCAGATGGCCGCTAAATACACTAAATAATCCAAAACCCAAACATTTCACTCAAGTTCTCATTCATACCTGACGAAAAGAGATAGGAATAACAAATCATCGTTGGGAGAGGCATTTTATTATGAGTCACAGACTCAATCGGGCTTATTTAACCTTATTTTTGGCCATTGTGAGTTTCACCACAGCTCTTCATGGCGCCGAAAAAGAAAAAATTCTTCAGGTACTGAAGAAGAGGGTTATCTCACAACCAAAATTAGGACATCATTTTATTAAGAGTTATGCTCAAAGAGATGTGAGCTATATTTATGATCAGGCCTTAGCGATCATGGCATTCACGCACGCAAAAAATAAAAAACAAGCAAAGAATTTACTCATTACAATTGAAAATCTATACAAACAGCATGGACCACTTCATTTTGCTTATATGACCGAAGGCTCTAGCGCCTTCGCTGGAGATGAAACGAGAATTATTCATGGGGCCATGGCCTGGATTGTAATGTCGGCCAACTATTATCAAAAACAATTTAAAGATAAACAGTTCACTCCCTTCGCTCATAAGGTTCTCACTTATTTAGAAACTCAAAAAGTTTCCGCTTTGGATGGTGAAGCTATTCGCTTTGCTCAAAAAGATCTCTCCACCACGAGCTGGGATGAAACTCAAGTCCTCGCCTTAGAACACAATATTGATGCCTACAGTGCTTTCAAAATCTATGCTGAATTAAATCACAACCCAAGATTTGAAAAAACATCTCAAAATATCCGGAAATTCATTCATGGGCTTTGGGATAATCAAAAGAAACATTTCTGGTCTGGTTATCTTATTGATAAAAAGAAAATCAATAAGGATGAGATCTATCTTGATAACCAAACATGGACTCTCCTTGCTATTGATGATTCAGACATTACATATGAAGACGCTAACAGTGCCTTAGATAAGGCCTGTGAAAGCTTTTATCACGTCGCAATCGAGAATAAGTCCGAAATCCACGGCTTCTTTGACCGCCGTTCAGTGCGCGCTCCGGCGTTTGATAAATTTGTCTGGTCGGAAGGGACGGCGGGAAAACTTCTCGCCGCCAAATTCCTTAATCCACATCAACAGTACAAATGCCAAGACAAGTCTGAAGCTTATTTTAGGCGTTCATTTGAGCAGATGAAAAAGAAAGATGGTGGAATCAGTTATGCAACTAAAACAGCTAATATCGATTTTACAACTGACTCAAGTGTCGCGGGTACGGCCTGGGCCTATTTTTATTATGTAGGACTTAATCCTTTTAAACTTACAGTCCTCAAAAAGTTCACTGCTAAACCAAATTTAAAAATGGCTAAGGCGAAGTAAACTCATTGGCCCCTCCGCAAAAAGTTGGCAAAAGTCCCTTTGATTTAAAAATAAAGATTTTCCTCATCATTACAACTCTATGAAATTTATCAAACTAGATTTTTTTTAAAAATTAGAAGTGAAGCTCACTTAGAATAAGTTTATCCAAAACAGGAGGTACGTTTTATGACTTGGACAAATTTTTCTTCTACTGTGGTTCTTAAATATATGATCACGTATGAAGCAAACGGACCGGGCATATAACAGAAATTTTCTCACTAAATCTTAAAGTCATATAGGGGGTCATGTTCGTGGCCCTCTTCTTTTTTAAACATCTAGCTCTTTTAGCCTCTCCTCATAAGAAGAGAACTTTTCATCATGAGTAATCGTCATTTCAGTCAATTTTTCAAAATTATCATCCACATTCTTTTTCAGACTCCCTAAAAGCTGTGAGAGTTCAGAGATTTTTTTACCATCAAGTGAGGCTGATTCATTAACTAAAGTTGATTCAATCTTTTGGATTTCTTCCTCATCCTTCACAATTTGTTTTTCAAGCTTTTCCATCTCCTTTTTAAAAGGAGAAAGGGCCCTTGATCTTTCGACCACAAGCTCTGAGCGCATTCTTCTAGCATCAGCACGATTAAGCTTTTCAGTTTTAGGAACAGACTTTTTATCTTGTGTCTCATCTGCCCAACCAATTTTTTCTAAAAACTCTTCATACGTATATGGAAGGAACTCCACTTTATCGTTTTGAAAAACAATCAGCTTATTGGCAAAACGTCTCAAAAAATCCTCACTATGGGTAACAACAATAGCAGCTCCCTCATATTCAACGAGTTCATCAATGAGTGCATCTACAGAGTCTTGGTCTAAGTGGTTGGTCGGCTCATCTAAAAGAAGAAGATTACTTTGTCTGGCCAAAATCTTTCCAATAAGAACACGTGCCCTTTCTCCACCAGATAAAACAGAGATTTTTTTCTGAGAAAGATCTCCCGTAAACATCATTGTTCCTGCGATATTGCGCGCCTTTTGCACACTCATCATGGGGTCGGCCGATGTGATTTCTTCCTCAATCGTCTTTTGCATATTCAGACGGGTGATATTGGTCTGACCAAAATGTCCCGTCATAGTATTAGTGTTATAATGAACACTTCCTGTCTGCGGCTGAAGTTCTTTCCCAATTAAATTTAAGAGTGTTGATTTTCCTCGGCCGTTCTTTCCAATAACAGCAATTTTATCACCTTTCTGAACGCTTAAGTTAAGGTTAGAGACAAGAAGCTCCTCAGTGTAACCAAAGCCTAAATCTTTAAGTTCCAAAAGAACCTTTCCAGGACATTCTTTATAGTTGAAGGCAAAGTCCAAAGTAGCAATTGAAGCAAGCTCCTCAAGACCGGCCATTTTTTCAAGCATTTTCATTCGAGATTGTGCCTGCGTGGCCTTACTGGCCTTGGCCTTAAATCGATTCACAAATTCTTCGAGATCTTTTCTTTTGCGATCTATATTAATACGAGTCTTTTCGTAAATTTCTTCTTCCGCGATAAGTTGTTCAAAATATTTTTCTGAGCTACCTCTTACTTTAATTAACTTCTGACGCCAAATCCCCATGATATGAGTCGTCACCTCGTCCATAAAGCCTCGATCATGGGTAATAAGAACAACTTCACCCTTAAACTCACGAAGAAATTTGGCCAACCACCTCATCGAAACAATATCGAGATAGTTTGTTGGCTCATCGAGAAGAAGACAATCTGGCTCAGTCAGCAGAACCTTGGCCAGATTAAGTCGGATCTGATATCCCCCAGAAAAGTCAGATGGAGGCCTTGAAAAATCACTGAGACCAAAACCAAGGCCCATCAGCATTTTTTCAACCTTATACTCATCAAAACTTGATTCAGGAGGAAGAACTGAAGCACATTCTTTTAAAATAGTGTCATGAGTAAATTGCAAATGCTGCTTTAGTGTCCCGATTCGATAGTTTTTTGGAATGATAATATTTCCAGCATCAGCGAGTTCTTCGCTTAAAAGGATTTTGAACAATGTCGTCTTTCCTGTTCCGTTTCTTCCTACAAGTCCAATTCTCTCTCCTTTCCCAATAGTAAAGGTCACGTCTTTAAAAAGAGTTTGTGTCGAGAAAGATTTTTCGAGATTAACAACTTGAATCATGGTGTCGCATTTTCGGGAGTCACTACCGGAGGAGGGTTAAGTTTTAGAATTTCTATTTCAACAGTTCTGAAACAATTAATACTCATTGTTTTAACTTTTGGAGTTTGGGTCTCATCAAAAGACACTTTTTCAAGATTCGTTCGACGCTCATTGAGAAAGCGCTCTTTTTCTTCTTTAGTCAATCCATCTGGAATCATCTCTGCCATAAAACAAGACGGATCTCTTCCTGACTTGCTTAATTGATCTAAAAAGAGAACTAAGTTTTCTTCAAAATTCATGGCAAGTAATTGTTTCACAATTAAAAGATTGGCCCCCTTAACCAGTGGCCAAAGTTCAAAAAGAAAATCATTTACGATGCTGTTTTTTTGCTGAATATGAGAAACCATTCTCGACATAATATTTAGATACCCTGGATGCCCAGTCTCTCCAAACAAAGAAGGATTCCCTTTGATATCAGAGATGATTAAGTTTTTCATGGTGTCAGTCGGTGTGCGATAAAAATCTTCTATCAAAGTGACGATCCGCTGATCAGGGGTTTGCTCAAAAGATTTATCTTTGGAAACTGGGACAATCACCGATTGATTAACTTCGGACTGCTCTGTGGGTGGAGCCTCAGATGATGTGACAAAACCTTGGGTTCTATCAACCAATTTAAGGATCGTCTCAAAACGAACAAGAACAATTATTGCGATAATGATAATGGCATACTTCACTGAATTAGCTTAATATAACTTCATGAATCAACCAAGTGGATTTGCTTCTTTAATCACAACAATAGATTGGATCGTATTTTTTGCGGTTCTTTTTCTTACATTTGCTGTGGTTTGGTATGGAAACAATATCAAAAATAAACTTCCACTTAAAGATCAACACTCTGCCATCGAGTTACTACTCATGGGACGCAGGCTCACCCTTCCCCTTTTTGTGGCGACTCTTGTGGCCACATGGTACGGAGGTATTTTCGGCGTGACTCAGCTCACATTCGAGAAAGGTATCTATAATTTTGTCTCTCAAGGTGTCTTTTGGTATATTACCTATCTTATCTTTGCCTTTTATCTCGTAAAAAAAATCCGCCAACACCAAGTATTAACTTTGGCCGAATTCGCTGGAAATGAGTTTGGACCGAGGGCCGAAAAGCTCACAGCTATTTTGAATTTTTTCAATCTCCTCCCCATGGCCTATATCATTAGTCTCGGTCTTTTTTTACAAGCGATCTTTGGTGGGGATCTTCTCATTCACTCTATCACCGGTCTTTTTGTTGTCACCGTATGGTCATTATGGGGTGGTTTTCGTGCCGTGGTTTTTTCTGATCTTGTGCAATTTGTAGTGATGATTCTGGCCGTATTTCTCATCGTTGTTTTTTCTTGGTCTCAGATGGGATCTCCCCTTATTTTTCTTGATAGACTTCCCCCTACTCATCTCACTATTACCGGGGGAGAAAGTATTAGCAGTCTGTTGATATGGGGATTTATTGCTCTCTCAACTTTGGTCGATCCCAATTTCTATCAGCGTTGTCTGGCCGCTGATTCTGAACAAACAGCAAGACGTGGGATTTTAATTTCCACTGTGGTGTGGGTCATCTTCGATTTGTGTACAACCATTGGTGCCCTCTACGCTCGTGTGGCCATCCCAGAGGCCAATTCACAAAATGCTTATCTTATACACGCCATGAATATAACTCCTCCTGGAGTCAGAGGCCTGATTCTGGCCGGAATTCTAGCGATTGTTCTCTCAACTCTAGATTCGTATTTATTTAATGCGGCTTCTTGCTTAAGTTATGATCTTTTTAACAATAAACTCAAATTTAAACCATGGCACCATCACCTGGCCCTGGTGGCCGTGGCCATTCTCAGTCTCATTCTGAGTCTGCAATTTTCGGGAAGCGTGGTTGAGGTTTGGAAAACGATGGGTGGGCTCTCTGCGGCCTGTTTATTATTTCCTTTTCTCTGTTCGCAGATTTTTCCGGGTAGATTATCAGAAAATTCGTTTATAGGCGCCGTGCTAACGGGTATCGTTTTCATGATTGTTTATAGCCTCTTTTCTCTTTCGCAATACGTCTACGGTATAGACAAATTCTATGCAGGACTCCTCGGAACTAGTTTAGTCATGATTCCCTCTCTTCTGAGAGTCAAAGCACCATAAATACTTATCTTTGACACTCTGTGCTTTTGTATATTTCCAATAGATTTTCTGCTATCTTAATCCATTCTCAAAATTGGCCTTAATGGCCTAGTGAAAAACAAAAGGATTGTTACGTGAGTACACCTAACGAAAACTCAGCTGAAGAAAAGTATCGTCTGGCCTTAGATTATCATGCCAATGGACGTCCGGGGAAAATTGAAATTACTTCAACAAAGCCCTGCTTAACGTCTCGTGATTTAGCACTGGCGTATTCGCCAGGTGTAGCAGCCCCTTGTCTTGAAATTGCAAAAAATCCTGAAGACGTTTACAAATACACAGCGAAAGGAAATCTTGTTGCTGTTCTCTCAAACGGAACTGCTGTTCTAGGTCTGGGCGATATTGGTCCTCTCGCTGGTAAGCCCGTGATGGAAGGAAAAGGTGTTCTCTTTAAGCGTTTTGCTGATATCGATGTTTTTGATATCGAGATTGGATCTAAATCTGTGGAAGAAGTGGTTCGTACAGTAAAAGATCTTGAACCTACTTTTGGAGGGATCAACCTCGAAGATATTAAAGCGCCTGAGTGTTTTGAAATTGAAAAAAAACTTCAAGAGATCATGGATATTCCTGTTTTCCATGACGATCAACATGGTACGGCCATTATCAGTGGTGCTGCCTTTATCAATGCTTGTGAAATTACAAAGAGAAAAATGTCAGAAACAAAAGTTGTTGTTTCTGGAGCAGGAGCAGCGGCCATAGCTTGTACTAATTTCTTTATCACTCTTGGTGTAAAGAAAGAAAATATTCTCATGGTTGATTCAAAAGGTGTGATCTACAAAGGTCGTACTGAAGGAATGAATAAATACAAAGACGCTTTCGCTAATGAAACAAAAGCAAGAACTCTGGCCGATGCCATGAAAAACGCTGATTGTTTTATCGGTTGTTCAGCTAAAGGTCTTGTGACAAAAGATATGGTCAAGTCAATGGCGGCGAATCCAATCATTTTTGCCATGGCCAACCCTGATCCTGAAATTACACCTGAAGAGGTAGCTGAGGTTCGCTCTGATGCTATTATGGCCACTGGTCGTACCGATTATCCCAACCAAGTGAATAACGTTCTTGGGTTCCCATTCATCTTCCGTGGTGCTCTTGATGTACGTGCTCGCAAGATCAATGAAGAAATGAAAAAAGCAGCGGCGATGGCCCTGGCTCAACTTGCTAAAGAAGAAGTTCCTGATGACGTAAAACGTGCTTACGGGAATGAGGATTTCTCATTTGGAAGAAATTATCTTATTCCTAAGCCATTTGATAAACGAGTTCTGACTCGCGTTTCTCCAGCTGTGGCCCGCGCTGCGATGGAGTCAGGTGTGGCCCGTATTCATATCGATGATCTTGGGAAATATGCTCAATCTCTTCAAGAGAGACTTGGTCAATCGGGATCATTCATGCGCTCGATTCGCTCTCGTCTGCCTGGATCAGATAAACCAAAAATCGTATTCTCTGAGGGGTCAAACACTCGCGTTCTTAAAGCAGTTTCTATCATTAAAGCTGATGGACTTGTTCACCCAATTCTACTTGGAAGCAAAAAAACAGTTCAGAAGAAAATTATTGAAGCTGGAATTACGAACCTAGATGATGTTGAAGTTGTTCATCCTGAAGATGCTCCTTACTATGAGGATTTCGTAAAGGATCTTTTTGTGACGAGACAGCGCAAAGGTGTCTCTTATTCTTTTGCTCGTGATCAAATGAAGCGTGGTAACTATTTCGCGTCGATGATGGTGAAAAAAGGTGTGGCCGATGGAATGATCACCGGGGCAACTCAGAACTATCCTGAATGTATTCGTCCCATCATGAAAGTCATTGGAACGAATACTCCTAATCGTGCTAAAGTGGCCGGGATCATGATCCTTATCTTTAAGCAAAAAGTTGTTTTCCTAGCTGACTGTACAGTTCAAATGAATCCATCAGCTGAAGATCTCTCTGATATCGCTATCTCTGCGGCCAAACTTTTCCGTCGCGTAATGCAGTCTGAGCCAAGAGTGGCTTTCCTTTCTTACTCAAACTTTGGATCAAATCGTGAAGGTGAAGCTTCTAAAATGGCCCAAGCGGCGATTCTCGCGAAGAAGAAAGATCCAACACTGATCGCAGATGGTGAGATGCAAGCTGATGTGGCAACTAATTTTGAGATTATGAAAAATCTTTTTGATTTTAGTAATCTTGATAAAGCTGCAGATCTTCTTATCTTCCCTGATTTAAACTCGGCCAATATTAGCTATAAGCTTCTTGCTCAGCTTGGGGGAGCCACACCAATCGGTCCGATTCTTCTTCCGCTGGAGCACGCCATCAATATTGTTCAGCGTACATCAACGGTCGATGAAATTGTTAATATGACAAATCTAACGGCGCTCATTGCTCAAGAAATTAAGGCCTATAGAGAAAAAAGTCACAAACACCTTTAAGGAGAATTTATGAGTTTTACAAAAAATATCATTAATACAGATAAAGCCCCTGCGGCCGTAGGAACATACTCTCAAGGTGTGTTCCATAATGGCGTTTATTATTTTTCAGGACAAATTGGTCTTGATGCTAAAACGGGCGAAATGCCAGCGGGCTTTGATGCTCAACTTGAAAATGTATTAAAAAATATTGACGGTCTTCTTCAGTCACAAGATTTGACTCGTGAGAATATCATCAAAACAACAATCTTCATGACTGACCTTGCTCAGTTTGGCAAAGTGAATGAAGCTTACACAAAGTTTTTCACTTCTCCTTATCCAGCACGTTCCACAGTTCAAGTTTCTGCTCTTCCAAAAGGTGCAGTCGTTGAAATTGAAGTCATTGCGGCGACAAAGTAAATTGAATCTATGCTAGGTCGAAAATACGTTTTTGAAACAAAGTCCACACGCTTCCGCCGCTTATTTTTAAGTGGTGTCTTTATTATTATTCTTTCTGCTGGTGTGATTATAAGCTTTATTAGCTATATCCCTATCTTTGCGAAAATGCAGAAAGAAAAAGCGGCGGGAGCTTTCTTTCAAAAATCTCCTGATGCTATTGCAGTCTTCACTGGTGATAAGGGTCGCATCGGTCACGCACTAGATCTTATTCAGAAAAATCCTTCGGCTAAACTATTTATTTCCGGTGTTTATGCTACTAATTCTTTTAAGACGTTAGTGGATAAACAAGTTGATATTCAAAACAAACTCGAAGTCCTTGAATCACTTAATGTTCAAGTGGACCTTGATTATGAGTCTCGCAATACATTTGAAAATGTCCGTGAGACAGTCCAGTTCTTAGCTCAAAATAAACAGTTTAATAAAGTTCTTATCATCTCAAGCGATTATCATATCCTTCGTATTAGTATGATTTTCTCTCACTTTATTACGACCTCTAAGCCTGAGTTTTATTACGATAGTGTGATTAACACCTATTCGACTTGGGACGATGTCCGCAAACTTCTCAAAGAGTCAGTGAAATACGTCCGCGCTCTCTTTTTATTAAAAGTCATGGATAGAGATTATGTTCAAGAAGAAGATTACTAGAATTCTACGGAACCATATCAGCTGTATAGGCCCCATCACATTTTAAAGTATACGGAAGTGCATAAGACGCTGGATCTAAGTAGCAAAGCTTTGTTGAGAGTGTCGTATAGTCTGTAGCAAGGATAGGTGGGTTCGCATTTTCGACAAATGAGCTGGTATAAGTCTTAGTTGATACGACCACATCTTCGATATCATAATCTTTAATCGTAATTGAGCGTCTGAAAAAAGCCCAGTAGGCCATTTCGGTAAAATTATAATTATGAGTTGTTCTGGTTTCACGACGACCACCAGAAGAGAGTCCAGTAGACGTTGTTCTTGAGACAGAAGCAGGCCCTGAGTCCCCAGAACTGTATTCAATCTGGAGCGCACAATAGGCACGTCTGATGGCCTCAATCATACTGTCATTGAATCCAAAAGTGTCATTAGTGTAATTGGCATCGAGATCGTTTTTTACGATTTGGAGAAAGTACTTATCTGTGGCCGTTCCAATAGTCTCTTCAATATAAAAGATGATGTAAGCAGGAGTATTTTTCCAGATACGAATCAAGCGCTCTTCAATGGCGTTATTTCCGCTATCATTGAGTTTGGCCGTATAAGATTTTTCTCGAAAATAATCAGGAGAGCCGAAAAAGAGAGAAGACTCATCTCTGAAATTCAAAAAGATTTGGGCCTCATCTACCAGACATTGCTCATTGGCCCGGTTTTGGACATAGTCTCTATCCGCTTGGCTCAGTTTATCCCACTCTCCCTCAGAGGATTCACACCCAACCAAAAGAGAAAGAAAAATAAGACTTAGGCCAAGAAGGTTTTTCAAAACTTATATCCCCCACCAAGAGCATAGACCATAACAGGATCTGTATCGACCTTTTTCAGTTTTTGCTCTGGGGCTTGAACGCCAGATCCACCATTTGGGCGAGTATAAGAGTTAATAGTTCGTTTGGTGATATTAATATCGTACTGAGTGGCCTTCAAATAAAGGAAGTAACCAGATGTCGAAATAAAATTAATACCTGCTGATAGTTTTGTCGTCGTGAACTCATCGGCCACAGAGGCTTTATACTCTTCATTCACGGTGGCCAGATCAGTGACGTATCTTCTTCTATTATGAGCTCTTCCAAGCCCTAATCCAGCTTCAACAAACGGCTCTACATTCAAATAAGTCCACTCACCCATAAAAGGATTTTTTGTTTTCATATTAAAAAGAAAACTTAAACTTTGAGAAACATCTCCACCATAAATCGACGCTGTATCTTTACGAGAAGAAGTGGTGACATCTTTGAATTCAGAAGCTGCTGTTTTTTTCTTCGTAAAAAGACTTCCGAAATAATACCCTTCAAGTTTAGTGGCGGTATGAAGGCCTGCACCCAAATGCATCTCTCCGCCAAATCCAAGCCGACCCCCCCAAAGTTCAGTCTCATTAGGCCTATAACTTTGTTTGGCCCCTTGGAATTCATAGGCGGTCGGGTACTTCATGGTTTCAAAACCAAAAGTCGTCAGCCAGTGACTTGCACGAGGATTGAATTGATGGCGATTTTCAAGTTCGGTGCGGATGACATCGTCAGCAGCAAAGGCACATGAAGCGATGACAAAACAAAGTGAAGGGATTAATTTTTTCATACTAAAATTATTCCCTTACTTATACGCTTCGTCAAAAACTAAGCACGGGTCACAGAAATCACTTCTTCCAGGGATTCAATCGTACTCAACGTCTTCAATAGTTCTGAATAGTCTTTCACTTCAATCTCGAAGATAAAACTACCTTTTTGGTCGGGCATAGAGCGAGCGATGGCCGATCTAATATTGATTCCAGCATTGTTGATGCATTTTGAAATTTTAGAAAGAATTCCGGGCTTATCGTGAGTCACAACTTTTACATTAACGGGGTGGCTAAAGCGATAATCTTTATTCCACTCCACCACAATACGGCGACCTGATTCAAGTTCATCAATTCTCTTACACCCTTTGGTGTGGACAGTAATCCCGCGCCCACGAGTGATGAATCCGTTGATGGGGTCTCCTGGAATAGGATTACAACAGCGTCCCATCTTCACGACAATATCATCCAGACCATCAACGATAACGGCGTTATCGTTACCAGAGCTCTTGCGAGCGGACTTAGTCACTTTTTTAAGATAGGTATCAAGCTCTTTGTTATCGTCTTTAATCTTGAGCTCATCACCTTCATTGAATTCGATCGAGGGAATTGAAGCAAGTACTTCATTAATATTGACATGCCCTGAACCAATATTCACAAAAAGCTCTTCAAGATTTTTGTAGTGATGTTTATCTAAAACCTTAGCGAGTTCATGCTTTTTCTCAACTGCCTTAGTCGTTGTTCCAAATTGCTTAAGAGCTTTATCTAAAAGAGTCTCACCCAATTCTTTATTCTTATCGCGTTCAATTTTCATCAGATACTGTTTAATTTTTGTAATGGCCCGAGAGCTCTTACAGATTTTTAACCAGTCTTTTGAAGGTGTTTGAGTTTTACTCGTGAGAATTTCAACAGTGTCTCCAGACTTAAGACGGTACTTTAATGGCACCATCTTACCGTTGATCTTGGCCCCTACAGTATGATTTCCCACTTCGGTATGGACAGCATAGGCAAAATCCAGAGGAGTGGCCCCATAACGAAGCTCACGTACGTCCCCTTTGGGTGTGAAAACAAAAATTCCACCCACATCCAAATCATTTTTAACCACATCCATAAACTCAGATGAGTTCGTGACGTTTTGGTTAAACTCCATGAGCTCTTCCACCCACTTTAGTTTTCCGAGCTCTGAACTCTTATCACGCTCTTTATATTTCCAATGGGCCGCGACTCCACGCTCAGCTACTTCATGCATTTCAAAAGTTCGTATTTGAATTTCAATACGCTCAGCTTTCGGTCCAATAACCGAAGTGTGAAGTGACTGATAATTATTCACTTTAGGAATAGCGATATAATCTTTAAATCGTCCAGGGACGGGAGTGAACGCCGAGTGAATAATCCCTAAAACCTTATAACACTCAGTGATATTTCCAACGAGAATCCTAAAAGCAAGAAGATCTTGAACCTGTTCAAAATCAACTCCTCGTTGAGTCATCTTTTTATAAATAGAATAAAAATGTTTCGGACGTCCCGTCACATCACCTTTAACTGAATACTCCAACATTTTTTCATGAATAAGCTCAATCGTTTCTTTGATATAAACTTCACGTTCTGAGCGTTTCATTGAAACTTTTTCAGCAAGTCTGTAATAAATTTCGGGATGTAGATAGCGAAGACAAAGATCCTCTAGCTCTCCTTTGACCGAGTTGATACCGAGACGGCTGGCCAGGGGAACATAAATATCAAGTGTCTCTTGCGCTTTGCTCATTTGTTTCTCTTTAGAAACATACTGAAGCGTGCGCATATTATGCATTCGATCGGCAAGCTTAACAATAATCACACGTAGATCTTGGGCCATGGCCACAACCATCTTACGAAAGTTTTCAGCTTGAGATTCTTCTTTGGTTTTAAATTTGATTTTAGAAATTTTCGTACAGCCTACAACAATCTGGGCAACATTTTGTCCAAACATTTTAGAGATGTCTTCAGGGGCCACATCACAGTCTTCTACCACGTCATGAAGAAGGCCTGCCATAATAGAGTCTTGATCCATTTTAAGCTTAACAAGAGTTCCTGCCACATTAAGTGGGTGAATAATATAAGGCTCCCCAGAACTTCTTTTCACACTTGAATGCATTTTTTCTGCAAATTCATAACACTTACGAATAAGGGGAAAATCAGCATCAGACTGAACAAATTCAATGCGCTTGATAAGCTCATCAATTGTTAAGTTCGCTTCATGTGAAAAATCGATTCTCTCACCAAACATCGGAGGTCCTTACAGTATCTCTTCAATAATTTTTTTAAGCTGGATATAGGCTTTATCAACATCATCATTCATGACTAAATAGTCATAATGATGCTTTCGGAGTAATTCACTCTTAGCATTAGCAATTCTCAAGAGAATGACCTCTTCTTTATCAGTGCCTCGGGCCCTTAGTCTTCGCTCAAGTTCTACCACTGAAGGAGGCTCAATAAAAATGACTTTCCCCTCATCACCATAGAGCTTCTTAATCGCATCTGCCCCTTGAACATCAAGATCAAAGAGCATCTTTTTACCTGACTTAAGTCCATCGTCGATAAACTCACGAGAGGTTCCATAATAATTTGAATGAACCCTGGCCCATTCAATAAACATATCCGAGGCTATTTTTTGTTCGAAATCTTCTTTATCAATAAAGAAATAATCCTTGCCGTGCACTTCGCCTGTTCTCATTGGACGCGTAGTACAGCTCACAGACCAAATCAATTCTGGGTGATCCTTTTTGAGTCTCTCAATAAGAGTAGACTTCCCCGTACCAGACGGAGCACAAATGACAATAATTCGACCTTCGCTCATGGGACTATTCCAAGTTCAGTGCTTGTTCACGTATCTTCTCCAATTGTACTTTCATCTCGACAACTAGAGTTGAAATTTCTGACTGGGCAGATTTTGATCCTAAGGTATTGGTTTCCCGCCCTAGCTCTTGCATAAGGAAGTCAATTTGTCGGCCAACCTCACCAGGGGTTTTAAGGACCTTTCTGAGCTTCTCAATATGAATTTTGGCCCGATTAAGCTCTTCATCCACATCCAATTTCTCGAGGTAATACACCACTTCTTGAAGGTATCGACTCTCATCAATCTTGATGTCTTTAAGTTTTTCTTGAAATTTAGCAGTCAGCTTTTCACGAACTATCTCGGGGTAGATGCTCTTGAGCTCGTCCACTTTTAAAAGATTTGTTTCGTAATCTTTTAAATGATCCAGAAGCTTTTTGCTCAACTTATCCCCTTCAGCATCTCGAGAAGCTTTTAGTGCTGTCACAGCTTTAGCAAAAGACTCACGTACTAATGGAAGAAGTTCTTTCTCTTTAAGATCTTCTTCATCTTTAGCAAAATCAGATCTTAAAAATTCTGTGGGAGAGACTTGAAACTCGATATTATTTTTTTTGAAAACAGGTCTCATTAGTTCAAGATAAGTTTCGACTTTATTAAGATCGATTGCAAACTCAGCTTTGTTTCCTTCATTTTTTTTGTATGAAATATTGATATCAAATGAACCACGACGAAACTCGCCATCAAGTGTTGATCTCAGCTCCATCTCGACTTCGTTAAAAAGGTGACTCATCTTAAAGCGAAAATCTTTGAAACGATTATTTACTGTTTTGAGTTCAGTGACGACCGTATAATTCGATCCTCGCGCTTCACCTTTTCCAAATCCAGTCATTGAAAAAATATTCATTTACAGTTTTCCTTATTCTTCAGTCATATGCAGAGTGAGATTTCCCATCTGACGAAATTTATTAAATCGATGTTCTTCAAGTTCTTCCGCAGTTTTTGTTTTCAATTCTTTAATTGCTAGGATCAAAGAATTTTTAACCGCTTCAATGGCCTTGTCTGGATAACGATGAGCGCCTCCAATAGGTTCTTTAATCACCCCATCAATCACCTTAAGCTCAAGAGCTTTATCTGGAGAGAGTTGAAGTGAGTTAGCCGCTGTTTCTGCCATTTTTGGATCTGACCAAAGAATAGAAGCACATGACTCAGGAGAGATCACTGAATACACAGAGTACTCCATCATGAGCACTTTATCGGCCACAGCAATACCAAGGGCACCACCAGATCCACCTTCACCAATCACAACCGCCACAATAGGAGTTTTAATATTAAACATCTCTTCCAAGTTAACGGCGATGGCCTGGGCCTGACCGCGCTCTTCTGCACCGATACCTGGGTAAGCTCCTGGTGTATCCACAAAAGTAATAACTGGAATATTAAACTGAGATGCCATTTGCATAACTCGAAGGGCCTTACGGTAACCTTCAGGGTTGGCCATCCCAAAATTTCTTTTAATTTTGTCCTGAGTTTTGCGACCTTTCTCAATTCCAATCACGGCCACTTTTTGCTCACCCAAATAAGCAAAGCCAGTGATCATAGTAGGGTCATCAGAGAAATGACGATCGCCGTGAATCTCATGAAAATCTGTCACAACTTTTTCAATATAGTCTAAAGCATGAGGACGATTAGGGTGACGAGAAAGTTGAGTTCTCTCCCATGGTGAAAGATTAAGATAAATATCTTCCAGTAGCTTTTCTACTTTGTGAGTGAGTGCCTGAATCTCAGGGGAAAGATCAACTTGTGGGCCATGCGAGGCTTGCTTAAGCTCACGAATTTGGTTTTCCAGTTCGGCCACTGGACGTTCGAAATCTAGGGTAAAATCCATTGTAAACCTCTATCAGTAAAATAGAGATTTACCTTACCTCAGACCACTTAAAAAAGGCAGTTTTTTTAGCGTCCGCTCTCCCAGCCGCCGACGCGACCAGACTCAAAATAGATGTATTTAGAGCGACCTTCTACAGAATAAATCCAGCGCTCGTTCTCATAGCGTGGATTTCCCGCTACTTCCACTCGATCTGGTTGACCTGCGGACTCCATGACCTCTTGCTTCGTCATCCCCATCATGATCTCACTTTGACGAGTAGCAAGACGAGTTTCCCAAGCGTTATTGAGGACATCTTTGGAACCAGTCCACCCCTTGGATTCGACATAATTTTGTCGCTCTGAAGGCGGAAGTTCTAGGAAAAAGATCTTTTCAGAATCAGTGGTAAATCGAGTTTTGAAAGATGAATAAAAGGCTTGCTCCTCTTCAGGTAAAGCCGCCTCTAGATTCTCTCGTTGCATACGTATGGCCTCTTCCTCACGATTACGCTTATTCTCATAGTCTGAAGCTGGAGTTCTCGCCTGACGCTCTTTTTCTGTATACCAATACCTGCCGTTATCTCCGGCCATAACGGGAAAATCTTTTTCAGGCCTAAAAAAACTTGAATCTGATTCTTGTTCCATTTCTGAGAGGTAACTTCGACTGGGCATAAACGCCGTACAGCTTATAAGTGAACTTAAAAGAATAAATGACATAATAAAATAGCCAAACATTTTCATCTTCGCCTTCCTTGACGGATCAATTACCTACCCTCCCTATCGACTAGACTAAAGGTCCTCTAAACCTGAGGCTTTTCAGGGGGCAAAAATGACCTATCCTGAACAATTCTAGTCAGGTTCTAATATCCTGAGAAAAACGACCGAAAAGGTTTATGTATGGGATTCTTAGAAAAGATCGAAATTTTAATTAATCACTATTTAATGCTTCTGGGGGAAGTCTTCCACAAGCTCGTCGTAAAAGTCACGCCACCATCGGTGCAAAGAATTTATCTAAAAGTTTCGTCATTTATTTCGAGATTTATTGCTTATCTCAGGGGATTTCCTGAAAAATTCATTAATTATTGTTTTAGGTTTTTTAAAATCGGCAAAGAAAAAGTAAAAACATTCCCCATCAAAAATAAAATCTCTGAATGGCAACAAATTGTTCAAGACGAGGCCAGAAAGAGAAGAGATAGCGGATTCTTTGGAAAGCTATTTCAACCATTATTTATTCTTGTCTCATACATTAGACAATGGACTAACTCATTATCTCCTGTCCAAATTGTTTTACTTATCATTTTTACGATAGCTTCATTCTTTTCAAGTTTTATCATTTTCGATTCATCTCGAAAGATTGCCTTACTGGAAAATACCACAGCAAGGTCTCCGGCCAGTATTGATGATGAAAAAGTAAAGAGACCAGTTTATTATAAAAAACAAACTCGCGATTTCTCAATTATGGCCATTAAAATCCCTGTCTATTTTGCTGACATCAATGAGTATCGCTCAATCATGGTTGATTTCTCTATCATCATGAGTAATAGGTCTTCAAAAAACTATCTTGCCGCCAATGAACAGCTTCTCCGTGATTATCTCATCATGAATATTGAGCCAACGATTGCTGCTTTCAACTTGCAGACAGAAGGCAAAGAAATTATTCGTGAAAAGATTAAGCAAGAAGTGACAGCTTTCCTTCAAGAAAATAACATTGAAGGCTTCGCTCAGGAAGTTAAAATCACTTATCTTCTTGGCCACTAATGATAAGTCTTATTGTTTTCGGATGAATATCTAATTTTTTAGCGACAACACCAATCTGCCCATGGCAAATTCGCATGGCCCTTTCGATATACTTCTTTTTCACAATTTCAAGACTTAGAATTTCTTCTCCTGACAGAGCAGAAATATCAGAGGTTTGTTCTAAGAGATTTTGATCATGATGATCAAAATCAAGTTTAAATGATTTTGAAAGGATTCTCTTCTTTTCAAGATGAGATTTGAGCTGCCTAATATTTCCTGGCCACGGTAGAGTTTCATAGAACTCAATGACTCTTTCAGTGAATGAACATCTATTATCTAAAGCATATTTCTGGCAAAAAAATCTTACTTGCTCAGCACTATGTCTGAGTGGTTTTAAAGAAATTGTTAATCCTGTTTTAAGGCGAAAATAGAAGTCCTGTCTCATTAATCCTTTTTGAACAAGATGCTCTAAGTTTTTTCCTGAAGCAAAAATTAAACGGGCCGAAACTGTCGTTTCCGAGCTTCCTCCCACTCTTCTAATTTTTTGGTTGTCTAAAAAGAGGAGTAACTTGGCCTGAAGATCTAAAGGGAGAGAGTCAATTTCATCGATAAAAAGTGTTCCTTGTGAGGCCTGCTCAATGGCACCCATATGATCTCTTACGGCACCAGTGAAGGATCCTTTCTTGTGTCCAAATAGTTCTGACTCAATAAGCTGAGGAGAAAGTGCACTTAAATTAAGATGAACCCACTCACCCTTTCTCTCACTCTTAAGATGAATCTTTTCGGCCAAATATGTTTTCCCTGTTCCTGTTTCTCCTTCGATCAAAACGGAGAGATGAGAATGAATTAATTTCTCTTCACTTAAAATTGGATGATCAAAATAATTATTACTCCATTCTTTAATTGAAGCTGAATTAAACTGCATGCGATGATCATCGATAACAACTTGATCGGCTCGTTCTAAATAGGCCTCTTTGGTCACCAGTCCATTTACCCAGAAAGGATGGCCTGATAATGATCTCATCATATAGCGCGGAGATTCTAACTTATCATCCAACTCTATACGAAAATGAAAACGTCGATTCGAAGGGGTCATTAGCTTAATATAGCTCTGAGAAAGATTGTGAGGACGATATTCTTCATTGATAAAATCAAGACAAGTCCGCTTAAGAGGAACCACCTTTCTGCGTCCTCCCCAGGGCCATATTTCAAAGCTATCACCAGGCCTAAGTCCCTGTTGATCCAACTGTTTTGATATCATTTTATCATGCCACATATAATTTTCTCCTTTCATGGTCATTCAGCTCTGGCCGTGATATGCTCCTAAAAAATAAAAATAGACAGTGAATAACGGGACAGAGCTATGAAAATTCAAAAAGGAAAAGTTGAATTCTTAATGGGTATCGATAAAGTTGAACAACTTGTCGATTGGCTCAATACTCACCCTGATGTGAATGGTGCCGCTTTTATTGGCCGTTCCAATGTTGGAAAATCCTCACTTATTAATGCGATTTATGGAAAATCCACAGCTCGAGTTTCTAAAACTCCAGGCCGTACTCGCCAAGTGAATATTTTTAGCTTTATCGTTTTAAATCCTGAGACTAAAGAAGAATTTAAATTTTATTTCTTTGATGTTCCGGGATATGGTCATGCTGATGTTTCAAAAGAAATGGCCAAAAATTGGGAGACTCTCCTCACTTCATTTTTCCGCTACGTTAGTCAAAAAGTCGTGCTCCTCAATATTCAGGACTCAAGGCATCCTCTTCAAGAAAGTGATGAGCTCTTCCATGACTATTTGAAAAACTTCGATCTAGAAGTTTATCTTGTCTTTAATAAAATCGATAAACTTAAGACTCAGAGTGAGCGCGCTGCTCTGAAAAAAATCATGCCGGCCATTTATGAAAAATTTAAATGGGTCCGACAAATTCACTTCACTTCTGCTGAGAAAAACGATGGAATCCTTGGTCTAGAACAAGCGATCATTAACTTCGTGATGCGATTTAGACAATAGTCCGAGTTTTTTAGTCAATGCTGAGGCAAATACAACTCTCTTCGGTTCTGGGCCTGTCTCTATTATCATAGAGTCATGGAATTAGATTTCTTCAAAAACACTCCAGAAGATGAGGCTAAAATAGCCGAAGTCTTTGCCGGATTAAAACAACGTTATCAGCAGTATCAAGACCCCTGGGGTTTTAATATTGAGCTGTGTGAAAAAACTCTACGCAAACTTCTTCCTATTTATCGCAAATATTTTAAAGTAAGAGTCTTCGGACAGGAACATGTCGAAAACATTCCATACATTATTGTCTCTAATCATTCAGGACAACTCCCAATTGATGGTATGATGATCACCATGGCCTTTCTCATGGACGTAGCTCCTCCTCGCGTTTTGCGTGCCATGATTGAACGTTTCATGGCCCAACTTCCTTTCATGGGAGATATGACAGCGCAACTAGGATCTATTCTAGGTGATCGTGCCAATTGCGAATATCTGATTGATCACGGTGAATCGATTCTCGTTTTTCCTGAGGGAGTGCGAGGAATTTCAAAAAATACTCCTGACTACTATAAAGTAAGATCTTTCTCTCAGGGCTTTTTCCGCATTGCCCTTCAGAAGAAGACTCCCATTCTTCCCCTTTGTGTGATTGGGGCCGAAGAAATGTTTCCTTTTGTCTTTCACGCCAGAAGTCTGGCCAAGGCCATCGGGCTTCCCTCTCTTCCGCTTACTCCACTGGCGTTCCCTTTGCCCTCACCCATTGATATTTATATCGGCAAGGCCATTCAGGTTCCTGAACACCTCAATCCTGAGTCTCCTGAGAAAGAAATTAAAGAGCATATTTATCATATCGAAAATAAAATTAGACGAATGATAGCAGTAGGGATGAAAAAGCGACGGCCTTTTGTTGATTCTTTGAGAATCCCTCTATCGAAATACATCATTAAAGAATTAAGAAAAAAAGATGATTGATAAAAAAAGAATCCTCATTATTGGTATTGCCGGTGGACTTGCAAAAATCCTTTCTCGTCTTATTCTTACTGAGCATCCTCATTGGGAAATTATGGGAGTTGACTCTCGTGATATCTCGCAAGTTCCGGAGCTTAAAGGCCTCTCTTGCACATCGATGAAATACTCTCGTGGGAATTTTGAAAATCTATTCCGGGCCAATGAGTTTGATGCCGTTTATCACCTAGGAAGAATTTCTCACTCGACAAGTGATCATGCTCAGCTCGCTAAGAGAATCGAGCTCTCCGTCATGGGAACCAATCGCATTCTTGAACTCTGTCACAGATCGGGAGTAAAAAAAGTTGTTGTCCTCTCGACCTTTCATATTTATGGAGCTCTTGCTGACAACTCTATTTTTTTAACAGAAGAATCTGCTCTAAGGGCAAGTATCAAACATCCAGAGCTTCGTGATGTCGTAGAGATGGATCAGATCTGTACGAACTGGATGTGGAGGCATCAAAATGAAATCTCCACTGTTGTTTTAAGGCCATGCAATATTATCGGACCGCAAATTCAAAATGCCATGACAAAATTTCTTCTCTCTTCATTGGCCTTGAGACCTATTGACTACAATCCTTATTTTCAATTTATTCATGAATTCGATATGGCCAATGTCCTTTATAGATCACTCAATGAAATTCCTACAGGTGTCTTCAACGTCGCTGGGAATGATTTCATTTCTTTGCGTGACTCTCTTAGTCTACTTGGCTCTAAAGGAATTCCTTTTCCCATTTTCCTGGCCGACGGCCTCAACGGCATCCTTAAAACTTTTAAAATGGACGTTCCAGAGTACCTGCTGGATTACCTAAAATTTTCTTGCCTGCTCGATAATGCTCAGATCAAAAAGCATCTTGGTGATAATTTTCTACGCTTTTCTATCAAAGAGGCCCTAGAATTGATCAAATTACGCTAAGCGTTTCATTGACGGCCACTTCTCCAATCATTAGAATCAATAGCTCAAGTGGCTTCCTGACGGAATGGTAGACGTAGCGGATTCAAAATCCGCCGTTAGCAATAACGTCCGAGTTCGAGTCTCGGGGGAGCCACCACTTTACTAATTTAAGATAATCCTTAAATCTTTATTTCTTCAATTCCAATGGGACCTACGATCGCAGCTCTTTTAGCAATCACATTTAATGACATCACTTTTTTATTATTTTTTGTGACTTCCCAAGATTGTCCGGATTTTCTTAGATCTAGGTCAATCTGCTTTCTTGTACCTTTAATTCCGTTGTAAAGATAATCCATTTCAAAAGTACCACCATAGATGGGATCAAATCCCGCGGAGAACTTAATCTTCACTACATCATTGCCCTTTCTCACCAGAACAGTGGCACCAGTCTTAAGATCTGAAAGAGTAAATTTTTCGTCGGCCAAAACTTTTTTAAGAGCCGATGTTTGCACCTTTCTCATCTGAATCAGCTTACCTGAATCATCAGAGATCAAACTAATGACGACAATATTAGTATCGATATCATTTTTTATAACAAGGATGTCTCCTTTAAGAAAGCAAGTGACATTAGAATATTTTTCTCCCTGTCCCCCTTGT
>JBMLQL010000010.1:0-56962 GCA_049241565.1 Bacteriovoracaceae bacterium | reverse complement strand
AGCTACCTTACAAAAAGTTTCTTGGGTTAAAACTCTTTTAGAATATTAGTTTGGATCAAAAAAAAGGTTCATTTGTTCTTGTGGTTCATCAAGGATGAGTATTTTTTCATTGCAATCGGAAGCGAATGAACTTATTGAAATCAAAAGAAGAAAAAAAGAAAAGAATGCTTTCATATTACTCGTTATTCTATAATCCATCTTGCAGCTGATGCCTTGGGAATTAAACTAATGACTAAAAGTCATCCGTAGTTAATATTTCTTTCGTTATTGTACCCAATCAGCTAAAGAGCTTGCCTTTCGACTCATTTAATACTTACTCTTCGCTCATAACCTCACTAGTCGCATCAATGACTAGGTGTTGTAGTCAAAATAAATACTGATGATGTATCCGTCATTTGTAAAAATTGTTGCAGAAACCGAACTACAATATTCTGACTCGGTACACTTTTCCGGATGAGGAGCAATTCCAAAAGTAGCCTGTATTTTATTTGTTTTAAATAATTTACTTAGATTGTTGAAAAATGCATCAGAGCCATCCTCGAATCCTGCAATAGAGTAGATAGCATCGTATACGTCGTTTCTTTTAAAATATGGGATTTCTGTCTCATTTAAGTTGGCAGTAATTTTTTTCGCTTCAGCCTTATAATCGAATTTTGAGACATTGTATTTTTGAATGTGGCATTCACCACGGCCAAACTCACAAGATTTGATAAGTGTATCATATGGAGTACGCGCGAAGGCAGATATTGAAGTAAGAAGGACGAGTGTAAACATTAGAGTTTTCATTTAATTATCCTTTTGATTAACTGTGCTATTAGTATTGAAATTGGTTTTTAGTTTGTGCTGGTACTGATTGGCAAGGAAACCAAACATTGTATGTAAAAAGGTAATGACTAAAAGTCATCTGTTGTTAATATTTCTTTCGTTATTGTGCCCAATCAGCTAAAGAGCTTGCCTTTCGACTCATTTGATACTTATTCTTCGTTCATAACCTCACTAGTCGCATCAATGACTAGAGCTTAACAAACTTACACTCAATCTCTTCACCACTCAGAACATCATTCTTCTGAAGGATAAGATCGTAGCCTAACGAAAGGCTCAAAGGCTTAATTGCGATCATTTGGCTATGAATAAGTTTTTTTGCAAGCAATGTTTTTTTATAAATATTCTCCGTAATAACACCACCTTTAACACTTGTCTCTGTTACAGTCTTTCCAATTGTACTAGAGCCTGACTTATAAGTTTTTTGTGTGGAGGATGAATCGTAGTATGTTTCAACTAAAACTTCGATTCTATTGGAAAAAATCGCGCTTATTGCAACAATCTCTTGAGGGCACTTTGATGAACCTGATTTTAAAATAAACCTACCATCAATTTCTTGTGCCATGGCATTGTTCACAAGAACTAATGCTACCGCTATCAATAAAACCTTCATCTTATACCTTGTACATTTGAGTAATGTTAAATATTCGCCTTTTAGGCGATTAATCTTCGTTTTAATGTGTTTCGTTTCTGAATCCGTAAGTTAATAAACACTGTCCTTCACGAGCAGCACTATTTTTATCATTAAGTCCCAGCGTTTCGAGACGGGACTTAAGTCAATGACCGTTTATTTCGATTCGACCAATGTACAACCAAGTTCTTTGCTTTTAAACTCCGCACGAGATATCTTTCCTAGCAATCCAGTTCCCAGAGACGCCGTTACATACTTTTTGTCTTTGCTTATCTTTAATTTTGGCAGAATAGGTAAAGAAACTTTTAAATCTTCTCTACAGGCTTCTTTAGAGCGGCCAATAACTAGCATGCAAGAACAGTATTCTTTGGCGGCCATTGCTCGAATTAAGTGAGGAATTTTCAGATAATCAACCATTTTAGTTTTACCTTTCTTTTTATTGGAAGCAGGAAGTGGAGTATTTGAATTCTGTCCATTGTCACCTGCGGTAACTAAATTAAGGCCTTTCTCACGAATGATCTTGCTTACAAGGTTAAAAAACAACTTACGGTCAAAAGAAGTTCCTTTATCCATGGCAAGTCGTACAATAACTAATTTCTGAGAAGGACTAGCGACAACCAATTGTCCCTGGTGCCCGATCATGAGTAAAGCATCCTGAGGTAAATCCATGTACTCAGAAGGCAAGCCTCTACCTTCGATAGGAAGATTTGTTGTAATCTGTGAGGAATAGCTGCGAGTTTGTGACGTACCCTCCAGCGCATGTTCATTTACGCCTGGAGCAACTTCTTTCATAAGTGTAAGATAATCTTTTGGAATGATTTGGGTTCCATTCCAAACGCCGTTTTGCATGAGGAGTTGGCCAATTTTTAGAAAATCATCTGGACTTAAATAGACATAAGAGGATCCAACGAATGTTCCCGACGAGTCTTGTTCAAAAGTGGCATCCTTGATGCCCAGAGGATTGAAGAGTTTTTTCCATGGATATTGATTGTACTCCTCTTGAGTTTGAGAAACCTTCTTGAGAATTTCCATAAGAAGATTCGTATCACCACTTGAATAATAAAAATGCTTTCCAGGAATAGCTTCATTTTTTACTGGTAGTGAGTTTACGTATTGGGCGAAACTCGCTTTAGGTCCAATAAGATAGAGCATTTTAGTGGCGTCTGAATCTACTGGAATTCCTGAATACTCTTCTTTGAACTTGAGGCCAGAAGACATATTGAGAACGTTCTCTACTGTGGCGTCAGTTTTGAAATCAGGAAAGTATTTGTCGATACGGTCATTTAAAGAAATCTTTCCTTCACTAATGGCCTGACCGATCAGAATCCCGGCAATACTTTTGGCCATAGACCAAGAAAGATGCTTTTTTGAGGCGTCATACTCACGTCCATAGAATTCGAAAATCTTTGCTCCGTCTTTGTAAATGATAACAGCATCTGTGTTTACGCCCTTTCCCGAAAGAACTTGCTTCATCTGCATGAGACTTGAACTTTCTTGAGCGAAAGCTGCCATTGTACTTAAGGCAATTAATCCAATCAAAAATTTTTTCATTAAGACCTTGTTCATCGATTTAATGACTAAAAGTCGTCTATTGTTATTGTTTTCTTCGTTTTAGTGACCAGTGATCTGAAAAGTCCGCTTTTCGATTCAATGGTCACTTCTTCTTAGTTCATCGTTACACTAGTAGCATTAATTACTAGTATTTAGTGTGCGCTTCATTTGTTCTTTTTGACTTCAATTAATTTTCCATCTTTATTGATATATGAAAAACTTAAAATCTCATGTCCAAGATCGTCGTCAGCGTCATCACGAAGAGTTACTCGTTCCAATTCTGCATTTTTTGAGTACACATCTATTGCCAATGTAATTTCCTGGTAGAGCGACTTTGTATAGCCATTTACAAGAAATTGCGAATCCGACTTTCTTCGAATATCAACAATCCCTTGGGAAAATCTTTGCTCAGTCTTAACATTATCAATATTTACGTATTGTCCGTAGCCGATATCAACATTGTTCACTTCCAGAGCAAATGAAGAAAAACTTATTAAGGCCAATATTCCAATCAATGATTTTTTCATAACATCCTAGCTTTTTAAGCAAATGGTTTAAAACCATTCGTTGTTATTAAATATTTCGCTAATCGTAACAGAGGGTTGTTCTTGATAGTTAGAGGCCTGAAATCTTTACAAAAGGTGACAAAGGAATAGTCAGATATAAAAATTATCAAGATCTCAGCAACTTTAGAAGCTGACAAAGTTATGGAAATTAAAGTGGATTTTTAAAATGGTGCCTTGTACGGCACCATAGTAAACGTTTGTTTTTATTTACTTATTTTTACCATCGGTAGCAACTGGTAGCAAGATTTTTTATTTTACTAAAGACAGCACCTGTCCCATTGAATCGGAAGGCACATTATATCCGAGCTTATCTGTACCCCCTTGAACATCAACCCCAGCCTTTCTGAGATAGATATTTGTGGTCTTAAGCTGAGTATGACCTACTATGGCCATAACCCTCGCTAGTGACTCCCCACGGGCCAAAAGATTTGTGATAAACGTAGCTCGCAGATCATGGAACTTTACGGAAGTTATTCCTATTGCTTCGCAAAATTCTCTTAAGACAAAAGCCTGCTCGCCGTTCTCCCTTTCAATCAATCTAGGTAGTACAAATTCAGTTTGGCCTTGTTCAAGCTTCAATTCTTTAAAATAACAAAGAAGATCGTCAGAAATAGGCACAATTCGATTCTTACGAGTTTTAGTCGGTGTAAAGCCTGTTTTGTTGGTCCACTGCTTACTGACAGCAATAGTGCGTCCTTCAAAGTCAATATCAACCCACCTTAACGCCATCAATTCACCCGATCTCATACCAGTCATTAGAGCAAGAACCCAAACAGAATAAAATCGGTGGTTAGTGATTCTGCCTTCTCTTAAAAGTATTTCAACTTCTGAATTAGTAAGAACCCTCTGATCAATTTCTGGGACTTTTACTTTCAAGCCCGATGTTGGATTATGGGTAAGGATACCGTCTTCAATCGCCATCTGAAATAATCGTCTAATCATGTCCAAAATCCATCGCCGTGTATTCATACTAATTTTAGGATCTATCTTCTCGAAAATCATCTCATGAACATCAGCCTTGGTTATTTTGTGAATTTCAATGCCTTTCCAGTGGTGATTAATACTTTTATTTAATTGTTTCTGATAACTATTTACGGTTGATGGTTGGTTAGTGAGCTTCATCTTATTAAGACATTCCTCAGTCCATTCTTCCCATCTAACTGAAATAGGTTCTTCCTTAATTTTCGCCAGTTCCCGCTTAAGTTCAAACTCAGCAGTTTCGGCTTTCCTTAAGGTGTCAATGCCTCTTCGTTTCATTTGGATGCGTTTCCCTCTTGAATCGAAGCCATTAACATAGACCTCATAAACTTTTTTACCATTTTTTTCGATTGTTTTAATTGCCATTGTTGGCCCCTTTTTTTTGGATAAGGGTCAAGCAATCATCTGCCTTAAATCGTAATCGTCTGCCAAACTTGTAAACTTGGATTTGTCCACGATGAGCCATAATCCGAAGTGCATTAGCAGAAATGGAAAGTAAATGAGCCGCTTCTTCAGTAGTCAGCCATTCATTCTCTCTTATGAAATTGTCAAAGAACATACTCTCATGAATTTGTTTTATAACAAAATTCCTTCATCGAGTTTTATAAAAATAATCATATCAGTTTACCTTTTTTTTGTCTAATTTTAAGAAGATTTCAGGAGCGACAAACTCCTGAAATCAAAGGTTAATTCTTTAGTAATAAAAGTTAGTTTTTGTGTGAATTTTCGAGAGAAGTATCAGACTTTTTGATTTTTTCTAAATATTTGATCGTAGCCTCAATCTCTTCAACGTCTAAGGCTTCAATCGCATCCTTTAAGTGTTTCTTTTTATCCTGATGGGCTAGGACGAAACGAGACTTGGCCTTTACAAAATGTTTGGCCTGGAACTCAGTCACAATGCAGGAAACAAGTTTAGAGTGATTGATCTTTAAATGCTCATCTACTTTGAATAGCTCCATGAGCATAACGCTCATGGAGTTGATGGCTTCTTCATTTAAACGAACGAGACTAGATTTTTTAACTTTACTCATGCTTAACGATCACGACCACCAAAATGTTCTCTAGGCCATTCTCGATAGGCCCAAGGACTTTCATTGGTTTTTGGGTTTTGTTCCGGTTCCCCGAAAACACCATGTTTCTCAAGATTGAAGAGCGTTTCCTTTCTTGTCTCTTTGTCTCGCTCCTCAAGTCCTCCATGGATGAAGTAAGAGGCAATTCCTCCGACAAGTGCCCCAATACCAAGTCCAATCAAAGTTCCTTGTGAATGGTTCTTAGATGACATTGCTCCGATTGCTGCACCTGTGGCGGCTCCAGTGCCTAGACCTAGCGCGAGGGATTTTCTTGTACTGGAACAGCTTGCCGATAGAAGTGATGTAATAATGAGTAGTGAAATTGAAATTTTGAACATAATTTTTCCTCCTTTAGAAAAAATGATGAAATATGCACTTAATCAGCTTTTAAAGCTGATGGGTTGTGTGCAAATAATGTTTTATTTTAGGTGTTTAAGACTGTGAGGACATAATAAAGCCTACCCGAACATCGGGTAGAACTCGGGTAGGCAAAAAATTTTGAAATTAGTTACTAAGTTAACTGAAAGAATTGATTGTCTTGATTGCTGAAAGTTACAGATTCTTTACTCGAAAGCAATTCATCATAGGTAATGTAAAATAATTTCTTGGTTCGTTCTTTGGTAAAATCAAGCTCTAGTTTCTTAATTTTTCTTTCGGATCCTTTATTGTTACACACATAAAAAAGATACTTTATACTTTTATGATAGTAAATCTCTCTTATCTTCTTTTGATATTCCGAAACGGATTTCACTGAAATTTCCAACTCAATTGGTAACGAAAGTTTTGGCTTCTCATGGTCTTGAATATCAATGACAGCATCAACTCTCATATCTCTTAGAATACTAAAGTCATCCACAGTATTAAAGGAGCTATAAGTCTGAAGCTGATTTTCTGTAGTATATCCTTTAACCGTGTTTAGCGAAAGAAATTTATTTCTTACGTTTACCAATTTCAAATCGTGATTAATGGAATTACTTTTGAATCTCTTACCATCAATAAGATTTTTTATATTAGAAGTTACAACCCTCATGCCTTTTGACGTTAAAGAGTATGCCAAGCTTCGATCTAGGGTTTGATCTGTTGGGATCTCAGCTATCAGTTTCAATTTTGCATATCTTCTTAGTCTTTTGTAACAAGTCGAATACTCTCTTTTAAAAACGTCCCTGTTAATTTGTCTTGTCGTTGCTACTTTGCAAGCATGAAGATAAGTAAAAAAAATTATATCCCGACGAGTGAGGACTAGTGAACTCAGCTAACTTTCTCCCCTGATACCCATGGGTCAGGTTCAGCATTTTTTACCACTTCTACATCAGCCTCGATCATTGTTACTACTTCCTCATCAAATTTCTCTTTTAGGGCATCCAGTCTTTGATTTAATTCATCATCAGAAAGAAACGGACATTGAACCTCGGTATAGTTGGCCCCTTTCTTCCATATGGCCCGCCCTGCGATTGAAGGAAGATAGTAAGACATTGAGTTTTGTAACACTCGGACGGAGTTTTCTATCGTGTTCATTCTGAAGGATAAACGACCTTCTAGGTTCTCCTGAATTTGAGTGTCAATGCTGTTCATGTCGACTTTTTGAGTAGCAAAGATCAAATGAATCCCTGATGCTCGTGCCTTTCTGGAAAGTTCATTTAGGCATCTTTTAGCACGTTCCATGGATTCAAATTTAGGATCATTCTTTTTGACTTTACCAAGTAAATCAGAACATTCATCAATACCAATAATGATTCGAGGAAGCTTGTCACGTTCAGGATTAATTTTCTTTTCCTTTCTCTCCTCTAACATTTTGTAGCGCTTATCCATCTCTTTGACGAAGCCTTCCAGTAACAAAGAAGCCTCATGTTCATTCTTAATGACTTGAACATTTGGTAACACTGAAAACTCATTCATTTCGACTTGTTTGAAGTCAAAAAGATAAAGCTGAATTCTCTTTGAAGTTTCAAGAAGTCCTAGGAGCATACTTTTAAAAGCTACTGATTTACCTCCACCAGTTGAACCAGCAATAAGGTAATGGGGAACGTCCTCAAGACTCTCTGTGATAACATTATTCTGGGATTTGCCGACAACAAAGCTATACGGCTTTTTAACATTTCCAATGAGATCAGCATAATTGACTTTGTTCTCTAGTAACCTATGGGCCAGTGAAATTTCAACAAATCGGTTATCTTTTTCTAAATAAGTCACTGACTCAATCTTTTGTCCCACTGAGGCCCTAAGATCATCGAGCTTTGATTTGTAACGATCTTCACCAAGGCCCGTACTTTTAACTAAAATCCTTGTTCTGTTTTCATCTCTTGAATCAACATTTACTACCATCGGTCTATGTCCTAGACCTGATTTAAGGTCTAGATGATCGAGTGCCTTTTGATACTTTCTAAGTAGTTTATAAGTAGCTAGGCCAGCTATCATGATTGCTAAAAGCAGGATGAAAATTGTGGAAATGCTCATCGTCCAGATGTTACCAAAATGATCAATAAATCTTGCTAGTGGTAACTGAAAAATGCTAGGTAGGAACTCAACTAATTTTAAATGCTGCCTCTTATAGATCATCACCCATGACAGGAAGACAAAACTTCCTGTCAAAACAAGATTTTCTTTTCTCTTGTAGAACTTCGTTTTAAGGCCTGCCACTGTCATTTTATAACAGGCCAAGACTATTTCAATCATACCGTCAAAGAAACGGTCATACTGTTTGTTACTGTTTTTACTATTAGTCTCTTTTGTCATTAAAGAGCCTCTCCTTTGAATGGGATTAATAAACTGATGATGAGATCACCGCCCGTCATCACTGTGAGATATTCTTCTTTGTCTTGCATTTTACTTCCTACACGTTCGGCTTCTTGCTTGGTAACTTGTGAGACACCTTGAAGGGCCGCATTTTTCATCGTGGAATCAGGTTGAGCCATTCCCATGCCGTAAGGATTTGCACCGTAAACAGTTCTCTGAGTCATTACGTCCGTCACCGCTGACACCATAGTAAGACCTAAGCTTCCTGCCACTCTTAAATCAGTTTCGGAATGATGAACTCCTACAAGGCCTGGAGTGTAATCACCAGAACTTAAACATTGAGCGTCTATTCTGTATTCCTGACCATTCGGGAAGATGATTCTGTTAAACCTGATGTAAACTCGATCACCACCGCTATACGAGGCACTTCCCAAAATAACAGAGTCCCTTGGAATTTTGCCCCCTGATGGGTGACTACCACCATAAGGAAGAATCACTTTTAACGTTTGATTGTCTTGTCTGGTATCAATGCCAGTGACAAGCTTACCGATAAAGTTTGTTCCACTTGGAATAGGAGTGAGTAAACCTTGAGTTTCTGTCCTCTCAAAGACCTGACGACCATTGTATGTGAGCTTCATTGGTTTAACTTTGATTTTTCTTGTAGAAGTACTCCCTGTGGCCTGAGCTTCCAGATTGTGAGCGTTCACGATGGCCTCACCATTATCAGTTTGAATTTTACCGGCGCTTTTTTCTTCATTCTCAAAAGGCTTAAAGCTTTTGCCTAAAATGGAATCATCTTGAGGCAAAAAAATCTGAATCAAAGTTGCAACTCCGACAAGAGCAGAAAAAGTGTATTTGACTCGGCCTCGGTTAATAACACTTTTCCCACCTTCATCAACAAAGTAAAAAGACTTAAATTTACCAAAGACTTTTTTGATCCATGTCTTCATAGATAGTCCTTAGTAATAATGCTTTTTACTTCTTTGCCATTTATCTTAACGATAAAAGAAAAATCTTGAGCCTGCTCAATTCTAGTCAAAAGCCTGGCCCGGATTATTTCATCTTTTTTGGCTTCTTCTTTTTCAAAGACAAGTTTCTGACCGATAAAACGATGGTTTGATCGACAAACAAAAACGTCTATGGATGCTGTTTTAAGTTTCTGACCTCCTGAGTTCTTGATTTCAAAATCAAAAACATAAGTCTTAATTTCTCCAAGACGTACAAACCGCCTCACATTGATTTCTAGCTCTTTGCCTGCAAAAAGCTTAAACGGTTGCAGTAGCTTTTGAGGTTTAAGACTTTTCATTAAGATTTCATTCTGGCTTTTCCACTTAATGTAAAGAATGTCATCGTAAATTGAGCTAGGCCCAACTTTTAGCAGGAATCCAAATTTAGTTCCCTTTTCCGTATAGACAAAAAGATTTGTCTCCACTGGGGCCAGAGGTTGCAGGGTGAGATCATTTCCCACAAACTCCACGTTGAAATAATTTGAGTTTCCTGAAACTACTTTGACAGGCTTTTCTTGAAAGCTTAGAACAGTTGAACGGCCCATGGTCAGATTTACCACTTTCATCAGACGATCATTAGTATCAACCTCACGGATTTCTTTCCTCTGGGCAAAAACTTGAACAGAGTAAATAAACATCACAACACTGAGAAAAATCTTAACGTGGTTCATAGTTAACTACCGCATTGATATAAAGGCCTAAAGGGTTTTCTTCAGTCACACTTCCTTTAACGACTTTCACCATGACTTGAGCCTCAGACAAGAGCGGAATCTTCTCTATCGGCAGGTCACCGCTTGAAGTGCTGATCTTGTTATGAATCCGAAGAATTTTATCAAATGTCCCTACGATATTATGGCCTTCATCTATCGTAATATTGATTTTTCCTACATACTGAGAAAATGCCTGATACTTTGAAGCCTTTTCTTCTTTAGTAAGATCATCCGCGATTTTACCCTTTAGACCACTTGATAGGATGGGAGAAAGATTCGCCATCATATTTTCTATAGAGAACTTATCCCACTCGTATCTGCGACGAATAAAACTCTCTACCAATTTTTTAATCTCTTTCTCCGTAATAGCGACTTCTTTCCTGACTCCGTGGAAACTCAGCTTCTCAGCGTCTTTCTCCATAATCACAAGTGGGTCACTGAATACTGAAAACATTACTGCAAAGGCAAACAGTATATTTGCCATTACTAACGAGAAAATGATCTTTTCATAAAACTTGATTTTGTTTTGAAATTCTAAAACACTTTTTACAAAAGGCCTTTGTGGCCTTTCTTTAATTTCCTGCTCTTTTACTTCTACTTGTTCATTGCTCAATAGATTTCTCCTTTTACTTTTTCATAAAGTTTGAATTTTTCTTACTGTCGTTTTGTGTTGATATACTCGGCTTGACTGAGGGACTATCTTCTTCTTTACCTTTGATGTTGTTCCATCCGTTTCTCATTTTTGCCCCTGACCACTCAGCACCTTTTTTAATTGGCATACTTAAAACTGTTTTACCAACTCCCATGGCGGCCATGCCAGGGATGGTGGCAATTCCAGAAGCAAATGAACTGATGCCATCTCCAATAAGTGACTTAGTGAAAAGTGGGACTAACAAGATAGACAATGCTATACATAGATTAATGATCGACGTTGTAATGATGTTCTCACTATTCTCTGTAGTCGGTTGAACCGCGAGCTTTAACAGCATCACACCTAAAATTGACCACATGATTTTCCATGAGATCACTGTAAAAAGTCCCTTATAGAGATTCTTGCAAATATTCGCTGTGTTCTCTGGAATGTAACAAAGAATCATTAATGGGGCACAAACGTATAGGATCGACCAGCAGAAATGAATCAAAGCATCTGTGACAAAAATTCCAAAGTAGGCTAAAAAGTATGAGAGAAAATTTAACAGGAAGATAAATAGTTCTCTTACTTTATAAAGGGCCGGGGCTTCTCGGTTAAAGTTGTCCGAAAAAACTTGGAGAATTTCTGGCATTTTTGCCAATCCATCAATCCTTTCCGCTATCCCATCACCCATGAATGCTATCAGGTTGATAGTCTCCTTAAATGAGATCAGCATAAGGATTGAAGCTAGGGCACGGACAAGAATTTTCCCTGCATCAGGGGTCTTGTCCTGAGTCTTGAACATTTCAAGAACGATTAAAAGTACGATCATTGGCAAGATCATCATCCAGTAAATGGTGACCATCTCGCCATGTAACTGACTACACACATCTGGGAGCCATTCCATTAAATAGGGTTTCCTCCTTTTAGAATTTGAGGGCCTGAATTCAGGCCCTGAGGGTTAATTTATCGGGGTCTAGGGTTCATCTATGCCTGGCCAAAAAATTAGGGTTTACGGCTATTTAGGCACGTTTTGGCCAGGGAGTGAGTATTAATTACAGGGTTAATGACATTTGCTAGATACAAATTACGCGATGCGCTAGAATGCATGAAAACGATTTAGTATTCAGGTCTCCTTTTCGTAGGGTTTGGCTTGGATCGAAGAGTAAAAAAATTATTAACAACAGATGGGTTAAAACCATTAATTTAATGAGCGATAGCTAGGAGGTTTGATATTGTCCCGAAAGTGGTGCGCGCCCCTACGATATTCCTCCAAAAGTCAGCTTGATATTTCCGCTTAATTTCATCCTTTGAACCCAGTAGTTTTCCCAGTCCTTTGGTGAACAAATCAGTTTAATAATTAACCTCGTCATGATTGCGGCCCCTTTCTCAGACCAATTGAAAGCAAATTTTTTTATCCGTCGATTTATTTCTCTCATCAGTCTTTCTAGCTTGGATGTCACTCGAGGAGTAACGATGCCCGTCTTCATCCAGTAGCGAAGATAGGTGAATAAATCATCCTTAGCATTGGCCAGATAGGTCGCTGCTTGTGAGTATCCCTTCGACGAAAGAAACTCCGACAAAACCTTGATCTGCATTTCACAGTCTTTAATCTTTTGATTTATCTGAAGAAGATCTTCGGTGCTGACTTGTTCAAAATCTTTCTCGGGGATTTTAACTTCAAATATTGTACTCACCTGATCCATTGCTAATTTGATATGTTCTACTTCGGCTCCATCTTGATACTTCATAAGAGGTGCTAAATCATGTGGCACATGCCACTGACAACGCTGCCTATGGTGAACAAGATTTTTAAGACCTCGTCCGAGAGCAATCTCACCGTCGGCTACAAGAATATTTGCTACTTTTACTGGAGCAAGACGACGGTCTGGATTATTAGCTCGAAAAATCGCATTACCAATTACTTTCCAAGATTCTGAAGTCCAGGCCCCCATCGGAATAACTTCATTTTTATCATTGATTCCAACGATGATTTTAACCTCACCGCGGTTAGTGGGTTCTTTATATTCCTGGCCCAGCTTTTCACAGAGGAGCTTTTTATTTGCTTCTTTTGAATGATTGATAAACTTCTTGAACTTTGTACCGTCAGCCATAAGGACATTTAGATCTGAATGGATAACTTTGATTTCAGTAGCCTCTGTGTTCATTACCCAGCGGTGCAGAGTGCGATGATTAAATTTAACCGGAGTTAAATTTATAATTTTGCCAGTTCCTTTACGGTAGGAATCTTCGCTAGCGACTTCAAGGCACATCTTTTCAAGCTCCGCACTCTTAGTCTGGTAAGTCCCCAGTTCAAAAAAGTCCTTCAAGGGATTATGAGTTTTTCCACAGCTATTGCATCTCAGACGTGTCCATTCAAAGCAAACCAGTCCAATCGTCGTTAGAAGATTCTTTGACTTCTTGCCTGCCTTCCGGAACTGAGGATTTTCGCAGCAATGTTTCCCATGCTGTTGGTACCACTGATTAATCACGTACTCATCAATAAAGGAAAGTAGGACTCTTATAAAGCCAGGAACACCTTCACGTTCAAAGAGAGACCTGGTTTCAAGGATAAGTTCATCAAGCGAAAATGGATTTCCAGATAGACTAGCCGAAAGATTAAGGGCAAAATTTTGATTAAGCATGGGCCATCCTTGGTTAAAGACTTTGACGTAGTAATCAAGATTTTAACTATTTGGCCTATGTTTTTTCAATCGCTGTCAATTCCGTTTACACCCACCCTATGTCATTCCTACACGCCCCCTGTGAGGCCATTCAGATCTATTCAATAATGGGGTTATTACTATTAACCGTCTCGGTAAGTAGGGGCAGTAAGACGCACCACTTTCGGGACAATATCGGAGGTTTTATGAAAAAGGTTTTAATTGGAATGTTGGCATTTGGATCACTCTCTGCATTTTCTCAAAGTTATAGCAACGTCAGTACAGCTGTTTATCGTACAAATGTTAATTTTGCATACGAGATGATAGAAATCTGCAGAGATTCAATGAATTGCTATTCATACGGTTCTGCATGTGAGGAGTTCGCAAAGCACCAGTCAAAAATGCTGTCTGATAAAAGTTTCACAGTCATTGATACAAAAAGTGAGATTTTAAATATTAATGGTGACTGTAAAGTGACAGTTTATTTTACGAAATAACTAGGTTTCTACTAGATCATTGATCTCAAATACACATTTATAAAATCAGGGCGTAGTTTTAAAAACTGCGCCCTGATCATTTTAACTATCTTTCCAACTCAATTTCAATCTCGGGTAAATTTTGAGAAAAATCGAAACTCATGTCTTTAAAATCGGGATCAGAAGTTACAACTTGGTTAGGACTGTGATCAAGTGTGATCTTAGCCGTTGCCTCATCCTGTTCTTGTTTTAATTTCTCTTCGATAGCTTTCTCTTTTTTCAAGGCCCTCATCTCAGCACCGACTGCACCAGCAGAACATCGTGCGATCTGCGCTATCTGACGATAGGTCATACCGCTCGCCTTAAGTTTCCGAATGAGATCGCTATCTCTGGTTTTAAGTCGCCCGATTCTTATTCCTTTTGCTTTGGCGTTAGCTAGACCATTGCGAACTCTCTCAGCAATCAAGTCCCTTTCCAGTTGGGCCACTGCTCCAAGTATGGTGAAGACGGCAGACCCCAAAGGGGTGTTAGTGTCAATGCTCTCAGTGATGGAAACAAAGCCCACATTTAACTTTTTAAATTCTTCAAGTGCTCTTAGCAAATGAGTTACTGAACGAGCATAACGGCTGAATGAATAGACGATGACTTTTTCAATAAGTCCATTTTTCACATCGTTCATCATTCTATCAAGTGCTGGACGAGATTGCTTTACGCCTGATTGATTTTCGTCTTCATAAATCACATAATCCATTACACTATTTCTTGTGCAGTAATCTCGCAACGCCCGAACCTGGGCCTCTAGGCCCGTGGATTGGTTGCCCGTACTTACACGACAATATAAAGCGGTCTTCTTTATTTATGTCTCCTTAGAAAATACATATCCTCATTGATTCGATTTAATTGCTGTTCACAATTATTATTCGAGTCTTGAAGAATCTTGTTTAAAAAACTTAAAATAGAAATTTGAAAGCTAATTAGCCTTATCCGAAATCGAATGATATCCATCGGGCAAATTAATTTGTTACAGGTGCATTTCTTAATACACATTAAAACCTCGGAAACGTGTAGTTTGGTTTAAATTTCATCATACTTCCTTTGAAATCGTTTGTTGTTTTGTTGAATCCAGCAGTGGAATCTTTGTCCTGTTTGTTAGCGAAGGCCAAGGATTCACTTTGCATTTTAAGCATTTGACCGTTAACTTTAATTAGCTGATTTATCGAGTGAAGAATTTGGGCACTCATTTGAGCGTTCATCCTTTCTGCCCCTTTGGGTGAGGCCTGTGAACTCTGATAAAATACAGCCGTAGCGTTCTGCTCTTGTTGAAGTGAGTAGTCCTGAAGTACATTTGCAAGCTTTAAACTTTCAGCGATCGTCATATCATGGAGCTTGTGAAGTTCTGAGTCTGAGCCTTTTGGGACAATCCCATAAATTTCTTCGACCTTCCTCAAGGCATCTTGAAACTGTCTTAACTGAGCTAGAATTTGATCGTCTTTAAGTGGAAGGACAGAGGCAACGCCCATGGCATTATTCAAACCTTCATTCAAGGCGCGAATATACTGGTCGTGGCTCTTTGCTTGTTGAAGCATATCCCGAAGCTGAATAAATCTTTTCAAATTCTCTTGATAGATTTTGATAAGGTAAGCGTAATTAGCCCAACCGGCCCCACCATCACTCCATGAAAAAGCTTTTTGGTTCCATACAAGACAGATCATAAAAATTAAAACGTAATACTTAGTCCTAGCTTGCTTCACGTTCGTAATTCTCACCGAAAGCGAGCTTTTCTAAAACTTGAAGCTTCCCTTTGTCAGGAAATTTTGCTTCCATTTCCTGAATTTTAGACTTGTCATTTCCATCACTGGTACAAATCCAATAGCTCAACTCATCTGGAATGATTTTTAAAATAGCCCGTTTCTCATCCTGCATATAGAAGATTTCAGAAAATTCTCTTTTCTTAATCCTTAGACTTTTTATAGCCTCCATTTCTGCCTCGTTAAAGTCAAAGGTCTTTTGAAAATCGGCCCAGTCAATTTTTCTCTGTCTCAGAATAAAGACATGAGTAGTATTTGGGAAAATGGCATCGGCTACTTCTGGAATACTTAAAAAATCTTTGTGGTTCTGAGTAATACAGAAGATGGAACAATTATATTTTCTAAAAACCCTGTAGCAGTAGAGAATGTAATCCCTTGTGGACGCCGTCTTAAAAAGTCTATGGGCCTCATCACAAATCAGGATATAAGGACAAGCTAAATCTTTTTCTGCTTCTCTTTGAACAAAGTTTGTAATCAAGAGCATGAAAACATCTTTTAGATCAGGAAAGTCATCAAGACCTTTAACCTCAATGGCGGTTATGTTCTTGCTCAATGTGATATTACTCTGACCGTCGAGAAGTTTTCCGTAGGCCGTTTGTCCTGTCCAACTAAAAAGAATTTCTCCAAATTGTTTTAGGGACTCCACGGGATGTTTCATTAAGTGATTTCTGAGGTCGCTTAAAGTCGGCGTCTTCCCCTTGGCCTTATTGTAAAGCTCATAGATACACGCTTCTAGTAGTGCCTTCTCACGCTTAGGTAATGACTCTTGCCCCTCATCTCTAAACATGAGTTCAAGTGAAGCAAGAATTGATTTAACCTTAAGGGTACTAGGCTTAGTTTCACCTACGCCGAGATCAAAAGGATTAAGGCAAACATTTGAGTCTATCGAAACATCAATAAACTCACCACCACAAGAACTCACGAAGTTTTCACTAGATTTTCCATTGTCCACAAAGACAATCTTAGGGCTTGGCCTCTGGGTGAAAAATTGAAGCATTAACTGACAAAGGGTAAAGGACTTTCCGGCACCACTGCCTCCGATTACTAATCCATTCCAGTTAGGAAGCTCAGGAGCAAAAGGGTCAATAGCAAAAGGTACAAAGTCCCGATTTGGAAAAATACAAACGGGCCTGGTATTTCCTCGCCAGTACGAAAAAAGTGGCATCATGTGGGAAGCGTTTGAGGTTTTTAATTTCTTAACCCTGAATGTTTCACATGACCCTGGCCAGGCATGTATAAAAGTATCAAATGAAGTAATGCTCTCACAAATTCCTTCGGCCTGGTTGAGTGTTTTAAGTTCTCTTAAAACCTGATCGACTTTTCTTTGAAGATTCTTCTTTTCCTTATCCCAAAGTATGATCGTCATTCCCATAGTCAGAATCTTTTCATTCCCACCAATCAACTCTTGAAGTAGCCCCTCAAGGTTATTTAGCTTTGATTCACTTTCAAGATCACTCACATTTTTTGACCCTGCCACCATTGAGTAAGCGATTCGTCTTTGTAGTTGAAGCTTATCAGTCTCCTGAGCTTGTGGCTTAATCTCCAATGATTGACTAATCCAATAGTGAAACGGCATCTTAGTCAAAGCATCGGCCATGGAGGCCACTGTCTTATCGGGTAAAAGACCCAAGTTGATAAAACGAAAATGATAGCTTCCAATCTGGATAGAATCAGTATGAATCAAAACGTCAGATAGAAGGCATTGCTCTAAAAGTGAAGGTGCAAAGTCTTCTGAATCGTCACGCAGCAAAGGAGGCCCAATAGTTTCCAGACGCTCAAAATTGAAATAATCAAAAATGAGTTTATGCCATTCTTCTTTTGGTAAAACTGATGGCGTAAGTCCTAATCCATCTAGGTGATCTTTGACCTGTTCAAATGATCTTAAGAACTGATCTCGGTGATCTAAATAATCCTCTTCAAGCATCTGAGGATATTTTTCAAGAGGCTTAAAGAAACTATCGCGCTTAATTTTTTGAGATTTACCCCTTACAAAGAGATAGATTTCAGGAGAATAAAAATTCCCTGCTTTCTCATTCCTTCTTAAAAAGTTCAGTCTTGCATCTACTAATGGGCGAAACTCTAAGGGTGTTTCAGCCATCTCTTTTGCATGACGATCAATCAAATCAGACACATTAGAAGAGAGCCTATAAAATAGCTGTACTCTTAGACCTTCTTCCACCGTGTTGAGCAAATTTGATATTTGCTGACAAAACTGATTAATGACTTCATGGGTAGCGGTACTAATATCAAGTCCAGTAATTTTTAGTCCTGCTCCAAGTGAACCGTCATTATAGACCATCAGATTTTCGTCAAAATGCCAAATTGGCAAATGATCTCCAAGATGGGTAAATTTCTTAACTGTACTCATCAGGCCACCTTTTTAAGGGCCACTATACAACTTGCTAAATGCTCTACGATCATTTCGGCTTCATCGAGTGTTTTAAGTATTTCACGGCGATTTTCATTTACTGACTGAATCACCAGCGTATCTGAAAAAGGCTTAAGATCGTCAAGACTTCCGATCACTTCCTCTAATAAATAGTCCTTATCCATTTTCATTTTTCCTTTTTTAAAATCTTATTAATAATTTTATTCTGGTTCTTTAGTTCCTCCGATGCTGAGTAATGCCCACGGCTCACATAGAACTTCATGACGTCTTTAATGTAGCCATCTGGTTTGTTCCTTTTGATAATGAACAGAGAAACCAGAAGCGTGATAGGAACAAGGAAGATAAAAATAAATCCAAGTTTCCCACCATCAAAGAAGAGTCCCATAATCGCAGAGAGGACAAGCACCAGAAGAAGATCGAGGGCCTCAAGCCCTACGATCTTAAGTTTTGTGTCCAGGTTACGGTGAACTACCGAGCTATCAAGCTCCTGCATTTACACCGCACTTTGAAACATCGGAATGATGAACTTAGCGAGAATCCCAACAATTGAAGCAACAATAACCAAGACCATTCGGCGTTTACTGCTTTCATCACCAGTGGCTGCTAAAATTGCGGCATAGACCAAACCGAAGACAGCAACCGCAGGAAGGATTTTTCCTACAATCATATTAGTAATGCTGTTCACTTTAGTGTCAAAGCTTGCAGATTGAGCGAATGCAAGTTCAGGGCTAAAAACCATAATTCCAATGAGAAGCAACATTAAACCTTGTAATGAGTATTTCTTAAGCATTTTTCACCTCTCTATTCTCTGTAAGGTTAATAACTAATTTTTTGTAAAAGTTCGTTAGTGGTTCGATGAGAATATGAATATCCCCATTAGTTTGTTTATTCTGATAGGCCTCACCAATTGTAAAACGTAGTGTTTTATCATCTCGATAGATGACTTTATCTACCTTGTAATAAATCGAATCATCCGAAACATTCACTGGACGAAGATAAATCTCATCACGCCTTCCATCAATTGCACTTGCTTCAAGCAAATTTACATAAAGTGAAAAATCGCCAGATTTTTCTAAGTAGAAGGCCCGACCAGCACAAAATCGCTTTTGTGATTTTTGATTAACCCACCAAAGGTAGTGCATGTTGGGGTTTGGTTGTTTTTCTGTTTTCATTCTTAAATCTCCTAAAAATTGTTATTGATCTTTTTTGTTCATTAATTACTTAAAAAACGACTACAACTAAAAAGTAGTTACCCTACATAAAGCCTCGATTGTTTTTTGGAACAGAAAACTCTATGAGATAGCTCAGCCTTAAACGGTGAATAGCTTCACCAAAAATTTTTCTAGTGAGTGATTGGGAGAGACCACACATAGATGCGATCTCTTTTATTGAGCAATCTTCCCAAAAGAAGAGGTAGATCACTGGTTGCTCATGCTCAGGCAGATAATTAACCTCGCGTGTGATGAACATGATTTGCTTATTCGTTGCTCTGCTTTTTTCGTTAATAAAACTTCTCATTTCGTCCCCGTTTTCTTTGTTAGTTGCGTTCAACGAGGACGACTAATTACAAAGCAAAGGCCAGGTCCTTTACACTTCAACCAAGTAAAATAATTTCAATTACTTAGATTGGTTACGGGTCGGAAAATAATATAAACGCATAGCAACAAGTGTTTCCCTGCGAAACATATGATGTTTCCAAATGAAACACTTAATGCTATGTGGCTCAAGATTTTTTATTTCTAATAAAGTGGATGCGAGATGAATTTTTTGATTATTGAAGATGATAAAAACTTTTCAGACTTTTTGAGCAAGGCCTTGGCCAAGCATGGAAAACCATTTGTGGCCGATAATCTTATTAGTGCCCAGAACCTTCTTCAAAGTTATTCATTTGATTGCGCCATCGTTGATTTGAAACTTGGTGAAGAAATAGTTGGCCCACAAATTGCTCTAATGGCAAAGCGTAAAGGTGTAGGTCATGTAATCGCTGTAACAAGTTTTGAAAACGATAGCGAGCTTATACGAAAGGCTTATGAAAATGGCGTGGATGATTTTGTTAAGAAAAGTAATCTTAAATCTCACTTTGATTTCTTTATTAAAAAAGTCATTACTGGAAAAGATTTAAAGAAAAATGTTTTGAGGCTTACAAAAACAACATACATCACTAGGGACAAAGACCTTATAAATGCTCTTGAGTCCGTCTGCACTTCTTATGCACCTATGGAACCCATTTTTATTGGTGGTGAATCAGGAGTCGGAAAAACACAGTTAGGAAAATGTCTCAAAACTCTACTCGATCTTAAAGGTGAACTCGTTGAGCTTAATTGTGCTGGACTTAATGATGAGATTATTAAATCTGAGTTATTTGGACATGAAAAAGGAGCTTTCACAGGGGCAGACAAACAAACAGTTGGAAAAATTGAACTTGCAGATGGCGGCATCCTCTTCTTAGATGAAATTGGGGATATGCCATTAACGACCCAAGAAAAACTTTTAAAAGTGATTGAAGAAAAAGAATTTACCAGAGTTGGTGGGAACAAAAAAATTAAATCAAATTTTCTTCTTGTTACGGCAACTTTGAAGAATCTTGAAGACCTTGTGAATTGTGGAAAACTTCGCCCTGATTTTTATAATAGAATCAAAGGTAAAACGATTCACATTAAACCCCTACGAGAGAGATCGGAAGATTTAAAGTTACTAATTGAACACTTTTTGAATCTAGCGACCAGAAGCGTATATCTAACGCCAGAGGCTTATCAGGCTCTAATGACTTACAACTGGCCTGGAAATATTCGAGAGCTTGATAAAGCAATTAACCGTTTATCTGATACGAGAGGTGGAATAGTAAAATTTGAAAGCTTAGACCCTGCTATTAAATCAGGTAATGGGTTTTTAGATTCTGCCTTACCCGATGGGCTTCTCACTAAAAAGCAGGCTGAATTTGTAAAGCGAAGTGGGAATCTGGGTGATCTCTTTGAAAAACTAGAGCGTGAGATGATTCTATATGCTCATGAAGAGTTAAAGGGAAACAAAGCTGAAATTTCAAGACAATATAACATTTCAAGAAAAAAGCTTTGGTCTTTCTTTAAGCAAGAATCAGGAGGGTTGCACCAGTGAATACAAAAATTAAAAATATCCTTCATGACTTGAATAAGTTCAGAGATCAGATGAATTGTTGTTACACCTGCCTTTCACAAGATTTAAGAACGGGTGAAAATCCTCAAGATGATGACATAAATGATTTAAAACAGGCTTCATTAGAAATTTCCCGTCTGGTGGATAATCTCTCTAATGAGCTTAAAGGTAGTATGTATGAAGCTAGATAAAAAAACGGCCCTTATTACAGGGGCAAGTCAAGGAATCGGCCGGGCGATTGCCTTAAACTTTGCTAATGAAAAAATTAGTCTTGCTTTGGTTGGAAGAAATGAAACAAAACTAAAAGCAGTGGCACATGAATGTGAAAAACTTGGTTCAAAGGTAAAGATTTATCCTTTTGACCTTGCCGAGATTGAAAAAATCCCTTCACTCATCGAAAAAGTAAAAGTCGATTTTCAGGCGATTCATATCTTAGTTAATAACGCTGGAACTTATGCCAAAGGAAATCCATTTGAGAGCGATTTAAAAGAATGGGACTATGCTCTTGATCTGAATTTTAGAGCGATTTATCACTTAACTAACCAGACCCTAGCTCTCATTCCTGAGCATGAAAGCGGGGCCATCATAAACATTTCTTCCATAGCGGGCCAGATGACTTATAAAGGTGGAGAAATTTACTGTGCTACTAAATTCGCCTTGAGGGCCTATTCAAATTGCCTTTTTGAAAGTGTGAGAGAAAAAAATATTAAAGTGACCTGTATCTATCCAGGTTTCGTCAATACTGAGTTAGGTCGTGGTGAAAATCTTGATGAATCTAAAATGATTCAACCCGAGGATATAGCAAGTACCGTGAATAGTTTTTTAAAGACTCCACTCACAGCCTGTCAGACTGAGATCATAATTAGACCTCAGAGAACACCCTACAAGTAGGATATTATGAGTTTAATAACTGAAATAGAACATTTAGACATGATTCAAAATATTGAGATGATTGTCCGATCTGATCGAGTTTTTGAAAATTGTTATGATAAAGATTCTCCTGAAGTTATCCAATGGACTGAGTATTTTACGAAGAGGGCCAATATCCCTGAGATATTTGGCGAAGTCGGTAAAAGAATCTCTACAAAGAAATTTCTTCATGCCGAAATCGTTGGAACTTTCTGGCATCATTTTTCTGCCCTTGCTCCTCAAGTTATGAGCATAGCATCTGCCAAAGTAGATAATAATTTAATGAGGCATTACATTGTCCAAATTATATTTGAAGAACTTGGCACAAGAAATCATCGTCTAATCCACCCTGATTTATTTTTAGATGCTATTGAGTCCATAGGTGTAACCACAGTGAAAAGGAAAAAGCTTGTTCGCAAGCACTTATCTAAACTTGGTTTTACTGACTTGATTGGGATTATGAATGAGGCAAAATCAAATAGTGAAATCTTAGGCATCCTCTTAGGGTTAGAGATCGACGCTAACGAAAACATTCAGACTGTTTTCGACGCTCTGACTTTTAATGTAGACGCGTATCAAAAAATAAAAGAAACACCATTTTTTAAGATTCATCGAATTGCTGAAGATGAGCATATCCGTCTAGACGTTGCCAATTTCTTGAGATTTTGTAGATCAGATGATGAGAAAGAAAAATTCAATCAAGGATTTGATAAAGCAGTTATATTTTGGAAAAACTATTGGGATGCAATGGCCTCAATTATAGATTCAGAGGTGATTGTATGAATGAGAAAAAACTAGGTGTGCTAAGCGGTACGTCATACGCAGTCGGCTCAATCATCGGATCAGGGATTTTATTCCTCCCATCTCTGACATATAAGCTTAGTGGGGCTGATGTTTTTCTTTCTTGGCTTTTAGCCACGATTCTATGTGTTCCACTTCTTTTAGTATTCTATGATATGTCAAAAGTGACCAGGCCTGGGGATGGTGTTAAAGGATTCATTGAGCACGGATTAGGAAAGACTGTGGCTTCATGTTTTCCAGTTCTTCTTTTATCAACTGTCTGCATCGGGATGCCGTCATCTGCCTTAATCGTTGGGAAATTCATAAAAGACTATTCGGGATTAGGTGGCATTGATTATGCTGTGGCCTTCTATCTTTTACTCTTTGGAGTCGTTTCTAATCTACTTGGAAAAAGTATAGGTGAGAAAATTCAAAATATCGTTTCCATTAGCTTTATCGCGGTAGGAATTGGACTTTTCTTTTTTACTCTTCCAGAAGCAAGTGGAAATTATCATAAGATCATTCCAGAGTTTAATTTTAAAGGTACATTCGCAGGAATCACAATGGCCTTTTGGGCCTTCGCTGGTTTTGAGAACTTATCCTTTCTAACCAATGACTTTAAACGTCCAGAAAAAGATTTTCTCATCTCAATGATATTGGCCCTTATTATTTGTGGGACGCTTTATCTTGCCCTCACAGCTAATTATGCGGCGATTATTCCTTATGAAGATATTGAGACAGTCATGGGGATTTTTCAGCTATCAAAAGTGGTCAAGCCTCAGGCATTATCAAGTCTTGTTATCGCGATACTTGCTTTTCTGGCCTTAAAGACAAACTTTAATAGTTGGGTAAAGGGCCTTGGACAGATGATAACAAATGCAGCAAATGAAGGAAATTTGCCGAAGGTATTAGCCAAAAATAATAATACGCCTACATATCTTTTAGGTTCACTATTTTCATTAAGCTTGGTGCTATCTCTGATCTTTCCTGAGTTCTTGGAAACGGGACTTGTCATTGTAAGTTCCAACTTTGTGACCATCTATGTTTTGACCTTGCTTTCATACCTAAAGGGAAAATGGTCAGTTTCAAGAAAAATCATGGCCTTTATTACTCTCGCCATTCTTCTTATTTCCCTTGGAACCTCTGGGGAGAAGTTACTTTATCCCATACTTGTTTTCTTTGTGACTTATCTTGTCTTCAAACTTAAATCTAATAAAGAGGTAGCCTTACTCGCGTTGCTTTTTATTAGTCCTATGACTTTTGCCAGTGACAAGACTCTTAATATTGCTTTGATCTTTAGATTTGCTGACAAATTTAATGGCACGATTCTTTCATTAGATAAAGGACTTGAACTAGCTCGAAAAGATTTTGAGAAGAAGCATAAGGTAAAGATCAACTTTAAGAAATATCCTCATGATGAAAAATTAACCAGTGTTATCTCTGCCGCGCAAAAAGCTCTCAATGATGGTCATTTTATTATCATTGGTGGGGAAAATAGTGATGAGGCCATGGCAATCAGTGAAGTGATTAAGGATAAAAAAGTCATCTTGATGACTCCGACTAGCACAAATCCAAAAGTAACTTTAGATCGCCCCTATAATTTCAGGGCCTCCATTTCCGATGATAAAGTGGCTGAAAAAATCGCTGAATTTGTTTTAAAGGAATTGAAAGGAAAAAGAATTGGAGTTCTTCACAATGTTTCTTATCCTTACTCAGATTATCTTAGTAAACGCTTTATCCATCGCTTTAATGAATTGATTGAAACTTCTCAAAGTTATGGAGATGAGAGACCTAGGCTTGTAGAACAAAAGGTCGTTAGGAATCAGACGGATTTAAAAAAGGAAGTAAAGTTTTTCAAAGATCAGGGAGTTACTCATCAAATAGTGCTTTCCTTTAATAGCGATTTATTACGGTTTTACTCCGAGGCAAGTTCTCAAGGTTTTAACCCTAAATACATCGGTTCTGATGGGTGGGGTCTGAGTGAGGCTATTTTTAAGGCCGTTCAGAACAGTAAATCTGCTAGCTCGTTCGAGGCTTACCGTAATGTTTACTGGAATGGGACAAGTAGCACTAAGAGCAATATCCTTTTTAAAGAAAATTTTAAAAAGGTCTACGGTGAAGAGGCCAATGCTTGGTCTGCTATTGCCTATGATTCATTAACAATTATAGGAGAATCTGCCCTTAGTGTTAAAACAGAGCTTAATGGAGAAAAGTTAAAAGATGCTCTCAAGAAATACGAAGGAAAAAATCTTTTAACATCGGATCTTCTTAAATTTGACCAGAACAATACACCAGATAAGGACGTTATCATTTATAAGATTGATAAGAAAGGCATAGGTTTTTATGGGAAAAGATAATATCAAAACAATTCACCGGCCCTTAAGTGCATTTTATTATGGCTCTCTTGCTGTGATATTTTTATCTCTTACTATCGGAGCCTATTACTTCTCTTATAAGTTTGTTCAGAATGAAAAGAATCGTGCAGAGATCAGCACGTTACAGCTTAAAGACAGTATAAATGCAGAATATCGCTATATGGTTGAAGAATTTTTTACCAGTAGTTATGACTCCATTGCCATCAGAGTCAGTAATGCCCTCGAAAAATTTGGAAACCCGTCTTATGATCTTTATTTGTTCAATACAAATGGCACTTGTGTTTATGCCAAAAACCGAGAAGGTTCGAGTGACTGCTCTAAGGCCCCAACGGCTAAAGAAAATGTTTTAAGCTATGAGGCAGATTTAAAACTTGCCACAAACGTCATCGGAAAGATGAGGGTTGTTGTTGAAGATCGTTTTCAGTTCTTTACTGGGAACCTGACCGAATTTGCTTTCAATATCTTTGCACCTATCTTTCTTATTGTGGGCATCCTTTGGATTAGTTGGGTTGTTTATTCCCGAAATAAAATTCTTATCCCATATTATAAAAAAATGTTGATGATGGAAAAAGATAAAGCTTCATTCGATACTATCCGTCAGATCATCCACGACACAAAAGGAGAGATCGCATCCCTTGATCTTTTAAGCTACGAGATCGAAGACACGGAGAAGGCCCGGGAAATGCGGTCAACACTGGATAAGATAAGAAAAGCCTTTGATAATCTTCATCAGGTGAAGGAGTCAATCATTCCTATTAAGATTGAGTCCTTACATAATGTGCATGATATGCTGGCAGGGATTGAGTCTCATTTAAAGGTTAAGTATAAACACCTTAACAACTTTAAACTGATCTTAGACATAAGCAAGTTAAAATCTGAACGAATAAAATTAGATTCAGCACTTTTTGAAAGAGTTATTTTTAATCTTGTAGAAAACTCAGTAACGGCCCCATGTAAGAAAGAAAACCTCATTGTAAAACTGACCGCAGAGGCAAGCAATGATGGAATCATTATTCAGCTAATTGATAACGGCGAGGGAATTTCAGAAGAGAATTTGAAGAAAGTTTTTGAGAAAGGATTTACAACTAAATCCAATGGGACGGGGCAAGGGCTTTCTTTTGTAAAAGCTCAAGTTGAGTCATGGAAAGGCGAAATAAGTATCAATAGCACATTGAGAGCTGGAACTACTGTAACTCTAAGCCTCCCACTAGCAGAAAAGCCTAAGTTTATTATTCTTGATGATGATAAATATCTTTTAGACCGTTATCAAAAAATGTTACAGCGTTTCGGTAACGAGGCACGGACTTTCAGAACGGGGAAAGAACTTTTAGATAATGCCAAAAGTATAAACCCAGAAAGTATTTTTCTTTTAGACTACGATCTTGGCAATAATGAAGTGGGAACCGACGTAGCACAAAAACTTAGTAAAATGGGTATGAAAAATCTTTATCTACATACAGGTAACCCGATGACTGATGAAATGGACTATCCATTTCTTAAAGGCATTTTAACTAAAGGGAATTTTGCAGAGACAATGAAAGCATTATCTTTGCAGTGATTAAATATGATCTTTTTTCAGAAGTACTAAGGGTCTATAAAAGGTGGATGGAAGTAATCCATCCACCAAAAAAAATTAATCAGGGTATAGTACGATAAAGCCGAATCTTTAAATTTCCCCACTGAAGTTCCTCAATAAATCCTTCCCCTGCACATGGGTCAGGAACTCCAAAAAGAATTTCATGGAGACCAACTTTTAAAACACCGCAGACCTTCCTAAGATCATCCAGATTATGGACAGCTCTTCCTGTAGTCCATCCGAAAAGTGTTGGCTGTTTTACCCCACTAAGTCGGGCCAGGGTCGCAATAGGCAATCCTCTTTCCTGAGAAAGCCTAGTGAGATTTTTTGCCAGTTCCATGATGGCCTCCCTTGAATAAGGTTGTGCCCGTCATGCGTTCGGTAAAGCTAGTAAGTTTGGTAGAGCCTTGGGAAGCCTTCTTTAGGGCGGCTAATCGGATTTCTCCGGCCAATAGAAGGACTCCCGAACCGATTAAGCTGGCGGTTATGGCAGTCTGAATTAAGCCCGAAATCCAAGAAAATAATGCTTTCATCGAAAACCTCACTTTTGTGTTCGTTTGGTTCGATGACAACTCATAAAAGAGAATGATTATGGCCAAATACTGGACTTCAAATTGGTAGCAAACTGGTAGCAATTTGGAAGCAAACTCACGAAATTTCCCGACATTTCACGAAATAAAGCAGAAAAATATTGCTTGGCCTGATTGTGTTTTTAAGTAGTTGCTTTCAAAGAATTTGGTAGAAATAAAAAAGCCATCCGCAAAGAGATGGCTTTTTAATGGTGCCCAGGACTGGACTCGAACCAGCACAGCTCTCACCGCTACCACCTCAAGGTAGTGCGTCTACCAATTTCGCCACCTGGGCACAGATGAAAAAACATTGGAATTGGTCTACAAAAGTAGAGCAATCCCAATTACTTGTCTATCGATTTTTTAAAAGGGTGAGCAGTTATCAAGGGTCTAACCTGAATTTGGCGACCACTGTCTGGCCTGCTGTCTCATGGCCTTTATACCTAAGGATAACTTTGACTGTTTTGAGTTGGGCATTGGGTAAAACTCGTCTTTTTGAGCGACGAGATTTCCCTGAAGAGACTCGGTAAACGTATTTTTGGGTATTTTCTCTTCCTAGAAGGGCCTTTCCTTCATCAATACATTCATCAAGAGTGGTCACTGCCAGCTCTTGCTTAAATCTATCTTTATAAAGGCCTTTAATTTTTCGAACCTCGACTATTTCGCAAGAACTAGCATAAGCGCTAAAAGCAGAGAATAACACGAGCCCAATAAAAGCTTTTATTTTCACGATATACCTATTTTGTTTAAGAAAGTGAACTTTCATCCATTTCATCTAAGTAGAAACGGATACGGGCGAAATCGTCCTGGAGCTGCTTCATTTGGCAGTTCAACAAATACATGGATTGACCCATGCTCTGACCATATTCGGCCACAGGCAGACGTGTGCGCTCGATCAGGACCGACTCACTCTCCTCAAAGGGATCCATGATCTCGTCCTCTACTTCCATCTCACGTACAGGGACCAGGCCCACTAACTGAAGCGTGTGCCCTTCAACTTTGTTCAACTCGTTCACGTTCATCTGTTTTCCCTTTTCATAATACTTCGCCACCCCTCTTTGGCCCTAAATATTACACCTAATTAGAGTGCATACCTCGTGCCACTGCAGGGTGTCATAATGCCCCCAGATCGTATCCGAAATCTGGGAAGTTAGATGAAAAAAATGATCCCTATGTATTTTTTATCTGTGCTTGAGGCTTTACAGCGGCCAAAGAAGTGACAATTTTCCCTACTACACTTTAAATTTTATTGGGCCTAAAATTTAATTATGGATAAGCCAAATTGCATGAACTGCAAACATTATCATATCACTTGGGATCAGCGGGCCCCGCGTGGATGCAAACTCTATGGAATTAAGGCCCAAGCAATGCCTTCGCAAATAGTTCAACTGGCCGGCTCGGGTGAATGTCAGGGGTATGAGGCGAAACCTAAAAAAGAAGAGAAAAATAAATCACTCGATCTCAACCGAAGTGACCTTTGGTAATTCTTTGTTCATCTCGTAATAAGTTGGTGAGACTTCTTGAATAATCCCTCCTCCCAAACAAATATCACCAAGATATAAAACGACAGATTGACGATGAGTAATGGCCCGCTGAGGCTCATCAAAAATAACTTTAATTTTATTATCGATAAGGTCTACCGTGCAGGCACGATCTTGCTGACGATAACGAACCTTGGCGGTGCATTTCAGAGGAAATGAAAGAGTCTCCACCGGTGTAATCCAATTCAGCTCAACTGCTTCTAGTCCATCCGCATACATGGCCGGATGGCCCTCTCCCTGGACCAGAGTGACTTCATTTTTAGTCATATCTTTTTTCACGACAAACCAGGGCTCTCCCGGTCCACCGACACCAAGACCTTTACGTTGCCCGAGAGTGTAAAAACAAACACCATCATGTTTGCCGAGCTTTTTTCCATTCAGGTCCACAAAGTTTCCTTTGTGAGATTCAATATACTGAGAGAGAAATTCTTTGAAAGGTCGCTCTCCAATAAAACAAATACCGGTAGAGTCTTTTTTACTCATGGTGGCCAGATTAAACTCTGTGGCCAATTGGCGCACAAGTTTTTTCTCAAGATGACCAATAGGGAAAAGGACTTTTTTAAAAGCTTCTGCTCCAACAGCATAGAGAAAATAGGTCTGATCTTTACCGGAATCTTTTCCTTTCACGAGTTCAGGATAACCTTTGGCGTGAGTGAGCTGACAGTAATGACCCGTGGCCAAGTAATCGGCCCCTAGAAGCATGGCCTTCTCATAGAAAACTTTAAATTTGATTTCACGATTACAGAGGATATCAGGATTCGGGGTGTACCCTTGTTTGTATTCTTCAAGGAAAGTGGCAAAGACATTATCCCAATACTCTTTCACAAAATTCACTGAATAATAAGGCATATCAAGGCGCTCACAAACCTTGATCACATCTTGATAGTCACGATCTGAGGGACAGTTTCCTGACTCATCAATCTCATCCCAATTTTTCATGAATAGACCTACCACCTGATAGCCCTGAAGTTTTAAAATCAAGGCCGTCACTGATGAATCCACTCCACCAGACATTCCCACGACAACTTTTTTGGACGCATTAAGGTCGTACCCTGACTTAGTCAAAGTGATCCCATAACGGCCTAAAAGCTCGGGGTTGTAGGCATACTCATTCATGGAGTGAGTTATCACCTAAAAAAGACGTTTTTCATAGACGTAGATGAAATATTTTCAGCGCAAATCGAGGACAAGACCCGCTGTGATTCCTGAGAGGGCCAAATAAGCGTGATAGAGGGTCTTAAAATTAAGGGTTTCCGCTGTATCCTGTGGGGTTTGATAGAACTTAGGATTAAAATCCTCTTCCCAGTTTTGGCTAAAAACCAAGGCCGGCATTCCTCTCTCCCAAAAACGAGCGTGATCCGAAGTCTCAAATCCATTGGCGCGGTATTCGAAAAGTGTCTCTTTAGTAATTTTTTGACCGTTTAAAAGCATCTGCTGAACTGGGGTAGAGAGCTCCGCGTTCTTAGGCCCATAGACACAAAAATTTCCTGTTTTTTTCGCACTATCTAAAACACTGGTGTCTTGCCCAAGCATCTCCAAATTAAAAACCATCATCACTTCTTCTTCATTTTTTTGAACTCGAGATTCAATCTTTTGGGCCAAGATCTCTGCTCCCATAAAACCAAAGACACTGTAATCCACAAAAACAATACGGACTGAACGAGCAAGATCCATTCCCGCAAAAAGCTTCACAAGGCCAAGGGCCACACTCACTCCAGTTCCATTATAATTGGCCCCAGGCATTTTATCTTTGGCCTTCACCAGATAAGTATTTTTATCGTGAGAAATTGTATCGTAGTGGGCCATGATCGTGATCCATTTTTTTGTATCACTCCCCTTTTTTTCCCAAACAAGATTTACAGCTTCCTCATTTTCTCTTCTTTTAATCTCGGCCACCATTAAATCAGTAAAAGTTTTCCATTTTTTGTATTCGGCCTGGGCCGGTGTAAATTGAGTGGCCACCTTGTTCTGAAAATCGTCCTGGTAAAGTTTGACTCCCTTCTCTATAGGAAGCTTAGATTTCTCCAAACTAAGACTCCCAGTTTCCTTTGGGTCATATTCGCGAACTTTATTTTGAATAAACATAATGGCCTTCGCATGACCTTCTGAACCTGGAATTCGTGTGGGTGATCCCGCTCGCACAAACTCTACTAAAAGATCGCGAAGATCCTTCTCTTTAAAATGCTTGGCCTCATTTGACAGAGCACTATAAACCTTAGGCGCCTTAGCAAAAGCAGTGGAAGTGATAAGAACTAAAATTATAAATTTAAAAATTTTTTTCATGGTCCGCACTTGATTCTCTATTCTCTTCATCAGCAGATTCATCCGTTTTTGCTGTAAGCTGAATTTTCCTTACTCGTTTCACTTTCCCATTAAGATAAACCTTACTATTCTTGCCTTTCTTTTTATAACAAGTCAGGGTGACTCCCTCAAAGAGTGGCACATCCTCTTCAAGCTGAATATAAACCGTTGAGAGATTTTTAGGGTAAATCATCCCCTCATAAAAAGAGTCTTCAATTTTAATCCAGGCCTTGAAAGGAAAAGATGTATCAACACCTTCCATAAATTCACAATCAACCAGCTGAAGTCCATTCCCATGAAAGTAAGTTTCGTCGGCGACTTCAACAACCTTTTCTCTTAAATTATATCTCGCGATTCTTAAATGATCAGTTGAGTTGCCATGGCGGCCTATAGGCTGAATATTTTTTTCAAACTCCAGTGTATGGACGCCGGGATGAGCCCCAAGATTGTGAGTCCGTCCTAAATCATAAATCTCTCCCGCAGCTCGGAGAGAAACTGGCACCCTAGATTCCAAAAAGTTTTTTGTTTCCTCAGTTTGCGGAAAACATTCGTGGATTTTTATTTTGGGGGCCTCAAAATTTAAAAAGAAATTAGCCGCGAGCTTATCCACCTCTTTTGTTGAAAGATCAGAAAGCGGAAGAAGAAGCTTGCTCAAGATACTCTGGGGTAAAGTTCCTATTAAATGAGATTGATCATGAACCTCATCATTGGCCGTGCTAATTGAAACTTCTCCCGTTGTGGGATTGGTGTAGACCTTAGCAAAATGTCCTGTGACTATGGCATCGGCTTTATACTCTATCATTTTTTCATAAAGCAGCCGCAGACGCATTTTGTGGCAAGAAAAACACTGATCTTTGATGGCCCCGCAAAGTTTCTGAGAAATCCAGCGCTCCACAACTTCTTCGTTGAAAATTTCACTACTCTTCACGATATGTAGAGGAATATTGATCGAGTGACAAAAATCTTTAATCTTCTGAAGTCTAGCGGACTCAATATGACAGGAAAAATTTTGAGAAGGATCAGTCCCAAAAACTGGCCCTGAATCAATAGTCACGGCAATCAAATCAATTTTTTGAATTTTCAAGAGCATGGCCGCCACGGCAGAGTTTAATCCACCGGAGAGTCCGACGATAACACTCTTATACTCAAAGGCTTTTTTTTCTTCTTCCATAGGAAATATTATCTCAGGGAGATTAATTCTCTCAAAGACTAAAATCATAAATTAGGCCACCGATAAGTAAATTGATGAAAATAGTTGATCAAAACTCTGGCCTTTATCTCTGTGACTCTCATCTAATCCCCCACTATGGGCAAGGGATGAAGTTTTTCTTCCAGCTGTATCGATCAGAGTTTGGCCAAATTCCCCTATTTACTCATATTCATTCACAGAACTCACTTCACGGAAATCTCAGTTTAATTGAAAATATGATGCTTCCACTCTCACTTCCTCAGCATATTTCTCCTCAGCACCATCTTCAAGACTGGCTTGAGCAGAGATCACATTATAAACAATTAGTTAAACTGATCGGAGACTTAAACCGCCATCCTCATGAAGCTGATCTTAAGGAAAAGTGGCTTGTGACTTTGATTCAGTCCCAAATCATGAATCGCCAAGTTCTTTTTATTGAAGATACTCACAAACTTGGATTTGATTTATTCTCAGAAAAACTTCTTAAGCAGTTTTTTCATGACGAAATCATTCATAAGAAATTTTGTTTTATGATCACAGATAGACCGGGCCACTGGTTAGATATCTCTACACACATAGTTGGATTTGATTCAAAAGTCTTTGTTAAATCTATTGCGGGAAAGAAAGTCGCTTAAATTTCACGGAACAATTTATTTTCATGGCCGTTGATGTAAACTTATTCATCGACTTCACTCTAATTTGAAGAATACGATCCTCAAGCTCAATATCAAAATAAGAAAGACCTGGGTGCAAATCTAGCTTAATGATCTGACTGAAAATTTCTTGTTTAAAAAACTCAAAGTGAATTCTCGGATCGCTAAATCCCTTATCTGAAAAGTCATGATAGCAGGTCAGCTGTCCCATATTTTCATTGCTAAATCCGCAAAGAGCCGGGAGGGCCTTCAAGAAAGCTTCCGGTTGCTTTTTATAAAGATCAAGCAAGATATCATAAAGTCTGGTTTTAACTTTATTGTAGAAGTCATGAATATGAACTCTAAAATGCCCCTCTAACTCCCCTGGGAGTTCAGAGTAACCACGGCGAATCCAATCTTTAAAAGTCCCATCATACTCCAGCCCTGCTTCGGTATGGAGAGAATGTCCCATTTCAGCGAAGATCTGATCCACAAAAAGATTAAACTCATGCTGAATTTCTTGGTCACGATCAAACTGGAAATAAGTTTTGATAAAGCTTTTGATTCCCCCACTCTTGGTATTGACGTAAGATGACTCTTTGGTCAATTTCAGTGAGATAGGGATTTGTCTTTGGTTTGATTCAATAATGACATCTGCTTCTTTGATCTCACCACTCATTTCTGTGTTCACAAACTTACCCAGAAGTTTGACCGAATCCAGTGGCTCTTGAAACTGAGAAAGAAAATACTCCACCGTTTTTTTACTCATCTGTCCTAGAAAAGGAATGAGATCGGGATAAAACTCTCGGACCATACGATCTTGTTGAGACAAAACAATCTGATATTGATCACTGATCGATTTTAAAAAGGAAGACTCTGTTTGAGACAGACGGGCCAATTCACGAGCAAAGAGATACTCAAAAAGCGAGCCTTTAATCTCATTAAATAAGGCTTCTTTTGATTTTTTGTCCTTCATTACTTCGACCAGTAAGCTTCCTCTAAACTATCCTCTCTCTCTGGAAGTCCCTTGCTTAAGCGAGGTGAATTCTGGCTGAGAACTTCAAATGAAACGCGATTAGCGTATTTTGAAATTTGAGAAATCGAAGAGTAAGTTAAGAAACTCGCCGCATGTTTTGGTGAGTTCGGAACACGATGACGATGATAGAGATTTGCACTAATATCGTGAAGAAGAGCTGCTAGGGCCGCATCCCCTGCTCCATTTGTATTTTTAATCATATTAGGTCCACCCATGAACGGATTAATATGAGAATAAATCTTCAGGGGCTCTTTACAATCATTTCTTCTCATCGCGCGAGAATATTCAAACTTATTATAATCAACAATAGATTTTGTATGAAGAGGATCTTTTGTGAGCCTTGCATGCTCAGTTTCAGTAATCGCCCCAATATAAAGACCTTTGGCCCCTACAGTGAGAAGAACCATATCCGTAAGATCTAGGGCCGCTTCCGCCGCAAGAAGTGGATCAGAGATGCCAGTTAAAGCAATAGCTTCTTCCTGGTTCATGGCCGCAATCGTGACAAAGTCTTTAAGGAAGTTCAGGATTAATTCTTTTTTCTCCGCAACAAGTCCACTGGTTCCCAATGAGAGAACAACAGGAACATTATTTTTCTTCGCAATTTCTACGGCCTTAATAGTGGCCTTAAAAATAGGAAGAGATTCATCTCTAAATGGATAGGCCGAAAGAAGTAAGGCCGCTGCATTAGCAATCACATCTTCTTTAATAAAATCTGGGGAGAGATCATTCATGCACCCTTTGCTAATAGCAAAAGTCCTTTCTCCATCAGGGGCAACTAAACAAAGGGCGCGTCCCATAGGTCGATCACATGGCTGAAGATAAGAAAGATTGACCTTTGAGCTAGTTAAGCAAAGATACTTATAGGCATAGTCATTCACTTCAATATGCTTATTGATAGTTCCTAAAGTCACTGAGGGTGATTCAGAAAGGACTGAAAAGTTATGAAGAGTATTACCGACTGTTCCCCCAGGAAACTCTCCTGAGATAAGATTGCGCTCTTTATGATATTTATAAATTTCAGTGGCGAGATCATCATCAATGATGAAAGACTCACCTTTGACAAAATTATGCTGCAAAAGAAATTCATCAGACACAGGAATTTCAATATCAACTAAAAGTTGATCAATTCCTACAGCATATATATTTCCGGGATTTCCCACTTCATTAGAAAAAGCAACTCTTGTTCTTTCTTCAACAGGGAAATAATGCTTCGTATGGCGGCGGCCAGGAAATTTCATATAAACCTCTCGTGAGTGGCCTGATACTACCTTAAGCGCTTGAGTTTATAAAGGAGACTTCCCAAAGAAGGTAAAAAAATGGTAAATTTTACGTATGTTTAATACAGATAAGCCTCTAAAAACTCCATTGTTTGACTACTACGCCCCGCTCTCTGATGATTTCAGAGGGTTACTCTCCATTCCTCATTCAGGTGAAGAGGTCCCAGAGGCCTTTAATAAATATCTTTCTGGGAATATAGCGGACTATCGTGAAGATGTAGACTTTAAAGTCAATGAGCTGATTGATATCCGCTCTCTCCAAGAGGCCGGAGTGGCGGTTCTTGTGGCCCATATTCACCGAGTTTGTGTGGATCTGAATCGCTCTCCCGAGCTGGCGGTTCTCTGCTGGAAAAATAATACTAAAGGGATTCAGCTTGTCACAACGGAGCCCACACCAGAAGAAGTGGCGCAATTTTTAAATCAATATCACGCTCCTTATTATGAAATCCTTAAGGCCACCCTTCAAGATCTTGAGAAAAGAAAAACAGGGCCAGTCTCGATGATTGATTTACATAGCATGCCTTCGGCTCCCACGGCCTATCATATGAAACAAAATCCAAATCAAAAAGAATGGAGACCTGACTTCTGTCTTTCTGATCGCAATGGGAAAACTTGTACTCCTGAGTTCATCACTTATTTTCATGATTCACTAAGCAGCAAAGAATTCTCATGTACTTATAATGATCCCTATGTGGGTGGATATGTAACGGAGTATGTGGATAAATTTCGCACGAATAATATTCAGATTGAAATCAATCGCCGTATCTATATGGATGAGACTACCAAAAAGCTTATTCCGGAAAAGGTTGAGCATTTGCGCCCACGCCTGACAGAGACTCTCGTGGCCGGATTTAAAAAATTTAATTCCTAATCGACCTTTATTTTCTCACGATCTGGCATCGGTGCTTCAGCATCCTTGGCCTTTTTAAGATAGAGGTTCATTTTCTCTTCCGCAGATAACTCTGGGGTCGTGACTTTAAGGCCCTCTTGTTGAATTTGTTTTTTAAGCTCAATATCTTCAAGCTCAATTTTTCTTTGGAGATTTAACTCTTCATCATCCAAGAACTCTCCGGCTTTAGTGGAGAATGTTTTACCAAATCTTTTAAATCCGTATTGGTAAAGATTTTTAAGGATCTCTTTATTTTTTGTTCCACGTTCAAGAAAGAAAATCATCTCTTTAAATAAATCGGCATTATCAACTTGCTGAGACCAAGCCGCAAAAAGATAAAGCATCCCCTCCTGATCAACTTGGCGAGCAAAATTTAATTGTTTAAATTCTGTATAAAGAATACGTCCCATGGACTCATCACCAGCGCGCTGATTGATGGAGTTAATAAATTTTGAACGAAGGCCATTAGAATCAAGACTATTTTTTTCAGTCATAATCACGTAACTAAAAATCTCTCCATTTTGGTACTGAAGAATGAGTTCAACTTGATAATCTTTGTTCTTTGGAGTCATTTCAACGATGGCCAGATTTTCTTCAGGTTTAATCAGGCCATAGTGAATCGTTCCCTTAGGAAGAAATTCATGCCTGATATAATGAATAAACAAGTCCTCGATCATTTCATCGATAGGTTTTAATTCAACGACAATATTTTTAGTAAAAACTTTTTTCCATAGATCTTCATTAGAAATTTGAAGGAGGCGCTTCCTGGCATAAGGGAGTTTAAAAAGAGCTTCTTCTTGAAGGTAGTCTCGAAACATCGTCGGAGGTAAAAGATAGAGTCTCGTGATCTCGCGCCCAGATTGATTCTGAAAACTTAAACCAAGTTGGGGAATCTTACTAGGAGTGGCCTGGATAAGAGGGACAAGCCTAAAAAGGGGATGCCTCGTAGGTAGTGGAACTGAGGCATTCATCACCTGAAAATCTTTCCAAAGCTGAGGATAGTCTTCTTTGTAGGTAGTCAGTGGTTGAACTTCAGTAGGAATAAGAAGATTGGCCCTAAAAGGCGTGAGCTCATAGTACCTATCTTTTTTAAGTCCCGTCATATAGTCGCGGTAGAGACGATAAGGATAACTCTTAATATTGAGCCAACCGGCCCCAAGGCCCGCTAAAATTAAAACCACAATGATGAGCAATATCCGCATAAAAACCTAAAAATCTCTTGATGTTAGTTCATTTTCCTTATCGTCTTAAATTTTAAACTCATGAAATTTATTGGGCCACCGATAAGATTAGTGGATAAGAATGAACCGCTAAGGGTCCTTTATGAAAACTATAGTTACATGCCTTCTCCTCATGACCTTCTTCACTGCCTGTGATGCTCCTCAAAGAACACGCTCAGTCGGAAACTCATTCGGAAATGGACTCAATTATACAGGTACAGAAGGCTCTCAGACGACAGGCTCACTAGGTGGGACAACGACTGGGTCAACAATTGGCTCAACAACAGCTGGGACAACTTCGGGAACAACGAGTGGAAACACAACCACACTCCCTCAGGATTTTTCTGCTTGTAATACAGGAACACCTTTTTATTCTGCGGGAATTGGTTATACCTCTCTCTGCCAATCGACATCAAATGAAACATCAATCCGTGTGATGTTTACTAGTGCTGACCAGGAACTTGGAACATGCTTGATCCCTACATATAAAGATACGACTGGAAGTTCAATGTATTTAGGGCAACCACAATGTACAGTTCATAATGCCAACCAAGTTATTTACGGAAGTCTTCCTAAAACAAGAGTGGGCTTTACTCAATATCCAATTAATGGGGCCATGGTGATGAAGAGATCATCACTTACTGCTTATTTTAGCTGTATGGATGCTTACGTTAGATTCGGAACGGCGGCTTATCCTGTGAGTGGTTGTCCTTATGGGGCCCAAACATCTCCGGCCTGTCATCAAGCGGCCCAAAACTATATGAATAGTCTTTGTTCACAATTTAGAGCTCAACACAGCTATATGGACATCCGTCTCAAGAACTAATGCTTAGTGTGAGTGTAATACTCCCCTCTGCAAAACAAATCGGCCACAGAACGGTAGTGAGTAGCAAAATAAAATACCGGTAAACTAAGGCCATCGGTCTTCAAACAAAGAATAACCAAGATAGTCAGCCTTTCACCTTTAAGAAACTTCAAAAAAGTTTTGAGTTTTATTTTGTCCTCAGTCCAATCGAAGGACTCATCAAAATCCTGATCAATTCCATTCAGCTCTCCCTCGTAGTAGTGCAACTGATCGAAATTTAGATCGTCTATCGGCTGATGAGCAATAATTTCCCCTAACCACTCTGATTTTTTCTGAGAGAGCCACTCTACTAAATCACTATTTAGCTTTTCATCATCCATCTTTTTTCCTCATGGCAAAACCTACCGACCTCCTCCAGCATAACATTTTTCGTTAGGATGGTAGAGTGTAAAGGAGTTACCAAAATGCGACGTATGCCACCCAACGAGTTTGACCATTTGATCGAGGCCGGAAGTCAGGGCCATCTTCCTCTATTTTACCAAGACTGGATTCATGAGTCTTATGCTGATCTTGAGGAAGTGAAAAAACTTTCTTTCTCGCTGGCAGCAGAAGTGGTGGAAGCTGGTTTCAAGCGAATGGAGAAATATAATACCATTGAACGTAAAAAAACCGCTCTTCAAGCTCTGAAAAACGAAGACCGCGAACTCTTTATTCGCTCTTTTATGAAGCTAGTTGAATACAGAACTCTAGATAGATTGAGAGAACTTCATTGATGCGTTTTACTCTGTTTGCTTTAATCAGTTTATTTTCTAATCCTCTCTACGCTGAGTACAGGGCCTACCAATACATTGTTAAATCAAACGATCCTTATGCTGTGGCCACACGGGCCCCGGCCCAATATATTGTTTCCAGTTTGAACCCACAAGTGTTTAAATCATATCATGGGGGAAGTTCAGTCACGATTGAACTTCTCAGAACATGGATGTGTCCCGGGTATACAGGTTTTAAAACTGTGGCCTGTGATCATCCCTATGATAAAGGAACGGCGACTCCATGAGTGATTATAAGGTTACCGGAAAAGGTTCCCCTTATGAGGCCCGCAAGGTCGAGATCGCTAAACGCAGTCAAACTCGTGAACTCCGTACTCTTGAACAAGCTCACCGCCAACACGTCGACCAACTTGAAAAAGTTAACCAACAAGAAGTCGTTGAAGTTCGTGATCAACACGCTCTAGATATCGCTGCTGAAAATGAGAAAAAAGAGCGAGTCTTACTAGAGATGCAAAAACATCTTCAATCCACTCAACAAATGACGGATAAAGAGATCAAAACTCTCAAATCTCAAACAGAGAAAGCCCGGGCCGATTACCAAAACAGATTGGCCGATCAGCGCACGGTTATCGCTGGTGAGCATGAGCTCAATCTGCAAGATACTAACTACCGGTATAATCGAACTCTTCAAGACTTAAACCAGAATATGCAACATCAAATTGACCAAACAAAAATGTCAAAACTTGAAGAGTTGTCGGAAACGGAAAAATTCAACCAAAACAAAATTGATACTCAACGAAAAAACTTCCAAAATACTTATGAAACAGATAATCAAAAGTATGGAAAAATAAAAGCTGATCAAGACAAAAACTTTAAAAAGCAACGTCTCGACACCTACTCTCGTCAGAATCAAGAACTAGATAAAATCACCACTCAAGGTCGCAAAGACTATGACCTGCGCACTGATAATTATCAAAAAGGTCTTAAAGACCAAGAATTACTATTTGAAAAAAAATATGCCGATAGCTTAAAGAAAAATGCTGAAGATTTCAAAAAAATGGAAGAGCTTAATAAGAAGTCTTTGAATAGCCTAAAAACGGCCATGCACAAAGAAATTAAACTCACAGAGTCTCGCCAAGGGGATCCTTTCTATGAGTTTATTGAACTTAAGCCTCAGCTCTCAAAAACTCCTGATGGCTACGAGGTTCGTGTCACTGTCCCAGAGTATGCTAAGCATGATGTTGTGATGACGACGAACACCAAAGAAATTGTGCTCACCATGAATCGTCGTTACGCTGATAATAGAAAAGATGAAAGCGGGACAACGACTAAGATCAATAAAGTTGAAAGTATGGTCACTCGCCTTCCAGTCGATAATGTTCTCAATCCGAAAACAGTAAAATCAAATTATGATTCTGGAGTTCTGACTTTCTCGATTAATAAGGCCTAATCAATAATCACAAAATCTTGGTGAGTCAGTTTGTTCAGGGGGTGTAAATCCTCATCCACTTCCCTCACTTCCGCACCTGGTGGACCTTTAGTGGCAAAGCGGTGAAGGCTCTTGAGATTTTCGATATCACCTTGGGCCAAAATTTCCACTGATCCATCGGGAAGATTACGAACATATCCATAAACAGGTAATTGAGTATTTTGCACAAATTCTACGACGCTATAGCGAAAGCCTACGCGTTGAACTTTTCCTCGAATTTTTAAAACCATCTCTAGCATTTCGTATCCCCACCCTATGAGTATGACTCAAATTTAGCTATACTAGTATCATCCATGAAAAGACCACATCTTGTCCACTTTACTGGTATTGAATCTGACGAATATATCTTCGTAAGGGCCTCTATGTCTTTTTCGACCGAGGCCAAATTTCAGATTTTCCAAGAGCTGAATCAGAATTTTAAAGAACTTGTTCCCACATCTCCCATTCAAAGTTTAGGACTCATGAGTTCGGATATTTTCCGCCTCAAGGTAATTGGTCTCAACGAGCATGGCCAAGAAATTTTAGTTCGCAGTTTTGACTCAGACAGTTTTGGTGGATTCAATTTTAAGATTCCACAACCAGAGGTTGGGGACAGAGTTCGTCGTCTTAAAATATTTGAAACAAATTCTCGACAAGGCCTTGAACTTCTTATTGGAAGTTTTATTCCCACTCGGATTTTAACTCCCAAAAAAATCATGATCACTGATTTTGATAAAACTCTAGTTGATACAAAATACTCAACCGCAAGAGAGTTATATCAATCTCTCAAAAACCCTCTCAATTATTTTCCGCCGGTAGAGAGCTCCATTGAGCTGATCAAAAAACTTATTAGTGAGGAGTATCAACCTTTCGTGGTTTCTGCCTCCCCTCACTTTTATGAAAATGCCATTCGTGACTGGCTTTATCAAAATCAAATTTTCACTGCCAATATCTTCTTAAAAGATTACCGTAAGATTTTTGCTTTGTTTGAAGGAGACCTCACCCCAAAAGATTTAAAGTCCCAAGGTTTTTATAAACTTAATCATATTGTGAATATCCTTCTCATGACGGGAGTTCCCGATGATCTGGTTTTAGTGGGAGATGGGTTTGAATCAGACACCCTGATTTATCTTGTAATCGCTGCTATTCTTGTGGGACGCTACGATCCATGGATGCTTTGGAACGCAATCAAAAAAGAAGAGTCTTTTAAGCTTACTAATAAGCAGCACTTTAGATTCTTAAGTAAATTCTATCAGTTAAAAAATATGACCACATCAAGCGGTCGAGGCAAACTTAAAATTTATATTCGTTGCAAACCGGATCAACTTGAGAGACTAGAAAACAGAGTCTTCAAGCTTGATTTTGCCAATCAACTCAAGCATCTTGTGCATTACTACGTAGGATAATCATGTCACTTAAAGTTGAACGCCTTATTGGAGACCTTAAAGAAAATTTCTACCAACTAGGTCGAAAAGAAGCTGAAGACTTTCATAATCTTGAAGTGAATCTTAAAAAATTATTAAGTTCCTACCATTTACTAAAAATTTGGCAGGATCTTCTTTCACGCTCTCATTCTCTTTTTAAAAGACGGAACCAATCTTTCTTTGAACTCGCTTTAACTGCTTACGCTGAAGGTCTTGAAAGGCCTGTGGCCGATGTAAGAAGAGTCATTGAACTGGTGGAGATTGCCTCTCACTACGGCCAAATTCGTCCCGAACTCAAGGCCCTTATTCCTGGGTGCACAAGTGTCTTTGAAAAAACCGAGCACGGAATTTTTCATCATCGCTTGATTGATTTCCCCTTAATGAATTTTTTAAAGAATAAGGCCAAACTTTATGTCACTCAGTTTAACGGGACCACGCCAGTATCTTGGGTGGGAATGAGTGGGATGTGCCTGGCCCCCTTTCATTTATTCTCAGGCAAAGGTTTTTCAGTGGCCCTGCATCAAAAACCAAGCCCACAATACTACGCTCAGGGCGAGCTTATTTACTCAGTTCTCTTTGATTTGATGTTTAGAAATGAGACTTTAAATGACTTAAGAAAAGATCTTCGTATCAAAAGCACTCAAAATAAATGGGGAGGCTATATTGTCGATAAAAACCACGATGTTCTGGCCTTTGATATTGAAGGCCCTCAACACTGGTTTGAAAAATTCTCTCTGGAAGAAAAGCATCCTCTGATTTTTACTAATACTCCATTGAAGTATTCTTTCGGGGATAACTTAAACGAAGACCGCTTTGTCAGCGTCTCAGCTGCTCGTGCCACCGGGGCCGGCCAGATTCTTAAAAAGAAAAAAAATATTCACCTGGCCGATCTTCATCATCTCTTTGAGCCTCGTTTTGATAAAGAACAATGGTCCATTCCCACAAGTACAGTTAGCACACAAATCAGCTTCACTTATGAGCTCAAATCAGGAAAGATTCAAACTACTAATGAGGAGATGCCGTCCATTTGGAAAAAGAGTGAATGGATAGCTTTAAATTCAAAAGAAAAACCTGAGGCCTTAAAAATTCCTTGGTCTCACCTCACTCTGGCCCAAGGTCACCTTGATCAAAATCAAGAAGATCTGGCCTATCATCATTTCCAAATGGCACGAACTCTCTGTCCCCAGGGACATTGGGCCACGATCATCGAGTTTTATTTAATTATTTTGGAATACAAATATGCCCAAAGTAAGGCTGAGCTCGGCTTTATCTATAAGCGCCTCTTAGAGCTTGAAAAGACCCTCCCGGCCCATTTCCAAGATCATGCGCTCCTTATGAAGCTGCGGTTTGAAAAACGCCTAAAACTCGTCATTACCAGCGATCCCCTTCAACTCAAGCACCCAGGCTTTCAAAAACTATGGACTAAAGAAAAAGAGGCCTCTGAGCTATGGCTTCAAACTTGGAAAAATCTTATTACGCCACGTTTTGATCTCTTAGATGTTTTTTATCCGTATCAATAGTGTTATAAAATTCTCATTATGGGATTAATGTATGTTTTTCCTGTCTCTGAAGAAGAGACGGATTTTGTCAAAAGAGAACCTTCAAAGATTATGCTTAAAAGCTACGGCCTTCCTTATATTTTTTGGGCCTACGCCGCAGCGGCTTTGATGATGGTGGGCTTTATGTCCCTGGCCATTAAAGATCCAATTTTAAAACTTATCCAATTAGGTGATGAAGTTGATGCGACTCTTGGTTATAGTCTTTTTGCTTTTCTTGGACTTATTCCCTTAGTAACTCTGGCGTTTTTCTTCTACGAAAAACGAATTGTCAAAGAGCCTAATACCGTCAAACTGATCTATCGTATCTATGGAATGACTGTTTTTTCTGAATCCTTTACCATTGCAGGTAATAGTGCTTTTTGGGTAGAGCATTTTATCGACTCTCCCAATATGGCCCGAATGAAAGGTGGGGAAGAAGCAGCAGGTTTTCAAAATAAAGGATATTTTATTCTATGGATGAAAACAGTAGATGATAAAAAAATTATTGTTGATCGCCACTCACGCAAAGTAGATGTTGAAAAGCTTCTTGCTCTTCTTAAGCTCGTTTAACTTAAAAGAGATAAGTAAGATTAGCACCTAGTCTAAGCCCCATATAGCTTGGAGATTCATAGATTTGATTCTCAGGTGGATCAAATCCTCCAAGACCTATATATTGATAAAGGGCCATGATCTCTAGACCCCAGTGGTTAGTAAATTTAATCGTCGTATCTAATCCACCAGCAAAAGAAGCTCCATAACCTCGGATCCGGTAGGCCCCTTCTAGCTCATAGGTCGCAAAAGGAATGAGTTGAAGCTCTCCCAAAAGGCGAATTTGAAATCTTTCAAAATCAACTAAGCGGTACCCAACGGCCCCACCTACTCCAAAAATTCTCCATGTCTCTAGCTCTTCATTTTTGGCCTGCATCCCTTGGAGAAGAATCTGAAGATCAAACCGGGGTGCTAAAATGATTTCACCTTTAATCCCTGCTCCGATCCAATTCACAGTATCTTTATCTTGAGTTGGTCCATTAGAGGCTTTCTGAGAAATAATAGAGCTGTATTGAAAGGCCCCCACTGAATAACTGGAAGTGGTTTTTTTAGTGGCCACTTTTTGAAATCTCTCGGCCACCAGACGCTCGCTCTCAAGATCTTCCATCTCAGTGTTCACATCACTCACACTGATATAGGCCACCTTTCCTGACACAATAGTGGCGTAAACTGAGCCCTTATTTTTAGCAATAGAACTAAGCTTAAGTTTTTTTCCACGTCTCACAAAACCGATGGGACTAGAGCGCTCAGGATCAGCGTAGATATAGGCCTTCTCAGGCATCACAATACCACTCTGAACGGCCCAAGTAAGACTTGGCATTACCAGAGCGAAAACAATCAGATACCGGCCTGTTTTACTAAAGATTTGGTTCACAAGAGACATCTTGACTCCTCTCAAATACTAGAGTTTTTCACTCTGTAACAATGAAATATTGAGAACTTAATATCAGTTTACAGTGGTGTTGCAAAAAAGAGGAGCAGGAAAAATCAGACGGACTTAATTAATTGAAATTAGTGCCGATGAGACCTATGGATCAGACTGAAGAATATTCAAGGACTGTCGTTATGAAGAATGGAAGCAAAACAAAAACTTACTCTGTGATAGCAGCACTTTTACTGCTTGCAAGTTGTAATGAGAAAGTAAACCCAAGTTTACAAGACTCAAACACAACCACGACTCCTCCACCGGCCATGGCCGCCGAGCAGTACTTCAGAGTGGTCAATACTTCAGACACTCTCCTTGACTATCATCTCCATAAGACTGGGCCCGGAAATTTCAACTCGAAATGTGAAGTCACGGCCCCGGCTTTCAGTACCGCCCTTTATGCAGGTGTCCCTTCTACTTATGATGTGACTTGTTTTTTTGAAGCAGAAGAACTTGCTTTATTTTTTAATGGTCTTGAATGGAAAGTTGAATCATCGGCCAATACATGTGAGTACATTGGTTATACTCCCTTTAGCTTTCACCAATATCAACCAGGAAACTCAACGAGAACCATTGTTCAAAATACATGTCAGCCGGGGGCCGTAACCCCAACCGCCACAGGTCTTTGTGATCGCTATTATCAGCAGAACGCACTTATCGCAGCTCTGCCTAATACAACTGCACCTATTATTGGTGAGATCGCTGACGATGAAGAGCTTTGTCGTTTTGATTATAGTGAACAAGATGGGCCTAACTGTGATGACGGAGTAATTACCATTATTAAAAACGATTATTCTCCAGACCCAGATGCGCCTGGAACCAATCTTGTTTCATCCACAACAACTAAAATCAATTGTGGCGGTAAAGCAGTCAATTGTATTAATGGCCCTATTAAAGATGTTGCCAGCTTATCTGAATTTAGTGTTGGAACAGAGATCACAAAGGCCAATTTTAATCAAGCAATGAGCCTTCCATACGAGGTAAGCTCTCCCATCAGTAAAGACTATCTTTCAAATATGTATGCCAGCAATTATATGCGCCAATGTTCTGGCGTTAATTATGATAACGATACTTATGATATTGGGGCTCCTCTATTAGGCTTCAACCCAACACAGACAACATTTAACTCAACTCTGATTGATCTGCTCTCAAAGAACTGGAGAAGAGGATATGACCATACAAATCTTGGAACTCGTCTGTTTGATTACTCTGATTCATCCGTAGTCAATCCCGCTCGTTTTTCTGCTCAAAACGAAGTCGTTAGGCCCTATGCAAATTCTCCCCACTCAGGAAGAAGTATAGCTGGTTCTAACACCTCACCATTTTATAATTTTTACTGTCTCAACAAAGCTCAAGACGTTAAGGCCAGAATTCGTATTGTGGTTAGAGAATGGGACAGAGCTTTTGCGGTAGATCCAATCATGGAAGTGATGTCTGATGTCTATAATAATACTGACTCTCTAATGGATAATAGTTTTGATGAGCTAGGTAACTTAGATATCTTTGACTCATTTAATGATAAAGCAGATTGGGATGACTTCCTTCTTTTCCTGACGCCAGTGGACGATGTGGTTCCTACCAACGATATTCCGGCCTGCCAGATTCCCTATCAACATAGTTTAGAATCATTCTCCCGATCAAGTTTTCCTGAAGGATCACTATAAAAAAAGGGCCCAACTAGGGCCCTTTTTTATTTCTATCTTTAAAAAATAAAAAATTATTTTTCCATATAGTTTTTCACTTTGTATCCCTTGCCCATATAAGCAAAGATCAAAGCAAAAACGGCCATAAGAACTGTAAAGAATAAGAAATACCCTACAGATCCTACTGGGAAGAAGTTAATCTTCGCGACGTAGGCCGTAATAAGATTTCCGAAGAATACAGTTAATAACCAAATAGACATAATTGTTGATTTCATTGAGCGTGGTGCTTGAGTATAAGCAAACTCAAGACCTGTAATTGAAATCATCACCTCAGCCATTGTAATAATAAGATAAGGAAAGAACTGCCACATAACATTAAGTTTATTACCAGCATCTAAACCCATTTGAAGAACGGCCACAAAACCAAAAGAGACAGCAGCGACGAACATTCCAATAGTCATACGACGAATAGGAGTTAGTTTAAATCCTAACTTCTCTACTCCTGGATAAACGACCATTGAAAAAAGAGGAATAAGACCCATAACCATAATTGGATTCCAGGCAGAAATCTGAGAAGCCTCAAATTGCATTCCCATGAAAACCAGATCCATATTCATCGCTTGGATAACCCATGAAGATCCATGTTGATCGAAAAGGGCCCAAAAAACTGAGATAGCTGCGAAAAGCTTCGCGATATCAATAACGGCTTTAGCTGCTTCGATATGCTCTGGCTGATGATCAGCAAGACCAGCATCAAGGAATGTTTGTCCTGGCTTTCTTTTTGATTGGTTTCTGAATGCAGAAGCAATCACGTTCATAAATCCATGCCCATCACCTTTTTGTGGTGGAACATGAACAAATTCTTTTCTTCCTAACCAGAAGATGAAAGTGGCAATAAACATGAGAACACCTGGAATACCAAAAGCAATAGAAGGTCCGTAATGCTTAAGAGTCCAAGGCGTAATAATTGTTGAGAAGAAAGAGCCGAAGTTAATCATGAAATAGAATAATTCATACACTTTCTTGAGAAGATGCTGTTGATTCGCTTTGAACTGATCCCCTACGTGGGCAGAGACACACGGCTTAATCCCACCAGATCCAAGAGCGATAAGCCCAAGACCTGCATAAAGACCCATTTTGTTTTCCCAGATAGCTAGGACGGCGTGTCCAACACAGTAAACAAGTGAGAGATAAAGAATTGTTTTATATTTACCCAAGTATCTGTCTGAAATAAAGGCCCCAAGAACTGGGAACAAGTAACAAAGAGCAGAAAATAAGTGATACGTTGCTGTGGCATCAGATTCTTGAAATAGAAGAACTTGAATCATGAATACTACTAGAATAGATTTCATTCCGTAGTAACTATAGCGCTCACACGCCTCGTTTCCTACAATGTACTTAATCTGTGGTGGAAATGTATTATCTACATCTGCCGCACCGACCGTTGTTGTTGCTGTTGACATTAATCACGCTCCCGTCGTTTTAGTTCTCGTCTTTATTTCCAGAATCATCTGAGTATTTGAAAGGCTTAGGACGTCTATTTCCACCCAATTTCTTGGCCTTATTTTGAGCATCCTCATCTTTGTTTTCCCAGTGACGATACCAAGTCTCTGATGGTTTTTCTCCACTTTTTTCCTTACTTTGAATGGCCTCATTTTCGAGGTCTATCTTCTTTTTCAGCAAAGTTTGGGTACTTTTTGACACCGACTCAGAGGCTTTCTCCCCTAGAGCAGAACCTTTTTTCTCGTGAGCTGAAACATCAATAGTCACATCCCCCGTTATCTTGGTCTGACAAGAAAGGCGCTCCTTAGTAATGTGGAACACATTACCCAGCAAGCGAAGTTCCTCAAAAGTTTGTGGAGTGAGATGAGACTCTCCTGACTTCACGACAATGACACAGTCACCGCATGAGGCACAGCCTCCACAGCTTGATTTAATTTTTTTTCCGGCCTTTTTGAATTGGGCCAAAAGATTATCATCACTGCTTACCTCAAGAATTTCTCCCGAAGGCCACAATGTCACTTTATGCATGCTCATAGTTTAAACAACTTTCTTAATTTGCTTTTCGATAGTCTCTAAAATTTTTCCCTTCAGTGGCTTTAAAAGAAATGAGAGATCAAGCTTAACTATGGCTTCTTTCTCTTTAAATTCAATCATCGCCTCAAATCCAGTCCCTTTGGCATGAATACAAGACTCACTGTCTTTGCAGTCAATACTGGCCTTCACACCAAATTTCTGAATAACATCTGGGATTAATTTTTTAGCACTCTCGTAAGCTGTTTGTTTATTATTAGTTCCATAAGGAATTTTCAAATCCATTTTAATACTCCTATTTTGTTCCCGTTGAACCAAAACCACCTGCTCCGCGCTCTGTTGAACTAAGGGGAGCATTTGTTTCGATATAATGGGCCTGAGTTACAGGGGCCAGCACTAGCTGAGCAATACGAAGGCCGTGCTCAATCACATAGGCCTCAGCCCCAAAATTGGCGATAATGATATTCACTTCACCACGATAATCAGAGTCAATAGTTCCTGGAGCATTCACAATAAGCAGTGGTGACTTTAAAGAGAGCCCAGAGCGTGGTCGCACTTGGACCTCATACCCCATTGGGATTTCCATGGAAAGCCCTGTAGGAACGAGAAGTCTCTGTCCCGGATTCACTGTGATTGATTTTTTTTCAGGAATACTGGCACGAATATCGGCTCCCGCTGCACCTTCAGTAGCGTAAAACGGGAGCTCAAAACTCTGATCAAAATGAGGAAGTTTATTAACTTTCACTTCAATCGTTTTCATTATTTCTTCTTTTTCTCGATCGGAGCAATGGCCTTCACAGAAAGCTTAATTTTTCCGAAACGATCTACTTCAAGAACTTTTACATCAATAAGATCTCCCTCAGAGAGGTACTCATTAACATCTTGAACACGATCATTTGAAAGCTCAGAAACGTGAACAAGTCCAGAGATACCAGGAGCGATATCAACAAAAGCTCCGTATTCTTTAATTGTCACAACAGTTCCTTTATAAACTGTTCCTGGCTTAGGACCATTAAGTTGAAGATCAATATGAGTGATGGCCTTATCAATATTGGCCACATCAACACCAAGAACTTTTACTGTTCCATCTTCTAGAACTTCAAGAGTAACTTTGAATTCTTCCTGAGTTGCTTTGATATTTTTCCCACCAGGACCGATAAGAGCACCAATTTTATCTGGAGCAATTTTCGTCATCTTGATTTGTGGTACACCAGCTTTAAATGTCTGACGGTGAGAAGAAAGTGTTTTTGCCATTTCACCTAGAATATGAAGGCGTCCTTCTTTTGCTTGAGCAAGAGCAAGGCGGAAGATCTCTTCAGAAATTCCTGCAATTTTCATATCCATTTGAATCGCTGTAATACCATCTTTTGTTCCAGCAATTTTAAAGTCCATATCCCCTAGATGATCCTCGTCTCCAAGAATATCTGAAAGAATTTTGTACTTCTCACCTTCTTTAATAAGTCCCATGGCCACTCCGGCCACCGGGCCAGCAAGGGGAACACCTGCATCCATAAGGGCCATTGATCCAGAACAAACTGATCCCATCGAAGATGATCCGTTAGACTCTAAGACTTCACAGGCCACACGTACTGTATAAGGGAAATCGGTCTGAGATGGCATAGCTTTTTTGAGAGCGCGCTCAGCAAGGTTTCCGTGTCCAATCTCACGACGTCCTACACCTCTATACCCCTTGGCCTCTCCTACTGAGAACGGGGCCATTGTATAGTGAAGGTAGAATTTATCGTAGGCCACACCGTGGATAGAGTCAGACATCTGCTCACCCTCTTTACCACCGATTGTCACAGCTGCAAGGACCTGAGTCTCACCACGTGTGAAAAGAGCTGAACCGTGAACATTATTAAGAACACTTGTCTCAGTTTCGATGGCACGGATTTGCGCTACACCACGGCCAGCAATACGCTTTTCTTCATTGATAATATCTGCACGCATGATCTTATAAAGAACTTCGTCAGTAACTTTCGCTGCTTCTTTTCCAAAGTCAGAATCTGGTGTAAGAGCGTATTTTTCAGGATTAGCTTTAAGGGCTTCTTTGATTTTCTTTTTGAAGTCTGAAGTAGCACGAGTGCGCTCTTGTTTATCAGTTACAGTTAATACTTTATGAGCATCAGCTGTAAAATCTTCAAGGGCCTTTGTCATTAATGTTGTATTCGGAGTTGCAGGAGTCCACTCTCGCTTTTTCTTCCCAACTTCCTTCACCATTGTTGTTACAAGTTTACAGAACTCTTGAATATTTTTATGACCAAACATAATCGCTTCAAGCATATCTTTTTCAGAAACTTGATTTGATTCACCTTCAACCATAAGAACGGCATCATTAGAACCAGCAACAAGAAGTTCAATATCAGCTGTATGGAATTCAGTTTTAGTTGGGTTAAGAACAAGCTTACCATCTATACGGCCTACTTTACAGTATCCCATAGGTCCATTGAATGGAACATCTGAGATCGCAAGAGCTGCAGCAGCTCCAAGTCCAGCAAGAACCTCTGGATCTCCCGCTTCATTAGCAGAAAGAACTTGGGCCATCACGATTGTTTCATTCATAAACCCTTCAGGGAACAATGGACGAAGTGGACGGTCAATTAAACGCATAATAAGAATTTCTGCATTTGATGGACGTGATTCACGCTTCATGAATCCGCCTAAGAATTTACCTACGGCATAGAATTTTTCTTTATAATCGACAAGAAGTGGAAAGAAATCTTGGCCATCGTTTACATCACGAGCACAAGTCACAGTCACAAGAACTTGCGTTCCACCTGAAGAAACCATAACAGCTGCATCAGCTTGTTTGGCGAATCGTCCAGTTTCGAGAGTTACTTCTTTACCACCATAGTTGAGGGTAAATGATTTTTTGTTGTTCAACATACTTTCTCCTTAATTGGAAAGGACAAACCCCAATCACTTCGATGTGAGGGTTTAATCTAAAATTTATAATGTCTATTTAGGGTGAGTTTGGGAGGGGTCATAAGTTTGAGAGATATAGAATCAAAATGACTTTTTGCCGCCTTGATTTTGTATCTCCTAACTAACTCTAGATTCCGCTCAAAAACAAACCTTTGTAATAGTATGAAATAAAAAAAGGGCCTTGTCGGCCCTTTTTTTGTTCTTTTCTTACTTACGTAATCCAAGCTCAGCAATTAGCTTCGTGTAAGAAGCTTCATTTGTTCTAGCAAGGTACTTAAGAAGTGATTTACGACGTCCAATCATCTTCATAAGACCACGCATTCCTGAATGATCTTTCTTGTGAGCTTCAAAGTGAGAAGTAAGTTCTTTAATTCTCTCAGTGAGGATCCCAATCTGAACTTCAGATGAGCCTGTGTCTTTCGCTGTTTTGCCAAGTTTCTTAACAACAGCTGCTTTCTTTTCTACTGCCAACATAAATTCTCCTTACTCCAAGTAACAAATGTACTTTGAAACCGAGATGTAGGAACCATTCCTAAATCTGCTGCTTTATGAGCACTGACTTTTTAACGCAGAAACTCAGACATGTAAACCTTTAATTGCTCGATCAATCGCTCTTCAATCTGCCGGATTCTCTCTCGTGAAACACCGTATTGATCCGCGATGGACTGAAGGCTTTCTGGAATCTCACTCATGAGGCGTTTTTCAAAAATCTCACGGTCGCGAGGCTTGAGGTCATGGATAAAATTCTGAAGATTATCCTTAAGGATTTCAAGGCTTTGGATATGTTCTAGCTCGGCCTCAGGGCCTGGGCCATCGGCACTAAGAAGGTCCAATAAAGAATGTTTACCTTCTTCTTCATCTAAAGGCTTATCAATAGAGAGCTCCTGGCCATAAGAGCTGAGGCGCTGATCCATCTCAATGACTGATTTTTCAGAAACTCCTAGATTGGCCGCAATTTGTTTTACATCAGGAGTAAAACCAAGATTCATCAGGCGTTGTTTTTCACGCATCAAGTTATAAAAAAGCTTCTTCTGCTCTTGAGTTGTTCCAATTTTCACCAGACGGAAATTATCTAGGATAAATTTTAAAATATAAGAACGAATCCACCAACTGGCGTAATAAGAAAGCTTTGCTCCCTTCGTTTGATCATATTTTGAGACGGCCTTCATCAGACCAATATTTCCTTCTTGAATCAGATCCATCACATTCTTGTAAGCGTTACGGTACTCCATGGCGATTTTCACGACTAAACGAAGATTGGCCAGAACTAATTTCTTGGCCACTTCAATATCACCAGTGCGAGACAGCTCGGCCGTTAGTTCTTTTTCCTCTTCAATAGAGAGAAGCTCGTAGCGAGAAATTTCTTTGAGATAAACCGTCAGTGGGTCACCAGTGGTGACCGCTTTATCAGACTTACTGGGAAGATTGATATTTTGAATAGTGGCCGGGAGAATATCTTTCCACTCTTCTTCACCAATCACCTCATCAATATCAAAATCCTCCCCATCTTCAGAAGAAGTATTCACTTCAATAATCTCTTGGGACTTTTTTGGTAATGGCGCGTTTTTTCTCAATCCCTTAGCGGGTTCGATGACAACTTGAACTTCGGGGGTCACTTTAACTTTCTTGGCCATAGGCCAACAATGGAGCTGAATGAACTATAAGTCAAGTTGAACTCGGCCGGCCTTCACATCAGCTTTAAATCTTATGTAATTGAGAGCAAATGTCCCTAAATAAAAATCGACAGGAATAGTCATCATTTCATCTTTTAGATCATCAAATAATGGCCCATGGTATAAATTGACTTGTCCCATAAGCTCAATGGCCAGAACTCTAGAAAGTTCAGGGGACCACATTTGGTGGAGAAGTTTTTTCTCTTTAAGATTTACTTGGGCCTTGAGGTACTCACTCACCTGTTCTTCAAATAACTTCATTCCTTCAAGATCAATTTCACGGCGATAATCAATTTGCTTTTGTTTAAGATAACGGAGGTAACTCTTACTTAACTTCAGATTAAACCTAAAAGAGAGTTTATCTGTGACATCTAAAATACGGTCGAGCTCACCCAAAGTAACATCTAGACCTAATTTAAATCCATCTTTGCGAATATCTCGAGCATTTTTAATCGGTCTCACTTTAAACTGAAGAGATTCCTCAAAGAGAAGATCACTAGAAAAACTATCTAGTGAAGTTTGGGCCCAATTCTTCCACCGCTGATCGATTGTGGCCTTGAGAACAAGTGGCAATTCTTTGTAAGTGGAATACGAGAACATAAAATCAGGAACAGTTGAGAGAATAGAATTATAAGCGGCTACTTCAAAGATAGGATCTTCTAGCTCCGTTTCTTTGATCCACTCTTTGACCGGAGAAATCTGATTTTGAGTTTGGTAATCAACATATCTGAAATGATGGCAATACATATGCTTTAAATCAGACTGAAGTGATGTGGTCCCAATCATTGAAGGGAAATTATTTTTAAAACTAGAGTCATCATCATAGCGACGACAAACAAGGTCCTGACAAGCGGCTCTTAATGGCTTGAATCCTTCTTGCACATAAGCTTTCTTCTGCTTTTTATCCCAGACAATTTTCTGTCCTGTCATTGATTTTATAATCCTGTCCATAACAAAAGGGCTCTTCAAATAAGGTGGAAGCATGCGGTAGTTCTTAACCTCTCCCCCCCAAGAACAAAGTGAACGGAAACTTTTAAGAAGATAGAAAAACTCTTTCTCTCGAGCCGTCTTTGACTCTGCTAAGGTTTTAACTTCTTCAGAAATATAAGGCGACTGAAGCACACTTGGAATAGCTGTGAGGTCAGGGGTCTCATAGAGACTTTGAAGATTATCTTTGATCAGTTTTTTACTATAAACAGTGATATTTTCTGAGCAAAAATTCCCCACTAAATGATCTACTAATTTTGAGTATTGCTCTTGATCTATCTCTAATTTTTTAGCGTAGGCTCCGATGGCACGGCTAGTGGTATCAAGTCCTATATACTGGACAGTGGCCACCACCGCACGGCGGGCCTGATCTTCTTTCCACGAGGAATCATATTTAGGAGGTGTAATGAACTGACAAGACTCCTGAAGGTTCACTCCTTCCTGATAATGGGCCAAATAGAGAGCTAATTGCTGGGCCGAAGAGCTGCTATCCATGGCCTTAGGAGGCTCCATGATCAAAGTCAAAGGATCAAATTGAAGGTCTTTTTTGACTCCGCCAAGAACAATGCCCTCGAGAGGCACAAGGGCGTGCCCAAGAATTGGTAGAAAGATAAGGAGTAAGTACCCGACTATTTTCATTTGTATAGATAACCTTTTTTAAGCTTATCGGAGAAAAGAACGATAGGTTTATAAATGAAAATGTTTTTATTACTACTCCTTCAATATTTTACCATTTCTGGGGCCATGGCCCTAGTCTATGCGCCGCTGACCGATAACCATGAAGACAATCTCTACCGTCGTCGAGGTGAACTTCTCCCTGTCTTTACAGCAGATTCCGAGGAAGCACTTTTTAAAGCGATGATGAGTGAGTTTACCTCTCAGAAAGAAGACTTACGCCGAGTAAAGTACTATCTGATTAACGGTGAAGTCCGCATGGCCAAAATGTATCTTCGCCAGATGATGCTAACCGAACCAAGACTTCGCCCTCTGGGCCATAGATATCTTGCCACCATTGATTTTATTCTTGGGAATTATCATGACAGTTTAAAAGAACTCAAACGCCCAGAGCTTAACAAGTTTGGAAACTTTCAAAAAGTTTGTGTTCTTCGAGTTCTTAATCAAATTATTGTGGATGACGTTTTGGATTTGCAAGATCAGTGGGACCGCTGCCTTCTCGAAAATATTAAAGAAATGCAGACTAATCGCCTTCTTTGGTTAGAGACTCTAGTGCAACTTAAAGTCGCTCCTTCTGAAAATGCCTTAAAGACTCCCTTTAAGTACAATAAAATTTTTGCTCTCCCTAATGAGGATATCAAAATAACTCTCAAACTGGCCCTTTATCTAAACCAAGAAAAGCTTGTCTTGGATGAAATCAACCAACTTACTTTAGATGCTATTCTTGATCCAGAAATCCGCGAACTTGCTGGCCTTATTCTTTTTCGAGTGAAGAAATTTTCACTTTCTTACAGTTTTATTGAAGACCTTAACACCGCAAACGTAAATAATATTAAAGGGAATCTCTATTTGATGCAAAAGAAGTACGAACTCGCTTTTGCTCAATTTAAGCTGGCCCTAGTTCAAAAACAAAACTCTCTCAATGCCATGGAGAGGGCCCTACCTCTGGCCTGGGAAATTGGCCAGTGGGAAGAAGGAAGCAAACTTGCCGAACAGATCATCACCTCACCTGATGGGGCCATGTCGAAGCTTGCTCTCACTTCTGCCTTCTATGTTCAAAGAAATCAATTCGCCGAAGCCGAGAAGCGTCTGGACTATATCGCAAATTACTCTAGCAAGGGTGAAAACCTGACTGTGACTCAACTCTATTCTTATAATCACCTCATGCAGAAACGTACACTAGAGACAACAAAGTACGCCGACCTTTCGTGTAAAAGTTATGACCTGGCCCAGTGCTGGCTTCTCTATCAGTTCTCTTATTGGGACCATTTCCCACTGACGGTTTTCCGGGATGAGGCCATCTTTAAAAATACTCCGTGGTGGAACGATGAAAGTGCATTGACAACTGTAACGAAGCTCAATGAAACTATCTATGTTAATCAAAAAGACATAGAGGAACTGGACGACGCTCTCATAAAGCTGATCTCCACCCAGAAGTAATTTATCAATGAACAAATCAGTTATCCTTCTTCATGGTTTAAATAATCACCCTGATGTCCTTTCTCCTTTTAAAGATTTTCTTGGAGAGAAAGGTTTTAAAACTTATGTCTTCAACCTTTATGGCCATAAAAAAGATTCGCCTCTCACTCATTTGACTCTTAAAGAATCTTTGCACCATATCCATTTTCAAATGCTCCAGATTCCCAAAACAGATGAAGTCTATTTTTTAGGCTTTTCTCAAGGGGCCTTAATTTTCCAACTTTATCAGATGATGAAAGTTTGCCAGCATCAGATTAAGGCCCAAGTCCTTATTGCTCCGGCGCTTTATATTAAACGTCAGTCACTCTTTGGTGCTCTTACTGCCCTATTTCCTGAGACGGCTCGTCTTCCTTCTAGGACACCAAAAGAATTCAGGCAATTTGATAAGTTAAATATGAGCTATTATAAGCAACTAGTAGAGCAGCTGAGTGTTTTCCAAAAACATGGAATTCATCACCTGAAGACTATCCCTACTCTTATTCTCTCAGATGCCAAAGATGAGCTCGTCGATATGAATCGTTTACACGCAGAAATGCTAAAAAATAATCTCGATCTTTGGAAAATTGTTTATGTGAATAGAGACCTTAAACACATCAAGCATTACGG
>JBMLQL010000009.1:0-135679 GCA_049241565.1 Bacteriovoracaceae bacterium | reverse complement strand
AGACGACTGGATGGATGATGCAAAAAGAAATCTAAAACGCGCTTGGACAAAGCCCCCAGTTTGGGACAAGGATGAATGGGTTATCAATTATATTGGACACCCTCTTGCTGGAGCTGCTTATTATAATATGCTTCGGAGCCAAGGTGGAACAAGACTGCAGTCACTGATTTTCTCGACAGTCCAATCAACGATCTGGGAGTACGGAATTGAGGCCATTGCCGAACAGCCGAGTATCCAAGACTTATTTGTGACTCCACTTGCAGGAGCAGTTCTTGGGGAGCTTGCTCACTGGGGGACTGAAAGAATGAGACGAAATGGATTCACTTTTGGAGAAAAGGTTCTCGTGACAATTATCAACCCTACATATGTTCTCAACAATGGATTTAGAACAAAGAATAAACGGAAATAATTTACTTGATTGAAAAAAGATGGTGGGCGTTGAGGGGATCGAACCCCCGACATCTACCTTGTAAGGGTAGCGCTCTCCCAGCTGAGCTAAACGCCCATCTTAGTCATGAATGAGGACTCATATTATTGACCGGGATGAGTTTTGTCAAACATAAAAAAAGCATAATTTGTTCGTTTTTACCTGTAATTTTTACTTTTACCTGGGAAAAGTCTCTCCTCTCGGTCTAGGATCCTGACAAAATTCACTAAACAACCCGAGAGGTATGATAATGAAAATACTCAATCTAGCACTGGCCTTCCTGATGCTTTTAAGCACGCAAGCCTTTGCCCAAAACTCAAGTGAAGATGATAATGTCGCCGAGGCCATAGGAGAAATTTTTGTTAAAGGCAGCATCGACGGTAAATCACTTTTTATGGTTTACGGTTTCAATGATGCTATTCGAGACATTAAAGGTCTTGCTAAAAATTCTGTAAAAATGGATGACCTCGTTGATATTGGCCAAGCCGTTTATGACGATGGTCATGATGAAGATTATATTGGTGCCGTTAAAGAGGGTACTAAAGCGACTGGAGAGATGGCCAAGGCCACTGGAAAGTCTGCTCAAAATATTGCGAAGTATCCGTGGAAGTCCCTTAAGAGAATGAAGAAGTCTTATAAAGTTTCTTTCGATAATGCAAAAGACTCTTACTACCATGCGAACTCTCCAGTCACAGGTGCCGCAAAATACGCAGGTCATGCTATTTGGGCCAATGTTAAAGGCGCTTACTATCTTGTCGTCGAAGTTCCGGTTGTAACGGCCGTAGCGATTGGTGCTACTGTTGTTAATGGTGCTGCTACTGTTCTTGCTGTTCCAGCAACTGTTGTTCTTCAAACGCTGAAACTTGCTTGGCGAGTGATGAAAGTCGGAATTCGTTTCGCTTTTAACACAGCTTCAATGGCGATTTCTGGTGCCTATTCAGTTCTTTCAACGACAACTGCTGCCACAGTAACTGTGGTTGCGGCTGGTGGACTTGCTATCGTTAAAGGTCTTAAATGGACAGTCTCTCTTCCTGGAAAAATCTTTAACCCAATTCAAATCTCGTCTTTGACAGATATTGCTGTTGATCAACAAGAAGAATTCGCGAAAAAAGCTGAAGATATTCTTACGACTTCACTTGTTCTTACTGAAGACCTTGCTCTTATCGATTCAAAGATTTCTAAGTACAGCTCTAAGTTCACACTAGGACGTAACGGAAAGAGCGAAGTGACAATCAAGCTTTCAGTAGTTAAAAAGAAAGTTAAGATCGCCGCTTCTGCCACTAGAAAATTCATGAAGAGTCTTCGTGATGCTGGTGAGTCTAAGAAAGACGCGAGACAAGATGCTAAAGAGGTTCTTGAAACTCTTATTGCTTCACTTCTTAAATAATTTCATCCTTTCGATAAATAAAAAGGGCCAGCAAATGCTGGCCCTTTTTATTTGTAAGGTCTTTTTTTAATTCTTAATTCGCTACTTCTCTGCTTCCTTCACCTTCAAGGATCGTGAAAGCTGGACGACGTAGGAACTCTTCTGGTTTAGCAAGCTGAAGAGCAGTTCTTAAAACTTCTTCTGCTTCAGAAACCGCTTTAATCTCGATGCCATCTTTGATTTCATCAGGAATCTTAGCGATATCCTTCTTATTCTTCTCAGGAATGATTACCGTTGTTACTCCTGCTTGCTTGGCCGCAAGGATTTTCTCCTTAAGACCACCAATCGGAAGAACACGTCCACGAAGAGAGATCTCACCAGTCATTGCAACGTCCTGACGAACAGGAATGTTAGCAATGGCCGAACAAAGAGCTGTCGCCATCGTGATACCTGCTGAAGGACCGTCTTTCGGAGTCGCTCCATCTGGTACGTGGATATGGATATCATTCTTAGAATACCAGTCATGATCAATTCCAAGACGAGGAGAAATTGAGCGAACATAAGATAAAGCAGCCGAAGCAGACTCTCTCATCACTTCTTTCAAGTTCCCAGTCACTTGGATTTTTCCGTTACCTGGAACAGTGACCACTTCAATATTAAGAAGCTCACCACCAACTGAAGTCCAAGCAAGACCGTTAACAAGGCCAACTTGTGGCTGATCTTCACGGTCTGTTCTCTCATACTTCATTGGGCCTAGGTATTTATCAAGAGCTTTTTCGTTCACGATGAATTTACGGCCTTCTTTCACATCTTCAGTCACAACTTCCGTTGCAATTTTACGAGCAATTGTATTCATCAAACGCTCAAGTTCACGAACACCGGCTTCTTTTGTATAGCCGCGTACCACTTGCATGAAGATCTTATCAGAAAGAGAGATTGGGTAATTTTTCAAGCCGTGAGACTCAATCGACTTAGGAAGTAAGTACTTCTTGGCGATATTGAATTTCTCATCAGGTGTATAACCAGCGATATGAATAATTTCCATACGATCACGAAGTGGACCAGGAATTGCTCCTAGGTCATTCGCAGTCATAATGAACATTACTTTCGAAAGGTCATACTCAGTTTCAATATAATGATCACCGAAAGTTTTATTCTGACCTGGGTCAAGAACCTCAAGCATCGCTGCTCCTGGATCACCTTTAAAGTCTGAACTCATCTTATCGATCTCATCAAGAAGGATCACTGGATTAGATGTTCCTGCTTTTTTAAGAGCAGTCATGATCTTACCTGGCATCGCTCCAACATATGTTCTTCTGTGCCCACGAATTTCTGCTTCATCACGTACCCCACCAAGTGAAATACGAACAAACTTACGTCCTAGAGACTCAGCAAGAGATTTTGCAATTGATGTCTTACCAACACCTGGAGGACCAGCTAAACATAAAAGAGTTCCGCGAGTGTCATCTTTTACAAGTGATCTTACCGCTAGATATTCAACAATACGCTCTTTTACATCATTAAGTCCGTAGTGGTCAGCATCAAGGACTTCTTTTGCTTTGGCCACAGAGTTATCGTCTGTTGTGTACTCATCCCAAGGAAGAGAAAGCATCCAATCGATATAGTTTCTCACCACTGCTGATTCAGCTGACATTGGTGACATTGACTTAAGTTTTCTAAGTTCTTTAGCTGCCTTCTCACGGGCCTCTTCAGGCATTTTCTTCGTGCGAAGCTTTTCTTCCATCTCAGCGACATCAGACTTATCGTCTTTTGAACCACCAAGTTCTTTTTGGATGGCATTCATCTGCTCATTCAAATAGTACTCTTTCTGAGATTTTTCCATCTGAGCTTTAACGCGAGAACGGATACGCTTCTCAACATTAATAACTTCGATCTCTCCTTGCATTTTCTCAAGAAGAAGTTGAAGACGCTCACCTACTTCTACGGCATCAAGAATTTCTTGCTTCTCAGGAATTTTCATAGTGAGGTGAGCAACGATAATATCTGCAAGGCGAGAAGGATCAGTGATTGAAGAAATACTCATCAAAAGCTCAGGAGGAATGCGCTTATTGAGTTTTACGTATTGCTCGAAGATACTCTTCACGCTTCTCATTGAAGCTTCAATTTCTACTTCGCTCGCCACAACATCCTGACATCTTACAACGTCAGCATAGTAACCATCGTTTTCGCATTTGAATGAAGAGATTTTTGCTCTATGTTTTCCTTCGATAAGCACTTTAACAGTGTTATCTGGAAGACGAAGCATTTGGATAATATTAACAACTGTTCCGATGTCATAAACATCTTCACGTTCAGGGTTAAGAACTGAAGCATCTTTTTGAGTGACTAAAAAGAGTTCATTTCCGTTTTTGGCAGCCTTCTCGAGAGCAGCAATGGATTTCTCGCGTCCGACGAATAATGGAACAACCATGTGAGGGAAGATAATCACATCACGTAACGGGAGAAGCGGGTAATTTGTAGCAGCTTCTAACTTCTTGTCGGACATAGCACCTCCTGCGCAACAATCCTCTGATCCCCCCTTTAAGTAAAACTTTGGGGGTCTTTTAATAATTATCCCATGAGACGAAGAGTTTGCGAGAAAAAAAAACGCTTAGGTTAATTTTTCCCTAAGCGTTTTTTATGGATGGCCAAAATGGCCCCAGAATGTCAGAAATTATAAGGACTTATGAAGCGTTTTCGATCTTTTTGGCACCTTTAACCGATGCTTTCGCAGCGGCTTTAGCGGCTTTATCCCCTTCCTCAAGAATAGGACGGCCCTCACCAGTAATCGATTCTTTAGTAATAGTACATTTCACGACTTTATCGTTTCCAGGAAGGTCATACATTACATCAAGCATCACTTGCTCAAGAATAGCACGAAGACCACGGGCCCCAGTTTTACGACGAAGAGCTGTTTGTGCCACTTCTTTAATAGCATCTTCAGTAAACTCAAGATCAATTCCATCAAAATCAAAAAGTTTTTGATACTGCTTGATCACCGCATTTTTCGGTTCAGTTAAAATCTGAACAAGAGCGGCTTCATCGAGTTCTTCTAGCATCGCTGTCACTGGAAGACGTCCAATAAACTCTGGAATAAGACCGAATCTCACTAAATCCTCAGGCTCAATAGCTCCTAGAGTTTCAAGATGAGATTTAGACTCTTTCTTCTCAGTATTATTAGATGTTAATCCTACTGATTTTGATTTTGTCAGACGTTTCTCAACAATCTTATCAAGACCAACAAAGGCTCCCGCACAAATGAAAAGAATATTACGAGTATCAACTTGGATATACTCTTGCTGTGGATGCTTACGTCCGCCTTTCGGTGGAACATTGGCCACAGAACCTTCCACTAGTTTAAGAAGTGCTTGCTGAACACCCTCTCCAGAAACGTCACGAGTGATCGATGCGTTTTCAGACTTACGGGCAATTTTGTCAATCTCATCGACGTAAACGATCCCACGCTGAGCACGCTCTACATCGAAGTCACAGTTTTGAAGAAGAGAGAGAATAACGTTCTCAACATCTTCCCCAACATACCCTGCTTCCGTTAGTGTTGTTGCATCACAGATAGCAAAAGGAACATTGAGATATTTAGCAAGAGATTGAGCAATAAGAGTCTTCCCTGAACCTGTAGGTCCGGCGAGAAGAATATTAGATTTTGCTAGCTCAACTTCATCCCCTTCACGACCTGAAGGTTTATGAGCAATACGCTTATAGTGGTTATGAACGGCCACAGAAATAATTTTCTTAGCGCGATCTTGTCCAATCACATATTGATCAAGGTGAAGTTTAATTTCGTGAGGTTTAGGAACGTTATCTAGTGAAGCTTTTGAAACAGCTTTCACTGAATCTTCATAGATAATGTCATTACAGAGTTCGATACATTCATCACAAATGTAGACACCGGGCCCTGCGATCAATTTTTTTACTTCTTTCTGAGATTTTCCACAGAAGTTACAGTTTAGTGCTCCGTAACTTCCACCCATTTTGTCTTTGCTCATGGAATTTGGCCCTTTTTCCTATTAGTCTTTCTTAACTACTTTGCCTTTAGGTTCAATAATCACATCAATAAGTCCAAATTCTTTGGCCTGATATGGTGAGAGATAATTATCTCGGTCACACGCTTTTTCGATTTCTTCATACTTACGTCCAGTATGCTTCACATAGATATTATTCAATTGCTTCTTGAGATCAAGAATCTCGCGGGCCTGAATTTCAATATCTGTCGCCTGCCCTCTCGCTCCACCTAGTGGTTGGTGAATCATGATTCGTGAGTGAGGCATAGAGTATCTATGTCCTGGAGTCCCTGCTTGCAGAAGAAGAGATCCCATAGAAGCGGCCAGACCTACACAATAAGTGTAAACCGGACAGCTCACGTGTTGCATAAGATCGTAGATCCCAAGACCGGCGTACACACTACCGCCTGGAGAATTAATATAAAAGTGAATTGGCGCTTCTGGATCTGATTGTTCCAAAAATAACATCTGCGCTACGAGTAAATTGGCCACAGTATCATTCACCTCAGTTCCCAAGAAGATAATGCGGTCTAATAAAAGTCTCGAGTAGATATCATATTGACGCTCGCCACGAGCAGTCTGTTCAATAACGATAGGGTTTGGGATGTAGCCCATTGGCGTAGTCATGCGAGATCCTTTTCAATGATATAGTTGATCTGTTTGTTCAACCTTATCGGTTTTTAAAATGATTTCTTGAGTCTTAATTTAGGCCCAAATACTGATAAACAAAAGATGGGCAAGGGTTTCTAAAAGGCAAGGGTAAGACACTCCCAGACTTGAAATTTTGTAACTCTGGGGTAATGTCAGTCCATTGAAATTATTAACAAGCCTTTTATTACTCAACTTAAGGAGTCACGTATGGCAAGAATCGTAGGTAATCCCGCTCCCTTTTTCAAAGCAGATGCACTTATTAATGGTGCAGTAAAAACAATTTCTCTTGATGATTATAAAGGTAAGTGGAAAGTTCTTTTCTTCTACCCTCTCGACTTCACATTTGTATGCCCTACAGAGCTTGTGGCCTACTCTGATGCTGTTGAAAAATTCAAAGCTGCTGGTTGTGAGCTTATTGCTTGTTCAGTAGATTCAGCTTTCTCTCACATGGCCTGGACAAAACAACCTCGTAACGATGGTGGTCTTGGTGAAGTGAAATACCCTATCCTTGCTGACCTAGATAAAAAAATCGCTCGTGACTATGAAGTTCTTGTGAATGATTCAGTTGCTCTTCGTGGTCTATTCATTATTGATGATAAAGATGTTGTTCAACATTCAACAATCAACAACCTCTCAGTAGGCCGTAATGTTGAAGAGACTCTTCGCCTAGTTGAAGCTTACCAATTCACAGCAAAATCTGGGGAAGTATGCCCAGCGAACTGGAAAAAAGGTGATGATACAATGAAGCCAGATACTGCAGGTTCAAAAACTTGGTTCAAAAAGCACAACTAATCTGTCCTTAATTGACACCATAGGGGGCCTATCTGGCCCCCCTTTTTTACATGGTTTTCACTCTAAATAATGTAAAAATCCACCCGCAAAAGCACCGCATAATCAGTAATCTTTACATAAGCCTAGGTTTTTAAAAGAGTCTTGTTGTCAGGGTCTCTCCCCCTTTTTATATTGGCCGCAGATTTGCGATTAATAACCGGGGTGATGGCCACAAAATGGACTTGAAGGTCATTCAAAATGAGGGGATATGATTCAGAAGTTGGGGACTACGAATGTTGTCTCGCTAGGACAGTACAAAGAGAATACGCTGCTTAGAAGGTCTCAGCAGCAGTACAGTGAGTATCTGGGAGGGCTAGATCACTCACAACTTGAAAATGAGGTTAATTACCTCTTAGAAGAGTACTCAGCTGATGTGTACGGCAAAGACTATTTCTTAAAGGGTCAAATGGTTCTCAAAGAGATCGCTCTGCGCTCAGATGGCGAATGGAGTTCTAAAATCAGCGAGATGGAGAGAAACCTCGGCTCAAAGATCGAAACCATGCTCTAAACAGCTTTTTTAGAGGGAGATTTTCTCCCTCTAAAGCTTGAATTTAGGTTTGTATTTTTTACAATTTTTCCCCGCTCAGGACGTTTTGTTCTCATAATAGAAAAGAATTTTTTTATTGGAGAAAATAAAACGTGAAAAGCCTAGTGATCCTCATCACATTATTTTTAGTATCGGCCTGTGATCCTCATGGATTTGGGTTTAAAAATAATCCTGTGGCGATCCTTGAAAAGATCCACGAATCTATTGAGCGCGGTGATGTTGATCAATTCTTAAATTACACTTCTCGTGAAGCCCTTTGCGTTTATGGAAATAAAGAGGCCTTAGAATTTCTTAAAGAAAGATTTCCTGAAGCAGCGCCAATCAAAACAAAAGCAACCAAATTAACATCTACAGTTCTCAATACTCCGAAATTTGTTCGCGAATATTGGTCATACTACCGTGAAGAATATGAAGTCACCATTTCTCATAAAAAGAGCAAAGAAGAATTAGCTGTGGTTCAAGTGGTTTGTGATTATGGCCGTGAGGGTGCTCGCCGTGATGATCTCATCAATGTTAAAATTAATCGTTATAAAAAAAGAGAATGCCGAGTCTCTAAATTTACTCCTGTTGCCTTCGAAGGTCTGCCTTTACCAGAAATCTGTCAACAGATGCGAGTAGAAGAATTAAAGCCACTGTAGAGAGCGATAATCATGGGTCACAAGAGACCTCAAAAGAGCAATTTTTTCGATATCCTTGTATCCCAAGATTGTGGCCAGGGACCGAGCCTTAAACTTCATTTCTTCATCCGTATTAAAGCTATCAATCATTGTCTGTAGATAAACCAGATTACTGGCAAATGTTGTCACATAATCATCAATGATCTTTTGATCTTTGGGATCAATCTCAGAAAATATAAGTCCAAAGCGTGAGCGAAAAACATTATCCACTGATTGAATCGCCTGCTCGCGACGAACCATCATGGCCTTGACCCTTACAATTTTTTTAGCAAATAAATCATGAGAGAAAGTTTGCATTTTTAAGAGAGAAAAATTCTTAAAATAAGGAAACTGAGGAATAGAGAGCATCAATGGCACATTTCCCTCACCTGGAAAGTGGGGCATTTGATCAAGAAGAAGTCCACCCTCAGAGATATTGATGGCAGTGGCCTTAAAAACAAAGTCCTCATCAGCAAACAGTACAGGCCCTTTGTAAGGGGCCCGTAAATGCTTACGCTGATAATTTCTCGTTGTAGGAATCATAGAAGCTTACTAGCAATCTCAGATAGAGGTGATCTCTCACCCACTTGAAGACGAACATGCGCCACGATCTCTTCAGATTTTAGTCGGTCAATTGTATAAACTAGACCGTTGTTAATCGCATCAAGATAAGGGTTATCAATCTGCTCAGAGTCTCCTGTCAGAACGATTTTTGTTCCTTCACCAGCACGAGTAATAATTGTTTTAATCTCATGAGGAGTTAAGTTCTGAGACTCGTCCACAATCATGAACTGCTGAGGAAGAGAGCGGCCACGAATATAAGTTAAAGGCTCAACATGGAGAAGACCTTGATTAATAAGCTCATCCCAAGTTGTCATTTCATTACGAGCACGTTGATTCCCAAATAAGAAATCGATATTATCAAAAATCGGCTGCATCCATGGACCTAGCTTCTCAGAGATATCTCCCGGAAGGAATCCAAGATCACGCCCCATAGGAACGATTGGACGAGACACAAGAACACGTGAGTAATTTTGCTTTGTGATCGCACATTCAAGACCTGCGGCAATAGCAAGAAGGGTCTTCCCTGTTCCGGCCTTACCAACAAGAGAAACTAGATTAATCTCGTTATTTAAAAGAGCATCAAAAGCAAATTGCTGCTCGATATTCTTCGGGTGAATACCCCATACACCTTCTTTAGGTTTGATCAGAGGAACAATTCCTCCTTTCTTAGCATGGAATCGCCCTAAAACTTTTTTGAAAGGATTATTACGATCAACCAGTACAAGATATTCATTTGGATAAATCCCTGTGATATCTCCTGGATTAAGCTTTAAAAATCTCTCACGCTCGAACTCTTCGATTTTTTCGAGATCAAAATCAATCACGCGCTGACCAGTATAAAGCTCGTCAGTGGTCATATCCGTTGTTTCGTAGTCTTCTGCGTGAACACCAACTGCATCTGACTTCAGACGAAGGTTGATATCTTTAGTAATGAGAGTAACGTTCTCGCCAGAATCTTTCAGCGAAAGAGCAGAAGCAAGAATGATATTATCGTTGAGGTTAACATTTAACCCCATGGCCGACTTACCAACATACTCCTTCACGACACTGACTTGAAGTGTAGATCCGTTCTCCATCTTGAAGCCAGCAAAGAGAGAGCCTTGGCTTCTAAGTTCATCAATCAATCGTGAGAAATAACGAGCGTTACGTCCGATTTCGCTTTGATCTTTTTTAAAGCGATCAAGCTCTTCGATAACCGTAAGAGGTAAGAAAACTTTGTTGCCTGCGCCGAATTTATTAATCGCTAGAGGATCAAGTAGTAGGACGTTTGTATCTAAAATAAACGTTTTATTCAAAGAAACTCCTCCGGTCCGTGGAAAGTTTGTGAGTGTTAATTTTAGGATAGAAAATTAGGCATCGAATGAAAAGTCAAATAAGCTAAGATAAAGCAGACCCTGACGAGACTTCGTCTGTTTGTAACTTGTTCCGATTTCGAGATCATAAAATCCAGCAGTTACCTTAATAAATCCAAGGTTCACTGAGGCCCCATAGCTGTAATAACCGCTATTCATTCCGGCCATGAGAGAAAAGAGACCAAATCCAACCTCTGCCCCTACACGTACTCGCCGCATAAAATCTTGCTGTTCATTGAGAGCGCGAACATCAGCAGAGAGAATATAATGAAAAACCTTATAATCTTGGCCAAAACTCATCCCGAGATTAAACTGTGATCTCATATCGGCCACTTTACGTTTATCTTCGGTTTCTTCCGTTTTAAAAGTCGTGTCTGTGATATCAAGGGCCGCCAATCCGAAAACAAATTGTGATGGGCCAGAGCGAACAATATGTTCAATTCCCGCATCAAATCCCCAGGCGGTTCCTCGAACAGTCCCTAGGCTTCGCAAAATATCATTCACCTCATCTTGTCCCAGAGTGTCCAAAACTGTAGGTCCTGTCAGTGCATATGTATCGGAGATACCTTTTCGTTCAATATACTTGGCGCCAACGCCCAGAGAAGTTTGAGAACCACTAAATGATTTTTTACTCAGACGATTTAACGATAAAGGAATTGCAAAACCAACCATGACTCCTCTATCTTGACGAAGATCCACATCAAGCATCGGCCGAGTTTGATTTTTTAAAACGGCGTCAATCTGCTCACTGGCCAAAAAAGTCACACCCACATTAAAGAGCTTAAATCCGGGAGCAATACTGGCCCCAGCATGAACCGGATAATCCATAAGAACTTCTGCCGCTCCTTGAGGTGTGTCTGGAAAATCTTCGAAGCGGTCCATATCGCTCAACACATTGGTGGCAGAGAAAGTGGGATTGAAAGGATACATGGTGAGGTCACGACGATGCCTTCCAAGAGAAGCCGGGTTATAAAAGAGAGTAAACTCGTCATCATTAACTGCAGTGAAGGCATCACCCATCAAAAGACCGCGAGGAGAGCGAAGGAGATAAGGATTATCAATCCCCCAAGCAAGCTGACTAAGTAGAAGAATAATAAGTGAGATCATTTTTTTCATCCCACCTATTCTAAATTGGCTTCAAAGAGGGCCACATACATTTGCTGAAGCTTTGCAAATCTAGCAGGAGTACTAATATAAGACTCACAATCACTTTGTTTGGTAGTATTAATCAAGGCCACAAAATCCGGATCAGGAGATGTCGAGAAATCCTCAACATAATCATTAACCAGGTCTTGAACATCGGAGAGATCTCCCAAAGAGCTATTACTTGGCAGATTGATATTTCCTAGGGTGTCAGCTAGATTAGTGATGATCATCAAGCCTTCACACATTCTTCTTTTGGTCGTTGTGAGATCACTGGCTGCCAGAGATAAATCAGGGTGTCCTGCATCTCCTCCATCACAAGCATTAGTTCCAGGAAGAGCCGCGACTACTGCCTGGGCAATAGGATCATCATAGGCCACAAAACACTCAGACCCAAAACTTCCAGCTCCTTTATCCCCAGTACTGTCCACGTTTCCGTAGAGATGAAGATATTTTCCAAGCTGGGCCACAAGCATATAAACGCCTTGTGTTCCAATATCACCGGCCTTTCGAGTTCCATAATAGCTAGTCCGCGCGACCTGCGAGGGAGAGCTTGCCCCTCCTGAGTTCAGGACAATATTAATCCCAGTGAGTAAATCTGAGTATGAAGCTGAGTCAGCACTCGTCTCAGTAGAAGTAGAAAGTGTAGTGAGACTTTTAAAAAATGTCGTCGAGTTCGTTGAATCAATGAGGGGAACATCAGAGGCAAAAAAAGTAATTTCACTAAATCCCGATCGACAAGCATAGGCCGAAGCATAAACTTGAACGAAGATAGGATCACTTGTCTCAAGTCCACTCTCTTCCAAAACATCAATAGCATCTTGGCATTTATTGGACGTGAGAAAGGCCTGGGCCTTATCGATGGCCTCTCTTGTCTCTTGGTCAGACTTTTTTGCACAGCTGGCGAAAATAAATAAACAGAGAATAAAACTCAGGTATGACAAAATTTCCCCCTTCTTCTATTTTAGAAGAGGGACTAGCAATTACCTAGATGGGCAAATTCTATTTAGAGCGATTGAGATACTTCACTAGCTTAGTCATGGCTTCCGTGAAAGGAACTTCCTCAATTGTCAGAGACATACGAGCAGAATTTGGCATCCCGAAGTCAGATCCTGGCACCATGGCAATCCCCTCTATCTGAAGGATTTCTTCAGTTATCTTGACCGAATGATCCCCTTCAGTTTGAGAGAAGCGCTCAAACATAGGGGCTCTTGAGAAATCCAAAAGGAAGTAAAAAGCTGAAAGAGACTGATACCAGCAATGAGAAAGATTTCCTTCACGAAATTTTTCACGAAGGATAGAGGCATTTTTGCGTAAATGTTTTTTCACTGGCGTGAGAAAATTCTCGGCCGCAAGAAGATCTACATCAAGTAGAGATCGTTGAATCAAACTACTGGCCCCAGACGTTGTTTGTCCTTGAATTCGTCCCATCGCAGTAACTGCATTCTTGGGAGCGATAGCATACCCTACTCTTAATCCTGCACTCGCAAAAGATTTCGAAATAGAGTGAATGATAATAGTTCTTTTTAAAAGCTCTTGATCATATTGATAAAAATAAGTGGGAGCAGGATCAAAATAATTAAGCTCAGAATAGACTTCATCGCTAATTACAACGACATCAGGATAACGATGAAGAAAATCAACAAAATCTCTCATCCATGATTCTGAATAATGAACACCACTTGGATTATTAGGAGAATTAAGAATGATCACTTTCGTTCTTGGAGTCATGACTCGCTCTAAATCCTCAAAGGCCGGGACAAAGGCATCATAAACATTTGAGCGAACAATTACTGATTGTCCTCCCCAAAACTTAATCATCTCTGGATAAGAGACCCAATAAGGAGCAAAGAGAACGACCTCATCACCTGGATCGAGGAGCGCCCCGAGACTATTGTAGATTGAATGTTTTGATCCATTTGAAATGATACAATCAAATTCACTCTCAAGAAGTTCCAGTGAAATTTTTCTTTGTGTAGCGATATATTTCATGAATTTCTTTCTGAGAGCGGGATGCCCCGTCACAGAAGAATACTGATAGCTCTTAAGAAAATTGAGTTCGTGATGAATTTTTTCCATCAGCTCGGCAGGTGGCTTAATAGGAAGCTGGCCACCAGAGAGATTATAAATTGGCTTTCCCTCTTCGGCCAGTGTCGTGGCCTGCTCATTGAGCTTCATCGTAATACTATCTTGAATCCCTTTCACACGGGAGCTGAGGTACATCATGATCTACTTTCCTCTCGATTTCAAAAGCTCATCTAAAACAATCGATGGAACAAAAGGAGAAACATCACCGCCATGATTGAAAACTTCTTTTACCAGCGATGATGAAATATAGTAGAGCTTCTCACTGGTCATAAGAAAAACTGTATCGCATTCTTGATTAATTTTTCTATTCATTGAGGCCATTTGAAATTCAATTTCAAAGTCCCCTGTAGGACGAAGTCCACGGACAATGGAACTAATTTTATTTTGTCTGGCGTATTCAACAATAAGGCCATCCCAAGAATCAACTTTTACTTTCTTCTCATCTTTAAAAAGGGTCTCTAAAAGTTCCACTCTCTTGTCCTGGCCAAGAAAAGGTTTTTTTGTAGGAGAAACGGCGACAAGGATAGTCACTTCATCGAAAATTTTAAGCGCTCGCTGGACAATATCAAGATGCCCATTAGTGAAGGGATCAAATGTTCCTGCGTAAACGGCTTTTCTCACAATGAGAATCCTTTTTTAGGGTTTTCTATCTGAGTTCTATTTTAAAACTTATTATGGCTTATCGGCCAGAGAGATCTCTCCCACAAGGACATAATGATCTCCTTGCTCCACAATCTTAAGAATCTTACCAAAATGCTCCCGGGCCACTTGGGACTTCATACCCTTGAGCTCATCTGACTCAAGCCATAACTCCCCTCTATAGTCAGCTTCTTTAAGCTGCCTTAAGGCCTCTTCGTAAATATCAATTTTGCCGTAGGGGGGGTCAAGGAAAAGAATGGTCTGAACCTTCTGCTCATCGCTCCATTCAAGATACGAAGAAAGAAAAGTTTTAAGAAATTGATCTAATGGTTTTTGATAACAAACAATATCTTGCTCAAAATAATCTCCATAACGATCAGCAAAGAGTTTCACATTTGATTCGAGAACTTTATAAACAATACGATTAGGCTCACTCACCCAAAGCTCATCTGCTCCTCTTGAAAAAGCCTCTAATCCGACCGCCCCAGATCCTGCACAGAGATCTACAAAAGCATGGCCATCAAGATTCTGGCGCCAATCAAAGAGTTTACGACGGATCATGACTGAGGTTGGACGAATAAGATCGTCCTTGGGAGTTTGCAAGTTTAAACCACGAGCAAACCCTCCAAGAATTTTTAATGACATGTGATAAGATTACGCGACTTTTTTAACAGCGGAAACTGATTTCACAGGAACATTTAATGAGACACCACTTTGCATCTCGATATTGAGACCTTGATCTGTTACGTGTAGCTTCACTTCCTCACCATTAATGGTGAATGAAAGCTGAAGATTCATATTTCCTTCAACATGAAAACTCATCGAAGTAGATGAATCAGTTGAAGTTGATTTTGGTGTCGATTTGGTTGTCATCACAGGCTCCTTCACAGTCATTGGAATCACTTGAGCAGCAGGTGCTTCATTATTAAACTCACTCAATGGAACAGACTCTTCTTCATCCATTTCGGCTAACTCTTGCATCACAGGAGTCGCTTCTTGGTGATCAGGATCTTGAAACTCTTTTTCAAGGGCCTCAATCTCATTCATAATGTCTGCTAATTCTTGGTCGTTAAAACCTTTTTCCATAATAAAACCCTCTACTCAAATCATTTTTATTTAAATTGTTGCTTCGTATTAGAAAGCCTCTAAATAACTTTCATCCCTATCGGAACAAACTGAGGCGTACCTTAGTTTTTTCCTTCACTCCAATGTCTCTTTTTTGATGACATTAGTCGGGATATAGGTGAAAATTTGTGACACCTTTTTGACACTTGTACAGATAAGTCCTTAAAACTTGGATAGGAACAGGAGATCTTTTGACCAAGAAGCCGTTTTCGGCCGAACAGTGGTTTAAGCGCGAGCACCCCCTATTGGCCAACAATCTTGCGACAGAAAATGCGATGAAAAATTCATCGACGGATTCCTATTTCGTCAAATCTCAAAATATTTTCCCTAGTTTTAAGAATCTCCGTCTAAACCACTCTGCATCCGCCGTTGAGTCCCAAGGCTTTTGCCCACTCAACTATCTGACTCCAGGCTGGACAGGTGAATCACTCATCTCAAAAAATATTATTCGGTTTCAAAAAAACCTCGAACTCATCGTGGCCGATATCCGTCGTCAGTTTTATCAATCGACAGATTTCACCAGATCAATCAAGGCCGGTCTCTATGAAGAGTTCCTCTCTTATGCCGAAACACTTGGTCTTCATGCAGATGAAGCTGATGAGCAGTCGCGTTTTTGGCAATTGATTCGCTCCGAAGAACTTCATGAAACTCATCCGGCCATTGCTGGATTTATGAATATTTATTTCCACCGAGTGGCCACAGTCGTTTTTTACAAATTACGATTCATTGGAACTCTTTGTGATCGCTCTGAAATTTATATCTCTGATAAGGCCCTTCTCTACCCGACTTCCTTTTTAACTGGAATCTTCAAAAAAGGTTCATCAACAGAATTGAAGACTCGTGCTCTAGAAGCCAATTATTATAGCTGGTATCGTCCGCAAGAAGAGATGAAATCATCAATGACAGAGATGATCGAACTCTCGCGTATGCTGACAATTACTGAAATCATTAAAACGATTTCAATGAAAACTCAGATTGAAAGTGAGCAAACGAAAATTTACTCTCACTCTCTTTCTCATGTTAATTTTGGGCTTTTCCTTAATTCACTTTTAATCAATTTCCCTCTCTGGCTTGATGTGCTTAATGGAACGATTCCATGGGATCAAGACAAAGATGAAATGATTAGCTGTAAATTCTTTGGGGATTACCTTGAATCGCTTTCTCTTTCACATTGGCTGGCCCAAGAAAATAACAAAACCCTTCACTGGGATCAAACTCTTTGCACTGATTTCAAAGGTGTGGAATTTGTCTCAGGAATGTTTACTAAGATCTGTAACGAGCTTCAGTTTCTTACTTTCTTAGCTGATAAGGCCGAACACCAAAATGAAAGACCTGTAGAATACATCAGTAAAGTAGTCGGGGCCCATTTTAAAAACAGAAAGAACGCCGGTTCTCATCAACCATCTTTACTGGCCAATGATAATCCGTTCTTTTCATCTTCATATGATCGTGTTGTTCTCAATCTAGCTCACTTTCCTAAGAATAATCCTCAGCATTTCCTCATGACTCAAATTCATGATCAAATCAGATTCTTAAAAAACGAAGGCTATCTTTTTGTTATCTCTCCAAAAAAACTCTTTATCCCTTCGCAAAGAGAGAGAGTTGAGCAATTACTTAAAGAACTTAAAATTGAAGCGATCTACGACTTTGAAAATGTTAAAGGAAAGGGAGAGCTTGGAAATCATATTTACATTTTCAAGAAGACCGCTGTTCCAAGACGTGACCAACAACTTTGTTATTATTTCCGTTTAAGTGCAGACCTTAAAACGTTTCAAGAATTTGGCACTTTGTCTGAACATATTCGCTCTTTCTATCTTCAGCATTTGGCGGATGCTCCGGCCATGGCGCAGATGGAATTCCCTGAAAATCAGCGAGTAGAATTTTTCCAAGAAGCTATTGTGAATGGAATGCTTATTCATTCAACCAATGATGATGCTTCTCATATCACTCATCCTAATTTCTTCAAAAGCCTTATGGATTCATGTATTCCATTGGAGTCCATTTTTGATATTAAGCCAGTTGAACTTGAAGATAGACATGACTTCATGTCTGGATTGAATCTTGGACTCAAGCAAGACCTCTCTTATTTTCTCGTTGTTAATCTTAAAGGTGAGCAACCTGCTCTCGAGCTCCACCCGATGACGACTTTTAGGTCAGTCTATAACGATTATGGGGCAAGTCTTTGTTCATATTTCTCACTTACTCCGCGTCTGGCAGGAATTGATCCGAATATTTTAAGGCATTTTTTCAGCTCACCTATCGGGCGACAAGTGATCCAACTAAGCTTTACGGGAGCCACTCATAAAGTGAAAGGAAATCTTTCAAAGCTTCTAGTTCCTAAATTTTTGCAACAAACAGATCTCATCCCAGATCATGTTCGCTCTGCTTTTGATATTCTTAATATGACTCAAGATCAGCTTCTTGAGGCCAATCCATTGATGATTAAGAAAAGTTTTTCTCATTTAGAGCAAATTCTTCAGAGTCTCTTCCCTCGCTATGCTTGTGAAATTCTCTCTCGCCTAGCTCGCTTTGAGCAAACTCTTCAGCAGATGGTTTGGCACATGAATGATAATCGTTTTGGTTCAGTGGTGAACTTTAATAACCCGCTTATCAAAATGCAGCTCTTAAACTCTGAAACTCAATGCATTTATCCAAGCAATAATGATGTCTATATTGAGTTTGTTGAAAACTCTCGCCCTGATGGGATTCATCTTCCTATGACCAGTTTTAAAACAAGAACGACTCACGAAGGTGATCTGAAGCTTCACTTCCTTGAACTTATTCACGGAGATGAGACTATTATCAGGCTTCACTCTGAGGAGAGCATGTTGTGCTTTATTTCGTTCCTTTTAAGTCATGCAACTGGAGCTCCTTTCTCTAAGCTTCTCCGTGCGATCCATGTCCCTAGACTTGAAAGATTAAAAGAAATCCTTGAGACTACTCAATCACTTAAAACCACATATAATGATATCGGTGAGCGTATTCAGTACCTCATTTCTGAGAGCTTTAAGATTCAGATTATGGTGAAGCGACCATGAAACTGGTCATACAAAGAGCAAGTTCGGCTTCAGTGAGTGTTGATGGCGAAATCGTTGGAGAGATTCAAAATGGATTTCTCGTTCTCATTTGTTTTGAAGAGGGCGACGATGATTCTAAGCTTCAGAAGGCCATCGATAAAGTCGCCAATCTTCGCCTCTTTGACGATGAAGAAGGCAAAATCAATTTAAATATCTCCCAAATCCACGGAGAAATTCTCAGTGTGAGTCAGTTTACTTTGAGCTGGGACGGCTCTTCAGGACATCGTCCAAGTTTTGAGAGGTCTATGAAACCGGCCGAGGCCAGACTCAAATATGCTTTATTCAATAAGGGATTAAGAGATCGTGGGATTGTGGTCAAGGAAGGCCGCTTCGGGGCCTATATGAAAGTGTCACTGACCAACGATGGGCCAGTGACTATCCTTCTCGAATACTAATTCATTAATTCTGCTCTGATCGATGATTGAATATCGCGCTTTTTTCCGCGAACTACAGACACAAGATTTTTCTTGGCCGACTTAGGGGCACGCTTAATCACCATGCGAATATTCATTCCTTCAATGGCACCATTTCTTGACAGCTTATTTTCTGCAAACCACTGCACTCCATGATCCCCACAAATCTCTTTCAAAAGAATAAGGTTAAGATCATTCGTTTCAGCTCCCTCAGTTGAGGCGAACTCAAGTTCAGACACATTAAAAGTCGATTCTTTTAAAAAGAAATTAAGAATACTTCTATCAGAATGAACCTGATTAGAAATTTGAACTCGCTTATTACCTGATTTGTGCTCAAGAAGCTTTGTCACGGCCATATTCATCACTTGCTCTAAAGCCTCGGCTTCAATGGCAAGTTTAACGTCTCTGACTTCAGAAGAGTTTACGTTCTCTTTTCCATGAATATTTTGAATAGTGACTAGAACTTCACGGAGTGAAGCACTAGCTGAGTTCTCATTGTCACTATAATCAACATCATCGTCAGAAATCTCTGTGCGTTCCTTATCTTTCGACTCAGCACCAGCAAAACGAGTTGTCTGCTTTTCAAGAATCTCGCCGTTGTAATCTCTGAATAATTGGGCCGTACTCTCCATCGAAGAATTCATGAGAGCATCACTGACAAGCTGATCAATAATCGCACTATTATCGGTCTTAGAAGCACCCAGAAGAGAAAGAGCGCGGGCCTCAATTTGTTTTCTTGTTGCAGCTCTATTATTTTCTTGGGCCATCATCACTACAAGGGCCAGAAAGACAGCAAGAACACCAAGAGTGACCGCCACTTGATCATTTCTAATCATGCGAGCAACATCCTGAGAAGCCGCTTCAACCTCATCAATAAGAGCGATTTTAAAATCTTCTATTTTTTTGTAACGATTTACTGCCGCACTTGTATCAAAATTCTTATCTACTCCGGCCATGGCCGGAGTGATTGTTTTAAGAACTGACTCATGAAACCAGTGAACCTCTGAAATCAATTGTTGAAGAGTTTTGTGGCCCTTGTTCAATTCTGATTTAAAGGGCTTCATCCCATTAATCGCTTCAGTGAGACACTCATCAGAAAGAGACATAAAAGAGCGGCTAAGATAAGTCGATTTAAAGTCCTTAATCATAGTAGCGGTAAAGGTTTGAGAGACACGGTTAAAACATGTGCTCACACCCTGATTAAGAACACCAAAATTTTGGAGTTGTTTTTGGTTAACATGCTGGTGCCACATTCCTCCGACGGAAAGAGCAAACCCAGAAACGGCAATCATAAGAAATGTGATTGGCGAAAAACTAAGTAATTTTTTCATGACTTCAACATCCTTATCGAATCATTTAGGCCTCTCAATGGCCTTTTCATAACTTAGATATTCTCTCAATTCCTGGTGATCACCGTCAAGTAAGGAAAATTTATCCGATTATTCTTGTTCACTTCTCTCATATGGCCTTATTTCCGAATCTGGGCCAGAATAAACAAGAGTAAAGGAGTCACCTTTGACTGGTGCTACAGGTTCTCTCGAATTTAGGATAAAGCTCAATTTCCCTCTTTTTTTAGGGCTCGTGGCCTTATTGCATCTTATTCTCTTTGTTCTAGGTCCTGTCACTCTTCCTGAGCAACCTAAAAAAGCTGTCTCGGCCACTGAAAACGATTCTCCTCGCACTCTTAATATCAGACGAATTGGCCACCAAAAGGGAAGCAAACAGAATAACACCTATCTGTCTTCTACTCCTACTGAGACGAAAAAAATCTCACCTACGGTTTCTCAAAAATCTCCTTCTGCATCACCTATCAATGGTATCCCTCAGGTTAAGCGTGGTGGATTGAATAAAAACCGTGTCGATCTAAGTGATCTTTCTGCGGCCCCAAGCCCAGTTCAGCAAAATAAAATATCTGAAAAGACTCAACAAGCTGAGAAAATGGTTCGTCCAGGGCGTATGCCTATCGTCGCCCAAAAGAAGGCGATCAAAGCGATTACCCTTCAAGGTGAGGGTATTAAAGAATTTGCAGGTTCAAATGGGCAGCGTGGACAGAATGAGCGCAACTATAATGTCTCTGGTTCTCAGTCTATTTCCAGTTTTCAAAATACGAATGTGGGCGTGAATCTAGAAGTCCCAGAAGGTGTAAGCCCAGATGAGCTCAACGAGTACGAACTCATGTTCTACAGTTTTCAACGGCGTGTGGCCCTGGCCTACGTGAATTCGTTTATGTCGAACTATAATCGCTTTGAACGCATTAATCCGCAGACCCGCTTCCCCATGACAGACACCGAAGAAACAATGACGGGACGTCTGACATATGATGCTCAGGGAAATATCAAACAAATCAAGATGGTTCGCTGGACTAATGTCGATAAACTTCAAGACTTCTTTTTAGATGTACTCAAAGGAATGGATACAATTCAGAATCCTCCAAAGAGTCTATGGGAAAAGAATGGTGAATTTACGGTGTTTTTTACTCTAGTGGTGAATCCAAAGGGCTAAGCTCTTAGCGATTAACCCATTCTTCAAATTTCATTTTTGCTTTCTGAAAAACATTCGCATTCTGAGGACGTACTAAAAGAAAAACAGATTGCTTTAATTCAGCTGAAAGAGACTCATTGGCCTCTTTAGATAGAGAGATTTGAGGGATGAAACTCTTAATATAATCAAGCTCGGCTTGTTTATTCTCAATTTCAGGTAGATATTCTGGATGTGTGCGAAGGAAAGCTTCAAACTCTGCCTGGGCCCCACCATCTAGTGACCCGTCAATAAAGGCTGTCACGTTCTTATTAAAATAACTCATGGCCTCAATCATACACGACTCTCCTGAGTCAATTTCTGATGAGAAAGATCTTTTGAAAGCATAAAGCGTCCATTATGAAGTTTCTCAATCACTTCAAAACGCGGCAACTGACAAATATCTTCGATCTCTTCCATTTGAAATAAGAAATCAAATCTCAACGTCATCACGGCCCTTACCTTCACATCTAAATCATAGAACTTTTTAAATTCAGCTGGAATATAAGTGCGGTACTGATCAATTAATTGGAAAGATCGACGCTGTCCGATCTCAACTTGGAATTTTAAAATTTTCTTTAGTAATTGACGGCGAATATGATTCGCCTGAACACGATCCACTTCTTGTTGAGTTAACTGTGCTACCCATTTCTGCTCTTTTAAAAGAAAAGCATTTACACCATCGATAACCAATTGTTCGGCCTGAAGATCATCAGGAATAAGACAGTAGGCCATCTGATAGAGTTTTTCGTTGAGGGGCAAGAGAAGATTTATAATTTCCGTTCGTTTCATCTCAAGTATCATACCAATGAGCGCGGTGCCCCCACAAGGGGAAAAAAGGGACTGTGAAATAGTCGGAAATCTTCATCTTTTCAAATAGTTACTCTCTTTTCATGGACTTGAGTCAAGATTTCTTTGGAATGTCCGAGAAGTAGCTTGAGTTGAATCAACAGGAAATACTTTATGATGAAAAAAACTACTCCTCTTCTCTTAGCTACCCTGGCCCTCTTTGCCATAGGGTGTAATCAGAAGTCATCTAAAAATACGAGCACGAGTACCGCTGATCAATACAATTATTTAACTGGTGGGGCGCAGTCTGGGACAACCACGAGTGGAACGACGACATCTGGTAGTACAACCGGAAATCCTCAAACTGGTGGAACTGGTTACTGGCCTTGGACGTACACTCCTGAGACCAAGCCATTCCCACAAATTGTTTGTAGTAATCTTAGTGTGACAGGAGAAACTTGTTCAGACTTTGATACAGTTTACAGCACGATACCAACATATCCGATTATAATCGCAGGTGGGCAAATTTGGGGACCAGGCCTCAGTCCAACAGGAAACGTTTCCGTTGGTGTTTTCCCTACAGTCAATGAGATGGTGGCCGTTACTCAAACAGATACAAAACTTCGTGTCCGTTTTAGAATGCTTGCTCAACCAAAACCTGTTGCAGGAAAAGAATATTGTCATGGAAGAGCAACTGGTCAGTCAGCTGATTATTGCCCATACTCAAAACTAAAACTTCAAGTAGGAGCTGTTCCTAAAGCTGTTTGGCAACAATATCTAAGTGGTCAAAACCCATATCTTGGAAACTATATGAGAACTGTCACTCATGATGGCTCTAATGGTATTTCATCTGGAAGATGCTCTGTCTGGTATGATCTTCCTCACGTCGCTGGACAAGATTATGTCATCGTTGTTAAAGATATCAGTTCAGATAATGAATGTCGTTATCGTACAGGACTTGGAACACCAAGCTATAATGGTGTTTGTCCCAATAATACTGCGCTAAGAACAGCAAGCTGTGCCTCACTTGAAATGCAAATTCAAACAGACTACACAAGCTACTAAATCATCTTAATTAATTTCTTTCCTAAGTTCTCTTGGTAGGCGTAACTCACCTCTACCAAGAGTCCTGGACAAGTAATATTCACTTCAGTCACTACTCCCCCTAAAATATCATAAGCAATCCAATCCACTCCATAAGCGGCAAGTTCTTTGGCGATAGCTTCACATTTCGCTCTGGTCTCAGCTGGAAGATCGTAGCGCTCAAAGGTAGCACCTTGAGCGATATTAGTGAGGAATTCACCTTTCTGAGGCTTTTTAAGAATCGTTCCTAGTTCCTGCTGCTTAAAATAAAGAGAGCGGACTTCCCCTTCATAGACTTTCTCAATGAAGTCCTGAATAACCACCGGACCTTCAAGCTCAGTGATCTTTTCTTGAAATCTTTTGATCATCCCTTTGCGATTAATCTTCTCCACACCAATGCCTGAATAAAGATCTAGAGGCTTTAAAATAAATTCTTGGGCCTGGCTATTTTCTAAAAATCGTTCGGCCTCTTGAAGACTTTTACCCACATAACTTGGAACGGCCCCTTCTTGTCTGTAGGCATAGAGCTTTTCGTTAAAAAGCATAATACCACGAGGAGCGTTCATCACCTGATATCCCTCTTGGACAAGATGATCGAGCATCCAAAGATAACGTAGATAACGACTGTCAAAAGGTGGGTCTAAGCGCATATGAATCACATCAGTTTTTTTGAGTTCAAGATGATGAGTATCAGTCATGCGAAAATCTGCCACATAACAATCATCTTCTTTTAAACTTCCCTGAAATGAATGGCACTTAAGATAGGGAGAGGTTTGGTTTTGAACAGCAAAATCTTCTTCAAAAAAAATATAGGTATCGAGCCTCTCTCTTTGCATAGTTAGAGCAAGCATAAGAGAGGAATCCTTTTTTAGATTTAATTTTTCAAGAGGATCGATGAATAAAAAATGTCTCATAAGTATTTTTTGAGATAGTCGGTAAAACTCTCAATCTCCGATTGATTTTGAAATTTTTTGTATTTTGCTTTGATCCACTTAAAGTACTCCAGAGTTCCTATCTGAAGTTTTAAGTGAAGCTCTTCAATAAATTGTTGCTCTTCTTCATAAGTCATCAAAGCTGCCAGGCGGGCCTGATTCCACTCTTTTTTAAGCTCACAGTCCTCATCAGACAATCCCTCATCTGCACAGATCTGCTTTAAGGCAGGGATTAGGATCTCTTTGGAGAATATGGCCGTCATCTCATCGGCCTTCTGATCAGTGAGCTGTTTGCCTAACTTCTCAAACTCCGTGTTTAGAATGGTCACCTTCTCCACTGCTTTTTGATAAATTTTTCGTTTAATCAGCTCCACTTTTTGGTACTTCAAAAAAGCTTCAGAAATACCAAAATAAGTAGGCATCATCTTCATAGCAAAATATTGAGCAAGGTTCTCATTTAAATCAACATCATCCTTGATGAAAAAGATCGTATGGAAAAGCTCATGAAAAACAAGTTCGGCCAGCTCCACATCATTAAAATGAAAAAATGAGCTTAAGATTCTATCCTCGATATAACCCAAGGTTGAGTAGGCATAGACAGGTCTCACCCAAGTCACAAGATTCTCATCCTCTCGGAGATCTTTGGCAAAAGATTTTGCCGAACTTTCAGAAAAGAATCCGATATAAGGAAATGATCCCATAATCGGAAAAGAAAACTCATGGGCCTTAATCGTTTGGTGAGGAGAAGCAATGACTAAATAGGTGACGGCCTCATCTTTAAGTATACTTGTTTTTGAATAGATACTAGTTGGCTTCATTTTGAAGAATGTAAAAAAATATTTTTTGTAAGCTTCGACTAAGCGAATTTTTTGTTTCCACTCATCTTTAATAGACGGGTCATCTAGAACTTTTTGATTTTTCTCTCCACTCCACTGAAGCTTAAGCTGCCCTACCCCTTGTTCAGTCAGATAACTGATTTTGGCGCAACCGACGAGGGAGCAAAGAAATAAAGACAAAACGAGATTTTTCATTCTCACATTATAGGCCCTTTATAAAGCTTGCCTAAAGCGAAAAGAAAAAAACGTAACGCAGCAATCATGTTATTCGAAGGAGTTATGATCGTTGGCAGCATTGTCCTGAATTTTAATTCTCTAGCCAACGATTTTGCTCCACTATATCCTCCCGATCTAGTACCTTGCTCTCCATGAATAACACAGAGCTTTTTAAATTTCTCGATTACCGAGATTTTCTTCGACAGCATATCGAGGATAAAAAGAAAGCGGCTCCACAATGGAGTCTAGCAGTATGGTCGCGCTCTCTAGGTCTCAGCTCTACCTCATCTCTTACTAAAGTTTTAAATGGAGAAAGAGAGCCTGGAGAAAAAATCACCCATTCATTGGTGAGCTATTTTAAATTTGATCATAAAGAGGAGATCTACTTTAAAGACTTCGTCAGACTCTCTAAAATTAAATCTGATCCTCGTCTAAAATCTGTTCTTATCAAGGAGATGGGAAAGCTCTCCCCTTCTGAGATGATTCGCCTTCTGGACGATAAAACATTCTCCATTATTAAAGATTGGTACTGCTTAGCGATTAGAGAAATGCTCAGACTGAAAGATTTCCAAGAGAATCCCCAGTGGATAGCTAAGCGGCTGGCCTTTTCAGTTTCTGAGGAGCAAATAAAAAAGACGCTTCATATTCTTTTACAGCAAGGCATGATTGTCAGAGATGCAGAAGGTAAACTTCAGATCGGAGAAGGCTCGCTGCAAACCAGAAACGATAAAGTCTCTGAGGCAATTCAAAGCTATCATACCCAAATGCTGGAGAAGGCCAAAGAGGCACTGCTCACTCAACATATACTAGAAAGAGAATTCACAGCAGAAACAATCACCATCAATCAATCTCAAATTCCTGAGGCCAAAGAGCTCATTCGCAAATTCAAAGCTGATTTTGCTCGTTTGTTTGAAGAGGCCCAGGGAGATCAAACATACCAAATGCAGATTCAATTTTTTAGTTTAACCAAGGAGATTTCAAATGAAATTCTTTCGTAGTCTTAGTTTAATGATGATTATTGGCCTAACTCTTCCGGCCATGGCCCAGGGATCTGGTGTTGGAAACGGTGGATACTCAGTAGTTTGTCGTAACCCTACGACAAAACAAATCACGAGTGCTGAGCTTCTTGATGTTTTTGAAGGACGTAATCTTCATTATCTTGAGTACTCAAATAATCCTGTCTTAAAATCAGAAGATTTTATCAATTTCTCTTTGAACTATCTTGAAACTGTTAATAAAAACTTCAGAGATGCTGTTTCAGATGAAGTAAAAAAGCTTGAAGCAAAAATTATCTATATTCCAGAAAACCTTGTTCTTGAGCCTACAAATGATGCTTTTCCTACTCTAGGACGCAAAGACTGTAAGTTTGAGCAATTGGCCACTTATACAGATGATAATAAACTTTATGTTAGTAAAGAGATCTACTCGGCCCTTGATGAGCTTAATAAAGCAGCTCTTCGTCTTCATGAAGCGATCTATATTATTGCTCGTAAGGCCGATCAGAAAGACTCAAAGGCCACACGAGTTATTGTGTCAGGCTCATTAGCTCTGGCCCCTTCAAATGCTGAGCTTATTGTTTCAAAAGTAAATGAGATGGCAGTCGTCGTTACACAAAATCTCCCAGCTCCACGTTTAACTTGTGGTGAAACGGGGACTCTTGAGAGAAGAATTATAGATTGTAATAAAAAAGTTGTAACGAAATCAGGCCATGAATGGACGCAGGTTCAAAAAAATTTGGAGAAGAAGTACTCATGGGGTGATGAAATAATTATTTATCATTCAGAGATCTATAAAGCACCGAACGGAGTTCTCGCAACTGTTTTAACATTTGATCTTAAAACATCTCAAGGCCGAGGGAAAAGAAAGGTTAACGCTAAAAAAATTATTGAAGAGCTCAAGGCCAATAACTTTTGCAATAACACGTCAGCTTACGGCTATTTCAGTGGCTATCCCTCATCTGCCTCTCACTTGAGTCTTAACATGAGACTGGCCAATTTCTCAGAAATAAGTGAGCTACTTGAGAAATTTGAAGGAAGCTCCGTTTTTCCATTTGAAAATGGGAAATTTGTAATGAGTGATGAAACATTTAAAGAAACCAATGATTCTTCATATGAGTATTTCTTTAAAAAGAAGAAATTCATGTCGGAGTATTATAAAGCTCCGATGACTAAAAGCTTGAAAACATATAATCCTATCAGTCATCGCATTGCTAACAATAATGTCTCAGCTGAAAATTTAAAAGTTCTTTGTATTGAATAGTATAAAATGGGAGCAGGTAGTGAAAACTATCTGCTCTTTCTAGTCCCAACAAAAGTTCCCACCGAAACTAAGATAAGTGTCACAAAGACTTGCACAGCAAGCATAATCTTGGCCGAACTCCAAATCACAACCAGAGTTAAAATCATCATACTGAGAGCAAGAATTTTTGCTCTCGTTTTAATCACACGATTCTCGCGCCAGTCACGAATCCCATCCCCTGCAATGGGGAGACTGAGAATCCAAGCATGGAAGCGCGGAGATGTTTTAGAGAATAAATAGGCCGACAAAATAAGGAAAGGTGTCGTTGGGAGAATCGGCAAGAAGGCGCCGATAATCCCTAAAACAAAGCTGATCCAAGCAATAATAAAAAGAATTGGTCTTAACATTAGTGAGTAAGTTTTTTACCGTGATCTTTAATAAGCTTCCCTTGGGTCGAGAGGGCCGTGGCCGACGTGATCTCAACATCTACCCAGTGCCATTTATAGTCTTGATCAACTGTCTCAGGTTCAAAGTGGACAAGACGAAGACAAGAGGTACGTCCAGTCCATTTTGTGACTCCCTTACTAAGTCCTTTTTCTTCAACAAGGACTCTGTAAGTCTTTCCAACCATCTCTCCTCGAATCTTGGCCTGGATCTTTAATTGGAAATCTTGAATCTCACGTAAACGTTTTCCTCGAATATCATCAGTCAGTACATCTTTCATACGTGCAGACTTTGTCCCGCTACGAGGAGAATAAGCATAAGAATAAATATTATCGTACTGAGCGAGTTCAAGAAGCTTTAGAGTGGCCTGATGCTCTTCCTCGGTTTCATTAGGGAATCCTGCAATAATATCTGTCGTAATGACGATATTAGGATTGGCCTTACGCATTTTTTCTAAAAGAGTTAAATAGTGCTCCACTGTGTATTCACGAAGCATTCGTTGAAGCACAGTATTTGATCCTGATTGAACGGGAAGATGTAGGTTATTGGCCAGCTTCTTAGCAGAAGCATGGGCAGCGACAAGCTCATCAGTAACATCATAGGGATGAGAGGTCGTATAGCGAAGAAGCTCAAGCCCATTGATTTGATCAAGCTCCATAATAAGCTGGGCCAGTGATTCATTATTATCTTTTCCAAATGAATTCACGTTTTGCCCAAGAAGCATCACTTCTTGAATACCGGAATACTCCACCAGTCGTTTCACATCAGTGACAACTTCAGCGAGACGACGAGATTTTTCGCGGCCACGAGTGAAAGGCACAATACAGTATGAACAGAACTTGTCACAGCCTTTAATAATATTCACAAAAGCTTGCGGAGATCCGTGGGTAATTTTTGTCTCAATAGAATAATTCTCTGAACGATCCCATGAAGTCACAGAGAATTTTTTATCTCCGGCATAAGCACGATAAACCATCTCACCGATATTATCGATAACGTCAGTTCCGAAAGCAAAATCAAGAGTCTTGTATTTTTTCACAAGCTCCTTACCTTCTGTCTGAGCGATACATCCACCTGCAGCTACAATCACATCTTTTTTTAGTCCTGTTTCAGGATTAATGTGGGCCTTAAGGTGTTTCGTTTCTCCAAGATGAGAATAAAATTTTTGATTAGCAAGATCACGGACAGCGCAAGTATTAAAGATCACCAGATCAGCGTCTTGCTGGTCTTCTGTCATAGAGAAATTTAAATTCTGGAGATGAGAGAGAATTCGTTCACTGTCATGATAATTCATCTGACAGCCGTAGGTTTTCATCCAAACTTTACGTGGAGGAAACTCAAGATCGCCAACTTTCACAGAAGTTGTATTTTCATTGCTCATATTGCCCTCAAAACTTTAGTTATTCAGTCTAAGACTGAAGGCCAGTTAAATTTTTGTGCAATATAGCAATGAGAGAGATTTTAGTCCAGTTAAATGATCTCTAGCTGCAGAGCAAAATAGAACATCAGATTGAAGATAAAATGCATACTTACAGGAACAAGTATTGAGCCAAAACGGAGAAGGGCCTGACCACAAAGAAGGCCGAGAACAAAAGTATAAAAGACCTGGAATCCTACAAAGGGCACATACTCTGCAGGAAGCACTTTAAGACCGATGAGATGTGAGAAGGCAAAAATGGCGGCCACTAGCATTGAAGTGACTCTCTTCCCGCCAACAGAGTGTACGAGAAGGCGCTGAAAAGTTTGTCTAAAGACAAGCTCTTCTAAGATTGGAGCAAGAATAATCAAATGCCATTCAAGGTCTTGGACTAAACGAAAAGGTGTTTCGATATCAAAATACCAAATAGCCGCAATTGTACCAGCTGCAAGACAAATAAGCTCAATAACAGAGACGATGATATGACGATTAAATTTGAATTTAAATTTCCAAGGTAAATGGAAAATAAAACAAACTGAAAGAGCAAAAAGGAGATCAAAAAGATAAGAGAAAGAGATTTTCGACGGAATCATGTGCCATGGGAGCCCCCATGAAAATGAAAAATACGCAATAACTAAGATCAAAAACGTGATCAATGCAACTCTCCGTACTGAGTGATTCTCTGCAAGATAAGAATCATTTGATCGTAAAATTGTGGTTTTGTCACTTTGATTATTTGCTGAAAGACCGGCGTCTGACCTGAGCCGTGCCCCTTATCTTTGTCATCAAAGATAAGAACTCGCAAAGAATTATCAGATTGAAGATAAAAAAAGATATCTAAATTAAATATAATCAGTCGAACAAGTCGCTCATCATTCTCTGGGCGCTTCCCGGCGAAAAAGCATCCTGTAAGGATCAAAGAGGGATCTTTCTCAAATTTATCTAAAGCACGGGCCAGAACATTGAGACTCACTTCAAACCACTTCAGGTATTGAGCTTCATTTTGATAATCCACTGTTGTGACACCTGAAACAGGGGCACGCATAAAATCAAGCATCTCTTCCATTGAAACTCTCATGGTCTCATGAAGAAAAAGATTAAGTACTTTTTGATCTTCAAATTCAAGAGAACTTAGGTGCCAGGTTTTTCTTTTTTGATCACTAGAAATCATTAAAGGGAATGTACTTTTTTTCTTATGAGGAAATTGAAGGATCCACTCTTTTTGCTGATTCTGTAATTGAACTTTAGTATTTCTTAAATCATAAGAATTTGTTTCAAAACTAAAACTGACAACACGCCAAGAAAAATCACGCGGATGAATCTGTAAAAGATTCTGCTTTAATGAATCCTGACTATGGAAAAGGCCAAGAAGTTTTTTTATCATAAAAGTCTTTTGCCTAGGCTGTACTCATGAAAACCAGGGGCTTCATGGTCTGGATGATAACCCTCAATAGTATAGCCTTGCTTGAGTTTAATATTAATCATGGCATGGTTAAAATGATAAATAGTCGTCATGACTTTTTTAATCCCAATACGACGACACTCATCCTCAATGGCCTGAGACAATAAAGCCCCAAGTTTTTGTCCTCTAAATTCATCAAAGACAATAGTCTTTACTGTTTCGGCCAGGGCCGGCGTTTTTAAATCATAGCCAGTGATTCCAATTTGTTTATCATCAATCATTGCCCGAAAATACTTCACTCCAGTCTTAAGCATTTTCTCTAAGGTCGGCGGGAAAGCAGTATTGGGATAGTACTTCAAGACAATATCCACTAATTCCTGGGCCTCTTCTCTCTTCGTTGTTTCATAAGGGATAAGTTTAATTGTTTTCATGTTTTCTGATTTTGTTCAAAATAATTAATAATATCTGTCATCGAAGTGCTGACATAAAGAAGCTCTCTATGAGCCGGGCTTACAAATCCTTCTTTTACGGCGTGGTCAATAAAGCTTAGAAGTGGATCATAATAACCATCACTATTATAAAGAGCGATTGGTTTTTGATGATAACCTAGTTGCCTCCAAGTCAAAATTTCAAAAAGCTCGTCCATGGTCCCTAGACCTCCAGGGTAAATCAAAAATCCGTCAGAGATATCATACATCATCTTTTTTCGCTCATGCATATCTTTGACTACATGGATTTTAGTCAGTCCAGGATGGGCCACTTCTTTGTTCATTAAACGTTGAGGAATAATGCCATAGACATTTCCCCCTATAGACATAAGTGTGTTGGCAAGCTCTCCCATGACTCCAATGGCCGCTCCTCCATAAACCAGATCAATCTTCTTTTGGTGAAAAAGATTCATGAGGTCTCGAGAGGCCTCAAGATGCTTAGGATTGTTTCCACTGGCCGCTCCACAAAAAATACAAATCTTCATCTTAATCCTTTCCTCGCACTCATCCTCATAAAAACCATATCTATAATCACAAAAACAAAAAAGCTGAGATAGAATCCGCCAGTCTTCCAGAAAAGCCATTGATCAGTGGGTAGTTTGATAGCGGCATAAAACATCCATGAAGAATAAGCGATGAAGAACACGGCCAGATGCCACTCCATTTTCTGATAAATTTCTGGTGGAAGAGGAGGTTTCCTTCCCCAGTCTGTAAACATCTCCACCATCAAACTTTGCTTTCGCCATTTTTTCCAAAGGAGAAAACCACCCATAGCATATCCTGTAAAAAACGGCTGAAGTTTAAACCAAACTCCATCTCTCGCAAAATAAGAAACTCCCCCAAGACCTAGGATCAATAATAGATTTAATTTGGTCATGGCATGAAGATGCCCAGAAAAATACTTCTCTATACAACATTCAATGAGAGCAAGTCCCATTCCACCCATGAGAGCAATCTCAAGAGTGGTGTATTCCTCAAGGAGCCAATAAGCGATGGCCGGCAGAAACGAAAGCCAAAATAATTGCTTTGACGATAAACTGTCTTTTTTCATCTGCCTATCTTAGGCGATTTTGCTCAGTTTTTCTTCACAATATCCTAGATATTCTGCTTTAAATTGAACGGGGTCTAAGATTTCTACTTTGTTGCCAAGCTCAATAAGCCAGTCATAAAGATCCGCACAGGGCTCCACATAAGCGGCCCAAATCAAATCTCCACTAGGGTTAGTAATCATGCACGGCTTCCCTAAAAAATGATAATTAGGGAACAAATTAACAGACTCTGGGTCATGAATTTTGAGAATGAGGCGCGTCTCTTTCTCATTCATATTTCTAATGGCCGAAATAAATTCTTCAAGCTCAAACGGAGTGACTTGAGGAATATAGGATTGAGCGAGAACACTTACTCTTGTCATCTCACTGAGATTCATGACAAACAAACAATGATCATGTGAATCTTCCCCCACTAAAGACAGTTCTCCCTCGAGGTGAACAATCCTGATAGGATAAATGACTTTCTTTTTTGAATCAGCAAAATGAATTTGCACGAGAGATTTTGTCACAATTCCCTCTTCAATTCGCTGAATTGTTCTCTCTTTAAATGGACTTAACTCAAGTGACATATTATTAGCTGAAGTCAATTGATCAAACTCGGTAAGGTTTTCTGATTGCTGCTTCAACTGAACAAGGAGATGGTGAAATTCAGCAAACTCAGAACGCTGAAGGGCCATAGTAAAAAAATGATTGAGATGACTCCACTCAATGGCACTTAATTGAACATCCACACCTTGAGTTTTTTCATCAGAGGGAATCACCCAAAAATCATGGCCAATTTGCTCAGACTTCATCTTTAGTCCGTAATCGCTGGCCTTCATAATATCTGACTTAATCTGCTCTTCCTCCACCCCGAACTCATGGGCCAGTTTACTGGCCGTCTTTGGTTCAGCTAGCTTAGAAAGGGCATAAAGACGCTTCCAAAATGAATTATCCGTGATCTGCTTAACTCGACTCATCTTTCTCCCTTTTGAGAACCTTTTCTGACTACTTTTATCGGCTACTAGGCTAGAACTCTTTAGTATCTTTTTCCATAATTCGAGGGATAATAAGGGGATGCTATTCAATACATTGATGAAAAAACCAATGCTTGCGATCGGAATCCTTATGTTTGGCCTGGTCGCCTACCAAGCCTCTCAAAAGGACCAGTGGAGCCTTTTCTCAAATGCCAAGCTTAATCCGACCTCTTGTTCTGCTGCCCTGATCAAACTCGGGAAGGCCGTTCCTGGGAACTGGAATATCTATTGTGAGAAGAATAATCTCGCTATTGAGATCAAGGAGCTAGAAGAGGTCAAAACTGAGGAACAGCTGCGCCCAATGCTCTATCGTCAGTTGGCCAATCATATGGTCTTCACTGTTAATCACAGTCAGCTTGATAGTCTCGAGAAAGTCGATATTATTCGCTATAAGCTGATGCACCCAAAGCTTGAAATCAACGCTGTGACGACAGGAAATTATATTGTGAAGTTACAGACAATTAAGGATCACAAATACATTTTGGATCACTTAAAAAGTACGGTTAAGGTCAAAGAAACGGTCAAATAATTCTGCTCTTTCATCAGTAACAGTAAAACTCTCACTCATACCCTCTAACGCGTACTGATAGGCGTGAAGAAAAAGCCGTGAGGATTTTTCTCCTCCGTAGAGCTCGTCACCCAAGATTGGAAAACCAAGAGTCGCTAGTTGTACTCTAATTTGATGACGAATACCGGTTTTGAGCTTCACTCTCACTAAACTCACATCATCCTGAGATGAGTATTCAGATAAAGAGACTTCAAGCGTCGCTGTCTGCCCCTCACCTGGTCGCACTAGCTTCTGTTTTTCACCACCGACACCACTTCCAACAAATTCGTGAGCATGAAATCCTTCGCGGTTAAATTGTCCTCTGACAACAGCGAGATAGATTTTCTCTTTTGTGATTGAGTTAAAATTTTCTCTTACCTCTTGGTAGGCCAGATCAGATTTGGCAAAAATCACTACTCCCGAAGTTTCAAAATCTAGCCTATAAAGAAGAGAGCGGTCATAATGAGAAGTATTTATCTCAAGAAGCTCACTTCTCCCAAGATCATAGAGAGCATTCAACATGGTGTTTGTATCTGAGTATCTCAAAGGATGAGAGTGAAGCTGAGCAGGCTTATGAACGGCCAGAAAGTTTTTTGATTCTTTAAGAATAGGTGTTGATGGCCCTGTATAGGCAGGAGCAATCTTTCCATGATTGATGAGATCCACTGGAAGTCGCCAGACCTCACCTTTAATATTCGCACTCGTTAACCATTTTTTAGGAAGATCTGCTTTCTTCAGCTGGGCCTGAGAGCAACCCAATAAAAAACGAATCCCCTCAGCTCGTGAGGGGAATTCTTCAAGGACACAATATTCAATTGTAAGTGGTAACATTATTCGGCCTGGACCTTCCTACCTTCAACTCTTAAATCAGACTTACGGATAAGAAACTCTACACGCCTATTATTTGATTTAACACCAGCTTCTTCTTTTTGTGGTCTTGAATCACCGTAAAAAATAGTCGTAATTCGATCTGAAGAAACTCCTCTTCCAATCAAGGCCTTAGACACAGCAAGAGCTCTGGCCGAAGAGAGAGAATAAGCGTCTCCATCTTTAAATGTTTCATTCTTTTCAGCATGTCCCTCAACCATAATATTCCAAGCATTATCTCTCATCAGTTTAATGAGTCTCTCAAAAACTTGGATATTAATATCTTCAATGGCCGTTGATCCATTCTTAAAATTAATTTTTTCTTTCAGGCGCACAACAATTGATTCTGGCATCTCATAGACATCAACATCTTGAGTGAGTTCGTTATCTTTAAGCATACTTTGAACTTGGCTTAACTGAGCATCACTTTCACGATTAATTTCTTTTTTATCGAGAAGACCCTCTGAAGTCAGAAAATTAATAGGAAAAGGAGCTGCCGGTGTTTCGGCATCCATCATGGTTAAAGCATCACTCGGAGATTTACCAAGCTGAACCACTTCACCGGCCTTGAGAACGTTTCCTCCGAATGCATTTCGGATTGATCCCATGGCCGCTTCATATTTAGCCGTCTCCGTTTTCGCAAATGAAAGTAGCAAAATAAAAAATGTAAGAAGGAGTGTACACATATCTGCAAAGGAAGCCATCCATGCAGGTGCTCCTGCTTTACAGGGCGGACATTTTTGATCAGCCATAACTTAGTCCTTCTTTTCTTCAGCAACAGTACGCTGAGAAGGTGGGAGAAACGATTCTAATTTCTCTCTCACTGTACGTGGATTTTCGCCTGCCACAATCCCTAAAACTCCTGCGATGATAATATTCATCTTGGCAGACTCTTCCTTCGATCTCACTTTTAATTTTGCAGCAATAGGTAAGCAAAAGACGTTTGCAATTAATGCACCATAAAATGTTGTAAGAAGAGCAACCGCCATGGCGGGACCAATTGATGATGGATCAGACATATTTTGTAGCATTTGAACTAGACCCATCAAGGTCCCAATCATTCCCATGGCCGGCCCATCGGCTCCCATCTGATCAAAGACATCAGCACCTTTAGAATGACGATCTTCCATAGCCGAAATTTCAAGACCTAGGATGGAAGAAATCACTTCTGGCGGTCTATTGTCAGCAGCTAAAGTCACAGCTTTTTTGAGAAATTTATCCTCAACAGGAATTTTTTCTAAGGCAAAGACTGACTCTCTTCTCGCTGTTTCAGCTAATCTTTGGATTTCGTCTATCATCGCTTTTAAATCAACGGGTGTTGTAAAAAGAGATTTTAAATATACTGTTATTGCAGCCTTTACTATATCTAGGGGCCACTTTAAAAAAACTGTTGCGGCAACCCCACCTCCAATCAATACGAGAGAAGGCAAATCATAAAAAATAATGAACGAGCCTCCCAAAGCAATTGAGTAGACAATTGAAGCGATAGCAAGAATAAAACCGACGAGTGTAGCTATATCCATATATTCCAATCCTTGAAGGAAAAAACTTTGTTTGGATAAACTATCGGAAATTAAAAACAGAACTTTAAGTTTCAGGCGTTTAAAAGCAAAAAGCCCGAGCTATTAACTCAGGCTTCATTAGAAAAACTGTATTGAAATTGAAAAATTAGTCGTTGATCAGCATGGCCGAATCAATATATGACAACATCGCTTTACGAAGATCTTCCAGAGAAACTCCCTCGTCTTCGACGCTGGTCTCTGCTGAAAAAAGCTCCTGCTGAATAAGCTCGACCGGGAAGCCAGTCATCTCAGCTAATGTGTTCAAGCTGATTTTACTCGCTCTCACTTCTGCACCAATAGTGGCCAGAGTTTCTGTGTGCATTTCTGTTCTCCTTGAAATGATTCCCCACTTAAAATCCGTTTAGTGGTGATTTTGGGAAAGCATATCGAGTGGTCAAAAGATAAGTCAATCAAAGGGTCTATCGATGTAAGATTATTTAAGATGATTCTTGAGAATTATAGGCAAAACATTTGAAATGACGATATCCCAACTTGATTTTAGGGCCTTAAGAACAATGTTAGAAAACTCTCCGCTTTGGATTTCATCTCCAAAAACTCCTCCGAGGGCTTACTTTTCAGTGTCACTCCTCCACCAGCACCAAGTCTCAAGTGACGATCCATGAGTGAAATATCAGCAGTTCTAATATTGATATTAAGACCGCAAAATTTTTCATACATGAGCAAAGTTGAACCACAATAAAGGCCACGAGGATTCATTTCAATTTGGTGAATATACTCCATCACACGTTTTTTAGGCGCTCCTGTGATACTTCCCCCAGGGAAAATTCCCAAGAGTGTTGAATACAGATCTTGAAAAGGTTTTAAAGGGGCCGAAATAACAGAGTATTGATGAAGAAGTCCTGGAACATGAAGTGGTTTTTTCAAGGCTCTCACACAACTCTGACCACCACTTAGAAAATTCAAATCATTTCGTAAAAGATCTGTAATCATGAACAGCTCATTTTCATCTTTGATCGAATTTTTCAGTGTGTTCCAGATTTTTTGTGATTCGTTTTTATCCTTAAAACGGATAGTCCCTTTGATAGGCATCGTAAAAATTTCATCTCCACGCTGGCTCTTTTGAACAAGACATTCAGGAGAATTACTCAAGATCAATTGTTCTAAATCTTGAATATAAGTCGCATGAGCATAAGGGGATATTTTATCAGAGCTAAAGAAGTGATTTAACCAATCATCACAACTCTGAGTCTTTTCATAAAAATACTCGTAAGGATGAGTTAAATTTATCTGATAGCAGTCTCCGTTTAAAAGATGACGATAGACCTGCTCAAATTGCTTTTTATAATCACTATAAAGTGGACCTTGAAGATACTTCAACTCAAGAGGCCTCGCTGGTTTTTTAAATCTTTTTTTAGAAACAAAATGTCCCTTATCATAATTTAAGACCATGGCGAGTGGTGTTTCTTCCTGAAGAAGCTCTTTCATCCCGTGAAGATAAAGACCTGCTTCAAAATAAAAATGAATCACATAAGGAAATTGTTTAAAATCAGTAATATTAATTTCAGCGAGTTCTCTCCACAAACGATCAATGCCTGTGGCCTCATAGTGGCCCGTCAAAAGATTCAGACGGTAAGTTGAAAAATAAAGAAAAGCCGAACGTGGCTCTGTGCACTTTAGGAGTTCTGACTGATTCCAATGAAAATATGAAACAGCACTCATAAAGAAAATCCCTTATTCTGGCTGACGATGCCCCTCGATCTCTCCGAACTTCGTTTGAGATCCAATCCAAGAGAGCTCTACAGTTCCTACTTCCCCAGCACGGTTTTTGGCGATAATAACTTCGGCAATTCCTTTTTTGGGAGTATTCTCATCATAGTAATCTTCACGGTGAATCAGACACACAATATCCGCATCCTGTTCAAGAGATCCTGACTCACGTAAATCTTGAAGTTGAGGACGGCGATCCGAACGTGATGAGGCCGATCGGTTAAGCTGCGAGAGGGCCACAATTGGAACCTGAAGCTCATTGGCGAGCATTTTGATCCCACGGGAAATCTCTGCAATCTCTTGTTCACGCTGAGGTTTTTTCACATGGGGCTGCATCAACTGTAAGTAGTCGATCACAATCATCCCAAGGCCTCTTTCTGCTTTGATTTTACGGCAGTAAGAACGAATATCGATGAGAGTGGTTGAACCATTATCTGAAATCATGATCGGCAAATTAGAAAGGCGCTGAATACCGACAGAAATCGCTCGTAAATCCATTTCATTAAAATCTTTAGTACGAAGCTTTCTTGAATCCACACCTGACTCTGAGGCCAGAAGACGCATTGAAAGTTCTGGGTACATCATCTCGTAGGAAAAGACCGCCACAGGAAGACCCGAAATTTTCACAGAGTTAATGGCCCAGTTCAGTGCAAGAGCTGTCTTTCCCATACCAGGGCGAGCCGCCACAATGACCATCTGCCCAGGTTGAAGGCCAAGAAGTCTTTTATCTAACGATGGAAAACCAGTCGAGAGACCTGAGAGCTCCCCTTTAGCACGAGCAGGCTTTTCAAGTTCTTTTAAGTTTTCGTAGAGGGCCTCTTTCAAAGAGACCATTTTATTAGCTTTAGTTTGATTAGTGAGTTTAAAGAAACTCGACTCTACATCGTTGAGGAAGTCTTCAATACTTCCCACAAAATTTGTTCCAGACTCAATGACGCGAGAGGCATTTCGAATAACATCGCGGAGAACTGACTTCTGTTTAATCAGCTTGGCGTAATACTGAACATTGGCAGAAGATCCAATGTCCTCACAAATAGTCACGAGTGTTGTTTGCCCACCAACTCTCTCAAGCTTACCTTGATCATTAAGTTTTGATGTTGTGGTTACAATATCAAAAGGTTTTGATTCGATGTGAAGTTCTTTAATGGCCGCAAAAATACTTCCATACTGAGGATGATAAAAATCATCTGTGCTCAAATTGATATCCGAGATCTCATCAAAACTATGATTATCAATAAGGAGACAACCTAAAAGGGCCTTTTCTGCAGGGATATCATGGGGCATTTCAGGAGTATTTGGGCGACTCATTCTTCCTCATCTGTAAAAAAAGAAAAAAAGGAGAAGACCCGAAGGTCTTCTCCTCTATGAATGAACAGATTGTTCTTATTCAGCAGATGCAAGGGCGTCAGCTTCAGCTTGTGCTTTCGCAGCAGCTTCAGCGTCAGCTTTCGCTTTTTTCTTATCAGCGTTGCGCTTTTGAGCTTCGGCCTGAAGACGTTTAAGTTCCTCAGCCTGAGCTGCATCGATTCCAACTTTAACATTGAATTCAGCGACAACATCATTAAAGAATTTAGCTTTAACCTCGTAAGTTCCAAGAGATTTGATTGATCCTTCAATTGTGATCATACGTCTTTCAATTGAAACACCTTTAGTCTCAAGTTCCTTAGCAATTTCAGTACTTGTTACAGCACCAAAAAGCTTACCATTTGATCCAACCTTACGAATAAGTTCGATAGTTGTTCCATGGATTTTTTTCTTTTGCGCTTCAGCAGCATTTTTCTCTTCAGCAACTTTTTTTGCTAGAGCTTTTTGCTTATCTTTGATCGCGTTTGTGCTTTTCTCATCTGCTACTAGAGCAAATTTTCTTGGTACAAGATAGTTACGGGCAAAACCAGCTGAAACATTAACGATTTCGCCAATATTTCCTAGTGCCTTCACTTTCTCAATAAGGATAACTTTCATAAATATCTCCTAATTAATCAATTTTCGTTTTTTTTACAAAATACTTTCTAAATTCGAACCAATTATCTAAGAGTCCTGCCATGGCCACAACTGTTGAGCCGAGAAAAATAATCGACATCACAAGTAGGCTTCGCCAAAACCCTACGATCCCAAGAAAGCTTAAAAAATCACTTAGTACTCCAAACCCTTGGAAGAAATAAAACAGTCCGAGACATTTAATAATGTTCATTCCTGCATCTTCGTACCAAAGTTGTCCTAAATCTTGTCCCCAAGTCGCAAGCACAAGGCCTACAACAAGAAGTGAAATCCACGCAAAGGGAACTTGAAAGCGGAGAAGATCATGCTCAGAATGAGGATAATCGTTTCCTGCAAAAAGTAGTCTCCTACTTTTGAGAACCATAAACATATTAAACCAAAGCATAATAAACATAGCGATAAAGATGTATCCCGGAAAAGTCTTGATGAGTTCCTTGGCGAGAAGCTTAGGATTATCAAGAAGAGTCAAGGCCTCAATATCTGTCGATTCACTCTGTTTTATCAGTTTTTTCTGTTCCTCTAACTTGTCACTACTCTGCTCTATTTGTTGAACAATGTACTGCTCGGCTGAGAGATTCTGAGATTTCAGAAAAAATCCACCAAGACTACTTATCACAGTTAAAAACAACAGCCCGAAGATAACTAATCCGCGAACTGGTCTTATTCCGCGTTGAACAATTTCAGCTATGCCAAAACCAAATAGAAGGACACAAAGATAAAACCCAAAAAGAACTAAGTCTTTAAAAAGCAGACTTGCTAAGACAAAACAAACCATGGCCCCAAGAGCTCCGATCGCATAACCCCTCAAGCGGCCGTACATAATAACGGCCAGAGCGATTGGAAATGGAGCGAAGATAGACATAATGAAACTTGCCGACAAAACGACAGAAGACAGGCCTAACAAGGCCAGGCGTCCAAAGCTTAATTGTGGGTTTGGCATTACATCCGCGCTCATGAGTTCCTTAGCTTATAATCTTAGTAAGCGATCTCGTTAGAGATATAGCTGATAAGACCCATATTACGACCGCGCTTAATAGCAGCGTTCGCTGAACGTTGGAACTTCGGTGTTAAACCAGTTACGCGAGCAGCAGAAATTTTTCCGAACTCATTTACTAGCCATGAATAAGATTTTGGATCTTTCCAGTCTGGCTGAGTTTTAGTAGCTGAGAAATAACATGATCTCTTTTTAGAGTGCATACGTTTTTCTTTATCGCCGCCGCCACCAAATCCACCTTCTTCATCTTCTGCACTAGCATCAACCGCTTTTGCATGATTCGGGTTTTTGTAGTTTTTAACGATGTCAGCTTGTTTTTTGTCGTCACCAAGTTTGATAACTAGAAAACGTAGAACGTACTCGTTAATACCAAACTTACGTTCAAGCTCAGCATTTACTGTACCGTTCGACTTGTACATCACGTAGTGGTAAGCACCTTTTTTCAAACCAGTTTCTGTTGGTTGAGCAAAAGATTTTACACCCCATGAATCGTTAACGAGAACTTCCGCTCCGAACTCCTTAAGAGTTTCGTTTACGGAATTTTTGATTGCTGTTACCGCTTCTTCAGCAGCATCAGCGCGTACGATGTACGCAGCTTCGTAGATCATATTTCCTCCAGGGTTATATATTAAGCCCACCCTGCCTTATTGCCGGTGAGCGAGTATGAAATATGTTAAAAATGAATGTCCTCGGGAAGTTAGCACACTGTGTGGGAGTTCGGCCAGAAGTATAAGATTCCCTTCCCTGCTAATGCTATGCAACAAAGTATCTCATTTCAATTGCTTAGCAAAAATACCAAATACCATAGTAAGCAAGAACCAGATTGAACTATAATAAATGGATGTCGAAGGAACTAAAACTCCCCTTACTTGTAGTCTCTGCAAACCCCTATATGAGAGGGATTCTAAAGTTCGTGCTAGAGACTAAACTTTTCCTGGATGTCACTGAGCTCGAATCAGAAGAATCGGCTTTGGATTATTTACGTAACGTGGGTGAAAAACCAGCGATGATTATTTACGATTATAATCCTCACGCTTACCTTCTTGAAGATTTTGTATCTTACGTCCACGAGAAATCAAACGAAGTTCAGGTAATAGTACTTATTGATAAAGTACGTGAAGAGGCAGTCAAACTATTAAGGCCCACTCCCCAAATTAAGCTGATGGATGAACCTAGAATTCCAGTGGATTTAGTTGAAGCAGCGAAGACTCTTTTTTCGGGAACTCCTTACGAAAATACAACTGAATATTGCAGAGTTGATGTTAATTTTTTGGCGATTCTAGACGGGATTAACAAAAATCTTTATATCAAAATTGGTGATAAATTCATCCAACTTTTTCAGGAGGAAGATGAAACTCAGACTCTCGATCTGAAAAAATACATTGATCGTGGGGTGAAATTTCTTTATCTGAAACGCGAGACTGCAAACTGGGTTATTGATCAGATACAAAAACAGATTAACATTTTTTTAAAGACAAATAATTTTAGATTTGTTCTCCGCGGGGCCAGCGAATCACCTCAAAAGAAATTCGAGCAAAAAATTCTTCGCATTGGTTCTGAAGTCCACATAGATCAAGACTTTCAACACTCAGTTGAGCAAGCGATAGATAAAATAAAAACTCTTGTTGAAAGAGACGAAAATGTTGGACCTCTACTTACTCAGCTTAAGTCTCAACAATCTGAGCTCGCTTTTTACACACAAAAAATTAATGTCACTTCTCTGATCGCTTGCTCGATGGCCAAGCACTTAGAATGGAACTCGAGAATAACAATTGATAAGCTCGTTTTCGCTGCAGTTATTTGCGATATTACCTTGGCGGTTAGACCTCATCTCTTAAAGCTTCAATCTCTTCATCATTACAATGAAGTTAAAGATAAGCTCACCAGTGAGGAGACAAGACTTTTTTTAAATCACCCCAAAGAGAGTGCAGAGCTTTTAAAAAAATATTTTTCATCGGCCCCACCTGAAACTGATGTTCTTGCTATTCAACAGCACGAACTTCCAGATGGCAGCGGCTTTCCGTACGGGCTGAAGGCAGATCGTATTTCCCCTCTCGCCGCTCTTTTTATCATCGCTAATGATTTTGCTTACTATTTCCTAGAAGAGGACGAGCCGCATCTCCAAGACTATCTTCTGCGCTGCCAGACACGATTTGATTTCGTGAATTTCAGAAAAGTCGTCAAAGCCTTGGAGAAGATGAAAAAATCTTAGTCTTCCTCATGTATATAAAGCTCGTATTGCTCGATATGATAATTATTATCAGCACGTATTAGAAGAGTTTTATTATAAGCCTCTTCAATCATGTCCTGCACACCGAAATCTTCACTCGTTAATTTGGCGCAGACTTCTGGATGAGCAAAAACCGTGATTTTTCCGCTCTGAGTTTTTCTCATCGCTTTATGAATATCACGTATCGCTTCAAAACAAACCGTCTCCATAGATTTCACACGCCCCACACCTTCACAGTATGGACAAGGCTCACACATAGTACGAATAAGAGTATCTCTTGTGCGCTTACGAGTCATCTCCACCAGGCCAAGACCTGAGATAGGAAGAACATTAGTTTTAGCGCGATCTTTCTTGAGGGCCTCAAGAAGAGCTGAGTAAACACTTTGTCTGTGCTCTTCTTTTTCCATATCTATAAAATCGATAATGATGATCCCACCACAATTTCTTAAACGAAGTTGGTAAGAAATTTCTTTAACAGCTTCAAGGTTGGTTTTTAGAATTGTATCTTCAAGAGTTTTCTTTCCTACGAATTTTCCGGTATTCACATCAATAGAAACTAAGGCTTCAGTCTGATCCACATTAATTGATCCACCAGACTTTAAGAACACCTGATTTGAGAGAGCTCGCTCGATCTCAATATCAATACCATAGTGTTCAAACAGAGGTGTCTCAGCATCATAGAATTTAATCTTAGCTTGATGATGAGGAATATATTTTTCAATAAATTTCTCGACTTGTTTCGCTGCAGATTTTGAATCAACCACAATTTGATCCACATCCTCATCAGTAATATCGCGAAGAGCTCGCTGAATAAAAGAAAGATCTTCATGAAGAGGAGTCGGCGCTTTAGCTTTCTCTAATTTCTTTTGAACATCTTTCCAGATTTTTACTAAAGAGTTGAAATCATTTTTTAAAATTTTATAACTCTGCCCATCTGCATTTGTTCGAGCAATAACACCGACACTCTCCGGGCGAATGGTATCAAGAATGTCTTTTAGGCGCTTCCTCTCCTCCTCAGATTCAATTCGGCGAGAGACACCTGTATGTTCAATAAATGGCATATAAACAATATGACGACCGGCCAGAGTAATATGGCGGGTGACACGAGGACCTTTAGTTGAAATGGGTTCTTTGGCAATTTGAACAACGATCTCATCGCCCTCTTTCAAAAAGTCTTGAATCTTAATGTCCGGACGAAATTTCATGTCCACTGTTTCAGTGAGTGTTGAAAGTTCATCTGGAATCACTTCGCCGATTCTTTTAGGGCTGTCTGTTTGAGAGACTCTTTCGGCCATGGTTCTCTGCTCTTCAATTGTCGGGATATAGGCATCATCGACATAAAGAAAAGCAGCACGCTCCATACCGATATCGACGAAAGCCGATTGCATACCGGGAAGCACTCTTAAAACTTTTCCGAGATAAATATTTCCAACGATGGGTGCAGAGGCATGGGGAGTACTTCTTTCGACAAGAAAGTCTAGGATCTCCCCATTTTCAATCAGCGCAATACGCGACTCATGGTGAGTCTGATTGATCACGAGTTCTTTCATTTGAATGTCCTAATATCTAAAAATTCTTAAAACTATAATCCTTCTTAGAATACTAGGAATTACCTCAAATAAAAAGTCCGGCAATACATGCTGTCATGAAGCATGCCAAAGTTCCGCCGATAAGGGCCTTCATTCCGTACTTGGCCAACACAGGGCGCTTCTCTGGGGCCATAGTCCCAATCCCTCCAAGTTGAATGGCGATGGATGAGAAATTTGAAAAACCACAAAGAGCATATGTTGTAAGGATAGAAGAACGCTCAGAAATTTTTCCGGTTGAGGCCGTGAGGTCAAGATAGGCCACAAATTCGTTAAGAACGAGCTTCTTTCCAAGCATCGATCCTACGATGAAACAATCGGCCCAAGGACATCCCATTAGCCAGGCCACAGGGGCAAATAAAATACCGGTAATATACTCAAAGCTCAGCGTAGGCATTCCTACAAATCCACCTAGGTAACCAAGCATTCCGTTAAACATAGCGATAAGAGCGATAAAGGCCAGAAGCATAGCTGCCACATTTACAGCAAGCTTAAGTCCATCAGAAGCACCTTGAGCAGCAGCATCAATAGCATTTGACGCCATCACAGGAAGATCTACTTTCACCACTCCGGCCGTTGCTGATTCTTCAGTTTCTGGGACCATGAGTTTAGCGCAAACAAGGGCCGCAGGAGCTGACATCACAGACGCAGCAAGTAAATGCCCAGCATCTACTCCGAAACCTACATAAGCCGCAAGAACTCCACCTGCAACAGTGGCCATTCCTCCAGTCATCAAACACATAAGTTCAGATTTAGTCATTTGAGCAACATAAGGCTTAATCACAAGTGGAGCTTCAGTTTGCCCCACAAAAATATTGGCCGCAGCGGCCAGTGATTCTGCTCCAGAAGTTTTCATCACCTTCATCATGACCTTGGCCATCACTTCAACCACTTTTTGCATAATACCTAAGTGGTACATCAAAGACATGAGAGCACTCATAAAAATGATGGTTGGAAGAACCATTGTGGCAAAAATAAAACCTAGGTTTTCTGGGCTTGAAAGACTTCCGAAAAGAAATTTTGATCCTTCAGTAGTGAAACCAAGGATAGCGTTAAAAGCATTACTGGCCGAGGCAAAGACCGCTCGTCCGAATCCCGTTTTTAAAATAACTAAGCCGAATACGATTTGCAGGACAATTCCTGTAATGACCGTTCTCCATTGAATAGCCTTCTTGTTCTCACTTATAACATAAGCAAATCCAACAAAGACAAAGAGTCCCAACAGGGAAATAAGCTGTTCCATCTGGCCATCCTTTAAGGAAAAGTATTAGACGTTATGAGTCTGGGTTATAACTTTTCAAGAAAGCCGATGCAAGCAAAAGTCTCGGATTTTATTAAAATTCTTGGTGCCAAACTGGAACTGAATTCGAGCTTTGAGATGTCAGATTGAGGCTAAATTTTTCATCATGCCAATGTTTTCTGGCCGCTGTCTCAAATGATTTTCCATCGATCTGAGTTGTAAGATGCTCGTGATTTCTCGTTGCGTTATCATAAACAACAAAAATAACACCGGCGATCACACCTATTGCTGCACCTGTCCAGATATTCGAAAGATGTTTGCTTGGTTGTTTTGTAAACGACAAGGTCGAGAGTCCAATGACAGCTCCTGCCACCCCTGCACCGGCCACAATAAGAATATCTTGCTGAGTGGATTTTACAAATTCATCCTCTGATTGCGCGAGCGCGAGAGAGGGAACAAGTATTTGCAAAACTAATATTAAAGATAAGAACTTCTTCATTTTTCACCTTTCATTGCCAATAGGGGTACCTAAGTCTATGATAAGTTTCCCTTTTAAACTTGGCAAACCCCTAATCGTGAAGTGAGCAACAATGGCCAAAAAAATGTCGAACGAGTTCAATGTTTATACCCTTATTGATAAAAAGAAGAAGAAAGAGAAGTTATCTCCGACTGAAATCAAATGGTTTATCGAAAATTACACCTCAGGTGTGATCGCCGACTATCAAATGTCAGCGATGCTCATGGCCATGTTTATTCAAGGCATGGACATTCAAGAAACAGCGGCCTTAACTGATGCCATGCTTGAATCTGGTGAGCAGCTCAAATTCACTGGGAAAAATGTTATTGATAAACATTCAACAGGTGGAATTGGTGACAAGGCCTCTTTTATCCTTGCTCCTATTGCTGCAGCCGCTGGAGTTAAAGTTCCAATGATAGCTGGCCGGGGCCTTGGGTTTACTGGTGGAACAGTTGATAAAATTGAAGCTATCGAAGGTTTTAAAACATCACTCACACTCAAAGAATTCCAAGACCTTCTCAATAAAAATGGTCTTGTTCTTATCGGCCAAACACCAGACATCGCACCAGCAGATAAAAAAATCTATGCCCTTCGTGATGTGACGGCCACCATTGATTCTATTCCTCTCATTACGGCATCGATTATGAGTAAAAAACTCGCTGAAGGTGCCAACGGAATGGTCTTTGATATTAAGTACGGCTCTGGTGCTTTTATGAAAGATAAAAAAGACGCCAAGGCCCTGGCCAAATCTCTCATTGCCACAGGAAAACGCTTTAAGAAAAAAGGTGTGGCCCTTATCACTGATATGAATCAACCTCTGGGTCAAGCCGTTGGGCATTCACATGAATTGATTGAGTCGATTGAAACACTCAAAGGGAATGGACCTGAAGATTTAACAGAACTCTCGTTAGAACTTGCAGCTTATATGGTTCTTCTAGCTGGAATTGATAAAACAATTGAGAAGGCCCGTGTTCGTGTTCAAAAAACAATCACTGATGGTTCGGCCTTGGAAAAATTTAAAGTTATGATAAAAGCTCAAGGCGGAGATGTGCGCGTGGTTGATGACTACTCTCTTCTTCCTGTGGCCGATGAACATACAACTCTTCTCGCTCCAAAATCGGGCCATATTAAAAGCTTTGTAAATGATCAAATTGGCCTTCTTTTGATTGATCTCGGCGGTGGACGCAAATCTAAAGATGATGAGATTGATCACTCTGTGGGATTTGTATTTCATAAGAAAGTGGGAGATCAGGTTAAAAAAGGTGATCCTGTGATGACGATTGTTCACCATGCGGCCCAAACCAATGTGGTGGCAAAAATTATCGAAAAAATGAACAAGGAAGTTATTACGATCTCATCTCAAAAGGTTAAACCATTGAAGATGATCGTTGATAAAGTAATCTAGGAGGGAGTCATGGGAATGCAAAAAATTATTGAAGCTTCAAATTATATTCAGTCAAAAATTAAGACAAAACCCAAAATAGGAATTGTACTTGGTTCAGGACTGGGTATTTACGCTGATCATATTCAAAACAAAATTATTATTCCTTTTAACGAGATTCCTCACTTTCAGAAAACAACTGTTGAAGGCCACGAAGGTAGACTTATTTTTGGTGATGTAAAAGGTGTACCAGTTCTTGCTCTTCAAGGACGTATTCACGCTTATGAAGGTCATCCGATGGAAGATATTGTTCTTCCAGTACGCGCGATGGGACTGGCCGGTATTGAAATTCTTTTTACTACAAATGCCTCTGGCGGCATCAACGAAAAATGGGCCCCAGGAGATCTGGCCATTATTGACGACCATATTAATCTTTCAGGAAGAAATCCACTCGTAGGCCCAAATATGGCCGAACTTGGACCACGCTTTCCAGATATGACTAAGGCCTATGATCCAGAAATATCAAAGGTCATCAAAGAAGTTGGAGCTCGCCATAAAGTAGATATGAAAAATGGTGTCTATGTTTCAGTTTTAGGTCCTACTTATGAGACTCCGGCTGAGATCAGAATGCTCAGAGTGATGGGTGCTGATATGGTCGGAATGAGTACTGTCCCAGAAGTGATCGCTGCCAATCATCTCGGCATTAAAGTGGCCGGAGTAGCTTGTATCACTAATCATGCGGCAGGAATAAAACCTGAGAAATTAAGTCATGCAGACGTGAAAGTGGTGGCAGAAAAAGCCATGCTTGGATTTGCGACTATTTTGACTGAAACTATTGGAGAACTAAAGCAATTAGGAATTGTTTAATGCCGGATAAAGAACTTCGAGATAAGGCCATCAAGGCCTCTACATTTTCCCACTCTCCCTACTCTCATGCCAAAGTCGGTAGTGCTGTTGTCACGGAGGATGGATCTATTTTTACAGGTTGTAATGTAGAGAACTCGAGCTTTGGCGGAACAGTTTGTGGAGAGCGAGTTGCGATTTGGAAGGCTGTTTCAGAAGGTCATAAAAGAATTAAAAAAGTTTATGTCTATACAGAACCAGGATGGCCGCCATGTGGAATGTGTCTTCAGGTCATGTCTGAGTTTGCTCACCCAGATCTTGAAGTCACTATTGGTGATAAAAACGGAACTGTTAAAACAAAAAAATTTAAAGAGCTTCTGACTGAAGCCTTTACTCCAGATTATTTAGAAAAAAAATAATCTCACTATTAAATGGGGGCGAATGTCTCCAAGGATCAAAAAATGTCGAATCCCTCTTTAGAGTTACTCTCATCATTAAATTTTTGTGTCATCGATTTAGAAACCACAGGTGGAAATCCTGAGGTTGATCGTATTATCGAAATAGGAATGGTTAAAATTGATAATCTCAAACTTACTGAAGAGCAAAATTATTTGGTGAATCCAGAGAAAGAAATTCCAGAATTTATTCAAAAGCTTACTGGAATCAAGGGAGCGGATGTGGCCCACTCACCTAAGATTGAAGAAATCATTGATGAGATTGTTCAATTCATCGGCGACAGTATTCTCGTGGCCCATAATACTTCTTTTGATATTCCATTCTTAAATGGAACACTCAAAAAGCTGGGTCGCCCCACGCTAGAGAATAAAGTCATTTGTACCAATATTATGACTAAGTATCTCATCCCTGATATTATGAGCTCTAATCTTACTTACATGAGTCAAATCTTTAATATTGAGCACTCTCACGCTCACCGTGCCTCAGAAGATGCTAAGGCCACGGGACGTCTTCTTTTGAAGTATATGGAAATTTTTGAAAAGAAAAATATTCGTAAAATCAATCAACTTTATTATCCAAGAAATCGCTTCGAGCTTGATCGTATTCATATTGAAAAAAATGAAGGACTGAGTAAGGTTGAAGAGACTTTGAAAAAAATCGAGCGACCTATCGTTCTTACTGTTAAAGGTGATAATGGAGTTATTCTCACCATTCTCCCCATTAAAAATCCTTCTTTAGAACATAAACAATTAAGAGAATTTCTTGATGAGTATCGCTGGGATCAAATCAGCATCAAACTTTGCGGTCCCTTTATTGAAGGATTGTTTTTCCTGACACAAAATTTTATTAAAATCCCTGAATTTTATCGCCAGAAGACAGTGGACTATTTTATTTCTCAGTATGGTCCCTTTAACAGCAATGATAGCATCTTTAATAAACATGACTTCCTTGTGACTCCACATCTTATTTCGGGTCAGCTTATTGTTTTCTCCTTTTTAAATTTTTCTCCTTACTCTCAATTAGTTTTTAAATATCCCTCTCACCGAAAGAAACTTCATCAGTTTCTGCTTGGCCAGATTGGAAGATTTGAGACACAGCAAAAAGGGAAGAGAAAGATTTTCATACAAAATAGTATTAAAGATGTTATTGAGCATCTTTTTGCCCAAGAGCTTAAACTGAGACCAGATCTGTGCCTCTCAATTAGTCTGAATGAAATTAAAGAAGATTCTAAAGGCTATCTTTCAAGAATTGAGAAATGGGCCGAGGCCAATGCCAATCTTTATAATTTTCCGACTAACCATCTTTAGGTGGATGATAAATAAATCTGAGAGAATAATCTGAAGATTGTAGAACAAGATTTTCAATCGTCAGAAGATTTTGAATAAGTTTTGAGAACTTAAACGAAGAAATATTGAGTTCAGAGAGCTGAATTTGAATCTCTTGTGAAGACTCAATAATCTCCCCTTTAATCACTTTCTCGAGTTTGTTTTGATCTGAAATAAGAAGATGATGAGAATATAAAGTCATCAACTCACCTAAAATCAAATAAAAAGTCATCGTCAGTAGACTCAAATTCACCGTTGGGCGAAATTCTGTATGGCACGAATATTCAAATGAAAAACGAATTCCACTCTCAACTGTTCTAAAACGAAGAAGATTTTGAGCTTGCTCATAGCAAAGCTTCACCACACTTTGACTTCCATCCATGGCCATCGGCCTTTTTCCTGGAGTGGCCCTTGAGAACCCTAGAAATGTTTCAATGAGCTGCTTACATCTCATGGCCCCATTCTTCATCTCCACGAGAGTTTGTCTTGATTCCTCATTTAACCCTTCATCTAACATCATCAGTGTGAGGGCGGCTTGAATACCTGCAATAGGATTATTCAACTCGTGAGCTATTGATGAGCTGATAATACCCAGCTCTTGCCCTGAAGGAGTGAGTCCACCTTGATCTTTGAGAAAAAAACTTTCCGTGAAGAAAACAAAAAGAAATTTCTTTTCATTAAGATGATAAATTTCTTTGCGAAAAACATTATAAGGAATGTCATTGATCAGAATTTTTTCTCGGTGCTTGAGGCGTAAACAATCAACTGGAGTATTAGAAAATTTTGAGAATAAAGAGTTATGCTGAAGAAGCTCTCCTTTACTACTCATTAAGCTTACCGGGAATGGAATCGCATCCAGCGCCTCTTCCCAAATTTTTTCTGAACTGAAAGGATCATCGATCATTTGAGTGGTGAAAAGATAATTTACAAGGGTGAAATAAAAGAGATACCCCTTCACAAGATCTATAGAGGCCAGTTCTTCTTTGCCAAAAAAAATAAAATAATGCTTATCTTTATGAGGTGGCAGTGGAAGAAGATTTTCTGATTCAGGTATTGTTTCAAAATCATACAGAGAAAAAATCTGAAACTTCCTCTTATTAAATCCAATTTTACTGAAGTTTTTAATATTCTTCTCAATATCTTGTGCATCTTCAGATTGAATCAATTGTTTTTCAAATTCGCCAAGGACCTGAGAAAAACTAAGAAGCTCTTCATGCCCAAAAGCTTCATTTTTAATAAAACTTTTAACCTTTGCTTCAAATTTCTTCAAATTCTTCACAGCGAGTTGTTGTTTTTTCTCAAAGGCAAATGAGGACTTCTCTTGCCAAAGAGGGGTCAAAATAAAACGAAGCTGCTCAGCATCTACCGTCTCATCAAGGAGGAAATCCATCTGTGAGTCATCCACACTCTGCCCATAGCTAAAAAGACTCTGAGTAGGTTCAACAAAACCAATAGCGAATGTCTGAGGGATCTTTTTAAAATCCGTAAATGAATCCTGGGCCACAAGAAAAATATTTATTTTATGAGACTCAATCTTGCCTTTAAAAGGAAGAGTGAACTCTTGAGTTTCTGATTCATGAAAAGAATCGAGCGCTGACTCAAGAAGTTTTCTCATCGCCGGAGAAAACTTCTGATCAAGCTGAAACTGAAAGATGGCCGATACGTTATCCAAGTTCATTCTTTATAAAATTGTTTTGTATGTTCTGAAAGATCAATCCCGTCGATATACTGCCCTACGATCTTAACTCCCCAATGAAGGTGTGGCCCAGAAGTACGGCCAGTATTCCCAGAGAGCCCAATAAGATCACCTTTCTGAACAATTTGTCCAGACTCAACTAGTGTTTTTGAAAGATGACCATAGACAGTGAAAATATCTAGTCCATGATCAATAATAACAGTCCAGCCAGTATAAAAAAGATCTCCTGAAAAAACCACTTTACCACGATTGGCCGCAGGAATCTTATCTCCAATGGCCGCTCTGAAATCCGTCCCTAAATGTTGGCCCTTATGTTGCTTATTATAAGTTCTCTTGATCCCGTAGATACTCGTGATATGAGAATTGAGTGGCGCCATAAAAGAAGTCTGAAAATAAGGAGTCGATGTCGAAGAAGCATAAAGTTTATTAAGAACCTCTTGTTCTTTGGCGACACGGATCTGATCTTTTTTCCGAAGAGTGATTTTTCGAGGGTCCACTTTGAGTTTTTCTTCTGGGAATTTTTTCTTGACCACGTTGAAGCTTGCTACAATTTTTGACGTCTTACCGTCTTTAAAGAGGCAGTCAAAATCATTCATCTCTGAGAAATAGCTTTCAGCAATAAAAGCACCATACTGAGATCCATTATCAAAATATTTATACTCTTTATCTCGACAAGTCAGTTTTCCTTCTTTAGAAAGCTTATCAAATTGAATAAAGCGTGCCTCTCCTGGATGAATAGTGATCTTTTGTGATGTCTTTGGATTTTTTCCATTACTGTCTGTTGAACAGGCCATCATAAGGATGGAAAAAATAATAGTCATTGAATGAAAAGATTTAAACATAACTCTATCCTTAGGCTTTTTTTACTTTTCCCTCTCCATCATGAAAATGAATAGAGAACGAAGTTTCTTTGTCTAATTTATCAAACTCTCTCTTAGATGCAATCACCGAATGCTCTTTGCTTTCGATGAAGCTATAGCCTCTTTTAAGGACATCTTTAGGTGAAAGAGCACAGAGAACCTTATAATAACTATTTAATTTCTGATTTATTCTCTCAGGCCACATTTTAAACTGATGAGAAAAGCGTCCATAGACCTCGTCCAGTTCCATTTGTTTTTCATGAAGTCCTACCAGAATTTCTCCTCGTTTCTGAAAAGAGAACCGATTTAAAGTGTTCTTATTTCCCTGAACACGGTCTTTGATTCGAACAATCATCTCTCTTGGATGGTAGGACTCTTTTTTCTGTGCTATATCGAGAAGAGAAATCTGCATATTTTTTTTCAGATGAGCTGACACTGTCTGCATTCTACTTTTAAGAACTGTTTGTGGTTGAGAAAGAGTCTCGGCTGCCGCCGTTGGTGTTTCACAGCGAAGATCAGCGACATAATCAGTGAGAGAAAAATCAACCTGATGCCCGACGGCGCTAATTGTTGGATGTTTATACCCCGCCAATTTTCTTGCAAGGGCCTCATCATTAAAGGCCCAAAGATCCTCTAAACTTCCTCCTCCACGGGCCAGAATGACCACATCAATATCATCTCGGGTCTCAAGATAATTAAGGGCCTTAATAAGCGAGGGAGCGGCGCCATCACCTTGAACTAAACAAGGGACAATAAGAATATCAAACCACAAAGCACGTCGTCTCATGACCTCTAGAAAGTCTTGAAGAGCCGCTCCTTGTTCAGCGGTGAGGATAGCTATTTTTTTAGGGTAAACAGGAAGAGGACGTTTTTTATCGAGGTCAAAAAGCCCTTCAGAAGCAAGCTTGGCCTTCAGTTTTTCAAATTGAAGCTTAAGTTTTCCTTCACCGGCAGGAACTAATCTTTTGGCCACAAGCTGAAAGGTCCCACGTTTTTGATAGACTGAAAGTGGGCCTAGAACAGCGATCTTATCGCCATCTTTTATCGATTTTATTAATGGATTCCTAAGAGCATCTCCTTTAAAGAGAGCACAAGAAAGTGAAGCTTCATCATCTGAGAGATTAAAATACCAATGCCCAGAAGCCGAAGTGGAGAGATTTGTCACCTCTCCTTCAACCATCACTTCATGAAACTCCGATTCAAGATGACTTTTAATCGCAGAAACAAGATCTGAAACACTGGCAACTTTATAACCATCCATCATTTTTTATTTTTAAGAAACTCATCATACTGTTTAAGTGTCTGAAGATATTTCACTGCTTGGACAACTTGATAATCTTCTGAAGGTGAATAAGTTTTAAAGATCTCATCCTCATCATTTTTCTTATTCCCAGCTTTCGCTTCTTTTCTCTTGGTCTCAATCATCTTAATACGCTCAAGACGATCTTGCTTCTCCTGCTCTTCTCTGATCTTTTTCTCTTCTGGAGTTTCAATCGAAGCTGTGAGGTGATTTTTTAAATCTTTCTCGCGAATATAACGATCTTCACGACGGGCCTTGTCAAATGAAGCAAAATCAATTTCATCCACTAGGACATCAGGTGTAATCCCAACCGCTTGAATACGACGATTAAGCGGAGTCATATACTGAGCAATAGTGAGCTTAACTCCAGTCTCCTTATCTAGTTGGGCCACTGTTTGAACTGACCCTTTCCCAAATGACTGTGAACCCATCAAGATGGCACGCTTATAGTCCTGTAGAGCTCCTGCCACAATCTCTGAAGCAGAGGCCGATGAACCATTAATAAGAACAATCATTGGAGTTGTGAGGTCCTTATAGCCAGACTTCTTAACATAACGAATATCTTTATTTTGTGGATCACGTGATTCAGTTGAAACAACGATCCCTTCTTTCAAAAAAAGAGAAGAAAGATCAACGGCTTGATCAAGTAGTCCACCTGGATTTGATCTGAGATCAAGAATGATTCCCTTAATACCACCAGCTTTTTTAGATTCGGCTTCCATCTTTTTAAGGGCCTTCTCTACTGATTCTGCCGCACGTTTTTGAAATTGAGTCAGACGAACATAAGCATAATTATTTTCAAGAAGCTGAGACTTAACTGGCTCAACTTTAATGATTTCTCTTTTAAGTGTGAATTGCTTAACAGACTCTTCACCCTCGCGAGCGATCCCAAGGATAATCTTCTGACCTACTTTCCCACGCATTCTCTCAATCACTTGCTCAAGGGAAAGTCCGATTATAGGTTCATGGTCAATTTCAACAATTTTATCTTTAGAACGAATGCCGGCCTTAAAGGCAGGAGTATCATCAATTGGCGTCACCACAATAATCACACCATCTTTCTGAGTGACTTCAATTCCAAGTCCACCAAACTCTCCGGCCGTATCATTTTGCATTTTGGCGAAAAAATCTTTATTTAAAAAAGATGAGTGAGGATCAAGAGTCTCCATCATTCCTTTGAGAGCTCCTTCCACTAGTTTCTCTGTACTCACCTCACGGTAATACTGAGTCTCAATCAGATAAAGAACTTTGTTAAAAAGTTCTAGCTGCTCAAAACGATTCTTGTTTTCTGAAATTTTTGGAACCGGTGAAGCGAGGACTTTTTTCTTCTCAGTTGCCATGGCTGGGGCTAATAAAAATGAACTGGCGAGGGCCAGAGTTAGAATAGATTTCATGGAGACTCCAATCGAGGCGTTTATACTGCTTTAGATTTTACTGACTTGATTGAGATCTAACCACAAAATAGTATTTTGTGCGGTGTTTTTCTTGCGGATTTCAAAGTATAAATGATCAGCTTCTGAGCCTAATCCTTGGGTATAACCAAGAACGTCACCATCCTTGACCTGATCATTTTTCTTTACTCTAATTGACATTTTTCCAAGGATCACAGAGCGTAAATCATTACCATGATCAATCATGACAACCTGCCCATAACTGGCCAGATCGCCTGAGAAAACGATTTTACCTGGGCCCACGGCCTTCACCGGTTGAACGGCTTTATACTTAAAAGTCACTCCCTTTGGACTTGATTGATAGCTCAAGAAATCTTCCAGGGGTTTTGCAAAAATTCTTTCTGCCTTCATGGTCACTTCAGGGGCCGAAGAGAATTTCTTTTTAACAGCTACGATCTTTGTTTGAAGTTTGCGTTGTTGATATTTTTCTTCAAGCTCGTTTTTCTTTTCGACCTTACTTAAATAAGTTTCCATCGCCGTTTTTTTGCGAGTTTCTAGTTCTTTAATAACAACTTGAAGCTCTAATTCATTTTTCTTGAGCTCTTCAAGCTTAAGTGAAAACTCATCAATTTTAGCTTGGAAAGAAATGATTTCCTCACCTTTTTGTTTCCACTTATTTTGCGAAGTCTGAAGTAGCTGAAGATGCGCTTTTTTCTGCCAGTCTTCAACAGTATCATCCCCTTCTTGGGCGATATAGTTCATGAGAATTTTTTGATTTTCGATTTCAGCACGGTGCTGTTCATCTTTAAGCTTATCAAGTCTGTCTTGATACATTTTAAGATCATTTTCAAACTGCTTAATGGCCTCAATAGATGAGAGATAGAGATCATTTTTTGAACCAATTTCTTTTTCAATTGTATTGAGCTTTGCTCCCAAATGAAGAACATCTTGGCGGTATTTTGTCAGATCACGAGGCAAACTAGGAACGGCACTGATGGCCTGTGCTGAAAAAAGAGCAATGAATAAAGCAGTTGATACTTTTTTCATGAGACTAATTATTTCTCCATTTCCAATCTTGCATTGAAAAAGTCCAAAAAACAGAAAACACCATAAGAAGGATGATAATATCAAAAACTTTAAGAGTTCCATTAAGAATGCCAAGGCCCATAAATCCAAGAAGTACAACACCAAGTCCTGAGGCAATAGACTTAGCGGCTACGAATTTTTTACGCTGATAGCGCTCAATTAAGTAGCTTCTTGTTCTGAAAGTATCGTAGCAAAGCCAAAAACTAATAATCCAACCAAGAGTCAGAAGACCAATCACACCCCAAGCCCCTGAGCTTTTAAGAAAAGAATAAACGGGGTGCCCGCTCATCGATTTTGTAATTTCAGGAAATTTAATTTCTCCCGAAGTTAAATGCTCCTTGCCAACCGATCTTTCAACCTGGGCTTTGATAAATTGCATACTCTCCATAGAAATGGAGCCAGTCATGACGATTTTTAAGGCCGTCATCATTTCTGTTGGTGCACTCATCTGATAATCTGCACCCAATTCTGCGACTAATTTATTAAGTTTTTCTTGAGCGGCTTCATTCACACGATCATCAACCAGTTGTACACCAGGAAGTCTTTTAACCTTTGCTAAAAAGGCATCCTTATCCACACTTTGGTCAATCACTACACTGAAATAAGGACTCACCATTTTTTCAGGAGTCACTTGCTCTACAATATTTTGAACCCATGGACGATGAGTGAGAGCAAAAGCAAGTAAACAGCTAAAGAAGAAAAAGCTAAAACCACGGAAAACTGAATCACCGATACTTTTAAAAAATTCTTTTAAATAAAACATGCATGCCCCGAATAAACTAAACGTCCCTGATCAAGATGCGCGATCTTGCCCGGAAATTGTTTGATTAACTCTTTATTATGAGTGGCCCACACAACTGTAAGGCCTTTTTTATGATTGTAGTGATTGAGAAGTTCAAAAAGCTTATAGCTATTATCTTTATCCAAAGAACTTGTAGGCTCATCGGCAAGAAGAGCCGTCGGTTTACACAGAAGTGCTCGAACCATGGCCATCTTTTGTTTGAGTCCACCGTTGCAATCTTCCATCTTCTTTCCTAGCTGAGCATGAATACCAAGATGGCGAGTCAAGGTTTCCATCTCTTGATAGAAATCTGTTTTAGAAGCGTAGACACCAGCATCATAGGCCAGCCAAAGATTGTCTTCACATGACTTGCGATTAAGAAGACGAAGGTCCTGAAAGACCGTTGAGACAAAATGCTTCTCTGATTTCATGAATGGAAGAATCGCCTTCCCTGAAGTTCCTTCTATATGTCCAGCAAGCACACTAAGAAGTGTGGTCTTTCCGGCACCAGAAGGCCCAGTCACGAACAAAACTTCACCAGGATAAATAGTTAATTGAACTGAGCGCAGGGCCGCAGTGGCACCGAACTCTACACTCAAGTTATCTAAGTGAAAGAGGTAAGATTGCCGTAAAGGCGCAGAATTTTGAGAAAGTGCTCGACCAGTTATCATCCTTGAACCCACCTTGCCCTCATCTTGAGAGCTTCGTGATTATATAATCTGCAATTATTGTACCGAGTCTTAAAAGGGATCGTAAAGCTCACAATAACAGACTAAATCAATGGGTTATAATGCCCTCTGCTTTCAGCAACTCGTAGGCCGAATCAGAGCAATAAACATTAGGAACAAAATTAAATTTATTCTGAAGCTCAGCGATCACAGAGTTTTCCACATCCCCTAAAAGGTAGACGTCTCCATTATCCATAAGGATTTTGGCCGGATCACGTTCAAGAAGAAGATTATCTTGAGTTTTAGATTTCACGATTTTTTTACGGCTTTTAACAAAAATAATATTCTTTTTCGGAATATCAACCAGAATCCAGTCTTTCTCTGTTCCTTTCTTTTTAAGAAGGTCCTGAATCTCTTTCACCTTATCATAGGCCTTCTTAAGAATCTTTTCATAAACCTGGTCTTCATCTTGATTCAGCATTCTTTGCTTGAACTCATCACACTTTACTGTTCTTGGTGGAATAGAGAAAAGTAATCTATAGGCCATGTCTTTGATACGAGGATTTTTATCAAAGTCTCCGGCCATATAATATTGATGAACTTGGCTCATAAAATACTGATCATTAAACCCATAAAACTTATGAGGATCATGGGCAATCATATCCATCAATTGTGAGTAACTATAGATTTTGTTTTTCTCAAGAAGATAGAACGTAATCTCCTCAGCAATAGCGTCAAAACGCGCGCCTCGAGCAGAACGAATCACTTGAGAATACCACGCAAACCGGGCCATTAAAAAATCTTCCACAGCATGAAGAGCATTATGATTAATGGCAACGATATCCTGGCCATTAATATTTACACATTTAAAATGATGCAAAAGATAATCACGGTCATAAGTTCCGTACTTAATCCCAGTATAGTGAGCATCACGAAGAAGATAATCCATACGATCACAATCAATCTCTGAATGAAGAACTTGATTGGCCAGCATGTTCGGATCAATCCCTTTGACGAGATTTGAAATTTTCTGAGGATCAAGACGATACTGCTTCAGAATATAAGTGATCCCACCTTCATAATCAGTGTTCTTGATAATATATGAACCTAAATGCTCATGATCATCTGGATGTCCCTTTCCATTTTTATCGTTTGTGGTTTCTCCATAACGGATATAGGCCATCTCTGTAGTATGAGAGAACATGAATGTTCCCAGATCATGCAGAAGAGCCGCCAGACGAAGAGATTGATGAAAAGCTTTTTCGGGAGACTGGACCTTATCATCAAAAAGATCACTATCTGTCACGGCCTTGCCGAGACGTTGTAAAATTTTATGAGCATTAAACATCACACCAATTGAATGTCCAAAACGCGAATGCTCGGCTCCTGGAAATGTATAACAGGTAAAACCTAATTGTTTAATCCAACGAAGGCGCTGATAAAATGGAGTATGGATGATTTCCCATTCAAGGTTTGTGAGATTCACAAATCCATAAAGAGGATCGTAGATGATTTTGTTTTTGCTATAAACTTCCATGTAAATCCGTAGAAAAAAAGAAAGGGCCTCTCAGCATGAGAGGCCCTTTATAAATAAAACTATTATTGAAGCGTTTTAGATTTTTTACCTTTTTTCGCTTTTGTGATTTTGCTGATGGCATATTCCATCATCATAAAAGCTTCGCGACGTAGTCCATTGTCATGGATGTATCGATAAAAGTTTTCAATATCTGCGTTCGAGCGAAAATTCTTAATCGTAATTTCCACTGGTTTTCCGTCTACTACTGGTGTTTCTACTTTTGACATATAAGTCTCCTATCTAGCTATTTTACTGTTTTTACTCTAACTCTTCAACCAAAGCTTATTGAAGTTCACGAGCTTCGATAAGACCATAGCTATGAAGCTTGTTGTATAGCGTCTTAACTGTAATCCCAAGAGCTTTTGCGGCACGTGTCTTATTCCCGTTAAGGTGATCTAAAGTATCAATAATATGCTTTTTCTCAAGGTCAAAAAGCGTCATTTCAGAAAACTTGATCACTACTTCTTCTACAACTTCTTGAACTTCTTCTTTAGCAAATTCAGGAAGGTGGTCAGCTTCAATATATTGACCTTCAGAAAGGATATATGTTCTTTCCATTACATTTTTAAGTTCGTGAGCGTTTCCTGGCCAAAAGTATCCACAAAGTTTCTCAAGAGCAGCTGAAGTAAGGATTTTAGCCTCTCCGTTACCACGTTTTCCATTAAGGAAGTGCTCAGCAAGGTGCTTGATATCTTCTTGACGGTCACGAAGTGAAGGAATCATCGCGTGAACGGTATTAAGTCTGTAGTAAAGATCTTCTTTAAATGTTCCAGCATCAACTAGTGATTTAAGAAGAATTTTGCTTGTTACGACAAGGCGTACGTTAAGAAGAACGCGCTCATCAGAATCAACAGTCATCATTTCTCCCGCAACAAGTGTGCGAAGGATTTTTGACTGAATATTAAGAGTAAGTGATCCAATTTCATCAATAATAAGTGTTCCACCATTAGCTTGAACGAAAAGACCATTCTTACCAAAAAGCTCTCTGTCCATTTGCGCTTCTGTGAAAGCTGAACAGTTAGCAAGGACACAAGCACCTTTACGAGCTGACCACTGGTGAATTTTACGAGCAAGTTGCTTCTTTCCTACACCGTGATTTCCTTCTAGAAGAACAGGAAAATCCTGAGGAGCAACCTTGCGGGCAAGGGCCACAACATCTAGGAATTTCTTAGAGTGACCGATAAGTTGACACTCACCTTCTTGGATATGTGAGCGAACTTCAATTCTGCTTGAAAGTTCTTTTTCTTTTGACTCAATCTTGGCCATAAGTTCTTTGTTAAGATTTTGAGCAACAAGGAACATATGCATATTGCGAAGTGGAGCATTGATGGCATTTAAAACATCATTGATCATCGCGATATCAGACTCATTAAACTGACGGTCTTTATTAATTGATTGGATATTGATTGTTCCAATAACTGATCCATCTACCATCATCGGTACACAAAGTTCAGCTTCTACACAGTCTTCTCTTTTAGAAGTTGAAGCAATAGGATCTCTTTTAACTGAATTTGAATAATAAGCTCTTTTAATACGTGAAGAGTAACCTGAAAGACCCTGACCTTTAGCAAGGATCACTTCATTTACTGAGTGACCATTTTCAGCGATAAGTCTTGTTGAACCATCATTAAGGGCCACAAAACCTTGAACCTTATATTCGCCAGTCATGTCATGAATTTGGCCAGTGATCTTTGAAAAGAATACAACTTCATTGAGGTTTGAAAGAAGAACTGTACAAAGAGTAGATAGTTCGTTGCTTAGTTGAGCTGCTTTCATGGAATCTCCTTAACAGGTTAAGTACAAAAGTGTTTATTTTTTACACATTGCGTTATTAAGAAGATATTACACGCTGCATGAATTTTTTACAAGACTATTTCTCTCAACTGTTTAAAGATTTTTCAATTTTTTTAGTTATTTCGATAAGTTAGTCCATTGTGGCGAAAAGCACTCCCCAAAATCTTGGGTTAATTGGCCTAGAATCTCCCCTTCACGGTTCATGATCCAGATATCTTGGACGGCCTTACGGCTATTGATCACTCGACGTGAGGTGAAAACGACAAATTCACCATCTGGAGAATAAACAGGCTCCTCATTAGAACCAAAGTCTTTAGTTAATCTGAAGAGGTTATTTCCTTGAGCGTCGATACGGTAAAGATCGAAGAGTCCATCTACCCAAGAGGCAAAGACGATTTCTTTTCCATCGGGTGAGAGACGTGGAGTTGCATTGAACTGACCTACAAATGAGATACGTTTCATATTCTTCTCAGTTTCGCGAGGGTCTGTTGTATAGATATGGGCGCGACCTGATCTGCTTGAAAGAAATGTCATGAGTGCGCCGTCAGCTGTCACCGAAGGATCCACATCGTCAGCATAATGAGAAGTCACCTTTCTCATTTTCTCACCAGTGAGTCCCATCTCATAAATATCTGCGTTTCCACCATAAGAGAGAGTCACATACATTCTCTCACCATCAGCGGTAAAAATGGCGCCAGAGTTAATACCTGGACGAGCTGAAAGGGTTGAAACTTTTTTTGTTCTCAAATCAAGCATCATTAAATCGATATTTTTAATCGTTCTGACTTTTTTCTGAGATGTTTCTTTATGACTGGCAATAAGAGAGAACATGATTCTTGTATTGTCAGGACTTACAGAGGGAGAGAGAACCATGGAGTTAAAGCTTGTCAGGCGCTCCACACGATTCCCATCGAAGTCCATTAGATAGAGTTCTTTTCTTTTATCTTTTCCTACTGAGCTACGATCTGAGATAAAAACGATCTTTGAGAGAAAGACTGAAGGCTTACCAGTAATCGAGCGGTAAATAGCATCGCTCAAACGATGGCCCACTTCACGAAGCTGAGATTTAGTCAGGCTGGCCGAAGTAGAAAGAGCGATGGTTTTTGTAAGAGTATTATATACTTTTACACTAAACTCGATCCCTGCCCCTTTGTTCTCGGCTTTTGAGGCCACTAAATAAGTCACACCATCTTCAGTCCATTTATCAAAAAGAACTGTTGAGAAAGAGTTTTTCCCTTTGTCTTTATAATCAACATTATTAAATTTGTGTTTATAGAAGTTAAAATCGTTGCGAATAATATCAATTAATTCAAGGGCCAATTTTTTATTATCTGAAGAGATTGATCCAAACTCAGAGTCATCAACAACAAGTTTGTCTTTATCTTGTTCTGCTTCACCTACTGCAATAATGACTGCCCCTTCTTGGGCCAAAATATTAAAAGAAAACATCAGGATAACGAGACTAAGAATAATTTTTTTCATAACAACCTCTTTAGAGTGGGAAACCTAAGATAACACCAGACCTAGACAACGGAGAAACAACATCCGCGGCTGGACTTGGAAAAGGAGCAGCACTTTTGATCGCCATTTGAGCACGAGTATCAAACTCTGGCTGACCACTTGTTTCATACACTTCTGTTTTAATGATTTGCCCGTTGGCACCAATATAGACTCGAATACGACACTGTAATTTTTTTTCTAAGAGATAACTAGGTAGTTTCCAGTAAGGCTTAATAAGTTCAGGGATGGCCTGAACATAACTCACATAAGCTGAGTTTTCAGTATCTGAATAGTCACCAACTAGACTTGATCCCTTACTCAATCTATTCCCCTCGATAATAAGAGCGTCTAGATCTTTCCCCGTTCCTTCTTTTGAACCTTGCTTAACTTCCTTCGCCTTCACTTTTTTATCTGAGTAATTAGCAAGGAGTGATCCAAGCGAGGACTTCTTTTTTGTTTTATCTTGCTCTTTAATAACAAGATCACCTTCTTTAATAACGTCTTCTTTAGGCTCTTCTTTTTTGGCCACAGGCTCTTGGGCCCCTTTTGAGGCTTCGGCTGGCTGGATAGGATCATCAGCAATCTTTTTTTGAATTTCCTTCAATTCCTGAAGTGTGTATTTTGGCATACCCACCACATCCACTCTGACAGCGGCACGAATAATTTCAATTTTTTCATTCCCACCAAAAAGAGAAAATGAAAGCTTACCAACTAAAAGAGCAATTAGAATAAACAGACCATGTCCCACAAGGGAGAGGCCTAGATTCTTCCAAAATTTTTGTTGCTCGGCTTGGTAGCTATACATAATTATTTATTCTCAATCTCTGTGACGAGTGCAATATTTGAGATTCCAGCTTTCTTTAAACTCGAAATAAGCTTGGCCACTTTTTCATACTTCAACTGATAGTCAGCGCGGATATAAATCACATCTGTTTTATTTTTTGTAAGCTCTTCATTAATCTTTTGAACTAAGACTTTTGAATCGACTGGTTCTTTCCCAATAAAATAGCGTTCTGAATCTGTGATCGAGAGAATCACAAGCTCAGAGTTCAGGTTTAAACTGCTTACTTTTTGAGTCTTAGGCAATTTAAGTTGAATTCCACTGAACATCATTGGCGCCGTCACCATAAAGATAACGAGAAGCACTAACATCACATCCACTAAAGGAGTGACGTTAATATCTGAAACAGGGCCTTTTTTATTCCCAGTGTTCATTCCCATGATTTAATTCCTTTAGTCTCTCTTCCCAATCAAGATTGATCGCTCAATAAGATTAAGGAAGTCTTGTGAAAATGATTCCATTTGAGAATTTGTTCGAGAAATTTGGTTATTGAAATAGTTAAAAAACCAAACCGCTGGAATCGCAGCCGCTAGACCAACGGCCGTGGCCACAAGGGCCTCAGCAATACCAGGAGCTACTGCTTCAATTGATCCCCCTCCAGTAGAGAGTCCAGAGAAGGCATCAATAATCCCCCAGACTGTTCCGAATAATCCAATGAATGGAGTAATAGATCCAATACTGGCCAGAGTTGCCACTTGGAATTCCATTTTCTCATTGGCCTGGTTATAGCCATTTTTCATGGCGCGCTCTAAGGATTGAAATCCGTTATTGCTGAAGTACTCTCCGATCGAAGATTTTCCTGCATGTCCTAATTTTTCACTGACTTTATTTAACTCTTCATAGCCCTTACGAAAAATCAGACTAAATGTTGAATCGTGGTGCTCAGTGGCCTGATGAAGAATTTCAGACATGGAGTTTGAACCTTTAAAAAAGGCAAAGAACTTTTCATTCGACTCATTGATAAGTTTCAATTGTTTGTATTTTTGTAAAACAATAGTCCAAGAAATGACAGAAGAAGCAACAAGGATAAGAAGAACGATTTTTACAACCACTCCTGATTCCCATAAAATTTGCCAAATGTTTAATCCACCATGCATAAGCCTATCCTTCCCGTTTAAAGCGTTTGATAAAAAATTCAAAAGAGTCACGAAACTTGTAATAACCTAAAGATAACATTCCGCACACGACTAGAAAAGTCGCAAGACTAGATTGTTCGAGTTCAAAAGGAGAAAAATCACTCCCCCAAACAAGATCCACACCCATAAGTGTATTCATCGGACCAACAAAAATGATCAGAAACCAGAGGGCATTAGAAAATCTTTTTAATTGAGAATGAGTGATTAAAAGAAGATTAAAGTATACAAATAAGACAATAGACCAAAGTTTAAAATAATCTGGAATTGAAAGTCTAAAGGCGACTAAACTGATTCCCATAAAAGCGATTTTTTCCAGAAGGCTTCTTTTAGGTCCCGGAAACTGATCATTCAGATAAAGCCAAAAAAAGATATCAACAGCATAAAACATCACAACACCCACATAAGATGTCAGATGCCCCCAAAGATAGGATGAGTACACTGGATTAAAACGCATTTCTCCCATAGAGATAAAACCAAAAAGGCAAAATACAGTCAGAACTAGAGATTTGTACTGAACCCATTCAGTTAAAAGTGACTTTACACTTTTAAAACTTGGCCATGCGCGAGACTTGACCTTTGACCAATAATAAACGGTATACAGGGCCAGGGATTTTCCAAGAATCACAATTTCCCAGCCATAGTTCTGGAGCCAAGACTCAATAATATTAATCTCATGCTCAAGTAGAAAATGAATAAAAGCAGAAAGAGAACTTAAAAGAACTACACAGAGAATAAAGATAAGTTGATAGCTCACATAAGAAGTGAGTCGGATCTGCCAATTTTTAGTCATAGTACTTTATCAGCGGGAGAGAGCCACTTAATTTGCATTTCTGGTGAAGGATAAAGTTGATTATATGTTTTGTATTGATTATTAGTTTTAATCAATCGATCGATTTTCCCAAGCATTCTAAAATATGTATTCCACCACTCAAGATTAGGCTTTAAATAAGCATCCATCTTTTTAGTGATTTCAAATTGCTGTTGGAATGTAAATCCTTTCTGCGTAAGAAAATGATCATAATTTTTGAGAGCTTCACTCATAGGAGCAAGATCAAGCTTCTTCCCATAAAAATTACTTCCCACATACTTATCTAAATCTTTAGGTCTGGCAGCTTGCTTAAAATATCCCGCTTCAGCTTTCAGGAAATCTTCAAGCATCATCAAAGATATCTCAAGCTTTGAAAGATCGAGAGTACGGATAAATGGAACAGAAATAAGAAAAATTGTCTCTCCATTATTTCCTGGAAGAGCGGCCCTGACTAAACTTGGTGTATTAAGGAGTAAAATTCTAAATTTCTTTTGATAAAGTCCAACAGTCTGAAGAACAGATTTAAATGACTCCTCTAGGCCATAGTCAGGTTTTTCAAAATCCCAGGCCAGGTTAGGGGCATTCTTCACTAGCCAATACTCAGTCATCACTCCCCACCACTCATCCTCAGGAGGAACACTGAAGCGATCCTTCTCAATAATGGCCTGCTCTTTTTTAATGATCTCTACTTGTTTGGCCTTCTTTTTTGCCTCTTGAGAAAGACCATCTTCTTGAAGAATTTTTTTTATTTGCTTGAAATCGACGAGCTCAAGCTCTTTTTCTTCTTTCGTTTTTTTATTGTCTGTCTCTTGCGCATTGAGATTTGATCCAAAGACCAAAACCAACAAGGCAAGACTACTGAACTTTAGATTGGCCTTGAAGGTAGTTATCATAGAGTCTTCCCCAGTAATAAAGTTCGCTTAAGTCTAAATTAAGGCCGTCAAAAAATTTTGGATATCTACCCTGAAAACACTCAGGACGACTAGCCACTAAATATGATTTTAAAATAAAGCCCTTAAAGTCAGCGACTTGAACATATGACCATTCAGGTGAAACTTTCACTTTAGTCGATTCAATCACCTTAATGGGATGTCCACATTGAATAGTCGTCAGACTCGATGACAATTCTTTGGGTGATTGATGAACATGACCTAAGATGGGAGAAAAATAAAAAACACCCACCACTTTTTCATCCTCAGCGACAGTCTCGGCTAATGTAGAAAATGAAATCATCAGAATAAGAAGAGTTATGATTTTCTTCATACTAGACCTTCCATCTAAACTGGATTGTTTCCCAGTTGTGACACTGAGGACATCTCCAGAAAATATCATCTGAGTTATAACCACATTGTGAACAATAGTGTTTAGTCAGTGTGCTATGAAGATTGTTTAGAAGTTGCTTGGTCTGCGTGAGTGCTTCATCTGTTTTATTCACTTCAATAAGCAGCTTAATATATTCCACTTTTAAAACATCACTTTGCCCGTGATTTTTCATCCAATAATCGAGGAGTTCAAAAGCATCTGTAATACGTGATGAAGATTTTAAAAGCCGAATCTTTGAAAGAACAACGGAAGGAGACCCCATAAGATCAATATCTTTTAAATCAAGAAAATAAACTTTGAGTTGTTTTAAGCGTTCTAGATAATCTGCCTTCTCTGGTAGGCTCTCATTAAACTCTTCAAGAGAAACAAAAATAAACGACGCATACATTGGATGCTCTTTCAGAAGTTCTAAGAGCACACCTTTAGCATCTTCCATTTTTCCTTGAACAAGAAAAAGTTTTAGACGAAGAATTTTAGCAGAAACAGAAGGAGCAAACCTGAAAGCATCCTCAATCTCTTCTGCACAGGCCTTAAACTGACCTTTCTCAAATAAAGCCTTGGCCTTTTGGACTAGGATATGTGAAATCGTCTCAGACTGATTCACATGTCCTACTTTGGAAAGCATAATACGGTAACTATAGGCTTGATCCCAGTCTTCAATATCTTCATAGATACGACAAAGAGCATGAATAACATCTTGCTGATCACGATTGATCTTTAAGACATCCTTATAAGTTTCAATGGCCTTATCAATAAAGCCACCCTTATCAAAATCAATAGCAAGCTCTTTTAAACCAAGAAGACGAGTCGACTCAGAGATACTTTCTCTGGCAATGAGTGAGCGGTGAATACTAATGGCCTTCTCAATCTCACCATTACTTCTAAAAAGACCACCGAGTGCAAAATAAGTTTCAATGGTTTCACGGTTAAGATCTACAGCATTTAAAAACTCTTTAATCGCGAGATCTTTATTTCCATCAATAAGATACTGAGTCGCATTTAAGAAAATCTTTGATTGCGTCTCAAAAATACTACTTCTGTACTTTTTAGACAGTTTAACAACTTTATCGCGCTCAATAATATAATGATAAACAAGAACAAGAGTAATGATCACTGCCACAACAGTGAGAATATGATCTTTACTCCATTCAATTAAAAACAATGTATCCATTCTTCTCTTACTGCGCTGGTTGGTACAAATAGCTTGGAGCACTTACTCCAGAGAACTTATGCTTAATAAAGCTAAGGGCCTCATCTCCACCAGAAAGAAGATCAGCAAAACTAACTTTATCGCGACGAGGTTTGAAAAAACGCATTCCAAACTCTCCTTCAAGTTTAAGTTCCTTATGAATGGCACGCCCTGCTTTCCACAGACCGGCGATCTCATCCACAAGACCAGCCTTTACCGCTTGATCACCAGAGAAGATTTGTCCTTGGGCCAGTTCGTTGATATCGATTTTGAGCCTGTCACCACGAACTGCCGTAATGTCTTCACGAAATTTTTTATGAGTATCAGCAAGAAGATCTGTAAGGAGAGCGCGCTCTTCTTCAGTCATACTACGGCTTGGACTTCCGATATCTTTATAACGACCGGCCTTCACTGTTTCTTGTTTTACTTTGGCAAACTTGAAGAGTTCAGAAAGATCTGTTAATTGCATGATCACACCAATTGATCCAGTAAGTGTTCCTGAATTGGCATAAATTCTACGTGTCCCTGCTCCGATATAATAACCACCGCTGGCAGCCACTGTTCCAAAGCTAGAGTAAATAGGCTTCTTCTCATCAATACGTCTAATTTCTTCGTAGATTTCTTGAGTCGGTCCAACCGCTCCGCCTGGAGAATCAACCCGAATGATGATGGCCTTAATTTTTTTGTCTTTTTCTGCATCAAGAAGCATCTCAATAACTTTACGAGATTCTCTGATTTCACCTTCAACGGGAATAACAGCGATAGCTGCATTCGCTTGAGAGTTCATCCAATCCGAACTCATATCTGAAGTGTTCTTCAATTGAGAGACTGTATAAAAGGCAAAGATAATAAAAATGAAAAATAGAACAGTGATAAGGATAAAAATACCAACTATTCCCTTAGTTCTTTCGCGTGTCACGTCAAACTCCTCCATGAAGATTCGATTCTGCAATGGGAGTAGTATAAACAACTAAAAACTAAAAGGAAAAGGCTAAAGGACTAAAACGAGTGTCCTGCCCCTTGGCATAATTTCTCAATACGCTCAATATCGTTTTTAAGACGAGGCGGGACTCCAAGTAGGGCCGTTGATTTGATTCTTTCGTATTCCTGATCAAATTGCTTCGCCACTGTGGCATGCTCAATCACTATAAGAGTTTCATCGTTCACATAATTGGCATTATCAGACCAGTTTTGAGAACCAACGATTACTGATTTTGAGTCCATAACAGCGAATTTATGATGAAGAACATCCCCGCGAGGAAGGATACTCATCCCTGAATTTTTTGACGCCTTTTTCCAAGGATTATTGCCTGGCTCTGCCTCACACTTTTGAGTCAGCATTTCAACACCAAGAATATCTAAAAGCTCAGAATAATCACGGTAAGCAAATTTTGGTTCTATAAGAACGCCTACATCTACGCCTTTCTTACTTCTCTCTTGAAGAACATCCGATAGTCTTTGATCTGAGAAAACAAATAGTGCTGCCTTAAATGATTTGTTGGCCTTCTCAAAAGCAGTTGCAATCAATCCATTCACACTCTCTTCCCACTTGAAGCGACGGGAAGTTGGAGAAAACTGAACTGTTAATTTAGTTCCACGAACAGTTACTGAACGAGGGCCACGATAAGTTTTGCTTAACCCAAAATTTCCACGTTTTCCATTTCCCCACATTTGAGTAAACTCATCTGTGAAAAGATCAGAGAAATTTTTTGCATTAACCACAATCATAGAGTTTGCGTTACCACGTGACTCGGGAGCGCCGAAATCTCCATGAATACAACTTGTCGTAAAATTGGCCGAACTCACAATTGTGACTTTATTGTCGATGACAACAAATTTATGGTGCATAAGCCCCGACCCCATTGAGACGTCAGACTTATCATCTAAGAGGGGGACTTTATTTTTTTTGAGAATATAGATAGCATCTCTTGTTTCAAGTTCTGACTTTTCAATACGCCCATTTTTATTCACATCAACAAGAAGATTAAGCTCACCTAGTCTTGTGGATTCATGTTCACCTTCTGGCATTTCACGCTGATCAACAGAAGTAAAATTATAATCATGCTCAATGATCACTTTAACTTCAAGGCCTTGCTTTTTCTTTTCAACAAGCTTTAAAGCAATTGTTGGAAGACGCAATTCTTGTACGGCCACATAGATTGATGTTTTGGCCTTATCCATTTCTTTAAGAATAATACCTTCAAGATTATCACCTGGACGATGGATCTGACGGTAAGGATCGATATAACTAGATTTTTTATTATGATTAAAATATGCCGACACACTCGCGTGAGCTTGGATTGAAAGAATCGAAATGATCAGAACAGATTTGATCCATGTCTTTAGTTTCATGCATCGCTTCCTATGTATAAATCTTACTTATAATGGAGTTAAATACTCCTAATATCTACATCAATTGTCACCCACTTTTCCCTGTCTTTTTCTGACTTAAAAATAATACATACCTCTAACTATTCGAAATGACTTACTCACCTCAAGTAATCTCTCTTTTCTCCGAAAAGAGAACAACGACAGCAAGAGAGGTATGTCTATGTTTACTCGCCACCTATTAGTACTCGCCACCATGGTTGCGGCCACAATGAGCTATTCCTTTGCAGGACCTGGTATCGTCCGTGATTACTCACCAGAGAATTCTTATAAAGTTGAAAAGCCTATGAAGGAGCATTCAGCTGAGCGTACAGTTGCCGGTGAAGAACCTACTAAAGAAATAAGAGACGTGGCCGGTGAGGCCCCAGTGAAAGATGCTACTGAGTCTGGAGTTCAGTATTGGAAGTACTCGGAGTAGACCCAGTTAATTCCCATAGATTAAGCTTATTATCGTAGGCACTCTTAAGTTGTCCGCAGGCGGCGAGGATATCGCTGCCTTTGGTCGTTCTCACAGTAACTGTATATCCTTTCTTAATAAGCTGATCCATAAACCAAAGAATTTTCTCCTCAGATGGACGCTTATATTTTGAGCCTGGATACTCATTGAATGGAATGATATTAATTTTTGATTCTTTTGCGACAAGAAGATTTGAAAGAGCTTCCACATCCTCAGGAAGATCATTTACTCCATCCGCTAATAGATACTCATAAGTAATACGACGGTGAGCTTTAAGAGGAATTTTCTTAATAGCTGTAAAGAGTCTCTCTAGGTCATACACTTTATTGATTGGCATCAGTTCAGTGCGAACATCGTTTCTCGCGGAGTGAAGTGAAAGAGCGATATTCACGGTTGGGAAATCCAATGCTAATTTTTCAATAGCAGGAACTAATCCAGAAGTTGAAAGAGTAATTCTTCTCTGACCAAACCCAATTCCCTTCTCCGCCATAAAAATGATTGTGGCCTTCTTCATATTTTCATAATTATGAAGTGGCTCACCCTGGCCCATATAAACAATATTGGTGAGCTTTGAATCAGCTGATTCATTCTCTAGAAGCCATTTTTGAACGGTCATAAACTGTCCTACGACTTCAGATGTTTTTAAGTGACGTTTAAGACCTTGAGTGGCCGTATGGCAGAAAGTACAACCTACGGCACACCCGACTTGAGACGACACACATAAAGTAAGACGTTCACGAGCAGGAATGGCCACTGTCTCTACAGTTTGCCCATCCGTCATCTTCACCAGAAATTTGCGAGTTCCATCTTTTGAAAGACCCTGCCAAACCACAACAGGAAGAGACATATCTATATTATTGATGAAATACTCACGAGTGGACTTGGCCACATTTGACCAATTCTCAGGATTTGGTTCCATCTTTTTATAAACCCAATCATAGATCTGAACTGCTCCAAAAGCAGTGAGCCCATTCGCTTTAAGATGGGCCTTGAGATCATCCATGGTAAAATCATAAAAAGAAAATTTCATGAGAGTGGTTTTAAAGCAAAAACCCCACCCCTTCAAGAGAAATCAAGGGGGTGAGGTTAAACTTACAAAGATTAAAGTCCTATTAAAATAAGCTACTTGGCTTTAAAAGGCTTCTTTTGATCACATACCCATCCTGATCCAATTCAATCCAAAACCCCTTAGGGAGCTTTTTAAGTTGAACTTCTCCTGACTTATCTTTTACGAGCCCCTTACAGTTTTTGGTAGCAATTTTGGCCCCTACTAAGACACCTGTCTCATGAAATTGTGCAAGCTCTGGTAGCTTAATTCGACATTCCCTTGTTCCCATTCCATTGATTGAAATTTTATCGGTTTTTAATCCACCGAAGCGAAATTTCTCACTCACCCAGGCCGACTTAAGTATTCCATTCTGATGAAAAGTCACTGCAGTCCCAAAAGTAGAGAGACTAAAATGAACGCCATTTTGAGAGTAATAAGAGTCTTTAGAATATCCCAATGCAATATTATTTAAATAATCTAATCTAGGCTCCGCAATATTGATTCCTCCATGGTTAAAGACAAATTCAATTTTATTTAAAACTTGAAGATACTCTTCTAGCGAATCATCTTTAATTTGAGATGAGTTAATATAAGCATTGAGATAACTGACGTTGTCCGAACTTGTCTGACCTAGTTTCAGAGCTTCACTGTAAATAACCTCATGTAAAATAAGTGCTGCTTGATCAGCAGTCGAGAGCTTATCCCAAAGAACTTTGTTAATTCGATATTTCTTATCTTGCTGGAACTTAGGTGCTTTTTGATTAACAATTACTTTTATCTCGCACCCTTTCTCAATTCCAAACTCTGTTGAATCATCAATATTAAAAAGATCATAATTATTAAACATTCTCGAATTAGGTAAAAACTCTTGAATCTCTTTTTTATAGTTTTTAGCACGGACAGGATCAAATTTTTCAATTCTATCAACTAAATTTGCCGCCATATCAAAAGGATCTTGTCCTTGTGCTTGCTCCAACTCAAATCCCCAGGCATCTTGCCCTTTCACTAAATCAAGAACTCTTAAAGTTTCCACTTCTCCGTTTATACAAAGAATTCCTTTTCCACCGTTACCAATTTCTTTTCCACCCCCCTGACCATAAGACAGGGAACTTGATAGAGCTAAGCTTAATAAAAATAGTTTTGTTTTCATAAATCCTCCTGGGGATATGTTGTAAGATTAAAAAGGTTTAAAGAAAGGCAATAGACTGAGTCTTTGTCTTGATCTTGCCCAGCCAGAGAACTCAGTTTTCTTCGAGCTTCTTTGAGTATCTTCCTCGCAAGAGGAAGAGAATTTTTATTCATTGAAAAAATGATAGCGGTACTATCTCTCTCCTCTACATTTTGATTCATCACGGCCAGCTGTGCCTTCTGAATCATCTGCAGATGAAGATTTCTAATACTACTTGATGGCACTCCGTCTGTTGTTGCCAGAAAAGTCTGAGTATCAACCCATTTTTTCGTTTCAATTTTCAAAAGTCCCATTTTTTCAAGCCTTATAACTGCTTCTTCAGCTTCCTTTTCAGATATCGCTAAGGCCCTGGCTACCCATTTGATATCTGGTTTGAAACTTTTAAGATGAGTCAGTTCGAGAATCGCAAAATGGTACCAATCCGAAATAATCTTAATCGCGTCGAGATCAAGTATTTGATGTTGGTTCGTTTTGTATTTTGTGAGTTTTAGAGCGGCTGCTTTTCGTTTGGCCTCACCTCGAGCATGCTTACTTTCAATAAGATTCAAAAAATAATCTTTCTCAGTTTCAGTGAGTCCCAATTTTTTTGCAATGATCTCTGCTTTCGCTAACGAGAGTCCCTGGTTTCCATTCAAAATCTCGCTTAGAGAGCCTGGAGAGATTCCAATATCACGAGAGAAAGCTCGAAGCGAATAACTCGAATTCGCTGATCGTCTTTGCTCAAAACTACTTTGTAAAATATCTTGGTAGGTTTCATAATTAAAAATCATGATCGCTATGTAACCTAGAAGCTAATGGGAGTCTAGACTTCACCAAACAAACTGTTTGGTATGTTTGGCGAACCGCAAATGATAGGGAATTTTTACATAACTCAACAAGATATTGAGATCTAAAATGAGGAACTAGCTAAAAAATTTACCGAAAAAGCCTTTGTTTTTCGATACTTCCTCATTTTCGAGCTTCTCACCGTACTTTTTAAGATTATCGGCTAGTTTTGTGGCCTCTGAAGTCGCTTCCAAGGCCAGGTTAAAATCCTGGGCCGAAAGAAGATAAAGAGAATCAGCTGGATAGTCTTGAAAGATTCTCTCTCCAAAACTTTTAATCTCATCCAATGAACTAAAAAGTAATTCCATGAAATTCTCATGAGTCACGGCCTTGGCGAGCTCTTGGAGTTCAGACTGAGCAATGGCCCCATGGCCATAATAAACTCCACGAACATGGTATCTTGCCGGACCAAACTCCGCGGCAGAATCTGGATTATTGATAAAGCTATAAACAAGATAAAAGGGTTCAAGATTTTTACTCATGCAAATTTTCCAAAATCAAGGTTTACGGCCCCTTGAGGTAAGAGTTCAACTTCGATTCCATGGGGAGTCGATTTCACTTTCGCTGACACCGGATCTAGCTGGCGCAGAAAAGCAAAACTTTTCTGAGCTGGAATGTGCATCGTTTTACGATAGCTAGTTGGATTATATAAATAAATTCGACGAACCTCTTGGTAATTTAAATCTTCATGGGAAGTGGCCCGGACTTTCCAGCACCAAATGATCCCCTCATCGATTTCAGGCATGAGATGTTTGAGTTCAAGATAATTCATCAGATGTTGCCAAAATAAAGTTTGATCGGCCGAAGATTGAGTACTTAATGTGGCCCCGTCATAAACAAAGAGCCTTCCTTCCCCAAGTTTTGTGATCTGGATATGAGTTTTAAAATTCACATTTTGAGTTTCAAGATTATTTTCCGCAAGGAAAAGATGAAACCTTTTTTCTTGCTCTTCATTCCAGCCTGAGCGGTCGAGAATAACTTTCTGGCCCATTAAAAATATTTTTAAAAGTTGCGCCATCTCAGCGCGACTCAGGCCTTGAAGCCTCGCTATCTTAATTCTTTCTTGCTCAAGATCAGGACCTAAAAATTCCGTTTCAAAATGCTGAAGAAAACGATAACTCCACCGGAAGTATTTATTCAAATGAGGAACTAATCCTTGAGCTGAAAAACTATGTTCGTTTTGCTGATCTTTTTCCCACAGATAGAAAAATTCAAGAGGAATAAGCTCATCAGTGAGCTCTTCCGGACGCGACTTAAGGCCTGCCTCTCGTTCAAGATAAGAACCTGATAACTGCTCTCTTAAAAACCGAGATAATAATGGTGCTTTTTCATGAGCTGTTAAAAGAGCTGAGGATGGCAGCCTTCCTTGATTTAAACAAATAAGAATCTGCTTCATAACCTCAGACGCCGATAATCCATCTCCTACTGAGCGAGTCATCAAATCATCTTCGCGAGAACCAATAAAAACGATATTAAGTTGTCCTCTAAACCAGTTCTGAAGGATCTCTGCGCTGGCCTCAGAAAAGAGTTTTCCGGAAGTTTCTTGAAATTCTCTTTTAAGAATGATCTCTTCCTTTGGATCAGAAAGAGGTGCAGACTCTGAAGCCATTTTCTGCTTTAAAAACCGAGCAAAACTCTGGTCAAAGGCCAGTGAATAATCTTCTCTCGTTGAATTAAAATGCACACTAAACTCTCTCCCCTCTAAACCATAAACAGGAATATGAAGTTTGTGTTTAGTTAAATAGCGATGGAGAACGTCGACAAATTCAAGATAGGATTGAAAAACTTTGGCCCCGTAAAATGAATAGAATTTATGAAGCTTCCCTTCGTGATCAACTCCCGCTTTCATGAGCCCATGGGAATTAATCGCATGGTGACGAGTCACATGAACTGGAAGACCACCATTAGGAAGAAAAGGCATGGGAGACATAGGGAGAAGAATGGCCACTTGGCGGCGGTGCGTCCCACAGAGATCAATCAACCGTCGCAAATCAGCTTCAGGTGAAAGATCACCAAAATCCCACTCGCCGTCCTTGGGAGCGTGTAGACCCCAATAAAGTGGGAGAAAAATCACCTCATCTTTCGGCGTCATCGAAATTTTGCTCTCCCACATCGCAGCAGAGGTCTTCCAATAGAAAAACCACTGCTCTCCGGGGAAAACAACATCATTTTTACTCAAAGCATCGAAAGAGGTTAGATTCAAATTTTATTACTCCAGATTTCTAGACTAAGTTTATCTTAAATAAGTCTAATAAGTGTACCAAAATAAATGCCCTGTTTGTTTCACAAAAACTGATTTTTTCGATACACTTTCGGCACTTGAATTTTCAAAAAAGGATGATGTTATGTGGTTTTTCAGCAATGAGGAAAAAGAACTTCAAAAAGTATGTCGTGATTTCGCCCAAAAAGAGCTTGCTCCAGTAGCGGAAAAACATGATAACGAAGAATCTTTTAACCTAAAAGCTTTCAAACATATGGGAGACCTTGGTCTGCTTGGAATCACAGCAGATCCTGAATACGGCGGTTCAGGCATGGGAGCCACTGCCGCCACGATCGTGATGGAGGAATTTGGTAAAGCCTGCGCCGGTTCAACTCTCTCTTATCTCGCCCACGCCATTCTTTGCGTAAATAATTTAAATAATAATGGCTCCCATGAACAAAAAGCCAAGTACCTTCCTAAACTTATCTCGGGTGAACATATCGGCTGTATGGGAATGAGTGAGCCTGAGTTTGGGTCTGATGCTGTCGGCATGCAAACCAAGGCCGTAAAAACGGGAGATTTCTACGAGATTACCGGAAATAAAATGTGGATTACAAATGCACAATACGCGGACGTTGTGTATCTCTACACAAGAACTGGTGCGGGAAAAAAAGATCTTACGACTTTTGTCGTTGAAAAAGGAACACCAGGTTTTACCGTTTCAAAAGAAATTCACAAAATGGGAATGCGCTCATCACCTACTGGAGAACTCGCATTTCAAAAAGCGAAGGTTCCACTGGCCAATCGTATAGGTGAAGAAGGTGATTCTGTTGTTCACATGATGAAAAATCTTGAGATCGAAAGAATCACTATTGCCGGTATCTCTCTCGGTATCGCTCAAGCTTGTCTTGATCAATGTGTGAAGTATGCTGGAGAAAGAAAACAATTCGGAAAAAATCTTGCGCACTTTCAAATGATTCAAAAGATGATCGCTGAGATGTATTCTGAAACAGAGGCCATGAGACGCATGCTCTATACAGTTTGTTATGAGTACGATCATGGAAATAAATCAAATACTCTTGCTTCAGCAGTAAAACTTCAACTTCCAAAGATGGCGACTAAGATTGCTCTTGATGCCATCCAACTTCATGGTGGATACGGTTACTCACGTGAGTTTCCAGTTGAGCGCATGATGAGAGATAACAAACTTAATGAGATTGGTGCTGGAACAAATGAAGTCATGATTATGATCATTGCTAAAAATCTTCTTAACGAAGCACTTAAAGGTTAATTCATGAATGATTTTCAAAAAGAACTCGTCGGTCAACTGGGCAAATTCTGTAAAGAATCTATCGAACCACATATGGAACACGATGATGCTGAAGGAAAATTTCGCATGGAAATCTTCAGAGGCCTTGGTGATTATGGAGTGGCCGGAGTGACTCTTCCAGAAGAATTCGGTGGAGCAGGCCTCTCTTATACAGATTATTGCCTTGTTCTTGAAGAGATCGCTAAATACTCAGTCCCTTATGCTGTGACTATTTCCGTTTCCTCAATGGTTCAAACCATTCTTCAAAACTATGGAAATGAAAAACAAAAAGAAAAATATCTTCCTGCTTTAACATCTGGAGAAGAGATTGGAGCTTTTGCCCTATCTGAATCTCATTCCGGTTCGGATGCCGCTGCCATGAAAACAACGGCCAAAAAGACTGAAGGTGGTTATATCCTGAATGGTTCAAAAATGTGGATCACTTCTGGAGGCATCGCTAAAACTTATATCGTCTTTGCTCGCACTGGCGCTGAGGGAGCGAAAGGAATTTCAGCTTTTATTGTTCGTGATGGGGCCAAAGGTTTTAGCTACGGCAAAGCTGAAAAGAAGATGGGATGGAAAACATCACCTACTCGTGAGCTAGTTTTTGAAAACTGTTTTGTGGCCAATGAAGATCTTCTTTTAGAAGAAGGAAAAGGCTTTAGTGTGGCCATGGGTGGACTTGATCGTGGACGCGTGGCCATTGCCGCTATTGGTGTAGGATGTGCCACACGTGCTCTTGATGAAGCTGTTAAGTATTCTCTTAGCCGTCATCAATTCAAACAGGCCATTTTTGATTTTCAAGGTCTTCAATTCATGATGAGTGATATGGCCGTTGATGTGGAAGCTTCAAGGCTTATGGTTCATGCCGCTGCAGCTAGTTTAGATTCAGATAAACCTAATTCAAAATTATGTTCAATGGCCAAACTTAAGGCCACAGATTGTGCGATGAAAGTCACCACTGATGCTGTCCAGATTCTAGGGGGTGTTGGCTATACTTCTGAGTATCCTGTCGAGCGATTTATGAGAGACGCTAAAGTTCTTCAAATTGTTGAAGGGACCAATCAAATTCAACGAGTCGTCATTGCACGCCACCTTAAGAAGGAATACGAATCACATGCTTAATATTCATCTCCACTCATCAGTCACTGCAAAAGCAAAACCAGCTTCAAGTTTTGAGTCTTTTCTAAAGACTCTCACTCAAAATCCTGAAATTGGTTTTTTCGGACTTCCACAAAGAACAGATCTTCTTCAACAATCTTTAGCGGCCTATGAAAAACATAAGAATAAAAAAGTCTTTATTCATATTGGGATCGGTGGAAGTGCTCTTGGCCCAGAGATGATCTTAAGAGCTCTAGTCCCTGAGAAAATGAATCAATTCATTTTGCTAAATAATATTGATCCTGATGATACCAAGGCCAGACTTCAAAATGTTAAGATGAAAGAAGCTGTGATCTTTGTCGTTTCAAAATCAGGAACAACGGCTGAGACCGTGGCCAGCATGAGTATCGTTCTCAATCTTTTTCACGAGCAGGGTCTAACAGAAAAAGATTACTCGGATCATTTTGTTTTTTGTACTGATCCTGTTCTCGGAGATTTTAGAAAACTCGGAGCTGAAAAAAATATTACATGTCTTGATGTTCCTTCAAATGTTGGGGGGAGATTTTCAGTTCTCACTCCCGTTGGATTATTCCCCGCTCTTTTTGCAGGTGTTAATGTGAAGGAGCTTCTTCAGGGTGCTGCTGATTATCAAGAATTTGTTATTAATCCTGCCAAAAATAAAAACTTTATTGAGTTAGGAAATCTTCTTGCTGATTTACATAATGAACATCACGTGAATCAGACAGTGATAATGCCTTACTCTTCTCTTTTAAAAGAATTCTCTGCATGGTTTGTTCAATTATGGGCGGAAAGCTTAGGGAAAAACGGAAAGGGACTCACACCTATTCCTGCTTATGGGGCCACGGATCAACACTCTCAAATGCAATTATTTATGGAAGGTCCTAATGATAAAATGATGGTTCTGATTCAAGTTGAAAAATTCAAAACTGACTATAGCTTGAATAACTCATTTGATGCCTCAAGTTTTAACCTTCTTAAAACCTTCTCTCTCTCTCAACTTTTTCAAGCAGAATTTGTAGGGAGTTTTAAGGCCCTCCAAGAAAATAAACGACATATTACTCATCTAAGTATTAAAGAATTAACGGCCTATAGCTTAGGACAGCTCATCCTTTTTAGTGAGGCCCTTACGGTCTATATGGGAGAGCTGATGAAACTTGACCCTTTCAATCAACCAGGAGTTGAGGCCGGGAAGAAATACGCTAAAGAGTGGTTAAAAACCCACGGAAAGTGACGATAAGAATAAGGACTGGGCCCTGTTTGCCGTAGCTTGAACTAACTAGCATTTAGGTCTAAAATTAAACTGTTATAACGTATTGTTTCTATTGGAGAAATCATGTCTGACGACAATTCAACCATCGTTATCACCGATATCAGAAAGGCCCTCGCTGCCGCTGAAGAGGAAGCACAGAAAAAGCCTTCGTGTTTACTCGTTGTAGGTGGAGATCTAAATGGATCAATCTACGATCTTCAACCAGGTGAAACTGTTGTGGGAAGAAATCCTGATTGTACGATCAGTTTAGATTTTCACGGAGTCTCTCGTCGCCATTTTCAAATTTCAACTAATGATGAAACATCTACTGTAACAGATTTAGGTTCGGCCAATGGAACTTATCTTAATAATCAAAAACTAGAAGCACCGACGGAACTTAAACGCGCTGATGTTATTAAAATTGGATCTATTGCCATGAAGTATCTTCCTAAGGGAGATCCTGAGCGTTTGACCTATGATAAGCTTCACGAAGAAGCGAATACTGATGGTCTGACTCGTTGTTATAACAAATCTTATTTTAATAATGCGCTTGAAGCTGAGGTGAAGAAATCAAAACTCACTGGTAAGCCACTGACACTTATTATTTTTGATCTCGATCATTTTAAAAAACTCAATGATAATTACGGCCATGATGCTGGTGACTATGTTCTTAAAGAAAAAGCACAGCTCATTCGCAGTAATGGTGTTCGTCAAGGTGATGTCTTTGCTCGCTACGGTGGAGAGGAATTCTGTGTCCTCCTCCCTAACACAAATTTAAAGCAAGGCTTTGAGATTGCTGAGCGCCTTAGAAAACTCGTTGAAAAACATGAATTTATTTATGACGGAAAGCGACTTCCTGTCACTGCTTCTATTGGTGTGGCCGACTATCGCCAAGGTGTCGCAACAGGAACAGATCTTTTCAAAAGAGCTGACTCTTCAGTTTATAAATCTAAGGAAGGCGGCCGTAATCAAGTCAATTTCTTTAAGGGTTAGATGACGTTAAAAAATCCCCCGAAGATTGACCTGCTTCCTGAACATCTTATTGATCAAATTAAGGCCGGCGAAGTTATAGAACGTCCGGCCAATCTCATCAAAGAAATTCTTGAAAATGCGATCGATGCAGGAGCCACTGAGCTTGATCTCCAGATTAAAAATGGTGGTCTTGATCTGATCGCTCTCAAAGATAATGGCCATGGGATGACTTACCAAGATCTCCCTCTAGCCTTCTCTCGTCATGCAACCTCAAAACTTAAAAGGTTCGAAGATCTTTTTGGTCTGTACACCTATGGCTTCCGCGGTGAAGCCCTGGCCTCTATTGCTTCTGTCTCTCGAGTTCATTGTACTAGTTTTGCCACAAAGGAAAAAGAAGGCTCAGAAATAAAGATTGAAGGGGCGCGGACTCTTTATCATGGCCATCTCCAAAAATCTGGAAAGGCCCATGGGACTGAGCTCTATATCAAAGATCTTTTTTTTAATACACCGACACGCTTAAAATTTATCCAATCTCAAAATACCGAAAAACTTTTCTTAAAAAAGGTTTTCTATTCTTTTGTCGTCTCGCACCCAGAGATCAAATTCAGTTTTGAATTTGATGAAGATGAGAGAATTTTCTATGGACAGAAAGAGAGTATTGAAAATCGTCTACTAGATCTTATTCCTCATAAAACGAGAAAAGAAATTGAAATTCAAACTGTTTCTCATGCCTATGACGGTATCGAGGTTCAAGGCCACTTCATTCCTCAATTCGTTAAAACTCCTGTTAAATGGGCCTATTTATTTATTAATAATAGATTGATCCTTGATAAGCAGCTTCACCGAATTATTGCAGGGGCCCTTCAATCTCTTTTTAATGGGCAAGAGATGTTTCAGTATTGTCTCTCTATAAAAGTTCCTACAGATGAGATAGATGTTAACGTTCATCCAAGTAAAACTGTGGTGAAGTGCCTTTCTCACTCAAAATTAGTCTCGCTTCTCACTTCATCTATCAAGCAACTAAAACCAGTTACTTCACATGGAGGCCTATCAACTTCCGGAGTAATGGAGCCAAATCACTCATCTCAGTCTGCCTTTGATATGGGAAAAAATGATTGGAGCCTTACACAGCAAGAGCAAAACTATAATTTTGATGGCGTTTTTTCTCCTCATGGAGACGAAGTTCAAGAATATGGACAGGCCTGGAGCTGGCCTCACTCTGAATTTGTTTTTTTTCAAGAACAAGAATCCTATTTTGTCTTACAAATAGAAAATTGGCTTTCCCATTATATCGAAGAAAAGCTGAAGCTTCCTTCAGCAAGCATTCCTCTTCTTGTCAGTGAATCATTTTCATTCAATAAGAAAAATAATATTTGGAAAAACTTGAGTCAACATGGTTTTGAAATTGAACCTCTCAATGATATTTTAGTTTTGAGGGCCATCCCTGAATGGCTTAATGGCTTCCCTTTAAAGCTCATTTGCTCTCAATTATTAGAGCAGAAAGATCTGCACCAAATAAGCATTAAAGAACTAGGTCTTCGCTCCCGTGACTTAGGCCAACACACACTTGAAACCATGCTCGCCTTTTGTACGAAATCAAAACTTCTTGAACTTGGAATTATGGTTCCACTCGATAAGGCGCATCTTTCAAGGCTCTTTAAATGAGGAGCCATAAAGTTATTGTGATCTCAGGCCCTACCGCCTCGGGAAAGACGGATATTAGTCTTGAACTGGCCGAACGGTTTGGGGGTGAGATTGTTAACTTTGACTCTCTTCTTCTCTATAAAGAAATCACTATTGGAACAGCTAAGCCAACCAAGGATGAACAAAAAAGAGTCAATCATCATATGGTTGATGTGAGCAGTATCGCTGAGCCACTTAATGCTGCTGACTATGCCAAGCAGGCCACTCCCATCATTGAAGAACTTCATCGCCAAGGTAAGACTGTCTATCTTGTAGGAGGAAGTGGGTTTTATCTTCAGGCCGTTCTTAAAGGTATGTATGACTCTCCCACAACTCCCAAAGAAATAATTGAGCGCTCTGACCGACTCTATGATGCTGAAGGCATTACCCCCTTTCTCATTAGTCTTAAAGAAAATGATTTTGAGAGTTTTCAGCGTTATCACGAAAACGATCACTATCGAATTAGACGTGCAGTGGAACACTTCTGGAATACAGGAACCAAACTTTCCCTGGCCCGAGAAAAAAAAGATCAAGAGAATACTCAATTAGGAATCTCTCAACACAACTGGGATACTCTCAATATCTATCTTAATCTTCCCAGAGAAGAACACTGGCCAATCATTGAGCAAAGAACAAAGAAAATGCTTCAGAGTGGTCTTATTGAGGAAGTGAGTGATCTTTTAAAACGTGGGTTTAGTGGTGAAGAAAAACCTCTAAGCTCTATTGGTTATAAAGAGACAATAAGCTTTATCAAAAAAGAAATTCTCACATTAGAAGAACTCGAAGAACAAATCGTGATTCATACTAGACAATTAGCAAAATCTCAGAGGACTTGGTTTAATAGAGATCATTCAAAAATGGAATTTCACCCACTTACTCAAAGAGAAGAACTCTTTAAGAGAGTGGATGAATTTATCAAAAAATAAGACTATGGATCTGGAGTGTGAGTAATTCCTGGAGTCATTGGAAGTCTTGGCATCGAAATCTTTGGAAATTCTCCTGTAAGTGCATTTAAAAATGCGACAATATCAGTCACTTGCTCTTCTTTTAGATCAACATCTAACTGAGTTTTCGCCATGACTCTTACGGCCTCATCAAGAGTGACTACTTTCCCATTATGGAAATAAGGTGCGGTAAGGGCCACATTTCTCCAAGTTGGAACACGCCACTTATTTTTATCTTCAGGATCTTTTGTCACTTCAAAACGACCTAGATCGGCCGTAAGGTCGTACTGCTTATCATACTTTGAACCTGGAATCTGAGGGAAAGGTTGGTAGTTCCCTTCACCCATTTTGAAACCTTCTCCATTGAAATTGTCTCCGACGTGACATGAAGTACAACCAATCTCCTCTACCAGCTTCATTCCTTTGATCGCTGAAGCCGTCATCGCTTTTTTATTACCACGCTTGTATTTATCAAAAGGAGAATTAGGAGTGATCAATGTTCTCTCAAAACTAGCAATGGCCTTGGCCGTATTATCAATATTCACTTCCGCTTTAGGCCCAAATGCTTTTTTAAACATGGCCACATATCCCGGAATAAGTTTGATACGTCCGATCACCATATCATGATCTTTCATTCCCATCTCAATTGGATTAGTGAGTGGTCCCTTGGCCTGCTCTTCTAATGAAGCCGCTCGTCCATCCCAGAATTGAACTGTATTAAAAGCCGAATTCCAAACAGTAGGACTTCCACGTCCACCACGCTGACCACGAACACCTACACCCACCGGACGCCCATCAGCTCCATCGGCCATGACGTTGTGACATGAATTACATGAAATTGTCCCATCATGAGAAAGACGAGGATCAAAATAGAGAGTTTTCCCTAGCTCTATTTTGGCAGGTGTTTGGGGGTTATCTGCGGGAACTGGAACCTTCACTGGAAGAGCATTCATCGCTAATGCGCTCCATGACGTCATCAGCAAAGCTGAGAGAGTGAGAACTTTTCCTAGGTACATTCGGCCTCCTACTAGGGTAAAATTGTATAATAGTAGTTTAATCTTTGAATAAAGAATCACAAGAGAACAAATTATGATTAATAGCAATGATCGCCTTAAAGTCATCGTCATATCTGATGGTACTGGAGAAACAGCGTCGGCTATTACTCGGGCAGCTATGGCGCAGTTTCCAGATAAAGAAATCTTTTTTACACGATATAAAAATATTCGTAGTAAAGAGCAGATCGATGCCATTTTTCTAGAAGCCGCTACTCACCACGATATTGTGGTTTATACCATCGTCTCGGTAGAACTTCGTTTTTATATTGCAGAGATTTCAAAACGGGATCATGTCAGATCCGTTGATCTTCTAGGTCCTATTCTTACCTCTTTTTCAAACTTTTTTGAAAGTGAGCCCACTTACCAGCCGGGCCTTCTTCATGCCGTGAATGATGAGTATTTTAGACGAGTGGCTGCTATTGAATTCACCCTTAATCATGATGATGGAAAAAATATAACTTCTCTTGAAGAAGCAGATGTTATCCTCGTGGGAATTTCACGAACATCCAAAACCCCTCTTTCCATTTATCTCTCTTTAGAGGGCATTAAAGTCGTTAACGTTCCTCTGGTCATGGGTGTTCCTTTACCAGAAAAATTATTTCAAGTGGACCAACGAAAAATATTTGGACTCACCATTGACCCTGATGCCTTGTTTCAAATTCGTAAAAATCGTCTTTCAAGACTTGGCCTTCAGCGAGATGAAGGAGAATATGCCGATATCGCTAAAGTCAGTGATGAAATAGAATTTGCGAATGCTATTTTTTCTGAAAATAAACGATGGCCTGTTTTTAATGTCACTGGAAAGGCCTTAGAAGAGACAGCGGCGGAAATTATCAAATTGCTAAATATGAGAAAGGTGAATCGTTTTAAGCAGTCACCTAAACCAAGTGGAAGCAAATCCTAGTTTTAATCTAGGAATTGCTTTTTATTTTCTTCAATTCTAAACTCTACTTTTTTCTCTGTCCCTAAGATTGGATTAACAACTTTAGCTGAATAACTTCCTTCTGGAATTTGTAAATCACTGAATGGCATTTGTTTCTCAAGCATCTCTCCGTCAACTTCAAAAACCAGTTTTGAACCCGCTGAGTAATTTAATGAAGTCGTTAAAAGTCCAATTCTCGCTCTATCCAGCGCAGGAACTTCAACCACCACTGAACTTTGTTCAGGAGTTGTAATAACTCTTTTCACAAAACTCGCGTAGCCTTGCTTTTTAATAGTTACTGTCATTTCTCTATTCAGAGGAACTTCAATTGAACTTCCTATATAATCTTTTTTCTGACCATTGATAGTTACATCCATCGTCATATCCACACCAGAAAGAATAATTCTCCCTACTTTTTCTTTTGGAGTCCCTTGAGGAGCGTTCTCGACCCTTTCAGGCTTGGCCTGACCAACAGACGAAACCTGTCTTGATGGCTCACCATGAATCATGTGATATAAGTTCAGACCCGTCATCTCTTCAACAAAATCAGGTTGCAAGTAAGCAAATCCTGTTAAAGAAGCTGCAATAATCAAAATAATGATTGATCCAGATGAAGACGAACTTTCTTGTTTTGTATTTTTAAGGTCACGTTTAGAAGTCACCCGGCTGCTACCCGAGCGATCTTTCACATCTCTGCGAGAAACACTAACTGACCCCGTTTTATTAGCAATACTCTTGGCCGGTTTAGGACCTGATGAGGTAGCCCTTGCTGCAACTTTTTTCTGTGCTGTGGCTTCTAAGGCTGATGTTGCAAGCTCAATACCTGTCACATCTTCCATACTCAGTTCTAAAACTTGCATTTTTTGAACTTGATCTTTTTGGATTGCTTCTTTTACATCTTTACGAGCAATTTTTCCTGTCTTACTCTCTTCACGCTTCATATCTTCGATATAAGGAGTAATATCAATACTTCCGTAATCGACGAATTTAGCACCATCTTTTTGAATCTCTTCACCAAAAAGTTCTTTCGCAAAGAAAGCTAAGTCACTTGAGTTAAAGTCTGGGTACTGAGAATAAAGAAATTTCACAAGCGCACGGTTAAATTGATCCATGTTCTCATAACGAGCAGATCTATCCTTAGCGAGTGCTTTCATTACAATAGCATCCAGTTCTTTAGGAACATTTGGATTCACTTGTGATGGTGGAGTAATTTTACAAGTTTGAATTTGTTTTAAAACAGCAAGGTCATTGGCCGCCTGGAAAAGCTTGCGTGAACAAAGCATCTCCCACATTGTGATCCCTACAGCAAAGATATCGTAACGCTGATCAAGATCAAGACCTTCAAGATATTCAGGAGCGAGATAAGACAGCTTACCTTTAATTGTTCCCGCTTGAGTGGCCTCAGAGTTTGTATCGGCCTTGGCAATACCAAAGTCAATCACCTTCACCGCACCATCATAAGTGAGCATGATATTGTGTGGAGAAATATCTCTGTGAATAATATTAAAAGGCTTACCTGTTAATTTATCAGTGAATGTGTGAGCGTAATAAAGACCCTGGCACACTTGAGAAATAATAAATGTCGTAATCTCAACTGGAAAAACAACTTTGCGCTCTTTAAGACGATCGAGATACTGTTTTAAGTTTGCTCCATGGATATACTCCATGGCCGTATAAAGCTGCCCATTTGTTTTACCATAGTCATAAACTTGCATGACGTTTGGATGAAGCATCCCGAATGTAATATTAAGTTCGTCTTGGAACATTTTGACGAATGAAGCATCATTAGAAAATTGTGGCTGAACCATCTTGATCGCAACGATCTTGTTTGCCTGATCTCCTAAATAACGAGAACGACAGATCTTCGCCATCCCGCCATCTACTAAATGGTCTAGAATGAGGTATTTCCCAAATCGTTCGAATTTTTTTTCACTCATAGTTATGCCTCAAAGACCTATCGGCAACGGAACAGGAAACTTAAGCAAAATCAGCGGATTTAGCCTCATTCTATGTGATTTTAGACAGATAAAACTCTATAAAAATCAGAGATTTATATACTCTTCACTAAAGCTTGGAAAGTTAATCACGATCCTGCCCTGTTGAAGTTTTGAGGGAGATCTTTTGCAAAACCCAAGGATTTTGTAATTTTTAAGGCTCCAGTCGCTATTGTCTGGATGATTTTTCAAGGCGGCCGCAAAATCGTTCACAACAACATCATCATACCCATTCAGGCGCATCTGCTCTCTGAAATCTACATGAGAGATTTTAGCAGGGTCGGCACTATAACTGACTGTTACGACCAACTTTTCACATTTATTAAAATATTCTTTTTCTGAGGCAGAAAACCAGTTTGAAAAGGGAGAGGAGATATCGGCCTTATAAACGAGTGTATCAAAATAAAGTGTCATCCCGTGGTACCAACTCATTCTTTTAAAAAAAAGAGAGTCATCCCAAGCAAGCTCCTTATGAACCCCTCCACGAATTTTCACTCGTCCAATATTAGTTTGGTTATAAGTTTTATAGGTCGCACATCCTGCCAAAAGAGAAGCGAGAACCAATAAAATAATCTTTTTCATAGCTGTTTACCTAGGGTTTGAATCCATTTTTTAATATCATCAAAAACGGACTCTCTATTTATATCGTTGAGTAAATCATGTCTTGCTTGAGGATATTTTACAACCTTTACATACTTTTTATCAATTCCATGAGTGAAAAGCTCAGCTGTATGAGACTCAACCACTCGATCATCCTCTGCTAAGAGGAAAAGACACTGTGTCTTAATATAATACGCCAGGGGACGAACTCTTCTCCCAGCCTTGATAATCTGGTAACCCATTTCTACACAAATAAATTTTGAGATAAGTGTGTCTGTGTCAAATTCATTGGCCTTGAATTCATCACGAGTCAGATCTGATCCTTTATAAATAGCAGGCAAATGCAATTTAGGAGTCACGAGATGAAGCTTCGATAAAATATTTTCTCCAAATTGACCCAATACCTGAACAGGACGAACACAAGGAGTCACAAAAATAAGCCCATCAGGCAATTCGCTTCCAGTCTCTTTGGCCAGAAGCCATTTCAATGTCACAAGTCCACCCATACTATGAGTGATAAAAATAATTCTATTATTTTTATCTTCGTGTCTTTGTTTGACCAACTGATAAACGCTTTCGAGATCTTCTACGTAATGATCAAAGCTGGACACGTAAGCACGCGCCCCTCCGCTTCGCCCATGTCCGATCTGATCAAAGGAAGTGACCGTACAACCAGAAACTGAATTGAGTAAAAATACAAAGAGATCAAGATAGCGATCAGTATAAGTGATCGCTCCATGAACAAAAATGAAATGAATAGATGACTTATGTGTATCACCAAAATGTTTCACATAGAGAGGAGCCCTTCCTTCTTGGGAGGGGACTGAATCCTCAGAAATGGGAAATGATGATAGTGACTTCACGACCCTAGTTTGCTTCCGTGCTCACGTATTTTTCTATGGCCTTCTTCGCCTCATCAGACAATTGCTGAAAACGGAATGAGAAGCCGTTATTTCCTTCAAGAAGTCTCACGATCTGACCTGATGCCACAAAATGATATTCAGAATTTTCAGGATGAACATTAATAGATATTCTTTCTCCCGCTCTTCCCGGAAATTGATCTATGAGAACTTGCATTCCGCCTATTGAGACATCACGACAAATTCCTTCAAAAACTTTTTTATTATTTTGAATAAACATTCTTGCAACGAATGGCTTTCTTATGGCCTCTCTTCTGTCTTGCTCTTTGATCACAGGGGGCAGGGCTTCAAAGACTTCAGCATATTCTTTGTGATCCCCAAGAAGAGACCACTCTTTCATTCCTTTCACAAAGAACAAAGTTTTACCGTTAATTCGTTTTTGATCAAACAATGCTTTTAATTGAGTCACACTAAAAGGACCGTAGTCAGCGGGAGCTCCTCCTCTATCTGTTCCAATACGAACATAAATCTGACGGTCATCTGCATGGAGTTTGTTAAATGAAAAATCAAGAGCAGCTGGAGTTTCCATCACCGGCGGAAGTGGAGATGCAGGTGCAGAGGCTTTAGCAGTTTTAATTTGAACTTCTTCAACATCCGTTATCTTCTTCCAATTATCAAAACCCTTCTTCCAAATAAAATCTTGGGCGGTTAATTCATTTTTCCCCATCATCTGCTGAAGAACTTCTAGAGACACTGGCCCATGTCTTTGTCCTTTAAGTACGTAATACCATGATTCTGCCATATGATTTCCCCTATTAACTGGTTGAAATGATTATCAATTCATTTTATCCCAGAGCATGCCAAACAGGGGGCAAAGGAAAAACTTTCCCCATAAAAGCTAAAGTTTTAACCGCTACCCTCCGATTAGCTGACTAGCGGACTCAGATCAAACTAGGTGTAGTTATGAAAAACTTTAAATTTCTCTCCTTACTATTGCTCTTTACCCTCATTAGTTGTGGGAAAGAACAATTTGGCTCAACTCCAACCAGCAGTAGCGATCAGGCCAGCGGAGTTCAAAGTTATGAAAAGCTAGTCTGTGCTTCATCTACTTTAATTAAGCCTGCAGTAGATATCTTATACGTGGTGGATAACTCGACTTCGACTAACTATATTACGAGCAATATTAAATTAGCGATTCAAAATACTATTAATTCTGTTTCTCAGCAGTTTGATTACCGCATTATTGGTGTTCCCCTTATTTCATCATCAATGACAGATTTTCAGGTTTTAGCAAGTAACCCAGATACGATTTCTGGATATAGTTCTAATAAAATCACAAACTCTAATCAATTTACTTTTTTTCAAACAACAGCTAATGGTCCAGAAAAAGGATTTTCAAGAGTCTATAGTTTTGCCAATTATCATAAAAATGGTCTATTAAGATCCGGTGCTCATACTATTGTTGTTCTTGTTTCTAATGGTGTTGATAGTGAAACAACAACTCTTGGAGTTGGCGGAACATACTATACAAATGAGAATTATGGATCTAAAAGAGACCAAATGTTGACTCTTAAAGCATCACTTGGAAGTCTTCAGTTTCGTTTAATGACAGTTGTAGCTCATAAATCAACTGCGGCGGGTTGTTCTGTGGATGGCTCTCTTGCAGGAACTGTTTACAAAAACATGTCAAAGGATGTTTATGATGCTTCAGGAGCATCAGATAGTATCACCTATAAAGATAGTTACGATCTTTGTAATAATGGATTCTCAAATCTATTTGCTGGAATCAATAGTTCTATCAATCAAGTTCTTCTGGCCCACACTTATAATTACTGGCCAGTGACTTTAACCTCAGGATCGTTAAATCCTAGTTCTCTGCAGGTCTATAAGCAGTCTGGAAGTACCTCGACTCAACTGATCCAAGGAACTCACTGGGAGTATGAACCAAGCTATAGTGGAAACTCACGTATTCTGCCTACACCTGGAGAGCCAATAAGCGGTAAAGCGATTCGGTTTTTAGGAAGTGCAAACTATATCACTTATCCTGATTGTGTTATCGTTAAGGCCAGTGATTATACAGAGTACTTTCAGTATATCGTGATCCCAAGGGATGCTATCCCAAGTACGATTGTCGTAAGAATTAATGGAACTGTTATCAGTGAATCTGCTTGGAGCTATGTCGGTCTTGTTGGATCACCGATCAATATCAAAGTGGCCTATAACGGCTCACCTGCAACCCCTGCAGTGATGAAGTCGGGGTATATGATTAAACTCAACTCACCTAACTTCTATAAGAGTGGTGACAACGTTGAAGTTTATTATCTTCCGGCCGGAATATGATCTCATTTTATAACTAATTCGAACCACTTTTCTCGCGATTACTGCGGGAAATGTGGTTTAGAAATTTGATAATAGGAAAGACTCTCTCTGCCCTGGCTTGGTCGAATTCAACCAATACTTTTCCTTCTTCCATGAGAATTTCGCCAAATAAATTAATATTGCGCCCATCATCAACATGATCGGCATTGATACTGATATTTCTGCTTTTAAACTCCTCAAGGATTGGTGTCAAATTCACATACTGTGTAAACTTAGGCTTATGTTCATCATTAATTTTAAGGTTTGGAATATCAAATGGAGGATTGCGTCTGATGTTACTCAGAACTTTTTCTAAAAGCTGTTCACATTTATCAGAGATTCTCATTTTCTTTTCTTCGGGTAGATGTCTTTCTCCATTAGCAAAAATAAAAATTTGGCGGATAGTCTCTAAGTTTTTTAAAACCAATGTATTAGGAAGTTTTTCTTGATCATCACGAACCTCAAGCCAACCTAATTCAATAAGCGCAGTTAAAATAGTCTCTAACTTCACTTCAATAATTTGGTACATGTCAAAAGTGTAAAGTGTCAAAGTCTTCCGATTTAAGTGAACTTCATTCCCATGAAAATCTCCATGGGATTTAAAGACTAAAAAAAGTGTCCCTAGAATTCTCATGACCTCAAGAGGTTTAAGAAACTCATAGCCCTTGTGAACTCCGCTATAACTAATCGTTGCTTGGTTATCTTCTAACTCTTTTAGCCGTATATTTGCCTTACGAAGACGAACAACAAGAGTATTGATGATCGTCTTAAACCATGGATTTAAACTTGCCATGGTTTTACCAAACGCTGGAAATGTTATTTCAATCACATCCACAGGAGTAAGGGCCGAAGCAGAGCAACTTCTTTTTTTTCCTGAGCCATCCTCATCAAAAAAAGCCATCTCTCCAATAACTTCTCCCGCGCGAAGAACTGCAATTTCTATGAAGCCCTTCCCTTTTGGCTTAAAAAGTCTGAGCTGACCTTTCTGAATGATAAATAGCGACTCTGCGAGATCTCCATCATTGAATAAGATTTCACCAGTGGTGAGTTGTCTGAGACCTGATTTGGATTGTCCCTGAGTCGGCGTGGTCATTATTTTAATCTCTCAATAATGACACTTAGAGCTTCTCCACCACCAATACAAAGTGTGGCCAGGCCATATTTAGCTTTCTTTTTCTTCATGGCATTCATAAGTGTCACCACGATACGAGTTCCTGAAGTTCCAATAGGATGCCCTAGAGAAATTCCTCCTCCAAAAACATTCACTTTGTTATGAGGAAGATTAAATTCTTTCATCGCCGCCATTGTCACAGCTGCAAAAGCTTCATTGATCTCAAACAAATCAATTTGATCGATAGAAAGATTGGCCTTCGCAAGAGATTTTTTAATCGCCTCTACTGGAGCTGTGGTAAACCAAGTCGGGTTTTGAGCATGAGAAGCAAAACTCACAATTTTAAATTCAGCTTGGGCAGCATAAGCGTCTCCAGCAAGAACAACTGCTGCAGCTCCATCATTAATGCTTGAAGCATTAGCCGCTGTGATTGTTCCATCTTTTTCAAAAGCTGGTTTTAGTGAAGGCATTTTTTCAAAATTGGCCTTGAAAGGACCTTCGTCCTCCACCATATCAACTGTCCCTTTCTTGTCAGTGATTTTGACGGCGACTATCTCATCTTTAAATGTTCCATCTTTAGTTGCAGCTTGGGCACGCTTAAAAGATTCAATTGCAAAGGCATCTTGCTCTTCACGAGACATGTTGTATTTTTTCACACACTCTTCTGCACAATTTCCCATGGCACGATTTGTGTAGACATCCCAAAGACCATCCCATTGCATGGCATCTTTCATCTCTGTTGGACCAAACTTAAATCCATTTCTTGAATTCGCAAGAAGATGAGGGGCCATGGACATATTCTCCATTCCACCAGCAACCACAATCTGGTTATCGCCAGTCATGATTGAGCGCGCTCCAAGAATGATCGCCTGCATTCCAGAGCCACACACTTTATTCACTGTTGTGGCAGGAACTGACTCAGGAAGACCTGCAAAGATCGTTGCTTGACGTGCAGGGGCTTGTCCCACTCCTGCCTGAACAACATTTCCCATGAACACTTCATCTACTTTTGTCTTTTCGATATTTGCTTTTTGAAGAGCGCCATCAATGGCCACTGCTCCAAGTTTTGGTGCTGAAATAGTGCTAAATGCTCCAAGAAAACTACCTTGAGCTGTTCGGGCTCCACTTAAAATATAAACTGCCATAAAAACCCTCTTTTTTGATGATATTCATTGAAGAATAGTTCTCCCTATTCTAAATAATGAGAAGATAAAAAACCACAAAAACCCACCTTTGGAGCACAGAGTTATGTTAGCGAGAAAACCAGTAACCAAGAATGGAAACCCGATCCCTCAAGAATGGCCTGAATCCCTCTCTCGTTTGCTTAATGAAGTTTATAAAAAAGAGTGTGAAAAACAAGGTAAGTACTTCGATGTTCATGGCCTTATCTATCCTGAAGAATTTCTAGTCGTTGTTTCTTATCTCTCTGAAAAAGATGAGCATCTTGCTCCGATTAGCATTTTCCTTTCTTGTGATATGGATGAGATGAACACGGAAGAAAAGGTCAAAGAAACTCAGAAAAATTATATCGATATTTTTGGTCTCTTTTTTGATGAAATTTTTGCTGAGGAAGACTGGAATGAGTTTAGTCCTGTTTGGCAGGAGGTGACTCATAAACATAAAAATTATTTCTATAAAATTACACGTGAAAACGTCTTTCTTTCTATAGAAGCCGATAAATTGCTTGGGGATTATTTATCTGAAAATGACGAATGAATACTAAGCAGGCAATAATTAACCGATTGTTTCGATTGAGTTATTTCATTTATAATTAGAGAGATGAAGCTTCTACTCTCTCTTTACTTATTATTCAGTCTCCAGCTCTGGGCCGCAGAACTTAGATATGACTCTTATGAGATGAAGAGCACGTCCGTTGAGCTAAGTGAAAGCCACTCTCTCTTTTTTTCTCAACAAGGATATTATTCTCTCGCAGATCATGGTCATGGCATCCCTAGTCTTGGTATTAATCAAGTCTATTTTAAAAATCAAAATCAGTTTGTATTAGTCAAATATGCCGTTTCAGGGAGCTACCCTTTAGATGAATTAATTCATACCTCTAAAGGCTTTATGATTCATTTAAAGCAAAAAGATCAGGTTTCAATGCTCTATTTCAGAGGCTTTTCAAGAGAAGCGACTCTACTTCTGATTGACCGCTTGAAAGACTCATCAACTTACTCCTCTTTAAAAAAGATTAAGAATCTTATTATTCCTGAAGCTTATGCGAATTGTGCGGAGTCTTTTGGAAAATCATCACTGGGACCAACAAATCAGAAAATGATTAATTCTGTTTCTTCTGCTGCTGCCTGGGACATGGTGAAAAGTTGTCTGACAGGTCTTGGCGAGGGCGCATGGGATAGCACTGGTGGTATGATAAAAGGAATTGGAAGCGAGATAATAGATTTTGTTTCTCACCCAATAGACTATGTTGAAAAAGTCGCAGATAAAGTAGAACTTTTTCTTGTTAAAACGGCAAATTTTATTAAGCAGCTTATCACTGATCCTGAAAAAGCATTTTCCAATATCGGAGCAGGAGTTGGTGGTGCTTGGACTCAAGTAAAAAACACTGTTTCTTCAATGAGTACACAAATGAAAGTTCAATTTGTATGTTCATTTATCGCTTCAATCGGAGTCGATGCTGCCATCGCTTTTCTGACAGGAGGAGCTGCTACAGGAAAAATTGTTATTACAATTAGCAATCTTGCTAAAAAGTTTTCTCGAGTAGGAAAGTTGCTTAAAACTCTAGGAAAGATGGATATTAACTTTTTATCAAAATTGAATCTTGATTCAAAGAAGATGGAACTTTTTATGAAGAAGTTAATGGGAAATAAAATCCCAGATGGGGATCTGAACTATCTTAATCAGCTGGCCCATAGTGGAGATGAGCTTAGTTTAAGGACATTATCATGCTATATTCGATAATTTTTTTCTTCACAATCTCAGTTTATTCAATGGATATGACTCCTGGGCTGAGAGATTGTATGACCAATGTCCTATTAACTCGAAATAATCATACATACTCAAGCATCCAGGCCAAACGAATCGGTAAAGGTGAAGCCTCTCTCAACAAAGAATTTCGTCAATTAATGGCAAAAGCAGAGCCAGGAGATTATACAAAACACACTCAGGCCACAACAATTGAAGATGCCATTAAGAAAAGCTCAGAAAAAATTAAGGGTGAAACTCATGCGCAATACATTCCTGCCATTGCCAAAAACCGAGGTAATATCGAAAAACACGCTCTGGTTTCAATGAAAGGATTTTATAAGCCTTTCACGAATGGTGGAAAAAAAGGCACTATCTATAAATATGTTAAATTTGATTATGATATTGGTTATGACGGCGGGAAACCAGCTCAGTGGATGAGAGTTGAATATAGTAGTGGAAAAGTTCACGGTCATCCAATAAACCTAACGACTCTCGCTGCTCAATGTAAAGAATGTCTTTGATCAAAAAAAAGGCCCCTTACGGAGCCTTTTTTCTTATCTTTATGTATCGTCTTCGTATCTCATTGACCCAGTAAATCGAGTCTCGATTCCAATTTCGTCATCATCCATATCATCATCAGCCGCCGCTTCGATTTCTTCTTCATCAAAATCAAACTCTGAAGTGATATTAAGCTCATTAAGAACTTTGTAGAATTCTTTATCATCAGAAAGATCTGACATTAAAGCTTCGATGAACTTCGGTGGATATTTACTGATAAGCTCTTCGATATATTCCTGAAGCTTTCCTTCTTTAAGGATCTCTTTTTTACGATGAATTGTTTTCCAATTCTTAATATAGTGAAGACGGCAATAGCTTTGAGTCGTACGAATATTGTCACATCCCTTCTCAATACACTCATCATTTTTCGGATCGATAAAAAAGTCCATTGTCGCAATGGCATCTGTAATATCTTTCCAGTTAAAATGTTCGCGAAGTTCAGCTATGCCATCAGCAATTTTTGACTCGAGTTCCGCTAGCTCAGCATTTAAATATTTTTTTGACTTCGGCGCGGCCGGAGTAAAATCATCGAAATGTTCGGCATCTTCGAATTTGCTTTTTGTTTTACCTTTAGAAGCGATCTTTTTGAAATCTTCTTCATCATCGTCGTCTTCTTCTACTACACGACGAGATTTTGGTTTTTCATCATCAGGGATATAGCCATCATCTTCTTCTGAAAAATCATCATCCTCTAAATCAATATCGTCTTCTTCATCATCGTCAGAAGCTTTTTTCTTGGCTTTTACTTTCGCCGATTTGCCTTTATTTTTTGCTGCTTCTTGAAGAGCTTTAGACTTGAGTTTTTCGTCCTCTTTAGCTTTTTTAGCAGCTTCTTTCTTGGCCTTGGCTTCAGCTTCTTTATTTTTCTTTTCTTGTTCTTTGGCTTTCTTCGCGGCTTCAAGAGCTTTTTTCTTATCTTGTTCCTTCGCTTTTTTTTCTTTTTCTTTAAGTGCTTTAGATGCCTTCTCTGTTAAATGCTTGACACCTTTAACGATTGTATCTTTAAGAGATTTCTTCTCTGGCTTCAATGCTTTTTTAGGAGCCACTTTTTTAGGGGCAGGTTTAGCAGCAGCTTTCACTACTTTTTTGGGAGCAGATTTAGCATTAGGCTTTTTCGCCATCGTGGCCTTCTTTGTTGCAGCACCCTTCTTAGGTGCCGCCGCTGCCTTGGCCGGTGCTTTTTTAGCTGGCTTGGGAGCAGGTTTTTTAGAAGCTATTTTAGCAGCAGGCTTTTTTTTCGCCATGATTTTTTCTCCACAAAAACTTGAGTATCTAAACAGTTATTACAATAAATTTAATGGACACTCTACCAAAGTGAGTGCCCATTGACGAGAGCTAAATTTAGTGGATGCTCTTGAGTTCAGCTGAAGCAATAACCATGCGCTGAACTTCTGAAGTTCCTTCATAAATTTCTGTGATTTTAGCATCACGAAACATCCTCTCTACTGGGTATTCTTTGGTATATCCATTTCCGCCGCAAAGCTGAATAGCCTTTGTTGTCACCCACATAGCTGATTCTGAAGCAAATAATTTTGCTTGGGCCGACTCTTTTGAGTATGGCAACTCAGCGTCTTTAAGGGCCGAAGCATGATAAATCAAAAGACGAGAAGCCCCAATTTTTGTGCTCATATCGGCCAACATAAATTGGATCCCTTGAAGATTTGAAAGTGGTGCTCCAAACTGGACACGCTGAGTCGTATAGCGGATGGCATAGTCAAAGGCACCCTGAGCGATCCCGAGAGCTTGAGAAGCAATCCCGATACGTCCACCGTCAAGTGTGGCCATGGCCACGCGGAAACCTTTTTCTGGCTCACCAAGAAGAGCGTCTTTAGGAACTTTTACTTTATCAAAAGCAAGCTGACAGGTAGAAGAGCCACGAATACCTAATTTATCCTCTTCTTTGATAATCGAAAAACCAGGGTTTGTTGTTTCAACGATGAAGGCCGAAATCCCTTTATAGTCCGGAGTTTTTTTAGTTTTAGCAAACACGATACAAATTCCGGCTTCTTTGCCATTGGTGATCCAATTTTTTACACCATTAATTTCCCAATGATCCCCTTTGTCTTCTGCAAAAGTTGTAAGACTTCCTGCATCTGATCCTGCGTTTGGCTCAGATAAACAGAAACATCCAATCCACTCTCCACTGGCCATTTTAGGAAGATATTTTTTCTTTTGGGCCTCAGTTCCGAAATTTAAAATCGGCCAGATCCCAAGTGAAGTATGAGCAGAAATGAATACACCTGTCGAAGCACAGTTACGTGAAATCTCTTCGACGATAATTGAGTAAGACATATAATCCATGCCTGCTCCGCCGTACTCTTCAGGAACATAAGATCCTAAAAGACCATTCTCTCCCAATTTGGCAATAAGCTCTTTTGGCATATGGGCCTCATGATCAATTTTCATGGCCAAAGGAGCGACCTCTGAATCAGAAAACTTTTTAATCATGTCACGGACTTCTTTATACTTCTCATCAAGCATCATAATTATTTTCCTTTGAAATAAGCTGTTCTTTTTTCTACGAAGGCCGATGTGCCCTCTTTCATATCTTCTGTCGCAAAAATATTGCCGAACTCTTGGCGCTCAATCATCAATCCTTGTTCAAGAGATTTTTCAATCCCTTGTGAAAGAGCTAGTTTCGCCTTAGAGATTCCCATCGGAGAATTCTTTTTTGTATTTTCAAACCAAGCCTCACATGAAGCAAGGAGCTGATCCTTATCTGCATAAATTTCAAGAGCTATTCCTAAGTCTTTAGACTCTTGGGCCTTAATTTGTCTTCCTGAAAAAACAAGCTCTTTAGCGCGAGAAGCTCCCACCAGTTTTGCCAAACGTTGAGTTCCTCCAAAGCCTGGAATAAGACCAAGTTTAACTTCAGGTAGACCAAAAACGGCTTTTTCAGAAGCAAAAATAAAATCACAACTGAGGGCCATCTCAAATCCACCACCAAGAGCAAATCCATTAACAGCAGCAATGGTAGGATAAGGAAGAGCTTCAAAACCAAGAGTCACAAGTTGACCAAGATGAGAAAAAGCATGAGCCTCTCCCACAGTCATCGATTTCATCTCAGCAATATCCGCTCCGGCCACAAAGGCCTTCTCGCCTTCACCAGTTAAAATCAACCCTTTCAAATTCATTTTTACAAGTTCAGCAGTAGCAGCTTTGAGTTCTTGAAGAACTTTTATATTCAAAGCATTTAATTTATCAGGACGATTGATCGTTAAAAATCCGATCTCACCTTTAATCTCAAACTTGATCGTTTCAAAATTATTTAGACTCATAAATATGAAATCCTTTTCCATTTTTGCGCCCGTATCTTCCCGCTGCTACGTACTGACGAAGAAGTGGGCATGGACGGTATTTTGTATCGGCCAGACCATCATGAAGAACATTCATAATCGCCAGACATGTATCCAGTCCGATAAAATCTGCAAGTTCAAGTGGGCCCATGGGCTGATTTGTTCCAAGCTTCATGGCCGTATCAATATCTTTGGCAGAGGCCACACCTTCATAAAGAGCATAAACAGCTTCATTAATCATTGGCATGAGAATTCTGTTCACAGCAAAACCTGGGTAATCTTGAGCACGAACAAAAGTCTTCCCCATTTTTTCGGCCACAGCTGCCACAGTATTAAAAGTTTCATCCGTTGTTTCAAGACCACGGATTCCTTCTACTAGCTTCATCACTGGAACAGGATTCATAAAATGCATTCCGGCCACAAGACCGGCCCGTTTTGTTTGAGCTGCGATTTCAGTGATAGAAATAGAGGAAGTATTTGAAGCAAGAAGTGCTCCTGGCTTAATAATCTCATCAAGTTTTCTAAAAATTTCAAATTTAAGCTCTACTTTTTCGGTAGCCGCTTCAATAACCAGATCACAGTTTTTGAGATCATTCATTTCAAGCGTTGCTGTAATGCGAGAAAAAACCGTTCCGGCCTCAGCGGCTGTCCATTTTCCTTTCTCCGCACCTTTATCTAATTGGCCCTTAATAAATTGATGACCGAAATCGAGAGAGTTTTTAAATGCGTCAAAAAGAATGACTTGATAACCCGCCTGAGCAGCGACTTGTGCGATGCCTCGTCCCATCTGACCGGCACCAACAATTCCAACTAGTTGAATGTTTTGCATAGGAGATCCTTTGACTAAAATGTAGAGGAAATTGACTCTTAAATTGAAACCACTTCAATATGCTTTTAAACACTTGAGAGGTCAACTTAGAAACATGCTTGCCAAGAAAGGGGGCATCGTTTATAACTTCGCATTATTATTGTTACTAATTTTTTAGTCATTTATTCAATGACCACCTGGGAGTTTAGCTGTGGCAAATCACAAGTCATCTACAAAAAGAGCAAAACAAGACAAAGTAAAACGCATGTCAAATAAAGTGAAGACATCTCGCGCTCGTACAGCTGTTAAAGCCGTTCGTGATGCTGTTTCTGCTGGAGACGTTAAGAAAGCTACTGAGCTTCTTAAAGCCGCTCAGTCACTTCTTTCAAAACTTGCTAAAAGTCCAGCTATGAAGAAACAAACTGCTGCTCGCAAAGTTTCTCGTCTTACTAAAGCTGTTAAGACTGTTTCAGCTGCAAAATAATTCTCGATCTTGACTTTAAAGAAATAAGGCCCAAAGTTTATATATGTAAACTTTGGGCTTTTTCTTTTTTTGGAGAAAATATGAAACTATTCCGCTTTGCTCTTCTTTTATCTCTTACTCTTACCCTCGCCTCATGTGGCGTTCAAGATATTCCAAAAGCGAATAATCAACTTGAAGCTGACTGGGCCGAAGTGATGAACCAATACAAACGTCGTGCTGACCTTATTCCTAATCTTGTGAATACCGTGAAAGGTTATGCTTCTCATGAGAAAGAAACTCTAGAAGGTGTCATTAGCGCCCGTGCGAAGGCCACTTCAATGAATGTTGATATTAAAGATTTGAATCCTGAGAATCTTAAAAAATTCCAAGAAGCTCAAACGGGACTTTCTCAGGCCCTTGGAAAATTAATGGTTGTCTCAGAAAGATACCCAGATTTAAAGGCCAATGAAAATTTTCAAGCTCTTCAATCACAACTTGAAGGAACTGAAAACCGTATCACGATCGCTCGTCGTCGTTATATCGAGGCCGTTAAAGAATTTAACAATCTTGTCACTGTTTTCCCTACAAGTCTGACAAACTCAATTTTCTTCAAACTAGAAAAGAAACCTCAATTTTCAGTTGAAGAAGCAGAAACAAAAACTCCTGAAGTAAAATTCTAGTGAAGTTTATTGTTCTTTTTCTCCTTACTCTTCTAAGCTTTAATCTTTTTGGGCAGGAACTAAAACTTCCTGCTCTACGCTCTCCAGTGATGGATGAAGCCAAATTCCTCTCTCAAGACCAAGCCGACTCTTTGGCAAAAAAAATCTATGAGATTTACACTCATAAAGGTCCCCAGATCACCATTCTTACAGTTAATGATCTTCAAGGGTATGCCATTGAAGAATTCTCTATTCGAGTGGCCGAGAAATGGCAACTTGGGACAAAAGAGCTAGGAAATGGTGTTCTCATTCTCATTTCTAAAAATGATAGAAAAATGCGTATTGAAATTGGCCAAGGGATCGAAGGAGACCTGACTGATTATGATGCCTCAATTTATATTCAAAAAGTTTTACGGCCAAGTTTTAAAGATGGTCTTTTCTTTGAAGGCCTTGATGCTGTTGTCAGCGATATTGCCAGACGTTTTGAAATTAAAGTGGAAGGTGGCGGCCAGAGAATTATTAAACGCCGGGCCTCTCCTCATCAAAGTGGTCTGACGACACTTCTATTTGGTCTGTTTGTTATCTCTCTTATCACAGCAGGCATCTTTAGAAAGAAACCTTTCTTAAGAGGAGTTACTAATGGAGCTGCCGCAGGAATACTAGGTTTTGCGACTCTCGGTGTGGCCGGCATGGCCATTGTGATTGTTTTTGTGGTGATTAGTTTTGCAGTGGGGATCATCGGGATCAATAATATTCTCTATATGCTCGCCAGTGCTCAAGGGCACGGTCGAGGTGGTTATGGAGGCGGTGGATTTGGTGGTAGTGGTGGTGGCGGCTGGTCTGGTGGAGGCGGTGGCTTCTCAGGTGGCGGCTCTTCAGGAGATTGGTAATGAGATCATTATTGCTACAAGAAGATATTAAAATAATTGAGTCACGTCTGACTCAATTTGAAGATAAAACAGGATGTGAGCTGCTGCTAGTGGTGGCCAATTCCTCTGACCCCTATCCTGCTGCCAGTTTAAGATTTGGGATTGTGGCCGGTTTTGTTCTTTCTATGATCTTTGTTTTTTTCTTTGAATTTTCTCATCACAGTATTTATCCCATCAGTTTTTTTGCCTTCACTCTCCTCATGACCTGGGTAGGACATTTTGATTTTTTTAAGCGCTTCGCTTTAACTGATCAAGAAGTGGCGCGAGAAACTTCTGAGAAGGCGATAGAATCATTCTTTAGCCTAGGAAGCTCAAAAGTCTCTCATAAAGTCACGGCCATGATTATGGTAAGTCTTCTTGAGCACAAAATTCATGTTCTTGTGGATGAAAATCTTCGAGAAAAAATCTCTCAAGAAGAACTTAATGAGCTAGTTCAATTAATGTCAGCGCGTTTTGCTGAAGGAAATACCAGCTTAGGTTTTATTCATTCGATAGAAAAATTAGAAAAGAAGATTCTCACGGATTTTGAAGGAAGAGTCAGCGAGCACCACGTGAGTGAGCTCGCCAACAAAGTTTTCTTTATTTAATTTTTTTTATGTTCAGCTACAATATCGGCCACCACCGCTGGATCGGCCAGTGTAGAGATATCTCCTAATCCTTCATACTCTGCAGAAGCAATCTTACGTAAGATTCGTCTCATGACTTTTCCAGAACGAGTCTTAGGAAGACCACGAGTCACGTGAATAATATCGGGAGCTGCAAAGCGACCAATCTTTTCACGGACAACATCTTTGATACTTTCAATCATCTCTTTATCATTAGCACTCTTATTATCGTGAAGAATGATATAAGCATAAATACCTACACCTTTAATATCGTGTGGATACCCCACAACGGCTGCTTCAAGAACATTTTTGTGTTCAACTAAGGCACTTTCCACTTCAGCAGTTCCAAGACGGTGTCCAGAAACATTAAGAACATCATCGATACGTCCAGTAATCCAGTAATAACCATCTTCATCTCGACGACAGCCATCACCAGTGAAATAAAGTCCTTTATACTGAGTAAAATACGTTTCAATAAATCGAGCGTGGTCACGGTAAAGAGATCTTGCCTGGCCTGGCCATGAACCTTTTAAACAAAGGGCTCCTTCAACTCCATTACCATGAATAACTTCACCGTCTTCTGGTTTCACCACTACTGGTTGCACACCAAAGAATGGGAGTGTGGCCGAGCCAGGCTTAGTAGGAGTAACTCCAGGAATAGGAGTAATTAAAATCCCTCCTGTTTCAGTTTGCCACCAAGTATCCACAATATCGCATTTCTTATCACCGACCACATCATGGTACCACTTCCATACTTCAGGATTGATAGGCTCTCCAACTGATCCCAAAAGACGAAGTGAACTGCGATCATATTTTTTTACAAGGTCATCTCCGAATTGGGCCAGAGATCTGAGTGCTGTGGGTGCGCCGTAAAAAATTGTGGCCTTTAGATCTTGAATAATTTGCCAGTAGCGCCCAGCATCTGGATAAGTGGGAATCGATTCAAAAAGAACTGAAGTCGCTCCATTGGCCAGAGGTCCGTAGACAATATAAGAATGACCAGTCACCCAACCAATATCAGCGGCACAAAAATAAACATCATCTTCATGATAATCAAAAACATATTGATGAGTGAAAGCTGCATACGTGAGGTATCCCCCAGTTGTATGCATGACACCTTTTGGCTTTCCTGTTGAACCAGAAGTGTAAAGAATAAAAAGTGGATCTTCTGCATCCATCACTTCACAAGGGGCCACTGGACGATATTTTTTAATCTCTTCATTATAATTAACATCTCTTCCAGAGATCATCGGAACTTTTGTCTCAGTTCGATTCACAACCAGAACTGTAGTCACACAATTCACATTTTTAAGGGCCTCATCTGTAATGGCCTTAAGCGGAACTTTTTTTCCACCACGAAGACCTTCATTGGCCGTGATCACCATTTTGCATTCAGCATCTAAGATTCTTCCCTGGAGCGCATCTGCGCTGAATCCACCAAAAACCACTGAATGAATAGCTCCAAGACGAGCACAAGCAAGAACTGAGTACGCAAGTTCAGGAATCATCGGAAGATAAATACAAACTCGATCTCCTTTCTGAACTCCATGGGCCTTCATTAAATTAGTAAGCCTAGAAACATTTTCGAAAACTTGCTGATAAGTAATGTGCTCATACTGGCCTGGCTCATCTTTCACCCAAATAAAAGCGGCTTTATTAGCGCGTTTTTCCAGGTGGCGATCAATACAATTATAAGAAGCATTAAGCTTGCCACCAAGAAACCAAGAATAATTAACGTGATCAAAATCTCCTGCAGATGTTTGAGGAGGCTTTACAAACCAGTCTAAACGTTGGGCCACATCTAACCAAAAATTTTGAGGATCCTTGATTGATTTTCCATACATCGCCTTATATTGATCCATTCCTTTGAGATAAGACTTTTCGGCCACTCGGCTCTTAACAGGGTAAGCTTTTTCATTACTCATAGCAGTATCCTTTGCTGATATTCTTACTTGTTCTCTTATTCTCTCTCCGAAGGAGGTGGAAGTTCAATAATTTCATCAAAACTTAGACAACACTTATTCAATTACCTCAACTTAGATGTTAAACTTGATCCATATGCAATATTTTAATATTCAGATTGCTTCCCAATTATCAGGGGTTGCTTCGGCAACAATTAGGGCCTGGGAAAAGCGCTATACAGCTGTAGTTCCTACTCGAGCTGATAACGGACATCGTCTCTACTCTGAGTTTGATATTGAAAAACTCTCGATCTTGTTCAAATTAACTGAGCAGGGTCAGACTATCGGAAGAATTGCCCATCTCCCTTTAGAAGAATTAAAAGAAATTTATTCTACACTACTCAGTAAACCAGTAGAGCAAAAAGCCTTTTTCGTTAAAGAATCTTCGCCCATGAATTATGAGCAGGTTCTTACTAATCTTTATATCGCTCTCGCGGCTTATAAAATTGATATCCTCTCTCATGAGTTAGAGAAGGCCAAGGCCACACTCACTCCACGAGACCTTACTTTAAATATTCTTGTTCCTCTTTTTCACGAAATCGGAAATAAGGTTTTTCGTAATGAACTTACCATCGCTCAAGAGCATACACTGAGTGCTATTGTCTCTTTCCATTTAGGACAGATGATTGGAAGTCACTACACAAGAGTATTGCAAAAAAACTTTCTCGTTCTTATCACAACCCCTGAGGGAGAGATGCATGAGATTGGTATTCTGGCCTCTGCTCTTCTATGTGTTCAGCACGGAATAAAATTTATTTTCTTGGGTCCTAATATGCCAGCGGAGTCCCTTGCTGAAGCCGCTAACTCTCTTCACTGTGATGCGATTCTAATGGGTGTAACCAAAGGTCATGAACTAGATGGTCACGCGACTCTTCAAGATTATCTTGGGAAGCTGAAATCAAATCTAAAAGAAGAAACAAAGATTTGGATAGGCGGAAATCTTAAACCTTATGTGAGAACAGAATTAGAGAAACAAGGAATGATTTATTTCTCTAATCTGCATCATTTTGACGAGTATCTTTCAACAGTTTAATTATTCACACTGATAAGCAGTCGCGAAAACCTCATTCTTCATCCCATTAGGGATTTCTTGATTAATGACCACTCCATTAGCGCCAAGATTAGCAGCAGCATTAATGGCCTGATTTCGCGCCAGATCCATACTGCCTTCTTTATGAAGACCTTTTACTTTTCCTACCACAACACAATCTTTAGGTGCCGAAGTATAAACTTCAATTTTCTTGGCCTGATCATTGAGTTGATGGGGTGTTGAACACGCAACCATAAGGGCCAGAACAAGAAAAATCATCACTTTCATAAAATCCCCTTTATAATATAAATACCCATTTATCTTAATAGGAAGTTGAACTGAATGAAAGCAACATGGTTACTGCTTGTCTTAATTTTAGGTTGCCGCAATGAATCTGCTCTGGTTGAGCAAAGCGGTCGCGTATTTATAAAAAATGCTGAAGTGAAAATTGATAACCTCAACGAGACGAATTGGCAGGTGGGAAGACCAAGAAGACGCACTTCTCTCAGTCAGAATTTTATTTTCACCGTAGACCTTCCTTACTTGGAAGATGAATCTAAACAAACACTTTATAAAAAATATGAGATGGATGGATGGATTCTTAAAGTCATTCACAAATACGGTTCTCAAGAACTTGTTCTTGGTTATGTTTATGCTCCCATGGCCGGTATGAAACATCGAAGACAAAAGGATATAGAAATCAATCAAACTAAATCTGTCGCCATCAAAATTTCTTATGCTGCCTCTTATATCAGTGAACGCTTTAGGGCATTTGATTGTCCGGCCTTTATGCACAATCGAAAACTTAACGACATTGAAATCGTTGGAGATCCTACACCACTTGATATTGAGATAAAATACCCCATCACCCATTATCTAAAGACCGAAGCGGCAGAGCTCACTCCTTCAAATTTTAATGCGGGAAACTCTCTAACTGGAGACTATAGTATTGAGATTGCTCTCTATAGTAAGAAAAATAAAACGATAGGATCAAGCTTTATACCCCTCAAGCAAATGATAAAGGTTGGTCTTGAGGACAGAGTTAATGTAAATGGATGCGAAGGCATTAGACTAGAGCTTCAAGGGCCCAAATAAGAAAGGGCCTCAATAAATGAGACCCTTTCTTGCACTACTACTTTCTTTTTAAATTATCTTACGACTTGATCAATTTGTTGCATAACTACGAAACAAATCTCTCCTGCATTTTTCCAGTAAGAAGAATTATTTCTTAACTGACGAAGCTGACTATTATTCACGCTGATTGAGATATCATCAATGCTACCAATACTCGCCGCTTGAGAATAACACTGAGAAAGTGCATCAGCTTTACTGCTAGTGCGGATTGAAAGTGAGCGGTTCTCTAAAGTTCCAAATACATCAATGAATGAACTATAGCTTACTTCGTTTGAGATATTAGTCATGATCACATTACAAATATCAGCAGTACGGTTCCAGTAAGATGTATTGTTCACAAGACGACGAGTAGAACTATTATTTGTCACCATTGTGATTTCATCAACGGCAAGGTTTGGAACTTGTTGCATACATTGATTAAAGAGATCACCACGAGAGTACCCTTGGAGAACAACAAGTCTGTTCTCTACAATGGCTGTCACTTCCATTCCATAATTTCCTGGACCTGGATTCGGGTATGGATTAGGGTTCGGTTGTGGATTTGGGTAAGGGTATGGATTCGGTTGAGGCTGTGGTTGCGGAGAAGGGATATTATCAGACTCTACACAACGTCCACTGATTCCACGAAGACGCATTTCTTTATTACAGTCTCTCAAACCATCACGACAACGATTTGTTTGGTAGTCTCTCTGAGCGATAAAACGATCAATCACTCGGTTGTAATTGTCGATAAGAACAACTTCACAAGAATAGACATTTCCATACTGAGCAAATGCTGGAGCAGCAGAAACGAACATAAATAAAGATAGTGCAAGACTTCTCATCAAAGGACCTCCCAAATAGACAGCAGGAACTCCGTTCCATGTGTGTTGATCATTAAGGAGTATCAGCTTTAAAAAGCTCTAGGCTACTTTTAAAATATTACAGTGAAAAGCCTACACAGTGGTGACAAAGTGAAACTACTTGGGGCCAGGATGACCCCAAGATAAAACTAAATACCGATTTCCATTTGAGCACGATAGATCCAAGAACTCTGGTAACTTTTCTTAAGTGGATTGGTTTGCTCATCAAAGCTCATATCTGTTTGAAATTTAACTTTGTGATGATTGATATATTTACTTAAACCTACAGTATATTGTGTCCTATCGTTCTCACCTGCCCTAGCTCCACCATGGGCCCATAATTTCGTGAATCTTATGGCAGGCTCAATATTGTTATCAAATAGGTAACCCATTTGTGCATTAATGGCCTCCCCCTCATAAATTGTAACATTGGTTGAGCCATCTTTAAAAAATGGTGAATCTGTTGTTCTTTTTGCATATTCGGTTGAGAACGAGTATCCACGATACTTTAGTAAAAAATCACCAAACCATGTCTCCATATCCTTATTAAGTCCTACCGTGGTAAACTGACGACCTAATTGCCCGCCATTTCTCGTTGTTTTTTTATTAACAGAGTAGACCGCACCGATAGAAATCTTTGGAGCATCCTCTCTCGACAAATCAGACTCGAAATAATCTCCTTCATCCTTAAAATTACCAAGTGGTAACCATTCAACTCTTGATGTGTAAGCAAGACCATTATCTTTGTTCTCAGTAGCACGCCCTTCACCATTTGAAACAGCCAGTTTTACCCAAAAAGGTTTTTCGTCACCTATCTGATGATACAACTGAGCTCCAAGATCACGATCGATGTTAAAAGTTGCATTTAAAAGAGAACGATCAACAAATTGTTGAGAACCTGATGAGACTACTCTTTGTCTGTTACCAGGAAGCTTAGTTTGACCATACCAAAATGTAGTCTTATCAGAAAGTTTCCAACCGACAACAGCATCCCTTAGGATATTGGGATAATTAGTACGATCAAAGTCCATATCTCCTCGAGTGAAAGAGAACTGGAATTTAAAAAGTAACCTAGAGTCTAGGACATTACCCTCATATCTTAAGCGCATTCTTCTAACAGCAAAATCTACTTGTTTTGCCTTAAACTTTGTCGACTCTTCAGTCTCATAGGTAAATCGATTTTGGACTCTGAATCTAAATTTAGATTTAAATTGCAATGGCTTATATTCAAGAGTCACACCATCTTTAAACTGCGAAAGTGTACTTAAATCTAAGGGGGCGACATCATTTGCAAATACGAACTGAACACTAGCAAGTAGAATGAGAATTGAGATCATTTACTCTTTCCTTTAATGAGATTTGCCCATTTAATAACAAAGATCTCTAGGTTTTAACATTTCTTAATAGTTAAGAATTTGTTAAGAGATCTAAGAATTTTAGCCCTAATAAATACGGGTGCTTGGCCTTTCTTTCATTTATTCAAACATATACCGATAAAGACTCAGTGCTAAACATGACTTTTTTAATGATTAAAAAATGAGCCATTTATTATTTTGTCTAGAAAATTCAGAGATTAGAGACATTGTTAAGGCTCATTTTTCAATGTGTCACTCTGTTGAGCTTATTTTTTCTGAGGACCCTCAGGAAATTTTGAACTACGCAAATATGTTTTCTGATGTCGCAGCTATCGTCTCACAATCTCATATAAATAAATTTGAAGCTTCCATCTACATTGATCAAGCGCTATCCAAGCAATCTCTCTCTTGTCATTTTTTTTCTATTGGTACATTTGAAAAAGATCTTAAGAGCTGTGAACAACAATACAAGCTTGAAGAATTTGATCAAATGGTTGATAGCTTAAAAAAGATATTAAAAATTGATGAAGATGGACTAAATAATCACTCATTTATCGATTGTGTCTCTATGCCGGCCCATCTTTTCCTTCATTTCAAGGCTCTTCCGTTTGATATTTTTCTTAAGGTAAAGCAAGGAAATGAGTCAAAATTTATCAAACGATTTAATGCTTCAGAACCTCTAGACCATGAGGCCATAAGCAAATATATGGGCCGTGGTATTGACGATTTTTATCTTAAACGAGATTGGTTAAAAGATTTCTCTCGGCTTCTCATTCAGCAACTTGAGATGCGACTGAACGTACTGATGCCAACAGATGGGAGTCAGATTATTGCGGAGGGTGAGGTTTTTCATTCATTAAAAGATATGGTTAAAAGTCTTGGACTAAAACCTCAAGTTCAAAAACTTTGCGAAATTTCTATGCAAAATGTCCAACAAAGACTTCAGAAAGACAGTCCGTTCAAGTCATTTCTTAGAAATTTAAAAACGAGACAAGAACTAAATTTTCATTTTACTTTCATTCAGCTTACTTCACTTCTTTGTTCACAATATATTGAACATACTGACTGGCCGGAAAAACAAAAAGACGATCTTACTGAGAAACTTGTATTCAGTGCTTTTTTCTGCGATATGAATCTTCCAAATGATGAAATGCTCGTGGCCAGATCCGAAGAAGACTTGTTGAACTTTAACTCCAAAGAAATGAATATCCTCAACTCTCACGCTCAAAAGATAGCAGAAACTGTAAGGACTTTTGCTGGAGCCCCTCAAGGTGTTGATAAGATAGTCATGCAACATCATGGTGTGATGAATGGAAATGGTTTTGTTCGATATCCTATGGAAGGAACAGTAATCGCGGCACAAATACTATTTTACTCTCAGGCCCTTTCTTTGAAAATTCTAAATGCAAATGGGCGAAAGTTAAGAGAAATTTTATCCGAATTTGAATCCTCGTTTAAGGAATCACCACAAATCGAGATTATTAATAAGTTCTTAAGAAGCTTTAACTCCGATACTAATACAACGTCTTAACTCGTGTAAATTAGTCAGTAAAAAAAATTAAGAAGAACCTATAACTTTCTTTCAAAAATCTTGAGACCAAGTAGAATAGTGGTGTCACTTATCAAAGGAACACTTCTTGAAAACATTAAATGATTTTTGGAAAGAAATCGGCATACTCCGTTCTGCTCAATCACTTCACTACTGGGATCTTGAAACTCAAATGCCACCAATGGGTGGAGCATGGCGAGGAGATGTCCTTGGATACTTTGCCGGAAAGGTTCACTCAGTCCTCACCGATGATCAATATTTTAATCTTTTAAAATCTCAGTCTCATGATGAGAATGCTAAAATTGCGCTTAAGGATGCCACTAAATATCGACTGCTTCCTCAGTCTTTCGTTGAAGATATGACAAGGGCCCAAACAGAATCTCAAATCTCATGGGAGAAGGCCAAAAAACAAAAAGATTATAATTTATTTAAGCCTCATCTCAAAAAGATGATCGAGATGAAGAAAAAGTACGCGGAATATATAAATCCCAATCTGAATTCATATGATCTTCTCCTTGATGAGTTTTCTCCTAATCTCGATCAAAAAGATATTGATGCTGTCTTTAGTCCTATGAAAGAAAAACTCATCAGTTTAGTTAAATCTTATCAACCTCGACATCCCAAGACATGGGAAGTTTCAATTGAGACTCAGCAAAAAGTTTGTCAGAAAATGATTGATTGGATGGGAGTGAATAAAGAACAGTTTGTTCTTTTGAAATCAACTCACCCCTTTACTCTTACCGTGCATCCTACTGACGTTAGACTGACAACTCGCTACAATGAAAAAGAACCCCTGGGTAGTATCCTTGCTACCATTCATGAACTTGGTCATGCACTCTATGAAGCTGGACTACCTGCTGAACAGTTTGGCTCTCCTGCTTCTGAGGCCAATGGTTATGATCTCCATGAGTCACAGTCTCGCCTTTGGGAAGTTTGTTTTGGCCATTCAAAAGAGTTTTTTGATTTTCTTTATCAAAGCTTTAAAGAGGTGGATGAAAATTCTGTTAAAGGTCTTACTGCTCACGATATTTACCTTATGGCCACAGAAGTAACTCCTAGTATGATTAGAGTTGATGCTGACCCTGTTACTTATGGTCTCCATATTATGATTCGTTATGAGATTGAGAAAAAAATCTTTAATGAAAATCTCAGTGTTGATGATCTGCCACGAGTATGGAATCAGTATTATCATGACTACCTTGGCATTGACCCTCAAGACGATGCCGAAGGGATTCTTCAAGATTCTCACTGGTCCGCTGGCTCTTTCGGTTATTTTCCAAGTTATTTACTTGGGAGTATGATGGCCGCTCAAATGTATGCCACTCTTCAAAAGAAGAATCCGAAACTTCATGCAAATATTCTCAAAGGGGAAATGAAAACAACTATCGAATGGCTTCAAAAAGAATTTCATCAGCATGGACGAATTAAATCCTCTCCTCAAATGATAAAAGATGCTACAGGCGAGCCCCTTCATGAGAAGTATTGGATTGATCTTTTAAAAAACCGCTTTATTGAGAAAAATGGATAAAAAAAAGGGGAAGGCATCGCCCTCCCCTTCTCTATTTTAAGTCTTAGTGACAAAGACCTTCAGATACAGCTAGCTTTAATAAACAACCAGCATTTTTCTTTTGAGTTCCCACATCACAGCCAGCAAGAGCTGCTGAATCTTTATGAGAACAGATTTCACCTTGGTGATCCGGGTAGTTTTTCCCAGCGACTTTAATTACATATTTACAGCCAAGTTTATGCTTACGCACTTTCTCAACTGAACACTTAGGATCAAAACGCTCTTTTCTGTAACCATCTCTCCAAATTTCTTTATACGATCTGTCTGAAAGATAGTTATTAATAGCTGACCACACACTATCAGTTTGCTCATTTGGTTGAGGATCAAACACAACTGAATCATCTGATGTATTGGCGAACTCTTCATCTACGCGCTCAGCACAGAAGTAACGAATCTCGCTAAGTGACTGGTTGGCCACATCACGCTCAAGAGCACATTCATCATAAGCTGCCTGGCAAACTCTCTCAGTGAAAGATTTTACGGCCGTATTCGATGTTGAATCAACTAGCTGGTATGAACATGTATCAACTGTACTATAGCGGTGACGGTATCCATGATAAACATAGTAAGGATAGTCATTAAGAACATAGTAACCATTGCTGTATCCATAAGAAACTGGCTCAAATAACCAGTAACGGTAGATATGGTAACGACGAACTCCGAAGTAATAATCATAAGGTCTGATGTAACGACGAGAGTGAACATAAGTTCTATAGTAAGGAACGTGAGGACGGTAGTTACGAATCACAACCGGTCTGTACGGACGTGCCGTTGAAGGAGCTGGATTGTAACGTGGCCCACGGACAACAACGCGACCTGGAGTAGAAGGAGCTCCTCTTCCTGGATTGTAATTTGGTCCACGAGGAGTTGTTGTTCTTGGCGTAGATGGAGAAGATGGACGCGTTGGCGTCGTTGTCGTTCCACGACCTGGATTATAACTTGGTCCTCTCGGTGTCGATGGTGTTGACGGAGTTGATGGACGCGTTGGTGTCGTTGTTGTTCCACGACCTGGATTATAGCTTGGCCCTCTTGGAGTTGAGCCAGAATTAGATCCACCAACAGATGACCCTGTCGACGGACGAGTTGGCGTCGTTGTTGTTCCACGGCCTGGATTATAGCTTGGGCCTCTTGGAGTTGAACCTGATCTTGATCCACCTACTGACGATCCTGAAGAAGGGCGCGTTGGTGTTGATCGCGATGGCGATGACGGAGATGAACTTCCGCGACTTGGATTATAGCTTGGTCCACGGCTCGAAGAACCTGAATAAGATGAACCACCACGTGATGATCCGCCTGATGAACCACGGCCTGGACTTCTTTGAGCAAAGGCTTCGCCCACACTCATAACTGCTAAAAAGCTTCCTAAAAGAAGCGATGGTAGCTTCATAATGACTCCTTTGAATAAACAACTGAGAACTCTAAAGCAAAATTCAGACCAAATCAGTATCTTTTTTGGTTTAATAAATTTCATAAACATGACGCAACTGCAATCATGACGCATCTGCGCCGGCTAGTGTCGTCAATGACACCATTCCAAGGACAATTTGGCCCTGATAACAATTCGCAAGTTAAGGTGAATTTCTTAGAATACGAAGCCTGACAATTCAACTCTAGATTGGCAACCCTGTAATCATTATCCTAAGATCAACTCTCTAATCATTTGATAAGGATAAATCTGTGAATTTCTTCTCCTCTTTTCAGAAGATGGGCCAGGCCCTCATGACTCCCGTTTCAGTTCTTCCCGCAGCGGGACTTCTCGTGGCCCTCGGACGCCTTCTTCAAGGCCAGGAAACTTTTCCTTTAATCATGGCCGTAGGAAATATTTGTTACAGTGGTGGAATCGCTATTTTTGAGCAGCTGCCTGTGCTTTTTGCTATTGGTGTGGCCATTGCTTTTAGTAATGGAGCTGCTATCTCGGGTCTTGCCGCTGTAGCAGGATATTTCACCCTCATGAATGTTCTTACTGCTATTACAGAGGCCCGTGACCTTTCTTTAGCAATTAATACCGGTGTCTTTGGTGGAATCATGATCGGCCTTATCAGTGCACATATCTATAATCGCTTTCATGAAACTCAGCTTCCGCAATTTCTAGGATTTTTTTCTGGAAAAAGATTAGTCCCCATTATTACGGCGGGATCTGCTTTAGCTCTTGGTCTTCTTCTGGCCTTTGTCTGGCCACCTATTCAAGAAGGAATTCATCAATTTGGTATTTGGGTCATGGGAACAAGTTTTGGGCCAGCCGTTTATGCTGCTACAAAACGTCTTCTCATTCCAGTTGGTCTTCATCATGTTTTTTATCCTCCATTCCTTTATCAGTTTGGAGAATTCGTCACTTCCACAGGACAAGTTGTTCATGGTGAGGCCACTCGTTATTATGCTGGTGATCCTAGTGCGGGAGTTTTCATGGCCAGTGAATATGCCATGATGATGTTCGGTCTTCCTGCTGCTTCTTTGGCCATGTACTTACGAGCGAAGACAACAAAAAGAAAGGCCATAGGTGGTGTGATGATTGCGGCCAGTTTAACAGCCATTATCACAGGAATTAGTGAACCTATAGAATTTGCCTTTATCTTTGTGGCCCCAGTTCTTTTTGTGGCCCATGTGCTTTTAACTTTTGGATCAGGCTTTTTATCAAGTGCCCTTGATATACATCTTGGTTATACATTCTCTGCCTCGATGATTGATTTATTTCTCGGTTTATTTAATCAAAAGAATGTTTCACTTCTGTTCCTTATTGTTGGTCCGCTCACTGCTGCCGCTTATTTTGTGACTTTTTATTTTGGGATTGGATTTCTTAATCTTAAAACACCAGGACGCGAAGATGAAGATACTGAAGCAGAAAAATTTGGTTCACGCTCGGAAAAGGCCCAAGCAGTTCTCGCCGCTTTAGGGGGAGCAGACAATATCAAGCATCTTGATGCTTGCATCACTCGCCTTAGACTGACAGTGAATGATCATCATAAAGTGAATCAAGCACGCCTAAAAGAAATTGGGGCCACAGGAAGTGTTCACGCCGGCGGTGGAAATTTTCAAGTGGTTTTTGGAACGGAGTCAGATCTTCTCAAAGAAGAAATGAAAAAAATGATGAAGCTCCCTGACCACTCAACACTTCTTTCTCCGATGAAAGGAAATATCATTCCCCTAGATCAAGTTCCAGATGAAATGTTTTCTCAAAAGATGATGGGTGAAGGAGTGGCCTTTGACCCTACTGAAGGAAAGGTCTTCTCACCTTGTGATGGTATAGTTGCGACAATCTTTAAAACAAATCATGCCGTGGCGATTGAGGCCAGCAACGGAGCAGAGGTTCTTATTCATGTAGGCATTGATACGGTCAAGATGAATGGCGAAGGCTTCAAAGGATTTGTAAAGGCCGGTGACCATATTAAACGTGGACAACTTCTCATCGAATTTGATCTGGAGAAAGTCAAAAAAGAAGCCAAATCTCATCTGACTCCTTTTGTTATTACAAACAGTGGCGACCTAAAAGAAGTCAGAGTACTTAAGTCCTCTCAAAAAATAGAAGTTCTTGAATCAGTGATTCAGATTAACAAATAGGAGTTTTACGATGGAAAAAACATTTAAAATTTTAAATGAAGAAGGAATGCACGCTCGTCCAGCAGGAGCATTTGTTAAAGTGGCTTCTGAATTCAAATCAAATATTGAAATCGTAAGCAATGGTACGAAGAAAAATGGAAAATCAATCATGGGTCTCATGAGTCTTGGTCTTACTAAAGATTCTGAGATCACTGTCATTACCACTGGTGAAGACGAAGCAGCGGCCATGACAAAACTAGCAACGCTTATTGAAAATAAATTTCAACTTTAGGATCATAGTATGCTTGTAGGGAAAAGTGCCTCTTCAGGAATTGCCATTGGTAAGGCCCTCGTCATTCTTCACAACGATATTAAAATCGAAGAAGGACTCACGACAGTACCTGAAAATGAAATGAAGCGTCTCATGGATGCCATCCAGACGGCCAAGGGTGAGCTGACTTCCCTGCACGACCGTGTTCTTCAAGAGATGGGAGCGGATAAAGCAGCCATCTTTGAGGCCCATCTCATGATTCTTGAAGATCCAGAGATGATTGAAGCCACAACGGACTTGATTAAGAATCAAAAATTCAAGGCAACCTACGCTCTTGATCAAGTCGCCAAACAATTCATCTCCATTTTTCACTCAATGGATAATGAGTATATGAAAGAGCGTGCGGTTGATGTGAAAGATGTCACGGATCGTATTCTGCGCATTATGCTTGGAATTAAAGTTTATGATCTCAGCGCACTCAAAGAAGATGTTATTCTTGTGGCCAAAGATATTACTCCCTCAGAGATGGCAACTCTTAAGCGTGAGCATGTCCTTGGGCTTATCACCGAAATCGGTGGTAAAACATCTCATACCGCCATTATGGCCCGCACTCTTGAGATTCCGGCCATTGTTGGTCTGAAAGATGCCACCAAACTTATCCTTAATAATGAAATGATTGCTTTTAGTGGGGATGCTGGAGAGGTATTTCAAACACCAGATGAGAAGACACTGACTCATTTCAAAAAACAAAAAACTGATGATGAGCTTCTGAAAAAAGAACTTAAAAACTATATTGGCCAAAAATCAAGCACCCTAGATAATCATACAGTAAAGCTAGAGGCCAATATAGCCTCTGTAATTGATACCGAAGTGGCCATGAAAAACGATGCAGAGGGTGTTGGTCTTTTTAGGACTGAGTTCATCTATATGGACCGAAACACGGCTCCCACTGAAGATGAACAGTATGAGATCTACAAAGCTGTTCTTGAAAAAATGCAGAACCGCCCTACTGTGATCAGAACATTAGACGTGGGGGGAGACAAAGAAATCTCTTATTTAAAAATCGCTAAAGAAGATAATCCTTTTTTAGGACACCGGGCGATTCGTTACTGCTTAGATAACAAAGGCATTTTTAAAGATCAGCTCCGTGCTCTTCTTCGTGCTTCCGTCTACGGTCATCTTCAGATCATGTTCCCCATGATTTCAGGTCTTGAAGAAGTTCTTCTTGCTAAAAATATCCTTGAAGAGGCCAAACAAGAACTACAACTCAGAGACATTTCATACTCAAAGACAGTCAAAATAGGGATTATGATTGAAATTCCTTCAGCCGCTATTATGAGTGACCTTCTTGCTCAGCATGTGGACTTTTTTAGCATTGGAACAAATGACCTTATTCAATACACCTGCGCCGTTGATCGCATGAATGAGAAAGTTCATCATCTTTATGATCCATTTCATCCAGCCGTTCTAAGGCTTATCTCTCAAGTCATCTCTGCGGGAAATAAGGCAGGCATTGAAGTGGCCATGTGTGGAGAGATGGCCTCTAACCAAAAGCTCACCGAAGTACTCTTGGGCATGGGATTAACACATTTTAGTATGACTCCTTCTGCAATCCTCAAGACGAGAAAAACTATTCGAAATCTTGATTATAAAAAAGCCCAAAGCAAAGCGGCGAAAGTTCTGGCATTGTCCAGTGGTAAAGAGATTGTCGATTTTTTAGACAGCACAAATAGCTAAAACCCCTCTATTTAGGCCCTTATTCTGGCAAGAATTTTGCTAAATAAGGGCCATATGAAAAATAAATTTATTCTCCTCAGTTTAGTCACGCTTGCTAGCGGATGTCTCCAAATGGAGTAAGCTAAGCTTGTCGGTGGTCCTGCTACTTTATCCCAAGCCAACGCCGTGGTCATGCCAATAAGCTGTGTGGAGAACCTTGATATAGCCGCTTCTAAAAAAGACGAGTCAATCGTCAAAGTCAGACTAAAAAATGAAGTTGTTGAGAAAGTCCTTGAAGAACTAAAAGGAAAATCTGATATCAGAAATTTCTGGAATAATCTCTCTCCAGCTCTCTCACAAGAACTTCTCCTAAATCTTGGACTCAGTCTAGGGCCTGAACTTATTCAAACTAGTCGTGCCCCACTTCAGGCCGTAGCCTACGTGTTTGAAGAAATTCAGCGCACAGGGATTAGGGATATGGCCTATAGAATTAAAACTAAATCTGATATCACCTATTCTTATGAGATAACTGGAGAGGCCCTAGCAGCTGTTTCACGCCTGAGCTCTAAGTGCTCCGAAGAAATTTTTGATGTTTCAAAAATTGCTCTCCCAAAAACCGCTCAAAAACTTAATGAAATTGTAGAAACATTTCGATGCAAAGTTGAAACAACGAATGTCGATCTTATTCGTCTGAAAGAAACTAGCTTTATTGTAACTAAAACTCAAAACATTGAAGTTTCAAATAAGGAAATCAAGGAGAAAGAAAATAACCGAAAGATTGTTCTCTCAATTGATACAAAAGAAGTTCAACTCACACTAAAGTTTAAAAAGAAGAGAGACCGTGAGCTTGATGGAGTAGAAGGCAAAAAAACCAAGATTGATATTAGAACGGCCGATACAGACGTCAAAGGTACTGGGGTTTGCGAGTTTGTAACAGATAAATAGAATTTAAATTTAGTCTAGATAAGTACTAACGATATCAGCGATGTTTTTGCTAGGTTCTGCACTGCTCTTGTTCTCAAGCAAATGAGAATTGGGTCCGTAAACAAACTTGGCAAAAAGTCCGTCAAATCTTAACTCACCTTCATTAAATACTCTGATATTGATAAGATTTCCATTTACCATTTCAGTCCCCATACTTTTAAAACCTAGCTTTTTATACTCGGCAGTTTGGGGATTAATCACTAGCCACGAATACACCTGTTCAGGAGTTGAGTCCTCGGGAAGATCCGTGCGTTTAATCTCAACAAGAGTCATATATTCATTTTGAAAACAATAAAGAAAAGAATATTTTATTGATGTCATAAACTATTTCGAATCTCTTCAGGAGTAAGATAGGTTTGTCTTTTCTTTTTAAGCTGCTTTGGATTTAGCCATGGATAAATCCACTCTCTAAACTGCGCCAATCCTTCATGAAGAGATTTTTGAAGAACTTTTCGGTCAGTCTCTCTTTCGTATTTAATTTGAAATTTTCTTGAAAGAAGATACTGAGCTCCATGCTTAACGATTCGTGCTGAACTCCATTTTGTATAATCTACGATATGCTCTAACTCATGAACCAATATTGCCTCTAGCCCTTCCATAGATGGTGGGCAAGCAAGAAGTTTAGGATTAACTTGAACAGTATAACTTCTTTTTTCTCTCCGTTTTAAGAGAGACTTAATCACTGGTTGAGCTTGAAGAAAAGAATCTTTCGATTTGAAATTTGTCACACTTACAATTTCTTTATCAAGCTCAGGGAAATAGCGTATTTTTGTATTTATCATTAGACCAATCAGCTCATCCTGAGTAATGGGCGGATAGCAGATCACTTCGGCCTGGACATTGAAACTAAGCATAATTAAGAAAAAGAAAAATCGTAACATTTCTCTATTGTCAGCTGCCTTTCAAAATATCCAAAGAAATTTCCCCTTGAGCTTAACAGTCTTCTATTGCTTTTATCTCAAAGTGAGGATGAGAGTCGAAACTAAAATAAAAAAGCCTCAGAAAAAGGGTTAATTTTTCTGAGGCTTTTTTTGGTGCCCGCTCGCGGAATCGAACCACGGACACAAGGATTTTCAGTCCTTTGCTCTACCGACTGAGCTAAGCGGGCATATCTGATAACGAAAGATGTCTTCTAAAAAAGTGATCTTTAAAGTAATGTTTCCTCAAAGTTTCGTCAATCTAAAATTCATAATATTTAAAGGATGACCTTGCGAGTCAATATCATATGTCAGTAAAAATTCTCCGCACGACACTCTCAGTTTCTAGTTTTGAAGTTCAGGCCTTCGTTTTTATTCCGCAATCAGATTTAAAAGAACAATGGGCCTGCTTTACTCACGGCTATACTTCTCAGAAGTCTGACTGCTTGGCCTGGGCGACTAGAACGGCTGAGGCCGGTGTTCCAACGATTATTTTTGATCAACCAGGACACTACCTGGGAAGTTTTAATGATGTAGAAAGTTTTGATGATTTTAAAAATTATATTCATCATCTTTTTAGAGAGGCCTATCTTCGTTTGGGTGCCTTCCTTGAAGCTGAGTTAGGTGTGGCCAGCTACCCCACATGCCAAGGTCTGATTCTGGGTGGTCACTCTCTTGGAGCGATGACGGCTTTAAAGGCCCTAGATTTGCCTGAATTTAGCGCTATTAAAAAAGTCGCCGTCTGTATAGGGCTTGGCCTGAATGTGAAAGCAGAAACTCATATTTTTGATACAACATTTTATCAAAAAACACTTTCTACTCGTCGCCAGCTCGTCTCTCCGGCCATTGATTCTTCTTTAGTTTTTCCGTGGATTCGTGATGAAAAAGTGAATCTTAAAACGACTGGTCAGCGTGTTCACCTTATTACGGGTGAAGATGATGCTGTCGTGGGCCCTGGTGGGCTTCAATTAATGGTGGATAAGCTGATCTCACTAGGAAATGAAGTGACCTTCTATGAGCCTAAGCGCCTGCCTCATCATGAACCAAGTCAGGCCTCGCCCCATATTTTCTCATTTCTTAAAGGTCATTTTGGTTGGTGATTTTTCGCTGACTTAATATTTTTAAGCCAACCGGTGACTCCAGGACGATCAAAAGATGTTCCCTTTAGCCATTTTTTAAATGAACGCCCACTCATTCCTGAGAGCTTATCAAAAAGAGTTTCAAGATTAGACTCTAATAAATAATTCACATGCTGAAAGGTATCAGTAATTTTGAGCATGCTTGTGATCTTACCTAGATATTTTTTATTCCAAGGACACACATCCTGACAAATATCGCACCCAAAGATTTCTCCTCTGCTCTTCTCCATTCCTTCGGGGGCCGTAGCTTCTTTAAAAATTTCGATGGTATAAGTTGAAATACACTGACTCGCAATAATAGTGCGCGTTTCTGGATTAATGGCCTTTGTAGGGCAGGCCTCCACACATCGATTACATTGACCACAATGATCTACCTCAAGAGAAGCTTCTTGATCTTGTATCTTTTTATTAATGAGTAGACTTCCGATGAGAAAATAACTTCCATACTTACGATGAATGAGCATAGAGTTCTTTCCAAACCATCCAAGTCCTGCTCTAAAGGCAAGATCTCTTTCCAAAACCGGAAGAACATCAAGAGTAATTTTAAAATCGAGAGTGGGATCATTTTTTTTTAGTTCAATCCCAATCTTTTCTAAACGCTCTCCAACGACGTGATGATAGTCTCCTCCATCAAATCCTAAAGTGTAGGCAGCATATTTGTAGATTTTATTTTCAATCAGCCATTTTTTAGTAGGCGCATAATCAAAAAAAAAGACAAGAGCCGTTTGAAATTCAGGATATATATTTTTAAGTGAAGATCGCAAAGACATGCGGTGATCAGAAAGATAAGTCAACGGTGAGCTAAGATTTTGAGAAACCCATTTTTCATAGTTTTCCCAAGATGTGGGCTTTTCTTCCGAAGTCATTCCCCAGTCAACAACACCAAGCTCTTTTAAAAACTCATCTGTTAAATGGGGAACATTCTTTATCATTTTTTAATTTGATTCTTTGACGGTCTCAACACGAATGGAGTTCGTCGTGCCTTTCTGGAAATAACTTCCATCACCAACAGTGATAACAATATTATCACCCACCATTGTGTGGTTCTTTTTGATCAATGTCTTAAACATCATGGACTCAATCTTTCCCACCCCATTTTCAATAGGAACTTCGTAAAAATAAGGTGTCACCCCCCAGTAAAGACACATTTTTCTCACTACATGAATAGAGTTTGTAACTCCAAGGACACGTGTTTTAGGGCGGAAACGAGTAATTTTCAAACAAGAATTCCCAGACTGAGTAATCGAGAGAATCCAGCGAGCATTTACTTTTTCAGCAAGAAGTGAGGCTGCGACCTGAACAGACGCATCAATTCCCGAAATATCCATATTACGTAAAAGTGGCCGCTCTTTAGGTGCTTTCTCAGCTTCTTCAACAATTTGATTCATCATTGCAACTGTTTCTACTGGATATTTTCCAGAAGCTGTTTCACCGGAAAGCATTAACACATCAGTACCATCCCAAACAGCATTGGCCACATCCGAAGCTTCTGCACGTGTAGGACGAGAGTTGGTGATCATACTCTCAAGCATCTGTGTTGCTGTTATCACCATCTTCCCCGCTTCATTACAAAGCTTTATGATTTGTTTTTGAATCAGTGGAACAAGATGATTCCCGACCTCCACTCCCATATCACCACGAGCGATCATGATAGCATCAGTCACTTCTATAATTTCTTTTATATTTTCAAGAGCGTAAGGAGTCTCAATCTTTGAAATAATGGGAAGAAAAATATTTTGTTCTTGCAGTAAGTTTTTCACATCAAGAATATCTTGTGCCGTACGAACAAAACTTAAGGCCACATAATCAACCCCTTGCTTAAGACCGAATTCAAGATCCTCACGATCTTTGTCGGTAAAACTAGGAGCCGAAACTTTTACATTGGGAAGATTAATTCCTTTATTCGATTTAAGGGTTCCACCCACAATGACTTTAATTTTTAAAACATCACGATCTTTCTCAGTGGCCACTGCCTCGAGAAGTCCATCATCAAAGAGAATCCTCGCACCCACATGAGCGTCTTTTACCAGATCTTTATAAATCGTAGGAATAAAGTGAGAGGCATATTCAGGATATTGACTCTGAACATGTGAAGGGCCAATAACCCATACTTCACCATCTTTCAGTTCAAGGGGATTAGGTAGTTTATCTACACGAATTTTAGGTCCTTGAAGATCGAGGAGAATAGCCACTTCTCTTTTGACGTTGATTGAGGCCTCTCGGACATTTTTAATAGTCTGAGCATGGGCCTCATAAGTCCCATGAGACATATTCACTCTGGCAGCATTCATACCAGCGAGGATCAATTTTTCAAGCATGGGGATAGAGTTAGAACTAGGGCCAACAGTGGCGATAATCTTCGCGCGACGAGTACTCATAATTTCTCACAATCAGAATGGGTATTAAGCTAAACTTTTAAAGTTCTTCATTTCTTCCATCTGATCACGGTGCGCAATTCTCATCTGATTGATTTGATTCTCGTACTGATTAATAATACGAGCTTTCTCATCATCGTAAGCCGCTTTTACTCTTTCAAGTTCATTAAGCCCCTTAGCATCTTTCTGATTCAACTCAGTAGCTTTGCTAGAAGCAAGTTCTTTTAATCTTGATTCGTATTCACCCGTAACCGACTTCATACGACGATCATTTTCTGAAACAAGATTATCAATCTTACGTTGATAGCTTGAGTTCAACTCATTAATCCTCTTCTTAAGATCATTTTCGCGTTGATCCATAAGAAGCTGATAAGATTTTTGATCTGCCGTTCGCTTATCTTCGTAAATTTTTCTTTGTGTGACCATCTGTTTGTCAGAATTATCCATAATTTGACGAAGTTTTTGCTCAAACCCCGCCTTCAAGTTATCGTTGTCTCGTTTATAATTATCTAGACGCATTTCGTAATCTGTCACAGTAGCATCCATAACCTTACCAAAATTTCTCTTCAATTCAAAAATCTCTTCATTTCTGCGGACATTGGTATTCTGCATAAAATCGTTTTTATCTTGAATTGATGTCTTTTGAACTGTCTCAATCTGTTTGCCATGCTTCTCTTCAAGATCTTTCATCGAAGCATTAAAATTGGCCTTCAACTTATCGAGCTGCACTCTCGATTGGTTCTGCTGAAAACTTAGCTGAGACTCATTTTGTTGCTCAGATAGTTTATTCTGATGAAAAGCACCCTGGATTTTTTTATCTGCGCTCTCGCGCTCTTTTTGCATTGATAATAATTTCTGAGCTTCAAGTTGATTTTTTTGCTTTTCAATTCGAGAAACTGACTCTGCTCTTTCAGTGCGAAGATCAGTATTAAACTGATCTTGATCGCTCGCACGACGCTGTTGATAATCATCTTTGGCATTTGAAAGCTCGTCTCTCAAATGGCCAATCTTTTTATCAAAGATATCCTGATCTTTGGCACCACTTTGGCGCTTGGCAAAATCAGCAAACTCACCACTCCCGTTATCTCGACTAACAGCTTCAAGTTCCATAGATTTAATTTGGTCATTAAATCCACGTCTTACTTTGGCCAGTTCTAATTGGTTCTGTTGATTTAATTTTACTGTTTCTTTTCGTTGAGCATCTGTTACGTCTTTAGATCTCTTTTCAAATTCACGGCTTGTCACTTGATAACGATCATCAAAAAGTTTTTTTGTCGTATCCATTCTATTTTTATAGTAATTCTTAGCATGCTCTTTCTCAGCATCAGTAGACTGGCGAATTTTATCAAGATCTCCGGTCACTCTTTCACGGAGTTCAGTTCTTTTATTCGACTCATTTTTATAAATTTCAGTGAGCTTATCTTCATGAGATCTCACGAGCTGCTGCTTCTCGCGATTATTTTGCTCACGCACGTCAGCTCCCGCTCCCATCATCTGGTCTCGATACTCACCAATTTTTTTGTCTGTATTTTTTGTGATCTCTTGAACATTATTCACATAACGATTCTTTTCAACATCACGAACAGTGTCGTGATTATCTCGTTCTGAATCAAAGGCTTTTTTATAATTGTTTTTGATATCAGAGAGACGTTGATCAAAATCTTTACGTTGAGTTTCAGTCTTTTTAACAAAGGTTGAACGCTCGTTATCAAGCTTTTCGTTAAATTTGTCTGTATCACGACTGATAACTTCTTTTGTTTTTTGATTAATTTCTGCGAGATTTTTTGAATAGTCTTTTTCAAGTTCGGTACGATCTTGAATATGTGTCTCTTTCTGTTTGGTTTGAATGTGGTTGTGCCGCTCTTCTTCAGAGGCGATACGCTTAGATTGGGCCTCGCGGTCTTTCTCAATCGTTTTTTGAAAGTTTTCGCGGTCTCGACTAAGTTGTTTTGTGTAATCTACACCATTCATCCTTGAACCTCTTGATCTGCCATCCTGGCATCTTAGATAGTATACCCTGCCCCTATAATAAAAAGGCCTTAGGTAAAACTTACCTAAGGCCTTATAAAATCAAGATACTTGAGAAAATGACTAGCGAGAAAGCTCTTCGTCGATGATTTCTGTAAAGACTTCAAGAGGTTGCGCGCCATTAATGAGCTGACCGTTAATGAAAAAAGTTGGTGTCGACTTCACCTTAATTTTTTTCCCCTCTTCCATATCGGCCTGAACTTTGGCCAAAAACTTGTTTTCGTCTAAACACTTATTAAATTGGTCAGCTTTTACCCCATTCTTCTTGGCCGTGACCTTAAGTGAGTCTAAGTCCAATTTAGTCTGGTCTGCAAACATAGCATCGTGCATTTTCCAGAAAAGATCTGTGGATTGCTCATTAGCACAAAGTCCAGCAACCGCTGCACCTTCCGCTTGATTGTGGAATGGAAGTGGAAAGTTTTTGAAAACAAAACGAACTTTGTTTCCATACTTTTTCTTCAATGACTTAATGATATCTGCGCCTTTAGCACAGAAAGGACATTGGAAGTCAGAGAATTCAACAACTGTGACTTTAGCATCACTGTTTCCAACTGATGGAGCGTCACCAATATTGATTTCAAAGCTTGGGCGACGTGGCTTGGCCAGATAGATATCAACATTTGTCTTTTTTGTTTGCTCAGCAATCCATTTATCAACTGCTTCTTTTTTTCTCTCCATCTCTAAGTAAGATTTAATCTTCTCACGAATTTGTGGATTGATATGTTCAGCAGGAATACTTTGATCCTTAATGAAAGCATCAATTTCTTTTTCAGAGATCACAACATCTTTACTAATATATTTAGTAAGAAATTCATCAGCTGAAAGATTACCTTTACGTGAATCACCAGCGATCATTTTTTCGATGATGATTCCTTTGAGTTTATTGAAACGAATTTCAAAAAGCTTTTGTTCGGCTTCATAAATTTCTGATTCAATTCCGTCCGCCACTTCAGCATTCGTCACTTCGGCGTCACCAATCTTCGCAGCGAGACCTTCTTTAGGGGCCGGTTTAAAATTAAACTGTGGCTTGCTTGTTGACTCTGAACAAGCAACAGCGAGAGCAAGTAACGCTAATAGAACAACATTTCTCATGATAGTACTCCTAGAAATCAATAGTGAGACGTCCACATGATAACAGGGAGATTGAAGAATAAAAACGAAGCAAATAAATCAACTATGCAAATGTTCAATGAAACTGCGATAGGCCGGGATATCCACCATCTGTTGATGTCTTCCATGGGCCATAACACGCCCCGCATCCATCAAGAAGACCTGATCCGCCTCTAAAATTGTCTCCAAGCGATGAGTCACAATGATAGTCATCGATCGCTCGCGCAAAAGATGAAGCAAGTCTCTGTAGGCCTTCTCTAGCTCTGGATCAAGACCACTCGAAATCTCATCCAACATAATCACTTTCTTATTTAAATAAAGCGCACGCAGTCCGGAGATAAGTTGTTTTTGCCCCATGGAAATCTTATTAGGCTCAATATTATCATTCAAACCAAGACCCCATCTGGTGAGATAAGGAATTTGTTTAGAGGCGTAAATCCAGAAATCACTCATCCCCTCTGTCTTCCCGAGTCCGATATTAAACTCTAGGTTCTCAGAGAATACATGAGAGTCTTGAGATATAAGACTCATATAAGGAGTCAGCTTCAAGAGTTCTTGATCATGATTGAGATTAAATGTCTTAGACTGATTCAACTCTGCCGTTCCATCAAAGGCACCATACTGGGCCGAAAGCAGTTTTAACAAAGTCGACTTTCCACAACCGGATTCACCGACAATTCCAATAATCTGTCCAATTTTAAGATCAAGCTCAATATCTTTAAGCTCAAAAGCTGTTTGGGATTGCTGATGATGATAAGAGAAAGAATTAATCTTCACTTTAAGCTCATTCAACTCTAAATCAACCGAAGGAAGCTCTTGATCTTGATGAGGAAAGCTCTCATTAAATTGATGAAGACGCTCAATTCCTGTTTTCGCTCTCTGAATAACAGAGATTTTACCGGCCACATCTTTAATCGGAGTAATTGATTTTTGAATAAGATCAAATAGGGCCGCAAGAATCGCCACCTCAACCACTTGAGTGAATGGAATAACGATCATCACAACCGCAATCAAAATAGGGTATAGAGACTCAGCCGCTGAGTAATAGCTGGCATCCCAAATATTGGCCTTAAGCTGTTTATCTAAAAACTCTTCAAAAACTTTTTCCCCACGTCTAAGAGCGTAGTGATCATGGCGATTAAAAAAAAGTTCTTTCAGTCCATTAGTCAAATCAGTCACTACTCTTGAGAGATACCCAGTGAGACGACGAACTTCCATAAAGACGGTGGCCATTTTTCGACTTCCTAAAATAAGAAGCCAGCAGGCCAAAATCTCTGCCACAAAAAGATAGATTCCTGTCGATGAATTGAGTTCAAGAAAACTAATCAAACAGAAAAAGATAAAAAGAATATCAATAAAGATAGCAAAGCTTCCTGAGCCCACGACTTCACGAATGGATTCAGTATCAGACATAAGTCGCGCTAAAACCTCACCCATAGGATAATCCTCATGGGCCTTACTTCTTCGGAGTGAACTCTTAAGCCATCGTGAATAACTCTGTTCGCGGACATTATTTAGTAAGAGTTGAACATAACGATTACAGGCCAAAAGATACATCGAACGGTTAAAGTACTCCGCAATATAGAGAGTGACGAGCAGGGAAAATTGTTTCGCAAAAGCAGAATCGGATGTAAGAGACTGGTAAAAATCAGCAATCAATCGAGGCGTATAATATCCCAAGACCGCTGCCACGCAGAGATTGAAAAGGATAAACCCAACTAAGAATGTCTCACCTCTAAGATAGAGATAACTCCACCATTTGTGATTGGAAGAAGTGCTGTACTTGCGCATTATTAAGTCCCTGATCAACATCCCCTAAAAATTGTGGGCCATGATCTTTTTCAAGATAAATAAGTTCATCAGATTGCTTCACTGTTGTTAAGCGATGTGAAGTGAGAATAATTGTTCGATAATTTAAAATATTACTATCATAGAGTTTTTGAATAATTTTTCTCTCTAAAATAATATCCACCGACGAGAAAGGATCATCCCAAAGAATAACTTCAGCATCAGAAAGCAGTGAGCGAATCAGAGCGACTCGCTTGGCCTGTCCACCAGAGAGGCGTTTTCCGTTCTCCCCTACTTCCATACTCAAAAGGTCATCATGCGAGACGGCCAAGCTTTCAAGTTGGAATAAATGCAACAACTCTAAGGCCTGTTTTCTTTTTTCTTCATTAGGAGCTGATCCTAAAAAGATATTCTGCTCAATCGTATCATTAAACAAATAAGGTTCCTGCTGAACCATAACGACATTAACATCTTTAATTTTGAGCAACTGAGCGATACGTCCTAAAAGGACACTTTTTCCACAGCCCGTTTCTCCAATAATTGAAGTCCACTTATGAGGAGTAATCTTAAATTGATAGTCCTTCTCCCAACATGGAATCTGAAACTCCCAACTTTTATCGGTCAGCGTAAAAGAAGAATTTTTCATCTTATCTTCTTCAAGCTCAGGCAGTTTTATATGCTCAGAAAAATTCTTCACTCGTCCCCAAGCGGCAAAACCTTGAGACGTCACAACCGCCAGCCAACTTAAAAACATCAGAGGTTCCAAGAATAAATAAAGATAGCCGCTAAAGAAAACGAGCTCGGGCGCCCCACCACCTTTAGATCGAATGATCATCGCTCCCCAAAGCAAAGAAGCTCCAAGACCAAGCTTAATCATTGGCCCAATAAAAGCATCATCAAGTGAAGTAATAAAAAAAAGTTTAAGCTCTTTTCCCGAATGTTTTTTGAAATGCTCAATAAACGTCTTTTCACGGTGAAAATTCTTAATCGTTGGACGCGCCTGATAGGTCTCAATAATATAATTCTGAACAATGCCTTTTTGATTAAACATCTCTTTGGTGAATCGCTGAAAAATATAAACGGCCACAGAAAAGATACCCACACTTGAAAAAAGTGGAATAAAAGCCGGCCACAAATCGGGATCGGCCTTGTTCACCTTAGGGATAAGAATAAAGGCGGCCACAATCATATTCCCGACTTGAAGTAATCCGAATCCGATAAAGGCACGAAGATTATTAATATCATCAAAGAGGACCTGATAAATTTGTCCCACCGAAAACTTTTGATAACGACGAGGATTCACTTTTTCAAGCCATGACAAAAGTTCGAGTCTTAAATATTTTTGTTGAACACGGGCCGGATAAAAGAAAAGCAAACGCGAGCAAGTTCTAAAAACTAAAATCCCGATGGCCAGACCAAAAAAGGTCCACACAGAAATCTCGCTCCACTGACCGCCACCAATTCTTTCGGTGAGAATCTTTAACTGCTCAGGCAAATAACTTTGAAGCCACTGCAACGCCGTCAGGCAGGCCATGGCGCCTAGATAAAAAAGGAAGAACTCTCTAAAATGATGGAGGGTCCAAGTGAAAAAATTGCGGTCCAGTCTTTCTTTCATGAGTGGGAAGCATTTTAGTGAAGATGGCGCCTAAAGTCATTGTTTTATCTCTAGAAATCTTGGTGACAAGGTGCTTTTTTCTCCCTAACATACTACTTAATTCACCGCGCGCCCGTAGCTCAGTTGGTTAGAGTATTACCTTGACATGGTAGGGGTCACAGATTCGAATTCTGTCGGGCGCACCATTTAACTTTCAGGGAGGTCTTATGGAAAATCAAATTCAAAACAACAGACCTTCTTTGTTCTCTTTTTAATTTAATAAACACGTAAGGACATTTATGAAACCGAAAATAGACTCTTTAGAGTCTGAGAGGTTGTTATTAGAGATTCGTCAAGAATCTCACGCAGCTGAATTATACCCATTTTTTTGCAATAGGGATCTCTATCACTATACTAAACGCGATATTCCTCCATCAGCTTCATGGTTAGCCACTGGCTTCAAAACCCTAGAAACCTGCTCTTCACCCGATGGCCAAGAACAATGGCTTGGCTGGATAGGAAGAGAAAAATCAACTCAAAGGCCTGTAGGTGTTTTTGAAATGAGTGTCGTAGGTCATGAAGCTTTTGTTGCCTATACTGTTTTCAAAGATTTTTGGGGACAAGGTTATGCCGTCGAAGCTTCAAAAGAGATGATTCAATTTATTTCTAAGAATTATCCTGTGAAAAAATTTGTCATTGAAATGGACACGCGTAACCGCGCCTCAGCAAAAGTCGCTGAAAAACTTGGCTTTGAGTTTGTGAAAGTAATTAACAATGCATGTTTTCTCAAAAACTTTGTGAGCCACGAATTTCAATTTCAGAAAAAAGTTTAACTCTTTCAAGCAGGACCAATATAGAGTCCTGCTTTTCATTTTTGAAAACAGCTTTCTACTTCTGACTAATCATTTTCCAAATAATTTCAAATTGAGTTAAGTCTTCCCTTTTATAAGGAGTTGAACTATGTTCGATAAAGACATCACAAAAATTGAGGCCATGATTTATACCATAAGAGGACAAAAAGTCATGATGGACTTTGATCTAGCCGAACTTTATGGTGTAGAAACGAAAGCTCTTAAGAGAGCTGTCCGTAGAAATCTAAGTCGTTTCCCACAGGACTTTATGTTTGAAATGAATGTAGAAGAACTCAAAAATTGGAGGTACCAATTTGGCACCTCCAATTCCATAAAAATGGGACTCAGAATCCAACCCTTCGTTTTTACAGAACTTGGAGTGGCGATGCTCTCAAGTGTTCTTAAGTCGGAGCAGGCCATCTCGGTCAACATCTCAATTATGCGCATCTTCGCAAAGCTAAGGAGTTTTCTTCTTCTAGAAAAAGAACTTAACGACCGCATGGATAGGCTAAAATCTGAGACAACTAATATTTTCCAAGTAGTTTTTGAACGACTAGATGATGTAGATAGAATTTTGGCTCCGAGGCTTGCACCCAATCGAAAAAAGATTGGCCTAAAAAAATAAAAAATTAATTACAAAACGAATTGATAAAAAACGATGACCTACAAAAACTTTTTTATCTCATCAGTTAAGAATTGATAAAGATGAGTGACTCGCTGATTTTTAAGCTTAGAAGGATGAGAGAGAAGCCAGACATCTCCACTTTGTTTTAATTTCTGAGATGGAAGGACTTCTTTTAAGATCCCGCTCTCAATATCTCTTTTGACATCCCAATTTGCTCTAATTCCAATTCCGCGATGCTCACGTATGAATTTCCCTACAACGGCAGAGTCTGTACATTTAAAATTATTCTTTTTTATATAAGAACTGATTTTTTTTCCGGATTTTTCAATCTGTGCCTGCGAGTGAGCTTCAATGGCAAAAAACTGATGTTTAACTAGATCTTCAATTCTTTTGATAGGATTTTTCTTTAAGTAGTCTGTACTGGCCACAAGATGCAATTGATAGGCCCCAACTCTTTTTCCTATTAGAGCTGACATCTCCGGAGGATTTACTCTGAGGCTGATATCGATATCATTTTCGATGGGATCAAGAACATTATCTGTCACGATAAAATCTATGTCGATGGCAGGATGTTTTAATTGAAAGTCGAGTAGTAATTCACCTAGAAAATGAGTGGCCATAGAATGGCCTGAAGTCACTCTCACTCTTCCCTTGAGCTCATGCTTATCATCAAACAATCCTTCAATCTCATTCATGGCCCCAAGCAGGTTTTCTACTTTAGAAATAAGCCTATCTGCTTCTTTTGTGGGAACAATTTGACGAGTACTTCTTATAAAAAGCTCTCCTCCAAGCTCGGCTTCCAAAGATAATATTTTTTTACTAACTGAGGCCTTAGAAAGGTTCAGCTTTAAAGCAGCTTTGCTAATACTCAAAGATTGATAAACGGCCTGAAAACAGTGGAGAGAGGATAGATCATTCATATTGTTTCTTTTTTTGAAAAAAACTATCAATAAATCATGTAATTGTCCACATTATAGAATAATGGTTAAATCCACTAAAAGAGGTTCCATTTATGAAAGTTTTATTTTTTATTATGATGCTCATTCCACTTTTAGCAGCTGGGGAGACCATGAAGTCAGAAATTAAAATTCTTGTCGTCTACCATTCAGAAACTGGCAAAACAGCTGAAATGGCCAAAGAAATAAGTCGATCCATTGCTCATTATCCAAATACCAAGGTCACTACTAAATCCATCAAAGATATTTCACCTGAATCATTAGGTTCCTATGATGGAGTGGCCTTCGGCTCTCCCGTCTATTTTGGGGCCATCTCTGGTGAAATGAAATCATTCTTAGATAAAACTCTCAAGCTTTGGAAGACAAAAGAATTATCAGGAAAACCGGCCACCATTTTTTTATCTTTTGAAAGCGGTTCAGGAAAAGAAACAGCTCTTCATAATTTTTGGTCCATTCTTTCCGCCCATCAAATGATCCTACTTCCCTACAATGGTAATATGTCAGAGCAAGGAAATCTTTTAGCGGAGGTAGCGACAAAGCTTAAAAATGAAGCCGTCAAACTTCCTGATGTTCCAAATCCGGTCGGTAATTATTCTCCTTTCAAAATATCTGGCAAACTTATTTATATTAATCAGATTGCTCTAAAAGATGGCCAGGTTCTCCATCAAGGAACAATTGGGAAAGATATTAGCGAGGAAGAGGCCAAAAAAGCCGTTCATCAAACGACACTTAATATTCTTGCAGTCTTAAAAAAAGCAATGAATGGAGATTTAAAGAAAGTTAAGCAGGCAGTACAACTGACAGGATATTTCAAAACAACCAACGAGTTCCAAAATCATTCCCAACTACTCAATGAAGCTTCAGACATGATTGTCCAAGTTCTAGGTAAAAAGGGTGTCCACGCACGGGCAGCTCTTGGGGCTCCGTCTCTACCAATGAATTCAAGCAATGAAATCCAAGCTATTTTTGAGATAAGATAAATCAACTGGGCTTTTTTGATTTTTTCCAATCATCAGTAAGCATACCTTCAAAGCCCCAGTCTTCTTCTTTAATCTCTTGAATCACAATATGAATATGCTCAGGCTTCTTTCCTAATACCGTCACAAGAGAGTTGGTCATATCTTTTACAATCTGTGCTTTCTGATCTCTTGTGGCACCTTGAGTAATTTGAACATTAATATATGGCATAGATCCTCCTTCTTTTAGTATATAGAACAATTCTATCGTTAGGCCTCTAGGAATTTGATGAATTATTCAATAAGATTATATATATGAATAATAAAATCAGTACTATTACCTTACCTGCTCTCGACCTTAAAAGATCACTGACATTTTATCGTGACCAATTAGGCTTTCATATTAGAGAGGAAACAATCTCTGAGGCCCATCTCGCTTTTGAATTGGAAAATGGACTTTTCTTTGTACTTATCGAGCGTGCTGAGTTTAATGACTTCGCCAGGATGGTGAATCAAACGATTGCACCTAAAGGAAACTCTGAGTGTATCCTTACCTATTTTGCTGGCAACCGTGACGAAGTAGATGAAATTCTTGCCAAGGCCAAACTTGCGGGAGTGAATCCTGTTTCTGCTCAGGATAAACCTTGGGGCTACGCTGGTTATTTCGCCGATATCGATGGCCACATGTGGGAAGTGATTCACAATCCGAAAATGTATAATACCGAAGTAGAAAGAACTTGGAACTAATCATCCGCCAAATCACCACACAAGACAGAGCTTGCTTTCCTGACGGGATTGAACTCCTTAATCGCACACAAGGCCGAGATCTCTTTGCCTCTCATTATCTTGATGAGAGAACCAATGATCCCTTAAGTTATGTTGTGGGTGCTTTTCACGGCGAACTGTTAATGGGTCTTGGTGTGGCCCAGATTCTTCATCACTTTGAATACTATCTTCCTTTTGATCCCCATATCGTGAGTGAGCTTGAACATAAAATTGTGGGATCATTTTCTACCTTATGTATGCATGAGTCTCTCCAAGGAAAAGGGATCGGCCAAAAAATTAGCGTTGAAAGAATGAAGTGGCTTAAGTCTCATCACTGTGAAGTTGTTCTTGGAATTTCTTGGGTCAGTGGACTGGCCCATACCTCAAATCGTGTGTTTGAAAAATTTGGATTTAAACCAGTCAAACAACTCGATGACTTCTTTTATAACCCTAGTCTCAAAAATCCTTTTGAGTGTCCCACCTGTGGAAATCCTCCCTGTACTTGTCCGGCCATTCTCTACAGATTGGATATTAAGTAGAAAAATCAGTTAGTTCCCCACCGTGTAATCCTTACAAGCTCTAAAGACACCTCTCCAGCTGAGGCCTATGATTCGTCCGCACAACCTTAGGGGGTCAAGATGAAGCCTTTAGTTATTATCGCTATTTTAGCGTTTGCTATCGCTTGTGGAAAAGACAACAAGTCAGGAAGTGTTCCTAACATCCAAAGTACTAATCCCATCGTGACAAATGAGATTGCTGTCAAACAAGATTTCGTGAATAGAGGCCGGAACGTTATCAGAGATTTCGGTGCCGACATGAATTTATATTTCCAAGGAAATATTTCATCAACGATGAATGCACGACTTCAAATCGAAAATATCTACCTCACTGAAGCTGTTATCTATTCTCAAAAAAATAGGACACCTACTTCTTCAGATATTCAAAATTATATGGCCACTCTTTATGTTGGACAGCAATACCCGGAACTTAATTGGTATGTATATCTGACTCAGAATCATCCTCAGATGCATCGACTTATTATGCATGTATTGATTGAGATCGCTGGAGTTCAAGACTTAAACTACCGTCATACAGATCAAATCTTAGCGAATAGAAAAAGGTAAGTGCTTTATAGATCTTTCTCAATAGCAATAATTTTTTCTAATGACTGGTGATGAAATTTTATCGCTCCAGATTTTAACTCAATTTCAAGTTCTGGATTGAGCTCTTTATTAAGGGCCGCTGTTACAAGTTTTAAGTGCGAATATTTTTGTATTAAATCCTCAAATGATTCCTCAACCACTAGTTCAATATGCTCAAATCCTCGCTGAGTTATTCTCCCTTTTTTAGGGGCAGGAATTTCAATCAAGGGGATGCTAATATTTTTATACTGAAAAGGAGTATGGAACTTATAAGTAGAGATCAGTCTCCCACCAACAGGAGCTTCAATAAGAAGTACTCCCTGCTCACTAAAGTCACTGCAAACGCGCTGATAATCCTCATCAGATTCGGTCCTGAAACACAGATGATCAACTTCAATAAAATTAAGTTTGAG
>JBMLQL010000008.1:0-8373 GCA_049241565.1 Bacteriovoracaceae bacterium | reverse complement strand
TAACAATTTTTAATTGTTCGGATTCTATGTGTCTAGTAAATTGTAGCAAGGTCAATTGACTCTTTCAATAACATTCGATCAGAATTAGACAGCGCAGACAAGGATACCTTGATTATATTTGATGTGGACGATGTATTAATTACATACAACGATATGGTTTTACGCCCTTGTGGAGCACGTTTTCGTCCAGTATCTTGGAAAGATATTGATCCAAAAGAAATCCCCTACTTAATGAGTATCATGCTAAATGAGGGCAAAATAATACTTATTGATTCTTCTGCTCCGAGACTTGTCAATAAATTAGAGAATCGTGGAGTCAAAACTATAGCTTTGACCGCAGCTCGAACTGGAAAATTTGGGGTTATTGAAAATGCAGAAGATTGGAGGTTAAAAATTTTAAAGCAATTCAATCTTGATTTTTCTAAATCGTTTCCTAAAAACCAAATCATCTATTTTGGCGACGGAGCTAAGAAAGAAAACGACTACTCACTTTTTAAAGACGGTGTTCTATTTCTAGGCGATGAGAAAAGTACCAAGGGAGCTTTGTTAGTTCAATTCTTAGATAAAGTTCAGTGGAAACCAAAGAAGGTTATCTTCATTGATGACAAAATGTCTCATCTTTCTTCTTTGGAAAACGCCTTAAATGAAGCTAAAATTCCTTTCCAAGGGTATCAATACAAAGGGGTAGAAAAACTCCCTGGTGAGCTTAATGAACAAATAGCAGAAGTCCAATTCACATATCTTCGAAAAGATCATAAATGGTTGAGCGACTCGGAAGCTAAAAAGGAGGAGAAATGTTTATCAACCCTCCATCAATAAGCATATCCGCTCCTGTCATATAGCTTGAGTCATCAGACGCTAGAAAAACAGCAGCTTTTGCGATTTTCCTTGGTTGTCCAAATTGTTTAAGAGGAACTGAATTTTCACATTGTGTGATCATTTCCTCTGAAATTCCCAATTTATCTTGAAGGGGAGTACGTATAAAAACTGGGAAGATAGAATTAACACGGATTTTGTCTGACAGCAAGTCAGAAGCAAAAGATTGTGTTAAAGAGCGCAAAGCTGCTTTTGAGGCATTATAAACCGAAAAATCAGAGCCTCCTTGTTTCCCAGATATAGAGGCGATAAGTATTATTGCCCCCCATGGTTCATAAAAGGCAAAGCTCGTTGCACTGAAAAAAAAAGCCCCTTTCAAATTAATATCTATAATTTCTTGGAAAGCTTGCTCATCCGTATCCTTCAACGGGGTAGGCTTAAAAATTCCTGTATTAATTATCAACGTATCCCATTTTCCAAATTTCCCCCCAATAGTAATGCTGCTTTTGCTATGCTCTCTTTACTATTACGGATCTCTCTACGGATTGCCTCCGTTGTTCTGGCATTTGAATGCAATACTTGTCCCATAAGCTTTTTCTCCATGAATGATTGTCTTCATAATATAAACCATAATTATCTGGGATCAAACAATTTAGCTAGGCTATCTTTCAAAATTTCTCTTCTTTCAGAAATGGCCTTTCTATATCATGCTTTCCTTTAAATTGTAGGAATTCCTCTGAGATTTTTAGGAGAATGGGAGTCTCCAATGAAACAGTGTTTAACGAGTTTAGTGTTAAGTTTTTGTTGCTTTCTACAGAGCGCAATCGCAAAAGAAAGTCCTATTAGCAGTACATACTTGGGATCGAGAGAAGGGGATCCGGCAAGCTTAGTTGAAAATGTGAGCACCATCCATGGTGATTACACAGAAGTTGAAGTTGATCTTACCGTCTCATCTCCAGATTCTCTAGTTCTATCTAGATTCTATAGTAGCCGCGACACTCTTCAAACAGCCAATTTCGGAGGATGGCGATTCAATCCTCACTGCTTTCTTTCTACCCAGAAAGATCCGAAAGGAAAATCCTATACAAGCGCTGAAGGAAAGTTTGAGCGCACTTATGTCTACGTCGGCAATCCAGATGGAACAATCCTAACCTATGTCGGATGGCAGAACACCACCAACTCCTCAAAGAGATCACTATTTAAACTTGATCCTGAAGGCGAAGTGGCAGGAATAGCGAACACAGCCAAGGGAACCATCAGTTGCTGGACAAATCTGAAAAACAATGAACTCTATTTTGACCCACAAACGAATAGCTTTGAGCTAGTTCTCTGTTCAGAAGGGAAACGATTCTATAACAAGCACCCTTCTCTAGATGTCTATTTTATCACGCAAGAAGTCCTTCCCAGCGGGAACAAAGTGTTCTATGAGTTTGATGACAAAGGTCAGCTTTCTTTCATCAAAGAAACTAATTCTTCAGAGAAGAAGGTGCTGGCTTGGATCAAAATTGAGTATAGAAATGGAATTCACATAGAGACAAGCGATGGGAAATCAGCTGAGTATCATTTCCAGCAAGATTCTTCCGGAGCAATGCTGCTAAGTGAGGTGATTCGATCCGATAAACCTAATTTAGCCTACCAGTATCAAGTGGTCGAGAATCGAGCTCTTTTGATTCGAAAAACTCTACCCGAGGGCCGTTTTGCTCAAATCGATTACTACACCGATAAGGGACAGAAGAACAAGGTCAGATCTGTTACTATTCCATCTGGCACAGGGGGAATGGCAGCCGTTCTATTCTCCTACGGAAATGATTATACGGAAGTCGATGGCCCAGGAGAACGCAAGGCCGTCTATCGATTCGATGATGATTATCAGCTCGTTGCTATAGAACAATACCTAGATGGCTCTCCATATCGGATTCATAAAAAATCATGGGGAACGAAGAGCGATGCAGGCAATCTCATTTCTACCTCCGTTGAGGATGCAAGTGGTAACGTTTTCTATTACAAACACTTCACTTACGACAGCAAAGACAAAGGGAATATTGTCGAAGAAAGAGAATATGGCGATGTCATAGGTTTAGGCGCCATCTCTTTGAATATTGACGAGAATGGCCTCGTAACGAATCAAGATGGCCATATTAAAAACTACTCTTACTTCTCTGGCAAGAATACCCATGGGTTTTTTCAAACCGATGCAAAGGGCACGGGGGTCAAATATTGGTACAAGAAAGGGACTAATCTCCTGCTCAAGAAGTTCATTTTAACGAAAGGATCTCCTGACTCAGAAGAGGAGGACTATAGGTCTGGCATAAAAGAGCGACATTTTTACGCCTATAATGATGATGGCGCCCTCATCCAAGTTATCATTGATGATGGCAGAGAAGGGACTTTGAAAGACAATTATGGGGTTACAGAAAGAACTATTACCCGAATTTCTCCCAAACAAGAACTTCCAAATGTTGGAGCTCCTGAAATAGTCGAGCAAAAATACAGCTCTACAGATGGGAAGTCAGAATTCCTCCTAAAAAGGATGGTTAACCAATTCGATGGGCAGGGGAATATTGCCTCCCAAGCCGTCTATGATGCAAATGAAAACCATTGCTATACACTTACAAAACGCTATGAGAGGGGATTACTTGTTCTCGAGACAGATCCTCTCGGCAATGAAACGCATTATTCTTATGATGGGAATCAAAATCTCGTATTGGAAACCCACTCCGAGACGGGATTGTCGATCGAATATGGCTATGATTTGAGAAACAACCTCATTTATACTCTAGAAAAAGATCGAGCAGGGAATCGATTTGAGTCACATGTAACCTATGACCCTTCCGGAAACAAACTCTCGGAGGTCGATCGGTTTGGTAATGAGACGATCTATGTCAATGATTCTCTAGGACGTCCTGTTCAAATTACTTATCCGGAAAAGGGCGATGGAGCCCATTCTTCTGTGAGACCTACCTACACTTATGGATATGACTTATTTGATAATCCTATTTCCGTAACCGATCCGAAGGGAAGGACTCTCGCCAGATCTTATAACGTCCATGGGAAACCAATCGAAATCAATCATCTCAATGGAACAAAAGAGGTGCTTAGATATGACAGAGGGGGCAACCTGCATCACTACTATGGAGCAGATGGCCTTTTGCAGGTGTTTGCTTATGATTACAAGGGGCGCTTAAACAAGCTTGAGTATTTCAGAAGAGGCAGTAAGAGCTCTAACTATTCTTTTAAAGAGATCACTCATAGCTATGGTGCATTCCATAAAACATCCGAAACCGATGCCAGAGGTGAGCAAACAACCTATACTTATGGTCATTCAGGACGTCTAGCAACTCTTAGTAAAGACAAGCAAAAAGTCGAATTTATTTATGATAGTCTCGGCAGAACCAGTGGCGTCAAAAAATGGAAGTCAGCAAAGACTTTTACTCTAGACATCAAAGAATACGATCTTTTAGACAGGGTTGTTGAAGAACGCACCGAAGATCAATCAGGTAAAGTCCTGCTCAAAAAGAGGTATGTCTATAACGAGGAAGGCCAACTTGATCACGTTATTGGCTATCCTCAGAATAAAGAGAGCATCCTCGTCAAGTATGAATACGACGGATTCGGCCGTCTTCGCAAGACAACGAATGCTGCAGGTCATGCGACAATCATCGAATACGATGATGCTTATCTGAACGATTGGGGTCAAAAGACCAGTAAACGCACTCTAATTGATCCGATGGGAAATCAGATAGAAGAGATCTTTGACGTAGACAACCGCTTAGTCAAAGCAACTAAAAAGGATAAAACAGGGCAACTTCTAGCTGATGCTGAATCTTACTATGATAGCTTGGGAAATCAAATCGCTCAAAAAACTCTCATTCTTTCTGCCGATGCACCCTCAGGAGCCTATGAAACAGAATGGACTCTAAATCAGGCAGATCAAATTGAATCATTTACTTTAGGAAGGGGAACTCCAGAAGAGCCCACCCTCCGATACGAATACAATTCTTATGGAGATATTGCGGCAAAATATAACCACAGCGCTAAGGAACCGATTACCCATCGATATGACAATGAGGCCAATCTAAATACCATCTCTTACAAAGAGGGAAAAAATGAGATCGAATACAAGCTCTCTTATGACCATCATAAAAACATTACGGAAGTCTATTTAGATTCCTCTTTCACAATTAACTATTCTTTCGATGCTCACGACATGCCTCTCACTGAAAAGATTAAGGATGAATTTGGATCTTATCAGTTGGGCCGCATCTATGATGGAGAAGGCAAAATTCAAACGCTCCAACTTCCAGATGGCTCTTTTGTCGATTACTTCTATGAAGGGCCTTTTGTCAAAGGAGCTAAACGCTTTAGCAAGGACAAAAAGGAGCTCTACAACTACCAGGTAGACTCAAGAGATTTAATGGGTAATATCCTCGAAGAAATCCTTCCGGGCCATCTTGGAGGAAAAAGTCAAACTTGGGATGAGGCCGGTCGCAGAATAGAAATATCGACCGATTTCTTCCAAGATCGAGTAGTGGCGGGGGGATATGATCCGCTTGAAAACATCAAAAAACGAGAGACCATCCTAGATGATGAAACCTATACGACAGATTATGATTACAATGCCTTGGCTCAACTTATCCTTGAGAAAGGGGTGATTGAGCACAAGTATGCCTATGATTCGATCGGAAACCGCCTCCAAAGAGACGGATCAGCTTATAAAGTCGATGGCGTCAACCAACTCGTAGAAGCCGAAGGAGCTACCTATACCTTTGATCCGAATGGCAATCTTGCAACTAAAACAATTGGTGCCAGAACATGGACCTACAAAAGCAATCATCTAAATCAGATTGTCTCTATCACAGATCCTGACCAGAATGTCATCAAATTCACTTACGACCCTAGCGGCAAGCGTCTGACCAAAAGAATAGAATCTAAGGGAAAGAAATCGAAGGTACTCCGTTTCTTCTATTTAGGAGATACAGAGATCGGTTCAGTAGATGAAAAGGGAGTAATCGTTGAACTGAAAGTTCCTGGCAATCCTAATAACCCCGAAGCGCCAAGTATCGCTATTGAAATTAGAAAGGAAACCTATGTCCCTCTTTATGACCTGCAAGGAAATATCACCTGTCTTCTCGACCCGCAAAGACGCAAGGTTGTAGAAACCTACCGCTACTCTATCTATGGAGAAGAGGAAATTATCAATAATAGAGGAAGATCTGTTTCTGATTCCTCAGTTGGAAACCCCTGGAGATACAAAGGGAAGCGAGTCGACAAAGAGGTCGGCCTGATGTACTTCGGCTACCGATACTATGATCCTGAAGTAGGAAGATGGATCAGCCCTGATCCATTAGGCGCGATCGATGGGCCTAATCTTTATGCCTACGCCCGCAATAATCCCATGAAATATGTTGACTATTTCGGCTTAAACTCCGCTCTCGATGAAAATTGTGGATGTACACACCATGGTCATCCTGGGTGGCATAATGCTCCTGAAGGCTGTGTTTGTATTTGCGGTAAGAATGGCAGTGCCTATGCTTCGGGGAGCTATCAGAGCAAAATAGGCAGCGATATTAAGAGTGCTATCTGTGGAGTTAGCCACGGGGTAGTGAACTTTGTGGTCGGATCTATCCATGACTTGCAAACTGCAGCTACTTACATGGGAGCAGCAGAATTAGAGATCAGCCTTGAGGAGCGCATTCATATCATTGAGGCAGTTGAGCAGTCACAAGCCGATCAAATGGCTAAATTAGGGGACTGGATGATGGATATGCTCTCTATTGATGAATCTGATTCCGTTTACCATTCCTTCCGGTCAACGACAACCACGGGGCTAGAGATTGGATCTTTGATTGCAGGAGGGTATGGTACAGTTAAGGGGATAATCGGATTTACCCGACTAGCTAAAGCTCCTGCAAAAGTTGCTAGTATTACAAAGGCCATACGTAGAGTAGAGAACTTGCAAGGCGAACTATTAAATACCCATTTGACACAGGTAAAAAAATATGGAGCTAAAGGTTATCGTCAGCTTCAAAATAATAAAATTAGATACTACGGAGAATTAAAAGCTCCTATGAAAAAAGGAGAGATGATTGGAAGAAGAAGAGTACGGGAATGGGATCCGGAAACTAGCCTAAAAAGAACTTGGCATGAAACCGTTGATGGAAACAACAATATTAGAATTGTGCGACCAGAAACAAATGATGGAATTAAAATTCACTATATATTTGATAGCGAAGGAAACTTCATAGGAACAAGGTAAAAATGAAAATTTCGTTAAATGAAATAAAGCAAGCTTTTGATTTTCTAATCAAAGACAAAAAATCACGGGAAGAGTTAGCTTTTTGGGCTCAAAAATTTCAATTAGCAGAAGATGATGGTGTGTTAGAATATGACCCTCCGAGTGAAGAAGATAAAATCTGGGATGGTATCGAATATTTAATGGGAGTAGATTTGAAAGATATAGATGGCAGCTATTTGCATACTATAGAGAGCTTTGTAGAATATAAAAACGAAAAAGGTCTATGAACGAATAGTATGGGAAACAATGAAGAATGTTATTCGTGTCCCTGTTGTGGCTTCTTAACTCTATCAGAGGAGACGCATGAGACATTTGAAATCTGCCCTGTATGTCATTGGGAGGAGGATGATGTACAATTTAATAATCCAGACTTTAGAGGAGGGGCTAATCAAGAAAGTCTTAATGAAGCCAAGGAAAATTATAAAAAATTTGGAGCTGCGGCCCAAAAATATATAAAAGCAGTTCGAACTCCTTTTCCTGATGAAATTCCATGAAGAACAAGAACTTACATTGTAGAGTATGCGGGAAAATGCAGGATGATCCTCCATGGGGAGAAGATGACAAAACCCCAGCTTTTGAAATTTGTGGTTGTTGTGGGGTTGATTTTGGATATCAAGATTGCAATCCTGAATACGTCAAAAAATTTCGTGAAGAATGGCTAAAAAAAGGCGGCAAATGGGCTAATCCAGATGAAAAATCAGCGAATTGGTCATTAGAAGAACAGATGAAAAATATTCCAAAGGAATACATGTGAAATGATCCTCGTCCAAAAAGACATTAACATCTTGGAATTGATTGATTTAAAAATCACAAGATACTTTAATAAAGTCGTATATATTAGCGATTTAATTTATGATCTTGAGAGTTATTTAAACCAACTCACAACAGTCGATGACCAATGGAAAAAAGATTTTAGGACTATATGGCTAGATATAGAAGTTGCTTATTCATTGGCTCTAGATGAAGGTTTGGAAAATCTTGCAGAAGAAGGTGCTGTCCTAACAGAAAATTCATTGCTCAACCTAAAAACAATGACTCAAAATAAACTAATCGATGATCTTGCAACGATTTTTTAGACACTAGAAACCCGAACACTGCTTTATATTCCATAATTTTTCATATTCAACATGTTCTTCCATAAAGTCCTTAAAGCTCTTGCTGGTCTATTGACACCCTCGATCAGAATGATCCATGAGATCCTTCCCTTGTTGGCGATGTGTAAATCCCATAGATAAGCCCACAACCTTTCTAGAAAAGAGATC
>JBMLQL010000007.1:0-10949 GCA_049241565.1 Bacteriovoracaceae bacterium | reverse complement strand
CATGCTCTCCTGTCTCAAAAGCATAGAATGCTCCGACTAAAAGAATAATCACATTCGCGAGTTGGACATAGAACTGAATATTGGCCGTCACAAAAAAAGCGACTATACTAAAGACTGTGGCGACGACTGTGATGCCAACAAAAATCTCAGCGTATTTTTCATGTTTAGCAATTTCTTCTTTAGCGACCACTCGCTGAACAGTTTCTTCTTCTGTTTCACCAGACTCAAGAGCAATATAACCTGTGGCCACAGTAAAAAGGTGAAGACCGATGATGATCGCCCACACACCTGTGTTCATTTTTCTGGTTTTAATAAGGAAGGCGAAGATAAGTGTTAAAAGAGGAAGAATCACACTTAGAGCGATAGGAAAATGTACAATCATGGGATGAAATGGAAGTGGCATAAAACTCTGTCCTATTTTTTGAGTTATGAGTTAAGTCAATTATAGGACAGAGAAGTTTTGTTATGCAATGCTTTGGGAGGCCGGCGCAAGCTGAGCGTCTTTTATCCAGCGTTTCTTAAGGTTCTTGAGTAAATAACGAGGAAATGTGAGCAAACTCACCTTTCCAATCTGGAGAACCTCGTCTCCACGCTCAAAATTCATCATATTAGCGTAAAACTCAGTCATTTTCTTTGAACGGTGGTGATAACGCTTATCTTGTTCAGATTTTTGAAATTGATTGCCGAGAACACTTTCTTCAAAGATGAATTTTCTTTCATCAAATTTAGCTTCATCACGGATATAGAGTTCCCAGCGGTATTTCTCATTAATCATCTTAGCGATGGCCTGATGATCTACAGATGGTGAAGCAAGATAAGGGGAAGGATAAACATCATCAAAATGGAGAGCAACGTTTCCAAGACTGGATAAAACACAGGCCACATTACTCACCCAGCTTTCTTTGAATAATGAGTAACGGAAAAGATAAGTGGTAAGAACCTTTGAAGTGAGTTTATGCGTAAGCCCCATTCTTCGTGCGAGAGGAAGAACACAAGTAAGTCCCAGATGAAGAACCTGGCCATGTTCACCAGCATCTAGGATATAAGATGAGCAAAAGCCCAGCATCTTTCCCTCTTTAGATCTTGAAACTGAAATAATAAGTCTCTCGAATTCTTTTCTATGGCCTGAAAGACACTGATAATCTGGAAGCTCATCTAAGCATTCGCTGGCCACTGACCTGAGATCAGCAATGAGAGAATCAAGTTCAACTTGATTGAGGTAGCGTCCTGGTCTGTCGTAAACTTCAATTTTACTCATGCTCCCTCGCAAGTTAAGACTGGGCGAAAAGCCCCCTTAACAATAGTGTGTGTGTATTCGGCCATCTCCAAACTTGTCATAAGTCCTGGTGTAAAAGCCGCGTGAACTGTTAAATCAACTTCGATGCTTTTTTGTTTAAGAAGATTCATAAAATGCGGAAAGAAACTCATGTCTCCGTACCAACACACAAGATCACGATTCTCCAAATTGAAATCATCACCGCTAATTTTGTGATAATTAATTGTCAGAGGAAGAATAGGAACTTGTGTGGCGACGGAAGACTCAAAAAGTGGTCTTTTAAAACGAAGCACTTCTCCACCATCTGTGGAAGTCGCTTCAGGAAAAAAGACCACACTAATACCGCTTACAAGCGCAAGACGGAGTTTATGAATTTCTTGATGGATTTTAGATTTATCTTTACGGTTAACAAATAAGCATCCGGCCAATGTAATAAGCTGACCTAAAAAGGGAGCTCTCTTCATTTCAAGTGAAGTCACAAAAGCGCACGGATAAAGAGAAGAAATGATGAGAATATCAGTGTAAGAAAGATGATTAGAAACAATCAAATAAGTTTTTTTCTCAATTACCTTATCTGAATTCACTTTGATATTTAAAACATCAAGGAGCCCTTGAGAGCAAAAAGAAACGACTAAGATAAGATAGGGTCTAATAAAATGAGGGGCCCACCACGTGAGGGGGAGAAATGGGATAGTAAGAACAAAAAAAAACACTATCCATAAAGCAAAAGAGACGAACTTAAGGCCGACCTTTAATTTAATCATTACTATGATCTAAAGGCCTCAGCTCTTAGCAGACAATAGTCTGGAGAAACGCTGACAAAATCTTAACCATTCTCTAACAAACAGCATCCATAGCGGCAATAGATTCATCAATGGCCAGAATTAAGCGATCAAGATCGGCCGTGGTGGTTTGATTATTCGACATAACTAGTCTGAAAAATAATGTTCCATCCGATCGTTCGGCATAATTCACAAGGGCCTTTCCACTTTGAACAAGATGAGTTCGTACCTTTAAGGTGAACTGATTAATATCGATATAGTCTTTTAAAGGTTCAACCTGAAAACAATTGTTAAGATATCGTGATGAAACCATCTTAAGACGAGGATGTGCTTCTATTTTGTCTTTTGCATAATGAGAAAGACTAAAAAGATGATCAATAATTTCTCCCATTCCCTTATCTCCACGAGACTTCCATAGAAGCCAAAACTTTAAAGCATCTGCACGACGCCCACACTGGAGAGAATAAGTTCCTGTATCCCAATCTGAGTTATCATAATCATGGAAGATATACTCTGTTCCCCCACCTTGATTTGTTTGCTTAAGCATCCCAGGGTGCTTACACAAAATAAACGAAGTAATAAGCCCGGTGCTCAATGTTTTGTGAGCATCAATGGTGACTGAATCAGCGAGGTGAATGCCTTTAAGAAGATGGCGATGGGTCTCTGAAAGAATAGCTCCTCCCCCCCAAGCCGCATCAATATGGAGCCAAATATTAAACTCTCGGGCCACTTTATTAATTTCAACTAATGGATCAAAAGCCCCCAGAACAGTTGTTCCTGCCGTGGCGCCAATCATCAGAGGTTTAAACCCAAGACCTACATCTTCGCGAATCATTTCTTTTAAAATAATTGGATCCATGGCCCCAGTCGCGTCCACTTTAACTTTACGAAGATGATCAATACCAAGCCCCGCAATATGGATCGCCTTCTCATAAGAATAATGAGCATCAGCGGAAACATAAACAGTATATTTTTTCCCTTGATAACCACGTTTTTTTACGTCTGGAACCTTGAACTGACGTGCACACAGAAGCCCTACTAGATTAGCGTTACTTCCCCCAGTCACCATAATCCCTTCACCTAATTTGAAGCCCACTAAATTAGAAAGCTTGCGACTAAGCTCCTTCTCAATAATGGTCATGAGTGGAGCCACTTCAAAAGTTGCCATGGTGGGATTTAACAGTGTAGTCAACCATTCTGCAGTCACAGCTTCAGGTTGGTAACCACCAAAAAGTTGGTTTAAAAACAAGGGATGAGTTGTGCGTACGCTTTTGTCTAAGACTTTTTCGACAAGACTCCAGCATTCATCTTCAGAATGAGGTTTACCAAGTCCCACATCAACCGAGTCTCTTAATTCTAGGGGTGGAAGATAGTTAACAACTGTTTGATTGGCCTCATGATTTTGTGTCAAATATTTGAACACGAGATCATTCATCTTAGATTGCCAGCGAATTATTTTTTGATCTTTAGATATCATAGAGTCTTCCTTAGGTGCTGCTAACAATTACCAGAAAAAACGCTTCGTGAGAAAGGTTTCCTTACAGCTTCTCGCAAGTTAGTAAGCAAATGTAAGAGAAATGCACTTTCTGTCTCTTGGCAATCAAATATCTTACTGCTCTAATTTACCTACTTAAAAAGTTGGATGACACACACACCTAACAAGGAGAACTAAGGATGGCGGTTCGATTGAACAAGCACCTTACGGAAGCAAATTTGAAAGCACTTAAGGAAAAGCTGCTTTCAGATGCTGAACGTATCCGTCAAAACTTTGCTCAAAAGAAATCTGAATACGAAAGTAGTACAGTGACTGGAGCGAAGGATGAAGTAGATGCAGCAAACGATAATATCTTATTGTCAGCAGACATGAGATTTTCTAATCGAGAAAGCCTTTACTTCAAAAAAGTGATGAAATCATTGGATAGAATTGAAACAGAGCACTATGGAATGTGTGATGAATGTGGGGAGGCTATTACTTTCCAACGTCTCATGGCACGCCCCACTGCTGACATCTGTATTCTTTGTAAAGAAGAGTCAGAGCGTGAAGAGGCCCAAAACTTTTTCGAGAGAAAATCGAAATCTCTCGGTCGTGAAATGAGTGTTTCAGCTGGCCATGCTTAATGATTGAATACGTTGTTGAACAGAATCCTGATGATCGGATACTCGCTAAAGCCTCCCAGATTTTAAACTCTGGGGGGCTTCTTTGTTTTCCCCTAGAAACAAACTGGGTCGCCGTTTGTGACCCTTTTCAAAAAGGTGGGATTGAGAAACTTTACCGCCTTCGTCACATCGACGACACTAAGCATCTAACTATTCTTTGCGATCATTTTCAGAAGGCCAATGAAGTGGCCCATATTAATGACGGTGCTTTCCGCCTTATCAAAAAGGTTATTCCGGGACCTTATACTTTTATTTTTGAGGCCAATAAAAATATTACCAAACTTCTTAAGGCCTCACGTATCGATAAACAGGTTGGGATTCGTTTTCCTCCCTCTCATCTTTGCCGGAGATTAATAGAAGTTCATGGAAAAGTATTACTGAGTTCCCATGTAAGCTATGATATGTTCGGGCCCGATGAAGAGGATGAGTTTCCTCTTTATGGAGCGCTGATCGAAGACAAGTTTGGCAATATCATAGATATGGTCATTGATCCTGGTGAGTATGAATTTATTGGATCAACTTCAATTGTCGATTTTACCTCTGGAGAACCAGAAGTTATTCGTGAGGGAACAGGCGATACAGCGCTCTTTGAAAAAAAATAATTTTGAATTTCTAGTCCCAGTCAATAATTTGGTATCCTTGATCTGAAAGACACTGCGTTACATAATTTTTCTTTACTTGATCTGGAGACAGTCCTGCAGACACTCCTCCACCAGCTGCACCCATAGCGGCTCCCTGGGCCAAACCTTTCCCCAAGTTTCCTGTAAAAGCTCCCGCCACTGCACCAATAGTTGCCCCAACGGCGGCTCCAAATCCAGCTCCTTTGGCCATATCTTTGCCTTTAGAGCTCTCAAGATAGTCGTCAGCATCTTTGATACATTGATCAATATCGGCCTGAGAGACCTTCTTTCCAACGGCTTTAAGCTTTTGATTAGGATAGAGCTGGGGTCTTGAAGCACATGAAGCTATTAAAAATAATAGGATAAGGTATTTCATAGAAATTCTCCGTTAAAAGATAAGTCATCATAGATGATTATACACCGTCTGAAAAAAATTCATACCATCACCAAAAAGCTGCCTACACAACATAAGATTCAGTTTAAAGGTGAAAATCAAGTGATAAAAAAGCTATCAGAAGGTTTTTTATTAGTCACAACTCGAAATAAGATGAGACTGGTAAAAATACTTTCCTTAACTATTCAATTTATTCGTCGTCTTTTAAGACTTGAGATCTCATCTCTTGTTGTTAAAAGAAAAGGCATCTTTTGGAAATTAGACCTTAGTGAAGCCATTGACTTTAATATTTATATTGCTTCTCAATACGAAAAAGAGCTGGCAAAAAAAATGCAAGAAACTCTTGCTCCAGGAAGCATAGTTATTGATATTGGGGCGAATATAGGTGGCCACACTCTGCCTTTAGCAAAAATGGTTGGAGAAACCGGTCATGTTTACGCTATTGAACCAACCGACTTTGCCTTTGAGAAGCTGACATCAAATATTGACATCAATCCTAAGATTAAAAATCGCATCACTCCATTTAAACTCTTTCTGACCGATAAAGATAAAAAAAATATTCCAGTCAAAGTCTCTGCTAGTTGGTCAATACAAGGCGGAATGTCTAATCCAAATCGAAATCAGCTCGATATGGGGTATGGAAAATCTATAAAAACTGCAACAGTGAAGACGCTCGATGAGCTTGTTGATGAACTGAATATAAAAAGAATTGACGCAATTAAAATTGATGTCGATGGACATGAAGTCGAAATTTTAAATGGCGCAGCTAATACGCTTGAGAAGTTTTCACCTATTCTTTTTATCGAATTCGCTCCAATTCATTATGAAGTATTAAAAACTACCTTTAGTGAACAGGTCGAAATATTAACAAGGAATGGTTATGTTTTTGAAGATGTTCTAGGGAATAGGCTTCCTCAAGAGGCTAAAGCACTTCTAGATTATATTCCAAGAGGGACTCTCATAAATGTTGTGGCCAGAAAGAAATCACTCAGCGAAGTGAGAAAATCATTAAATGAAACAAAGCTAAAGGCCCTCAAACAAACTCTTACTGATTATATGAGCAATCAAAAGACCTCTTGGAGCTATTTAAAAGTCATGACTCCTGGTTATGCTTCAAAAAAATTATACGCAATTTATATGATCGAAACCTATCACTACACATTTCATAATTCTAGAAATCAAGCTCTTATATCAACTCGTAAAGAAGAAATTGATATCAATTATATGAAGTTTTGTCTTCATCATGCAGCTGATGAAGCTGGACATGAAATGATGGCCTTCAATGACATAAGAAAATTAGGATTTAATTTACACAAAGAAAATCTTCCTGATCCACTGCCTGCAACTCAAGAGCTTATAAATTATCTTTATAGTGTTGCAGAAACTGGTACCCCTCTTGCCAGACTAGGCTACAGTTTTTGGGCCGAGCGGGTTTATTCCTACATTGCTCCCTTACTCAGTCTCATGAAAGTCGGTATCGGTATTCCGAGTAAATCCATGACATTTTTCAATGAACATTCTGATATTGATGCCAAACATGCTGAAGAAATTGATGAGGCCATCATTCGTTTTGCTAAAACAGACGAAGACTGGAAAGCAATCGAGGAATGCATGATTGGTTCACTCGATCGTACAATTAAAATGACTCACGAAGTTTTATCTGAGTACGACAAAGTCAGGGCCAAAGAAAGCACGAGATATGATTTCTTATTTAAGGATGAGCTATGAAGCAATATCCGCAAGAACAGAATTATTTAAAAGCTTATCTCAAAGATCAGAACATCCCTCATTTTGAGGAGTATCAACAGGAATTGATAAGAAGCAAGGTAATATCGCTCAAAAAACTAGCGGAGAAATTCCCATGGCTCCACAACTCGATGGAACTCCTTCCATTTCTTATTATTGCAGGGTTCTGGTATTTTCTTATTTTCGTTCTTCCTGATAATATCCAAAATAAGAAGTCTCTTTTTATTTTAATTTTTTCTCTTCACGGTTTTCTAGGATACCAGTGGGTCATCTACGGTCTTCATGAAGGGGCAGGACATGGTTTATTTAAGAATAAAAAGAACTTATTCCATAAAACCTTTAGATTTCTTGCATTTCATAGCTCTCGAGTAATGATGGCCGACCCTGTATATTATCAAAAGAATCATCGTACACATCATCAGTTTACCGGAACAGAAAAAGACGGATCCCAGACAAACTTTGTATTACTGAGAAGGATTATCATTAGCCTTCTTCCAGGCGCAGGAATATTTTTCCCCAATGATTATCGTGTCCACAAAGGTGATGACCTAAGTTTATCATTACTCATCTCTTTTATTATTGGACTCGGAAGATTCACTATCGAATATATCGCACTCAAACCTTATTTCACCTTTTTTGAAATTATCACGATGTTATTTTTCTTATCCCCATGGGTAGGACTCTCTCTTGATAGAATTCGTGAAAGTCTAGAGCATCATCTAATGCCTCAATCAAAAATCTATGGCACCAAAGAGCTCGGTCTTGGCCCTCTGGCGCTCGTCATAGCCGGTGGCCCTTGGGGGCAACCATGTCACCTTTCCCATCATTTAGCTCCAGGTCTGAATTGGTACCAACAAATAAGACTTAGCCTTTATTTGAATTCGATTTTGACAGATATTCAAAAACGTTTTTTTGGATTTCAAACTTCTTTCCTGAAACTTCTCTTCGTAGAAACTAAATTACATATGAGATTTGAATTTTCTCCACAGGAGTCATCGAAATGAACATTGTTAAGTTTCTTTTTGAACTGTTCATTCTCAAGCCATTTCGTTTCACTATGGAGTTTTACGTCAACTCGAGTCGTTATAAATTTGCAGAAATAGTCCAGGGTGGTTCATTACCTGTAGAGAAGTTAACATCAATTCAACATTTCAGGTATGAGATGTACAAGAGAAATCAAGACTATCTCATACCAAAGACTGAAGAAGAGTTTAAAATCGAAGAAGACTTAGATAGACGCTCATATCACGCAGTTGTATACGATCAAAACAAAGAAATTATTGCTGCGACCAGACTCACACCTTATCCGTTTGAGACGACATCAATTCTAGGGACGAATAATACTTTACCTTTTAAGCGTTACCTTGAAATTTCTAGACTCATCTGTAAAAAGAAAAATGCCGGAATTGGTAAACGCTTGCTCATAAAAAGTGGATGTTTTGCTATACGAAGCAAGAAATATGACGGTTTCATAGCCATTTGTCGTGATGAGAATTGTTCCATATTTCAAAAATTTGGATTAAAAACTATTTATCAATTCAATTACAGTCAACGAGGATCCGCTAAGTATAATTTTATTTGTGCCGATTTTTTTAAAGTATCATCGTCTACATTTAAACATCTGCAGAAAAAACTTATTTACCGGTTAACAACATTAAATTAGTCGATTCCTGAAAATTTAAAAACGCCGTCTGCTTCGAGATCCCTCACAAGATTTTCTTTGTCGGCCTTAAGTAGCATTTCTTTGAGCATTAAAAGTCTTTTCTCAATCGTGGATTGATACTGGGTCTCTTCGTAGTGTTTCTTTTTCTCTTGTTTTGAAATGGGTGAAGAGAATTCTTCAATGACTTCTATGACCCAGTTCGCTGACTGTAATGCTTTTACAAACTCTCTTGTGTATTCGAAGATCTCTTCTCTTTCTATTTTCTTGAGTTGGGATTCTTTTGCCATAATCAGCCCAGCTCCATGGTGGCGTGCCTCATCTTTGAGAATTCTGTTAAAAACATTTACTAATGGCCGATATTCACAATCATTTTTTAGCGAGTTATAGTGTGACATTCCAAAGCCTTCAAGAAGGACTTGTATCACATACAGACATGTATTCTTCTCTCCTTGCTGAATAACTTTTGCCAGAGGGTTAAGCATTGGATGCCAATGGATTTGAGGATCAATCTTAAATTGAACAAAATGGCTAAATTCCTTAAGATGAATCGCTTCTTCGGCCACAAACATACTGTAAAGTGATTTTTCTTGAATGCTATCAGAGAGAAGAATCATCTTTGCTCCATAATTATGTCCCGACTTTTCAATATAACAAGACAAGCTTAAATTGAGCTGAGTCATCTTCGCTAAAATTTTATTCTGTTTTTCCTCATCTAATCCCATGAAGAGTGATGATTTTTCTAATTGATACCGCTCCTTACCCCATAAAATATCTGGAGTATTGAAATCATTCTGAGAAACAGTGTATTGGGAAAGCCCCTTTTCAAGAATTTGATTTAGCGGATGAGTAGCTTCAATCTCTTTTGAGAAGAAAGTTGAATCGATCGTTAAGAAGCTCTTCAAATCTTTCATACTTTTGCCCCTCTTCTATAAGATCATTGGGATAGACGACTGCACCAGAATCAATAAAAGCTTTTGACTTAATCACTACTCCTGGAGCGATGGTTACTGAATAAGAAATCACCACATCATTTCCGATAAGAACATCCTTCACGTAAAGGATATATTTATTATCTTTCTTTTTTATCGCATGCGCGGATAGATAAGACATATTGCCAATAAGGGATCGATCGCCAATATGAATGTGAGGCCTATCAACAAGTTTGCAACCTGATGTCCAATTTACCTTCTTTCCTATTTGGGCCCCCCACAATCTTAGCCAAGACGAATATAGGCCTGGTATCGTTCTGAGAAATCTTTCAAGAACCTGGAAAGTTTCAAATGGTTCTTGAAGTTTATGAGCGAGATACCACAAATTGCCGCTGTCCGTTTTAACACCTAGATAGCTGACCTTAGGAACGGGCCCATAATAGATATGCAGCAATCTCCAGATAAGTGGCGGTTGGATATAAATCACAAAAACAAAAATGAGCAATTTAAAGACAGGGGAAAATGGCGAAAAGAAGGCAGTAACCAGCGTAAAATACAAAACGATACTATAAAAACTAAAAAAGAGATCAAGTATCTTTGGGACTGGTTTTTTCATTTCATCACTTATCGGCAGACGAAATGATTGATTAAGTAAGTATTTAACTTTATTGAATTAATTAAAATATATTTAGAGGAAAGAAGAGATAAGCACCTGAAAAAAGGCAAAAAAAAGCCAGGGCGCGAGACCTGGCTTTTTAAATTTTCTCATATCAACTAAATGATGGTGCCCAGTGAGGGACTCGTTATGTGAGAAAATCGCCATTAACAGCGATTAACAAAATACAGTAATAAAACACAGGATTTTCACTCTGAAAGTCCGCAAAACATCAGCTCCCTCTTTGTGATCCTCTACTATTCTTTTTGAGCCATTATTAACTATTTTTACCCAGATCCTACCCATGAAATCTATAGTTCGGATTTATCCGACCAAAAAGGACAGTGGTTAGATAAAAACCTGTAGAGGGTTTATTCCCCTCTTGGGGGATTCTATCTATTAGCGAAGGTAAAATAAACGAGAATAAGAAAAGTATGAAAATCCAACTATCAAAAACGCTTAAAGAACTTCTTAAAGAGAATGACTTAACTATTGCTCAATTATCTAGGTCAACAAAGGTTCCGGCCCAAACTTTAAACAATTGGCTTTCAGGCCTTGAGCCAAGAAATATGACTCAAGTAAAAATAGTAGCTTCATATTTTGGAAAAACTATTGATGAACTCGCTTATAACGATCCAGAAAAAGTTAAGAAAACTTATGTTGATCCAATAGTCGATCACGAAGACGATATTAATGCCGGTATATTTGAAGTTATTCTAAGAAGGGT
>JBMLQL010000006.1:10997-12215 GCA_049241565.1 Bacteriovoracaceae bacterium | reverse complement strand
TCTATGACGGCTCTCTCTCTGGACTCAAACCACAAACATTCTTTAATTTATTTACACCGTCTGCAACCTTTAGCGGACAGTAGATCTTTTAGGATTACTTAGTTTTTTTAATACTCTAACGGACTCCTCGCGGGTCCGTTTTTCATTCATCACTTTCCAGAGCTTCTCCCGCGCCGTACCTCCAGACTGCTTGATATCTACGATCGGGTGCGGATATTGAACCCCTAGCTTAAACTGGTAAAGTCCTTCCTCCATTTGAGTGAGTTCCCATGGATGATGGATAAGATGAGAAGGGAGATGAGCAAGTTCTGGAACCCATTCTTTAATAAAAATGGCATCGGCGTCTTTTTCTTCAGACTGTTTTACTGGATTGTAAATTCTGATCGTATTAACACCTGTTACTCCTGCTTGCATTTGAAACTGAGGGAAATGAATGCCCGGCTCATAATCTAAGAATTTTTTCGCCAGATACTCTGCACCCACTTGCCATGGCTGCCAAAGGTGATGAGTGAGAAATGAAACAACCATGGCCCTCATTCGGAAATTGAGATACCCCGTTTCATTCACGCACCTCATACAGGCATCAACAAGCGGATAACCAGTCTTTCCTTCCTTCCAGGCCCTCACCAATTCTTTATCTTGTTTTTCTCTAAGACCATTGAAAGCAGGATTAATATTTTCAAATTCAATGGAGGTCTGATCTTCAAATTTTTGAATAAAATGACAATGCCATTTCAGGCGATTAATAAATTGCAAAAGATTTTTTTTATGAGGGGCATGAGGTATAAGATCACTCATTTTTTGATAAACTTGCCTAATGGTAATATTTCCCCAGGAGATATAGGGAGACAGCCTGGAGCAAGAGTAGCGCCCTTGAGCTGGACTTGATATATTCTTCATATAATCAAAGGAGCGATGATCAGCAAACTGGGCCAAAAGCTCGTGGGCCAACTCTTCTCCTCCTTTTTGAAAAGAAGGATGATCATTTACAATCTCTTCACTCAGTTCAGGCCCTTGAAGTTCTATTTCGATATTTTCAAAGAGAGAAAATGGTTTAATTTGTGAGAAGTCTGTTTCAAAAGTTTTAGTTCTCATGGTCTTGGCCCATAATCTTTCCCATTGATCACGGCTTTTGAGCGAGCGGACAACACCATTGCTCGGCATTTCTACCCATCTAATATTTTTGGCCTTACACCATTTTTTTAGTTTTTTATCTCG
>JBMLQL010000006.1:0-10897 GCA_049241565.1 Bacteriovoracaceae bacterium | reverse complement strand
AGATAGAGAGGTCCATGATCTCTTGTTCTTAAATCTCTTTTAAACCAAACAATATTAATTTTTGGTTTCATCGTGTCTTTGCCTGAATAAAGTCTTCGGCAAGTCTTAAAAGAGTCTCTCTTTTTTTGACCTCCATTTTATCAAAAGTCATCACCATAAAACCGAGACGATGTTGCTTTTTCATAAAAGTTCTGTTCTTATCGATAAAGCGCCAAAAAAGGCCATCCCAGATTTCGCTCCACTCGCCTTTCTTGTAATCTGACATTTTGAGAATATAATTTGATCCCGAGATATAAGGTTTAGTGGCAAAGATTCCGCCATCAGAAAACTGGCCCATGCCGTAAACATTAGGTCCCATCACCCAGTCTGCACTATCCACAAACATCTCCATAAACCAGCGATGAACATCTTGAGGATGCACTTCACAAAGAAGCATAAAATTTGAAAGAACCATCAATCTTTCAATATGGTGACAATACCCAAATTGATTGGCCTTGATGATAGCGTCATCCACAGGTGGAATTCCTAAACTTCCTTTATACCAGTGAGACGTTAATTTTCTTTGATGATTAAAAAAGTTTAGTTCATCTTGCTTCTCTGAGTAGTTTTGATAGATCCCTCGTACAAATTCTCTCCATCCCATAATTTGGCGAACAAAGCCTTCAAGAGAGTTTAATGGAATCTTCTTTTTATTCTTTTGATAATAAGCAATCGCTTTATCTATGATTTCTTGAGGGGTAAGCATTCCATTATTCATCATAGGAGAAATAATAGAATGATACATAAAAGGATGTTTATTTGTAATCGAATCTTGATAGTCACCAAATGAGTGAAGATAGTTTTCGAGAAAATGCTCAAGGATCCCAAGTGCGTCCTCTCTCTTAGTTGGAAGCCAGAACGTCTGAGACTTTCCTGGGTGATCATTAAACTGAGTTTCAACTAAGCTTTTGACATTCTCTACGTCAGAAGAGTATTCAAAACGAGGCCTAGGTGGAAGATTAATTTCTTTCGGGGCTTTCTTTCTATTCTCCTCATCATAACTCCATTTCCCTCCCCACGGAATATCATCATCAATCATCACCTTAAGTCTTTTCCGTTCACCTTCGTAAAAGGTTTTCATAAATGGCTTTTTATGAGATTTGAGATAAAGCTGAAAATTTTCTCTTGAAGAGAGGAACATAGGCCCTGGTATCACTTTCAGCATAAGATCGTGATCTATGCAAAAGTCAGTTATTATTTTTTCAAAAAACTTGTCCTGAATTTCTGGGACAGTGATTTCTTTAATTCTATTCTTCTCCACAAAATCTATGAGGTCTTTTGTAAAAGAGTGCTCATTTAATTGAAAATAATGAGCGTCAAATCCCTGCTCCACAAGACCACGGTGAAACCGACGCATACTGGCCAGGAAGAAAATAATCTTGTGCTTGTGATACTTAAAATGAGTGCAAAGACCAAGGTCTTCTTTCATAAAGACAAGATGATCCTTGTAAGGAGAATAAAATTCATTAGGAAAAAGCTGATCGCCAAGAATGAGAAGTAGTTTCATTTTTCCATCTTAACTTTGGCATTTGAGACTTAATAGGAGTTAGCTTAGAGGTGTTAAGTTTTGTCTAACTAGAGATTTATCCTAATTTATAAACATTTTTCATAAAAGCTTTAAATTTCTTGAGGACATCAAGTCCAAAAGCCCCGATATGATTCACCATCAAGTCATTTATAACGGTCTCGGGGGCCAGCTCGAGGCATGTTACTTGACGATCATAAAGGCAACAAAGAGCAAGACATTCTTGTAGAGGATTAAGTGTACTTGGCATTCTAGGAAAACCAGAGCCGTTAATACGCTCTTCATGAGTCGCAATGAGACCCAAAACCTCTGGATTAGCAAAAGCTTTATCCTGAAGGGATTCTGCGCCTAGTATTGGATGCTGTTTATAGGTATTGAATTCTGCACGTGACATCGTTTTTACATCTTTAAAAAAAAGTTCTTGATCAGTTTCATTCATCATGGCAAATCCTACATCGTGAAATAATCCTGCGACTCCAAGAGAAGAAAGCTGACTTCTTGAGAATTTTAAAGTCTCTCCAAAACTTATAGCAAGAGAGCTGACATTTACTGCATGAGCATGCATTTGGGAGGTCCTCGTGGGATTATCACTACCATCACGTAGTAAAATCCCCAAGAGCACATCATGATTATCAGACATAATGTCGATTAAATTATTTGCTGCTTTTTCCGCCGTTGAATAGGCTGCCTCAGACTGAGGGTCTTGATAAATTATTTCGGATGCATTTTCGGCTAAACCTGAAGCAAGTCCAATTTTTTGGTCATTATTTAAATGATTTGTAGACAATAAGAGTGAGTCTAAAAAACCCTGATACTTCGGTTCGTCGCTCCCATTAATGTAAAGCTTACGAACTTTTTTCTTTTTCAAGGCCTTCAAGCGATCATTTTCTATATCATCGCCTGACCTCACATAGAGAATACATCTCTCATCCACCTTGATATAGACATCAAAATGCAAAGGGACATCACCTACCAAAGTGCTCAACTGTATGGGGACGAATGAATTGTTATCTGCCATTAATAAAATCTTTAGTTAATATATTTTTATATTTTCACACAAATACCGTTAAAATTATAAACAAAATATTGAGGTTTTATGACAGATTTAAAAGATCCAGATCTAAAAGAAATCGTTGAAGAATTCTGTAATGAATCAGATGAGTTAATCGATCTACTATATAGTTCACTTGATGATTTTGAAGAAACGTCAAATGCTCAGGCACTAGAGCAATTTGGCCAGATTATCGACAGAATCATGGGAGCAGCTAAATCAATTGGTGCCCAGAAGACTGGTCAGTTCTCTGAGCTCGGAAAAGTGATAGGTTACAAGAGTAGCCAAACAAATGATCCACAGCTTTTAAAAATAACCCACGCAGTGCTATCAGACAATGTCAATATCGTGGAAACACTTCTGAAAAATATCAGAAAGACTCAAGAGGAGAAGGTAGATGGAATTAATCTTGAGGCATTTGGATCAAGACTTAAATGGCTATCAGAGAAATTTAAGCATATTGAAAGAGCTTCGGTGGCCATTGAGCAGAAAAAATCCCAAATGGACCAAAGCTCTATTGATGATCTTTTAAAAAATCTTGGTCTCTAGACCTTTGTTGTCGATGCTAGTTTGCTCTTTAACCAAGGCACTAGCATCGGCAAGATAGAAACAAAAATCACTCCAAAAATAACAATATGAAAATTTCTCTTTACGATCGGAAGATTACCGAAAAAATATCCGGCCAAAATAAATGAGAAGACCCAGGCCACTGCTCCAATAATATTATAACTTACGAATTTTTTATAATTCATTGATCCAATACCCGCAACAAACGGAGCAAATGTTCTTACGATAGGGGCAAACCTTGCTGCTACAATCGTAAAAGCTCCCCACTTGTCATAGAAAGCATTTGTCTGCTCTAGGTATTCTCTTTTAAAGAAGCGGCTCCCCTTTTCAAAAACCATTGGCCCTAGATATTTGCCTATATGGTAATTCACTGTATCTCCGATAATTCCTGCAATCGTAAGCGTGCTCAGGAGTATCCAAACATTGAGACCATCACTCAGTCCTGCTAAGGCGCCAAGGGCAAAGAGAAGTGAATCACCCGGAAGAAATGGAGTAATCACAAGTCCCGTTTCACAGAAGATGATCAAAAACATGATGACATAAATCCAAGGTCCAAAAAAAGCAATCCATTGAATAAGATGCTGATCAATATGGAGAACGATATCAATTAATTCAGTCATAAAAATATTTCCTTGTAATAAAAGTTAGTTTGTTTTCTGTCGGCCAACATAAAATAAGATTCCAGCAGCTCCAAGGAAGACAAGAAGACCAAAAAGATCTGATTGTCCTAAAGCCCCCATCATTGCTGAAAAATCTAATTTTTCACTAAAGCCATCTAGAATCTGAGTCAGGGCAAGAAGGATTCCGGCGATGGCACCTCCAGCAATAAGACCTGATGAGAAAAGTACACCTGATCCTGTTTCAGGCTCTGCATCTGTGGCCGGTTTTTGTTTTCTCTCTACTAACCATCGAACAAGTCCGCCGACAAAGATAGGCGTTGAAGCTGAAATGGGAAGATAAACTCCTACAGCGAATGGAAGAGCTGAAATTCCACAAAGCTCTAAGACCAGAGCGAGGGCCACTCCAAGCAGAACAAGTCCCCACGGTAATTTCTGAGTCAAAATACCATCAATGATAAGTGACATCAGACGCGCTTTAGGAGCTTCATATTTTGTCACACTTGACCCGTCATCACGCTTATTTAATGTTCCATTGATTCCCGGGTCAACTAAGTACGTAATCGCCCCTTGATCATTAACTAAATACTTTCCAGGAGAGAGGACAGAAAGAACATCAGCTGTAGACTGCTCTGTCACTTGATAAACAAAATATTCTTGATCATCAGCTTTTGCCTCCGGCCCTTGAACTTTTTGTTTTTCTTTTAGAAGGCTGACATCGACTGTATATGCGGGAACTTTTTTTGAATAAACAGTTGAAGCATCATTAAGGAGTTTTAAAGAGTATCCAATAACTATGGCACTTGAAAGAGCACCGATGAGAAGGCCAATTTGCTGATACTTTGGAGTGGCCCCCACGATGTACCCCGTTTTTAGATCTTGAGATGTTGTTCCACCATTAGAAGCTGCAATACAAACAACGGCGGCAATACTGAGTGCTCCAACTCGGTATTCAGGGCCAATCCATCCAACCGCTAGAAAGATAAGACATGTTAAAAGAAGAGTGGCCACTGTCATCCCTGAAATAGGATTTGAGGAAGAACCGATCTCTCCTGTTAGGCGCGAGCTTACTGTCACAAAAAGGAAACCAAAAAGCATAATCATGATAGCTGAGAAAAAATTGATATGAAGAGCTGGAGCAAACCATAGGGCCATAACCATTGCAATTGTTCCAATAATCACAAAAGAAAAAGGAAGGTCATCTTGAGTGCGATCCTTGATCTCATTTTCTTTTTTTCCAACAAAGACACTGGCCAGACCAGATTTTGCTCCGTGAATGATAGTAGGTAAACTTTGGAAAAGAGAGATGATTCCTCCCGCTGCGACTGCCCCTGCTCCGATATAAAGAACATAGTTTCTCCAAATATCATGAATGGACATGTCTTTAATAAGAGTTTTTGCAGGAAAAAGTGGTTCCGTGAGATTGCCACCAAAAAGAGCGATCATAGGAATAAGAACAAAACTTGAAAGGACTCCCCCTGCAACCATAATGGCCGCAGTTCGAAGTCCGATAATATAACCCACACCTAATAACTCAGGAGAGACCTCAGCTGATACTGATGAACCTTTAAAAAAACTAAAAGCTTTTTCAGGCACATCTTTCCAAAGTTTCATCCCGACGTTAAAAAATTTATAAAACAAACCAAGAAAAAATCCACCGAAGACGATCTTTCCTGATGATCCACCTTTCTCTCCAACGATAAGAACTTCCGCGCAGGCAGTGCCTTCTGGATAAATGAGCTTTCCGTGTTCTTTAACAATCAAGGCCTGGCGAAGCGGAATCATCAGGAGGACTCCTATGAGGCCACCCAGAATAGACACCGTCATGATTCGACTAAGATCTAAGTCATAGCCTAAAATAAGAAGAGCAGGCATCGTCACTGCGACACCAAAGGCAATAGACTCTCCTGCAGAGCCTGTAGTTTGCACCATATTGTTTTCTAGAATGGTCGCCTTACGTATACCAAAGACTTTTGAGAGACCTTTAAAAAGTGTGATCGAAAGAACGGCCACAGGAATTGAGGCAGAAACTGTCATCCCTACTTTTAAAGCAAGATAGAGAGAGGAAGCCCCAAAAAGAATCCCTAAAAGAACCCCCATCAAAATAGGCCCAAATGAAAACTCTTTCATTTTTTCTGATGCACTTACAAATGGTTTAAATTCTTTGCTCATTTTTTCCCTAATTATTAAACGACCTCTAAGAGATTAGAACATCGTAAATCTACTCGTAAACAAATTAAACTCTCACCGGTGCCACAATAACCACACTGATTCCAATGGCCATGGTTTTTCCTGAATTAATATAAGTGTGATTAACTTCTCCCGGAAAAGCAAAAACATCTCCACGTTTAACTGAAAAACTTTCTGCTAATACGTTCACCGTAAATTCACCCTGAATGCAGTGAAAATATTCTTTAGTTCCCGCTGAATGAGGAATCCCTTTCATCTGTGCACCTGGCTTCATTTCAAACCGATCTACTGCCATATTAGGATAAGGATCAGGTAAAAGTTTAAAAATTTCCACTGCCCTTTGTGAGCGCTCTTGCACCGGAATGTCGCTGGCCTTAATGAGCTGGCAGACGGCACGACGAGGAACAAGAAATTGTTCAATAGAAATATGAAGAGCTGCTGAGAGTTTGGCCAGATTCATTAGAGAAGGATTCCCATCACCAGATTCAAGATTAGCGATAGTGGATCTTGGGACTCCAACCATCTTTGCCAGTCCATCTTGAGTCAGATTTCGTTTTTGTCTAAGCTCGATAAGGTTAAAAGCGAGATTTTTAGCCAGCGCATCAAATTCTTTTTCCATAATACCCTCTTAAGAATGACGATATATCAACATTTCTGACAATAATTTAGCAATATGCCACTAAAATAGCATTAAGAAGAAGTAAGATAATTTATCAGTATAGTTATTATATCAACCATATAAGGAGAATTTATGGATATCGCTATGTTTACTCAGGAAGGACTCGTTATGTTCCTTCGTTTCGTTCACTTTTTTGCTGGAGTAACTTGGATTGGACTTCTTTATTACTTTAACTTTATTCAAGGTGCTTTCTTCAATGAAATTGAAGCACCAGTGAAAAACGTTGCTTTCTCTAAACTTGTTCCAAAAGCTTTGTGGTGGTTCCGTTACGGCGCCCTTTTCACATTCCTCTCTGGAATTGGAATGCTTGGTATTCAAGGAGCAGAACTTAAGCAGTACTTCTTCTCAACTCCGTACGGTCTTTACATCTGGCCGGGAGCTTTGATGGGAACAATTATGTTCTTAAACGTTTGGCTTATCATCTGGCCTAACCAAAAGATCCTAATTGCTAATGCTGATAATGTTTTAAAAGGTGGAGCTGCTAATCCTGAGGCTCCGAAAGCTGCTGGAAAAGCTCTTCTTGCTTCTCGTACAAACGTTCTTTTCTCAATTCCACTTCTTTTCTTCATGGGAGCTTCACGCCACCTTGGACTAGGAATGGAAATGGAAGTTAGCCCATACACTGCTGTTGGTATTGTAACGGCCATCATTCTTGCGATTGAAGTTAATGCGATTAAAGGAAAACTTGGACCTCTTACAACTGTAAAAGGTGTTATTCACTGTGGTCTTGGTCTTCTTGTTGTTCTTTATGGACTTCTTGAAGCTCTTGTTTAATTTTGTATATCAGGGGAGCTTCGGCTCCCCTTTTTTTTGAGGAAAAAATGAAATTAAAAGCGAAACATATTCTTGTCACTCACGAATATGAAGCCAGAGATATATTAAAAAAATTAGATGAGGGAAAAAGCTTTGAGCAGCTTGCCCAAGACTTCTCTCTTTGTGGCTCTTCAATGAGTGGTGGAGATCTAGGAGAATTTTCTAAAGGGATGATGGTTTCTAGTTTTGAGAAAGCTCTTCTTCAGCTTCAAAAAGATGAAGTCTCAGGAGTCGTTAAAACTCAATTTGGTTTTCATATTATTAAGAGACTTTAAGACCCAAGGCCTTGGCCACCATGTGCGGAAGAGCGCCACTTGATTTGGCATCATAAAAAGAAGCGTAAATGATCATGTCGGCCTTCGGTGTTTTAATCAAATGCGTTTTACCTACACCATTTGTCGTATCACACTGAGAAGCCTCACCAATAACTGCATTCGTCCGACAAACAGACGGTCTATCTTTATAAACTCCGCATGCACCATTTTCCTTAAGAAAAATACACTTCCTCTCTTCAAAAGACATTTTGTAATATTCTCCATCATCATCCCTGGCCTTCATCTGATGCTGAAGACGATTCAAGTCGATGGATAAACCTTGCTTAATAATTCGTGCTAAAAGAATCGCCTCGTCTTCAGTGACACTGACTTGAGTGTGACAGCAGGCAGAACACCCCATAGTGCATGGACTATATTGCTTAACTAAAGGATGAGTGAAAACTTCTTGATTAAAATCATCTACGGCTTCGTGAACAAACTTAGCGCGGAGGATAGGATTAGTGAGTTTTTTTAGATGATCCAAGGCAATTTGAACGATGCCAATAAACTCCGTTTGGTGCTTGAATTGATCAAAAGTACGCTTCGCTATGGCCGGGACATTCATTATTCCTCGCTTGCCTAAACAAGTATTAGTTTAATTCTAGGATAAATCGAATTTAATTCAAGTTTGGTGAAGCACTAGGCATAAATGTCTTTTATTGATTAAGATAATCTTTAAAAGTTAATTATTCTTTAAAAATTTAATCAGTGCGTCTTGGACTCCTGCCCGTTCTCTTCAATGATTAAATGATCCCATTAACACTTTAAGGACGGTACTATGAGTCTTATCAAGACATGCTTTAAGCCCCTTTCTCTCTCTACTTCTGCATCGACAGCACTTTTTATCTTGCGCCTTATTGCTGGAGTGGCCTTCATTCTTCACGGTTGGGGTAAAATTCAAAATCCTATGGGATGGATGCCACCTGAATCTGGTGTTCCAGGATTTCTTCAATTACTCGCCGCTGTTGCTGAATTTGGTGGTGGAATTGCTTGGATCATTGGTCTGCTCACTCCACTTGCTTCAGTGGGAATGTTTTTTACAATGGTAGTCGCCACACTTTTCCATGCCCTTTTATTAAAAGATCCCTTTGTTTCTCAAAGTGGAGGCTCGTATGAGTTAGCTCTTCTTTACACTGGAATTTCAGTTCTCTTTTTCTTTGCTGGACCAGGTAAATTTTCTGCTGATCGTTTTATTTTCGGTACTCGTTCATAATTTTTCTGTGAAGTAGAGGTCCTACACCTCAGCTTCAGTTCAATAAGGTTTTCTCATGCATCCATTCAAAGTTCTTTTTTTGGCGATCTCAACTCTATTCACGGTTCATTGTTTTGGAAAAGTTGAGAAACCAAAGCTTATTCTTGTTATCGCTGTTGATCAGTTCAGGGCTGACTATCTTCAAAAATTTTCCCATCTCTTTCTTCCGGCCAACTCAGGAAAAAAAGTGGGAGGTTTTAATTATCTCATGGAAAAAGGCGCTTACTTCTCTCACGCCGAGTATGGGCTTCTCCATAATATGACTGGCCCAGGACATGCGACCATCCTGACGGGCTCATACGCTTATCAAAATGGAATCCCCAATAATGATTGGTTTAATCCAAAAACTCAGGAATTTGTTTATTGCACTGAAGATCAGTCTCAAAAAACAGTTGGGGCCACACCTAGTAATCTTCATGTCGGAACTTCACCTAAAAATCTTATTGGTACAACATTTGGTGATGAGCTTAAAAATGCTTATCATCAATCCAAAGTTGTTTCTATTGCTCTCAAAGATAGAGCTTCTATCTTGATGGGTGGTCATCGTGCTGATCTCGCTCTCTGGTTTGATGCTGAATCTTTTCAATGGGTCTCAAGCGAGTATTATCTCTCTGATAAAAAACTCCCCGAATGGCTTCACCCTATTAATAAAAAACTCAAAGACTCGCTTGGAAAAGAACTGGTCTGGGAAAAGAAATTAGACTCTGAGCTCAATCCAAATCCACAGGTTCCTGAAACTAAATATACAAAAGAGATGAAAGTCTCATTCCCTCATAAATCAAAAATGGGTGGAGTTGCAACTCTCCTCTTCCCCATCGCTGTCGATATGCCTATTGATGTGGCCATAAAGGCCATTGACGAGCTCAACCTTGGCAAAGGCCCTGGCACAGATGTTCTGGCCATTAGTTTTTCTAATCATGATTATGTTGGACATAATTTTGGGCCTGAAAGTGATGAGATCAAAGAGACAACAGTGCTTGAAGATAAAACTATTTCAAGACTACTCAATCATGTTGATCTAAAAAACACGTGGATTGTCCTGACTGCAGATCATGGAGTGGCAGGAAATCCCCTGGTACTTCAAAAAAACAAGATACCAGCTGGCCATATCAATCAAGATGCAATCGCCGCAGAAATGGAAAACTATCTTCGCAAAAAATATGGAAAAGAATCAGAGAAATGGATTCTTCCTCCCTCTGAATTAAATTTTTATATTAATCAAAAACTTATTCAAAAGCATGAGCTGAATCTTTTGAAAGTTCGTGACCGATTGGCCAAGCATATCATGAAGAAAAAAGATCTTCTGGTGGGAATCACCGATGTTTTTTCTGGAACAGATGTTCGCCGTCGTACACTTCCACCTATGCAGCATGAGAGACAAATTCTTCGCACCTATTTTGAAGGACGAAGTGGTGATGTTATCATGATCCCGGCTCCAAACTATGTCCTGGCCTATGGTGCTGCCACACATATGAGTGGATATTCCTATGATCGTTATGTTCCAGTTATTTTTTCAGGAAAACCATTTAAAGCAGGACGCTATGCTGGTGGTGAAGTCGTGGACATCGCTCCGACTCTCTCTTTTCTCATGGGAATTATTCCACCCACAAGTTCCGAGGGGCATATTCTAGAGAAGGCACTTAATCTTTAATCAAAGTTTTTGTTTTATTAACCACTCGTAAGCAAGATTTAAAATTTTTGCTTCGGGTGGATTTTCTCGATTCCACCAAAGGCCAAATGACATTGTCGAAAGTTTAATTGACTGAGACAGGGTTTTAAGGCGCCTATGCTTTACTTTGTTCTGTCTCACCTAACGGTGTCCAGTTTATAACATAAAATTCTCAGGCCAA
>JBMLQL010000005.1:0-35550 GCA_049241565.1 Bacteriovoracaceae bacterium | reverse complement strand
AAACTGTAGGAAAGACTCTTAGACTTTCATGTCGGGCAAAAGTTAAAGGTGATGTCGAGATACACCCTTTCAATTAGATTTCTATAACTCAGAATTAAATTGCCTAGCACAAATCGCTTTTACTTGAGTCAGCAAATCTTCGAATCTTAATTTATCAATATATTTGAAGTTTTCTTCAGATGAATAGTGATCAAAATCAAGATAAAAATCAGATGTAAATAACAGAAATGGAACTTTAATATTATGGTCTTTAATATAGTTATATAAATCGATTCCGGAGCCATTCTTGATATTCATATTAAAGTCTGAGATGACAATATCGTATTGGTTTTCAGAAACAAGTTTCATTCCCTCTAAACCATCTTCACACGTTGTAATTTCTGCTACTACAACAGAGGCTATAACGGCACGAAGAAATTCTCTTATTGATGAATCGTCATCGCAACAAAGAATTCGAATAGGTCTTTCTATAGTTTGAGTCAAAATAGCTAAACTCCTCAGTTTTAATACTGATAGTTTAATTTCTGACGACAGAATCAGTAGCTAGGTTCAAAATTATTTGTAACGATTGTTCAAAAATGAACATATTAACTACCTAAAATAATTAACAAAAGTGAATTTTAAAGATCAAAAGATAAGATTTCTTAATTTAAAAAAAATTGCCACTACCTTTGTTAATCAAGTAAAAAAAATAGTGTGAACTATCAAAAAAATCTTATCAAAATCATCAAGTTCCTTAGGACCAGCCACGCCATGAGTCAAGCGGACCTTGCTCATCTCCTAGGTGTAAATCGCCTAAAAATTCAAAGAATTGAAAGCAGTAAGTCCGAGATGAACTTTGAGGAGTGGATAAGATTTGCCGACTATTTTCAGCTCACATCGGAAAACATACGTTCAGGCTTAATTAGTATTCCAGAAAAAGAATCGGACAAAGAGGCATTTTCTATACCAAAAAGACTTCAGATCAACCCCTTCTCTAAAGGCCGAATTCTCTCCATTCATAAATGGAATTACGAAAGACTTATGGGGGAAGATTCTTTTGAGTTATTTTGCCAAGCAGAAAAAGTAAATCCTCTTTATTTTACAAACTTATCGGGCAGTTTAAACATGGACTTCAATCTAAGACTTATCGAGTCCTTAATTATGTCTAAAAAGATTAAATCAAAACTAGATATCCAAAACTTTGCAAACTTAGCAAACAAACAAACTTTTCACCGTATCTTGATGAATGAAATAAGTTATCCAGATTGTGGAGTAAACCGTATCTCTCACTTTATTCAAAATGATCTTGAAAAGTATGAAAAGAATCATTCGGTTGTAATTGAGGACATTGTTCAAAAAAAAGAAGAGAGCAGCATAACTGTTTCCTTTAGCCCCAAAGAGCATGTGAACAAATCTCTTTATAATCTCCCTCATCTTAAAACATTTTTTGAAACCTTTATTGAAACCTATCTCAAATCGATGCTTAACCAAGAAAGTCGTGTCATTAAGCTAAGTTCACCGAAGTCACATAAAGACAAAACAACTTTAAAGCTTGGAGTTGTATGCTAGATATAAACTCTCAAATCAACGCACTGGCAGAGAAGTTGAATTTAACAAAAAGTGAAATTGTTGAAATGGCGTGTATTTCATCTTTCAACAGAAGAAAGGTAAAAGATGATTTCTCCAAAGCTTCAATTACGAGTCTCATTAAACTCGCTGATAATTTAGAGGTCAATTTTGAATCTTTAGTTGAAGGTAAAATTGATTATACAGCTCTTAAAGAACATCATCTCGGAAACAAGATGTTTATTCCTTTAAAGTATCAAAACTATATGAAGAGCAAGATATCCACTATCAATAACGCCCTTTCTATTGGGGAGAGATATTTAAGCTCTGGCCAAATCAACTGCATCAAAAAAAAGCTTCAGATCAATGATGATATTTTAAAAGAGGAATCTTTGAGCATCAGCGGACTGTTGCTTATAGATATTTTCTCAGAAATACAAAAATACCAACCAGACAAAGGAATCTTCTATCATATTGGGTCTTCATTATGTTTAAGTCATATGGGGGATGCGCTAAAAGATTTCGATAAAGAATCCTTGTCATCAGTAAAAACTGTTGAAAGGTTTATTGAAAATATACATTCATCGGTCGAGTACAACATGGAGTACAAGATACTAGATACCAATCAAAAGTTCTTTGTTGTAGCCGCAAACACAAGAACACAGGCAAAAGATCATTTTAAATTAAGACAATTCGGAACGAATCCACATTATCAAAACATTATTGGATATTATAATCAGATATCACATACGATATTAAATGCACCTGCTAAAATTACTAGGCTGAGCTCTTGGAAAGGTCAGACTGCAGAACTTGTTTTTTCTTTACAGTTCCAGAATCTCTAAAAATTTCAACTGTATTATAGATTAGTTCTTCATAGGTTTTCATCATCCTAAGAGCATGAAGAGAAAAATAATCTTCTACAACCATAATCTTAAACGGTTCATTCCGATACTGAGGCAGTAACACAGGAGGAACCACTTGACCGCCAAATGACAATTCACTAAACCCCATCTCTCTCAAAAAAAACTCTGATCTTACTCTATCTCGCGCAACACAGATTGAAACACTTGGATAAATTTCTTTGTGATAAAAAGTGAGAAGTGCTTGAAAAATTTTTATAATTTCTGTTCTTTCGGATGGATCTTTAATAGATGGACACATTGTCATTGAACCAGGATAGGCTATTTTTCTGCCCTTATCCTGACATCTTTTTATATAATCCTCAACTGCAATGATATGAAGCTCAGATTCACTTTTCTTAACAACATCTCGCCCACTAAACGGAATATTCCAGTGAAGAGCTAAATCTTCTGACATAATTTTGAAGGACATTAAAACTCTTAGTTCATCTTCTACTTCTTCACATAAGACAATATGTGTACCTAAAAAATCATTTTGATCAATGGCCAGGTATTTAGAACCAATAATATTAAATCCATCAACTTTAAGTTTTATCAATTTATAAAAAACTGATTCACATAAATCATCATCTAATACTTCAATTGGAGATTGAATAATAATACATTTGAGTTTTTTAAAATATGTTTTAGTGATATCTTTCATATAGCTATTATAAAACTTTTTTTAAAAATTACTGAGAAGGAATTTATTTCCACAGGAGTAAAAAATGTACGAATTAGAAAATGACGCTGAGGCCAGTCGTCTTGAGAAGCAAGCTTTACAAGAAAATTATTCTCTGCCAGATGAGTTAAGATTTCTTAAGATTAAACCTGGTATGAAAATACTAGATGCAGGATGCGGCTCTGGTCTTTTATGTAAATTTTTATCAGAAAAATATTCTGACCAAAACATTCATCTAACAGGTTTTGATTTCTCTGAAACAAGAGTTCGCCAAGCTGAAGACAATCTCAAGAAATCTGGTTATGTAAATATTAAGATAGAGCATCAAAATCTAGAAATGATTAAACATGAGGACAATCAATTTGATCTTATCATTTGCCGCTTTGTGATTGAACATCTTGAAAATCCAATAAAAGCCATTACAGAACTTAAACGTATTCTTCGTCCCAATGGGGTCCTCTATCTTATCGATTTAGATGGTGTCTGGGTGAATACTTACACTCAGAACATTAAGTTCAATCAAATGATGAGAAAAATTGAAAATGAATTAAATGTAGATTTTATCGTAGGGAGAAAAATGGCAGGTATGATGTCTCTTGCTGGCCTTAAGAGTATTAATTGGGATGTTACCCATCATACCTTTAAGGACGATCAACTAAAGCTTGAATATGAAAACAATAAAGAAAGATGTGAAATGCTAATGCCGAGACTTATCTCAATACTTGGTAGTGAATCTGAGGCCAGATATTTTAAAGATACTTTTTTGACAGAAATGCTGAAACCAGAAACAGCCATCTTCCACAGCAAGTTTATTGTAAGAGGGACAAAGTAGCAGCAGCCTCATTATACTTTGGAGACACCATGTGAGCGGTATAATCTTGAACATAATCTAGAAAAAGAAGATTGAATTCATCCACTTTATCAATATGACAAAAATGAGATCCATTGAGGGGATGAGCCTGTCCATTCCATAGGTTCTTTATATCGATTGATTTAAAGTGAGCAGCGTCTATTAAACGATCTTCTGTTCCATACACCACAGCTACTTTGAAAGGAGCTTTTTCTATGGCCTTCACTTCGTCAGCAAAATTGAGCTGTCCTACTGAAGCTCCAAGAGATGGACGTGCATCCGCAGAAGTTTTTCGTACTATTTTAACCATCTCACTAAGCTCTTCAGTCCACTGACCGAAGCACTGAGAAACGAATTCAATCGACTCTTTTTCACTTAAATTTGATTGATATAAATAGGCTCCTGCTGGATTCGGTAAAAATGCAGAGACCTCTTTAATGGGATTTGAGAGAGGCGGAGTTCCCCAAATAAATACTCCTGAAACTAGACCTTCTATATTGTGCGTAAGAAGCTCAAGAGCAATATGACCACCAAGACTGTGCCCAGCGATTATGATATTTGATAGTCCAAGCTCTTTAATGAATTCAACAACAAGCTTTGCATATTGAGGCAGATGATAGCCAAAAGGGTTGAGTAAGTTTTCAGAATCACCGTGGCCATAAAGATCAAGGGCCAGAAGACGATACCCTTCAAAAATTGACGATTCAAACTGTTTAGAGAAAGTTTTTGAGGAAAAAGAATTCCCGTGGATAAAAAGAATCGTCCCAAGCTCACCACTCATACTATCAAGATAAGCGATGTTTCGATTGAGAACGTTTATTTTCTTTTGTTCCATAATGAACCTCACTAATAAGAAATCTTATATCTTGAGGTCCCTATATAATCAAACTTTTTAAGATTGGACGAGTTTTCGGATACTTAAGAGTGAGAAAGGAGCTGTTCCCTAGCAGATGACCTGAGTTTTTGGTTAATAGCATCCGCTGCGTTAACAGCATGATCCCAGGCCGTATAGATTTGCTTTTTAGTATTGGCCTTCACATCTCCGGCCACATATAGGCCTGAAATACTTGTAAGTCCTGACTCATCAGCTTTCACAAATCCCCTGTCGTCTAGTTCTGCCCCTAAAAGTTTGGCGAGTTCGTTATAAACAATCATCCCCAATGAAACAAAACTCATCTCTGCTTGAATAATATTTCCATCATCCAGCACAAAGCCTTTAAGAACTTTGCCTTTCTCTTCACCTTGAATTTCTTTGATGGTGTTTTCTAGGACTCGAATATTGTAAAGCTTAAGAAGTTTTTGAGTATCCTCAGAAAACTCAGCTTTTTTACCATGAGTGAGAATTGTCATTTCGGGTTGTTTGTAACGCTCATAAAGCATGATAGCAACCCAAGCCGCTCCATTCCCATGGCCGATGACAGCAGTTCTTTTTCCTAATGTGTGATGACCATCACAACGCAAGCAATAATCCACAGTCTGTGCATTAGCGTAGTCAAAGATCGTTTCAATAGAGCCGGCAATCTCAGGCTGAACATCCATGACTCCAGTACAGAGAATAACGTATTTTGAAAGGTAGCTGGCACCTTTTGAATCGGTGAGGACAAAAAGGCCATGTTCATTTTTTTTGATATCAACAATACCGAGATTTTTCTGATGATGGAGTTTAGAGGAGAACTCAGAAGCTTCAATCCATTTCAACGTTTCAAGATTAGGCTCTTCAATTCCGCGTTTGTAATTGAAATGAGCGGGCATATTTTCAATTTTACGGACCCAGAGGGCCCGAGATTTTTTTTTATCTTTAGGTGAACCTGGAAAATAAAGGACATTATCATTATTGAGGACACAACGAAGAACCGCCATGACTCCGGCTGATCCTCCACCAATTACTGTCACGGGGTAAATGATGTCACTCATAGTTTACTTTGCACTAATGGCCTTAGACTCATCGTCTTTTTTCTTCATCGCAATTTCATGGTCAGCATCAGAACTTCTTAAATGATGATCCCCACTAACCGACTTAATTTTAACTTCCTTGATCTCATAATTTTTCACTCTCATGAGTTCAAAAGAGAAGCCTTCCCAAATAATCATATTTCCCTTTTTAGGGAACGTATTTCCAATCTGTTCCAACAAAAATCCATTAAGAGTTGAATAGTTATCATTAAGAGGAATTTTAACGTCGTATTCATTGTAAAGATCTCGAAGCGAAATGGTTGCAGGGACGAGAATCCCCTCCGCGCTCTCAATTCCAGGGATTCCATCATCTTCATCATCATGCTCATCAGAAATTTCACCAAAAATTTCTTCCATAATATCTTCAAGAGTCAGCATTCCCACCACAAGTCCGTTCTCGTCTTTAACCAAGGCCAGGTGAACTTTTTTGCGATTCATATGATCAAACACCGCTTGAATTTTCATGTGCTCATAAACAAAGAATGGTGGTTTGATATATTTTGAAACATCAAATTTCTCACGTTCAATCGATGTGACAAAGGCAAGATCTTTAATATGAAGAAAGCCCAACACATCATCTAAATCTTCCGTATAAACCGGATAGCGACTATGGGCCACTTCACGCACAAGTTGAATCACTTCATCAAAAGTCGCCGTTTTTTTCACGCCTTCAATATTTGTTCGCGAAACCATTATGTCTTTTACTTTAATTGAGGGGAATTCAAGAATAGAAGATAAAAGATCAAGTTGTTTAGAATCGATTGTTCTCTCTTCTTCTGCCATCTCAACCATCACTTCAATATCATCTCTTGTCACGGCACGACTTCTCATCTGAGCATTTTTCCCTAAGACAGCCGAGATGATGAACATAAAGATCTTAACGACTGGGAAGAGAAGATAATAAAAAGCCACAAGAATCATCGCAAACAGTGGTGATAATTTTTCAGAAAAATTACGTCCAAATGTTTTTGGCATAATCTCACCAAAAATAAGAATGACTACTGTTGTAATACCAACGCTTACTGCAAGAGCGTCATTATCAAAATAGCGTTGAGTGATGGCCGTTGAAAGTGAGGCGATGAAAATATTCACAAGATTATTTCCCACAAGAATTGTCGTGATAAGATCATTTGGTTTTTCTACCCAGTGTTTAATAGCCACAGAATCAAGCCCATGCTCATCTGCAATTTGCTTGGCCTTCTCATGAGGTAGAGACATTAAGGCTGCTTCTGCGCATGAAAAAAAAGCAGACAAAAATATAGATAGAGATAATGAAATTACCTCAAACTCGGTACTCATGAATGTTTCCTAGGGTTCAAAAAATAAGGAAATAAGTTGTTGGAATAACTGAAGGATTCAGCCGGGGGTTCTATGAAAGTTCTCCTGTTAAGACTTCAAAATAACGACTTATTTTAACACAAAGGAAGCCGTTTTCAAAAGAGACAATAAAATTTATTACCACACTTAATAATTTCAATGAGATAAAGGCTTTCCCTTGAAATCATGATCAGAATAAACAATACGATCATTCATCTCATGGTCAAAGTCACGGATTTCCTCAATATTGGCCACATGTCTAAAATTCGTTGAGCACTTATAACAAATGGCCACAGGAGAGAGTTTTTTAAAGAGAAACAGGTCCACCAGATAAAGAGCAACTAGGCTTAGACCATAAGTCCAAATAGAAAGAACCGCAGCAATCACAAACAGCATTACGCCAATCTTGCGATTAAAATCTTTCTGCTTATAAAAATCCATTCTGGTGCAGACAGGACACTCTTTTAAAATTCCGTGTTCATGCTCTTGAGTAAAGTGAACTTCATTGACGTGAGAGCATACTCCACACTCTGCTTTTGTTGATAAGTGATCAGGAATAACCTCGACACTTGAGCCACAATTTTTACAGGTAATCTGAACTGACATCATAAAATAAATCCAAACTTAAAGAAGAGATAGGCAGCGATCATCTCACCTACTATCACAAAAAACTCCATGATGTACAATACACCTGTGGCACTTTGGATAGAACGCATCTTACACAAGCGATAAGTAAAATAACTGAGTACTAAAGGAGCAAGAACTCCCCATAAATAGCGCATAATAAAGAAGATCCAATTAAAGAGATAGCCATCTCCTACCATTGTTCCTTCATCAAAAAATCCAAGCTCACTGGCCTCACTTACTCCTTTCACTGAAAGAATCACTTTAATAAGGAGTGTGGCCCAATAAAAATAAAGACACACAATAAGTGGCTTTTCAGACAGCTTAGGCACGACCAAATAATAATGACCTAGGATCATGGCAAAATTACTAATACCAAAAAAGAGCATCGTAGAAATAAACATCACGAGAGCACTTGTCAGACCAAAGCTCAAGTAAGCAAGAGCTGAGAACACCACAAGTTGCAAGACGTAAAGGGTCCACATCAGTGGAGACTTCTCATCTCGATGAAATGCATACGATACAATATTGGAAATAATTAAAAAGAGATAACAACTAAGCTCTGCCCCTGCGAGTGACGGCAGCATAAAATAATCAAGGCCGAATGAGCAAAGTAGTGACCCTAAAACAATCCCCGCCCCTAGTCTATAAAAGCCTGGCCCAGTTAATTTGGTACTTACAAGAGGTGAATAAAGCTGAGTCCCCATCGCCAGAGAAAAAAGAAGAAGAAAAGCAACGGAGTGAGTAATACTATTTATCATTGCTGCCTATCATATAGGTAGCGACAGAGATCATCAATAATCGGATGGTTTGGATGAGGAATCTTTCCTCTAAAAGGTGAGCTCATTGTCGTAAAATCAATATTTAGCCACTCTCCCTTCCCTGCCAGAAGTGGATGGGCCGCAACAAGAACCGGATAGAGAATAATCCTCTTTGTCGCAGTGACGTTTTCGTAATGCCCTAAAAGCTGACCTTCAGTATAACTAATCCCTGGATCCACCTCTTCTTGAACTTCTCTCAGCCCTCCCTGAAAAGGAGTTTCTCCGGCCTCTATTTTCCCACCAGGAAACTCTAACATTCCATGAAAGGGTCCATCATCAGAACGAGTCTGAACCCACAATTTAAGACCATCAGAAGTTATATCTTTGTAAAAAAGAACGATCGCCACATGCAAAAGCTTCATAGCGGTGGGGGTCCATCATGAGGTAGAAATTTATTAAAGGCCAGATCGATCATCTCATAGCTTAAGCTCCCTACAAAACACATCCACCATGGGATCGAGCTACTAAAAGAATGAGCAATCAATCCCCAGAATAATCCAGCAGGAAGAATGGAAACAAATTTTGCCAACCACTTAAATTTATGGCCTGAGATTGGCCGAAGAAAAAGCTGATGAATATTTTTCACCAGCTTGAGAGTTGAAAATTTATAACGACTATTTTCTTGAACATAAAGTAAAGGTTGAGAAACTGTCCAATTCCAAACATAACCAAAAGTGAAAAGAATACTCATGGAAGAGGTTGATGAAAAAAGAATGACGATTGTAATAAGTAAGGGCAATGGCAAAAGTTCGAACATCTTTCGACGATCGGCCATAAAAGGTTTCATTCCAAAAATCCTTCACGATGAAGAAAAGTTATTTCTGGAAACTGGATAGTAGAGGGAGCAGAAACAATAAAATCAAAAACACTCATAAACTCATCTACTGAAAGCATCTTCTCTCTTGAAAAACTTGTGCCCATCTTATCCCAGAGCGGAGTATCAATGGCGCCAGGAAAAAGATTAGTAAATCTCATATGATGATCTTTCCATTCTTTCTTCATACTTTGGAGAAAACCGAGGGCCCCAAACTTTGAAGCATTGTAAGCACTTACATTCGGATAACCATACTGAGCTGCCGTTGAAAGAATAGAAACAATATGAGTTTCTTTTTTAACAACGAAAGGTTCAAAATATTTGAACATATGAAATAGGCCAACAGTATTGGTTAAAAGAGAATCTTGAAATTGATCAGAACTCATTTCAGAGATAGAACTCATCTCACAAATGCCTGCATTGTTGATGAAAAGGTGAACGCCATCGGTGAAGTCTTTAATGGTTTCATAGAATTCGATCACAGACTCTTCAGAGGCAACATCGAGCTCAACATCGTAAAACTGATCATGCTCGATTTCTGTCCCTGAGCGAGAACCGCCAAAAACAGTATAGCCCATGTCTAGGAGAGAAGCTGTCATCGCCAGGCCAAGACCTGACGATGATCCAGTGACGATAGCGCATTTTTGCATTCACACGCTCCTTGTTCTAAGTCTTACTTAGCAATACCTACAGCTCGAGTTTCACGAACCACTGAAACTTTAATTGTTCCAGGGTATGACATCTCTTGCTCGATTTTCTTCGCAATCTCACGAGAAAGAAGAATTGTTTGCTCATCAGATACTTTTTCATTTTCAACAAGAACACGAACTTCGCGACCTGCTGAAATAGCGTAACTTCTATGAACACCTTCAAAAGAGTTCACAATTTTTTCAATATCTGAAAGACGAGAGACATATGATTCTTTAAGAGCTTTACGGGCCCCTGGACGAGCGCCAGAAAGAGCATCCGCCGCTGCCACTAAGTGAGCAAGAACTGATTCTGGTTTTTCATCATCATGGTGAGCACGAATCGCATGAACGATATCTGGAGACTCTCCATACTTTTTCGCAAAGTCAGCACCGATAACAGCGTGTGAACCTTCAGCCGAAGCATCAAGTACTTTACCAATATCATGCATAAGTCCTGCCCGACGAGCTTGCTTAACATTCAGACCAAGTTCAGCCGCCATATTACCGCAAATGAATGCAGCTTCAAGAGCATGTTGATATTGGTTTTGTGTATAAGAAGTACGCCAGTTTAGAGCACCAATCAATTTAAGAATTTCAGGGTGAATACCATGAACTCCAATTTCCATCTGAGCTTTTTCACCTAAGTCACGAAGACGAGATTCAAATTCAGACTTACATTTTTCATAGAATTCTTCAATCTTAGCTGGGTGAATACGTCCATCAGCGATAAGACGCTCAATTGTCATACGAGCAATTTCTTTACGAACAACATTAAATGTCGAAATCGTTACGATCCCCGGAGTATCATCGATAATTAAATCAACACCACAAATTTGCTCAAAAGCACGAATATTACGGCCTTCGCGACCAATTAAACGACCTTTAATTTCATCCCCAGCAAGTTCAACAGAAGAGATGGTTTGTTCAGCGACATACTCTCCAGCAAAACGCTGAATCGCAATTCCTACAATTCTCTTAGAACGCTTCTCTGCTTCTTCGTTGGCCTCTTCTTCAATTTTCTTAATTGATTTAGCGGCATCAACTTTCGCTTCTTCTTCAATTGCCGAGATGAGTTCTTGCTTGGCCTGATCTTTAGTCATACCAGCAACCATCGTTAACTTATTGGCGAGCTCATCTTGAATCTCAATGTGTTTTTTAATTTCAACATCAAGTTTAGATTTCTTTTCTTCAAGTTCAGTTTCTTTTTTCTTAATTTTTTCAGCTTCGCGATTTGTTGATTCAAGCTTTTGCTCAAGGGCCACTTCTTTTTTTGTTAGATTTCTTTCTTGATCACTTAGAGATTGTTGTTTGCGAGTAAACTCACTCTCAAGTTGCTGACGCTCTTCTTTAACAATTTGCTTTGATTCATGACGAGCATTTTTACGAAGCTCTTCAGCTTCTGCTTGTGCTTTTTTCAAAATATCTTGAGCAGCGGTCTCTTTAGCTTTTTGAGCAGCACCCATTTGCATCTTTAAAATGATAAAAGATACAACTGCACCAATCAAAACTCCAACGACGGCCATAACCATTGGACTCATATTAAACTTCCCCTTCTAACAAACATTGTCCTGAAACACTCCAGCGACCTTGTTCAGTAATGATTTCATCAACTCTTTGATCATGATCCTCAACAGGAACTTGATCGACTACTTGCTCAGACCATGTCACCCCTATTTTGAGAATGTCATTTCTGCCTGAAAGATACTGATCATAAAAAGAGCGACCTCTTCCTAATCTAAACCCGTTCTTATCAAAGGCGAGTCCAGGAATCAGCATCAACGTCGGAGCCTGAATTTTGCCAGGATCTTGTAACCATGGCCCTAAACCCAACTCTCCAGAAGCTTCCGCAAACTTCATTTTGCCATCAACCTCTAGCGGATAAACCCAAACGAAATGGGGAAAGTCTGCTTTCAATTGATTCGGATCAGGAGCGACTTCACCTTTCATTGGAAGAAAGCTGGCCACGACCTGCGACTGGTTTTTTTGGGATTGAAGAAATCTTGAGACTTGATGAGTGAGTTCTTTGCAGAGACTAGAGTATTCGAGTTTAGAAAGATGACTCAACTTAAGTTTGATCTGAAGCCTGAGCGTTTCTTTATTCACGTACTATTCGCCGAGGGCGTTCATCGCTAGCGTTAGCGACTCTTCAAGTTTAGCAATATTGCCTTTATACTCGTTCTCTAACGACACCATATCTTTTGCCACCTTTAAGGCAATAAGAACGGCGACGTCAGTATCTCTTAGCTGTGGTCTCTGAGTTTTTAAAGAAACAATTTCTTTATTAACCAGATCCACCACCGCTTTTGCAATGTGACTATCATCTTGTTCTGGGTTGTAACGAACCTTGCAGCCCAGAATCGAAATTTCTTTTTCCTGACCAATACCAGTCATAATAATTAAGGTAGGTTAGTCCCGTATAAAAGTCAACGAAACTCCCTTAAACCTTCTCCTCTAGCCCTGTAAGAGCACGTAAATATTGATCGAGATCAAAACGGTCTAAATCATCAACTGACTCACCGACTCCAATATAAGTAATAGGGACTTGGAGCTGCTCAACAATTCCCACTGCACTTCCGGCCTTGGCCGATCCATCGCACTTAGTAAAAATAAGACCAGTTAAACCTAGGGCCTTATGAAATTCCTGGGCCTGCTTCATTGCATTCTGGCCTGTGATGGCATCCAGAACAAGCAAAACCTGATGGGGAGCTGACTCATTAATCTTACTCATGACTCGCTTAGTCTTAGTAAGTTCCTCCATGAGATTTTGATTTGTATGAAGTCGTCCGGCCGTATCAATTAAGCAATAATCATATTTTTCACTATAGGCCTTGGCCACAGTATCGTAGGCCACCCCACTCGGATCGGCGCCATCTTTAGCACGAACCATATCCACACCAGCGCGGTCACACCAAACCTGTAATTGATCAACAGCTGCCGCACGAAATGTATCACAGGCCCCTACAATAACTCTCGCCCCTTGGGCCTGAAGTTTTGTGGCCAATTTTCCAATCGTTGTTGTCTTACCGGCACCATTTACACCTACAATCATAATAACTTTGGGACCAGTTCCAGATTTAAATGTAAAAATCTCATCTGCAGCCCCGGCCTGAACTGCGCTCATTTTTGACTTAAAAAAATCATAAACAAGTTGAGAAATTTCAGCAGGATTTTTTCCACGAGCTTCTTTTTCAAATTTTTCAATTAATTGTTGAACTAAAGAAGTAGGAATATCGGCTGTATAAAGAATTTCTTCAACCTCATCTAAAGCTGCATTTTCAGAGTTAAAAAGCTGCCCAATTTTTCCCCAAACATCATGGCGAGATTTTTCAAGTCCCTTAAAAAGTCGTGACGTGAAAGAAATTTTTGGAACTTCAACTTTGGCCTGAATTTTAACTTCAGGTTTTTTCTCTTCAATCGGTGGAGGAGTTTGTTTTGTCTTTTTGCGAGTGAAAAAGAAAATCGCAATTCCTAAAATGGCCACTGTGGGTAAAATAATTTCAAATGGCATGGCTTGTTCCATCATAGCTGTATCCTTCTTTGTGAAAACGCGAGAAGTTTACCTAAGACCTGGTATTAAAGTAAAGTCGCAAGAAGTCCCAAATCATTCTCCCCGTGGCCCCCCAAAGAAGATGGCTCTCCTCCCTAGGATGAAGACGGTAACACTCTGAAGATTGAAAAGGGAAAAAGAGTACAGGGTTAACCTGATCGACAATTCTTTGAGAATAGTCCCAACGTGACTCGTTAGAAATAATTGACCAAGGCATGGCAAAACACTGATCCCATTCACCATTAGACTTCACCTCTTTAAAAAAATCTTCCACACTGCTTTTCCAATGAGCAAGAACTGGAATCACGCTTTGACCTCTGGCCGTCCAAACAGCTGGTAAAGTTCCTAAAACATCCACGTGGTGAAGAGAAAGGGAGCTCTCCTCAGAAAATTCCCTTAAGGCCACAGCAACTGGAGAAGTCTCGTCTGCTCTTTTATTTCCACCGAAGAAGGCCAGCTGACCTGCGTGAGATGGCATAAACTCGCTGCGCTTAATTAAAAAAACATACTCATCGGTGACAAGAAAAAGCACAGCACCTTTCCAGTCGATTTTATCGAAGGTAGGATCTTTGCTGAGAAAACTAATATTTTTAAAAATTAAATTATTCATTATGAGACTTCGTTATCAATTTGAACTTACTCAGCTTATTAGAAACTATTTTACCGAACAAGGTTTTTTAGATGTTCTTACTCCTCCTGCGGTAGAAAACCCTGGGATGGAGGTCCATATTCATCCATTCCAGCTTTACTCAGTTCATCAAAAGAAAACTATACCATATTACTTGCACACTTCTCCCGAATTTTGTCTCAAAGAGCTTCTCTCTCGAGAAGAAGAAAAGATTGATAAAGCTTTTTCTCTTAGCTACTGCTTTCGTGATGAACCCAATTCTCCCATTCATCGTCATCAATTTCTGATGTTGGAATGGTATAGAAAGAGTGCTCGTTATGAACAGATCATGCTTGATACGATTTCGTTGATTGAAAAAGTTGTGAGCGATTTTTCAAAAAACAATTATCCCGTTCGACAAAATATGCAAAATCTTCAAGTCGTCAAAAAAACCATGCAAGAGATTTTCAACGAAACGATTGGCATTGATATTTTAAATTATCTTAATAAAGACGACCTTAGAGAATTAATAAGAACCAAGTTTACTGATGTTCCTTTACCGCAATTAAATCTTGAATGGGATGATCTCTTTTTTCTCCTTTATTTGAATAAAGTTGAGACAGAAATTAATAAATATCCTGCCATCCTGATCTATGAGTTTCCCGCCCCTTTAGCAGCTCTTTCAACATTAAAAGAATCAGATCAAAGAGTTTGCGAGAGATTTGAAATTTATTTAAACGGAGTTGAGCTTTGTAATTGTTTTAATGAACTGACTGATGTGAAAGAACAAAAGAAAAGATTTACAGAGCAAGCAAAGGCAAAAAAGGATCAGTATGGCTATGAACTTCCTCATCCAAAAAAATTTTATGAAGCCATGGAGAGAGGACTTCCTCCTTCAGCAGGAATTGCTTTAGGAGTAGAGAGACTTTTGTATAGCATCTTAGAAATTGAGAATCCGTTCTTTTATTAATGTTTTAGAAACTTATTAAGCTCACTCACACAGCGCACTCCCACTCTTTTAAGTTCGAGGTCACGTGATCTAGAGATCGCTTTTTTAAGTGCCGTTGATCGTTTCTCTATTTCTTCCAAACTCTTTTTTTCTTGATCTACAAACTCTTCACCCAAGTTCGCAAGAAGAGAATCCAGTCGCTTAATTTTGCCTTCATACTTAACTACGGTTTTAAGAAAATTTGTAGGATGACTCTTAATCGTATTTCCTAGAATCACATCTAATTCTTCTGCCTCATTTCCATCCAATTTTAAGAGTTGCTCCATTTTTTCATCAAACCAATCTATTGTTCCCCATTCATGAGAAAAAGCAGTCATCGACAAACTTAGGCAAAAAAGAAAAAGAGTTATTAAACGCATAATACTCTCTCTTACTTAAGAGTTTGTAATCTATTCATCACGGTATGAAGCTTGATAAGGACTTCTGATTTTATATGCTGAATAGGCATTTCCTGGGCCCACTTATAATGAAAATCAAGATTCTGATTTGATCGCAACGGATTAGTAAAGGCATTGGGTTGATTTACCGCAAGCTCCACAGAGAAAACAGCATACCAGCGATAGATATCATCAAGACTGCTTGTTTCATAGGCGCCTAGAATATCAAGGGCCTTCTCAGATAAAATTCTTTTTAACGAATAAACATTTAAATCTTGAACCGCTTCCTTCGTAAATGTTTGATTCAGGAATTTTTGGGAGAAAGAGATAGAAAAATCAATTAAAGCATCATTAGATTTTTCTTCAATTCCTTCCAAACTTGTATAGACCTCATCTAACACCAGTGCTTGATAAAGACCCTCTCGAGATCCTCCTTGTTCAAGAGAATTGAGCCATTTTGCAAAATCCTCATCACGTGGCGGTGTTTTTCTCGTCACAACATAAATTTCTTGAATGAAATTATAATCGTACTGTCTTTTTTTATCAGCTGGGAGTCGATCGTATTCTGTGGGATCTTTTTGAATACGATCAAATGATTTTAAATCAGTATTATTCTGAACGACTTTCGGAATCTCTGGTAGTGTTACACTTTCAACGGCCTTAGGTGCTTCTCCTAATAGTTTTATCGCGAGATCTTCGCTAATATACTTCACGATATAAGGACGAATTATTCCCTTCCAGCCAGCCTCTTCAGGAGCATCAGTTTGAGCAATGGCCATGGCAGAAAAGCAGACTAAAAAGATCAAAATCAGTTTATTCACAAGTTAACTCCTTAATAATCTGATTCTAGCCTCAAACTCTGCTGAACATAGTAGGCAATCTTTCCCTCAATCGAGAAGAGGGGGCAAATAAGCTAAAATATGAGTGAGGTATTTATGCTTAACTTCTTTCGAAAATCTAAAAAAACCGACAAAATCAATAAACACACTTCTGATGTAGTTGATCATCTCTATAACAGACTTGATATGAGATTTCGTGAAGTGGAATCGCAGATTAAAGAAATTGAATTAGGCCTTCAACAGCTAGAGACAAAACTTCTTGTTAAAGACATCAATGACAAGCAGAACTACGGCCAGCTCCACTACAAACTTCATGAAGTGAAAAATAAAAAACTAGAAGATGAGGCCAAGACTCTTCAGTCTGAGCTTAAAAAGAAACTCAAAGAAACAGATCACTAATTAATTTTCTGTAATGATTCGGCCAACAAGGTCATAATCTAGAACATCAGTGATTTCTACTTTTACAATATCACCGGCCTTGGCCATTCCATCATTAATGATCACTTTGCCATCTATATCTGGAGCTTGCCCAGCATGACGACCTTGAAGAAGAAGATCTGTTTCCTCATGAGCTCCTTCAACTAGCACTTCAATCACTTTACCAAGATATTCTTGATTTAGTTCACGAGCAATCTCTTTCTGAGCTTCATAAAGTTGCTCAAATCTTTCATCAATGACTTCTTGAGGAACTTTATTTTTAAGTCTTACTGCCGGAGTTCCCTCTTCATCAGAGTATTTAAAAACACCAAGGTGATTGAAGCGAGCTTTTTTAATTCCTGTGAGAAGAGCTTGGAAGTCCTCTTCAGTCTCTCCAGGGAAACCAACGATAATAGACGTACGAAGAACAATTCCAGGAATTTTGGAACGAAGAGTAGCAATTTTTTGATGAATCAACTCTTCTGTCGCACGACGATTCATACGTTTTAAAACTCCATCAGCAAAATGCTGAACTGGCATATCGAGGTATTTCGTGATTTTTGTTGATGAGGCCATAAGGTCCATCACATCTTCAGTAAGATCATCTGGATAGAAATAAAATACACGAACCCAATCAATCCCTTCAACTTTCTCTAAACGAGAAAGAAGCTCGTAGATCATGGGATTTTTTCCATCTTTCTTTCCGCCACCTTCAAGATCAACTCCATAATCAGAGAAGTCTTGTGAAATAAGATTGAGCTCTCTTACTCCTGTCGCTGCTAATTGTTCAGCTTCTTTAACGAGAGAATCAACAGAGCGTGAGCGAAGTTTTCCGCGAAGAGTAGGAATAATACAGAATGTACAATTACGATTACAGCCTTCAGAGATTTTTAACCACGCCATATAAAAAGGCGAAGTATTAAGGCGAGGATCGAATTCTGTATGAATAAATTTAGGAATCTCTACAAAAGATTTTTTCTCAAGTTTTCCATCTTCCATGGCCTTGAGAAGAGGAACGATTTTATGATACTCACCCGTTCCGATGAACATATCAATTTCTGGCATCTCACCTTCAAGTTCGTTAGCATATCTTTGGGCCATACAACCAGACATCACTAAAGCTTTACAGTTCCCATCTTCCTTATAAGTAGCGAGATCAAGAACAGTTTCAATTGACTCAACTTTGGCAGCCTCTACAAATGAACATGTATTTACAATAATCACTTCTGCATTCTCTGGAGCATCGGCGATGGTGAATCCATCTAACTTTAAATGCCCAAGCATCACTTGTGAGTCCACAAGATTTTTTGAACATCCTAGAGATGTAAAATAAAGAGATTTTTCAGTGAACTTCGGCGTTTTCTGAGTCGTCGTCATAAAATGTGATCCAATAGTAAAAGTCTAAATGCTCGAATTTTTAGAGCATTGTCGCTAATAAGTCCAGAAAGCTTGTCTAGTTATTAGGCACGACTGTAAAGATTACCTGTTTGGGCCATAAAACTCCCACTCCCTTTGGAGTTCTCCCTATAATAGGGGTATGAAATTATGGTTTTTTAGTCTTATTATTCTATTCGGTTTGATGACTTCTAAGGTCTGGGCCTCTTCTCGTACTGAGTGCCAGCTGACAGAGGGAATCTACCAAAACAGCCAGGCCAATCTGGGAGACTTCTATTTTTTCTCTTACGCCGATATTTTCACCATTAATAATGCCAAGTCCTTTATCATGCAAATAGACGGTCAGGAACTACATCTGCAACGTGATTTTATGGATGATCATAGCCGAGGGACTCAGCTCACTTATTTAGTAAAGACGGCCCACGGTTATAGAAAGATTTTTGTGATGCTCGATCGCTCACCTAAGAATATTGTGAAAACAAAAATGTTTCAGGGAAATTTTATTCTTTCTCCTGAAATGGAATCATCAAAGATTGCATTGAGTGATTTATTACAAAAAAGATCTGGAAAGACTTTTAACTTCAGTTGTCGCTTCTAATCTTTGAGATAAAAACAACCTACTGATTCCTTATTTCTCATCGATGCATTTAAGACCATAAAACCAACCTCGACCCCATTACGAAGGCCGATAAGCTCATCGTGAAGTCTGGCATTTTTATAAAATTTTGAAATCTCATCTTGAAGCTCCATAAACATCGCACGAGCACGGGCCAGTCGATTTTTTGAGCGAGAAAGTCCTACATAATTCCACATCGTTTGCTTGAGAGTCATTTGGTCTTGGTTCACGAGAGCAAGATCTACAGCCTCTCCTCCTTCAATCCAATCTTTCACACGGGCCAGGCTATAATCAGCTGTCTCCGCTAATTGAGGGAGAATATCTTCCGCAGCGATATAACCCCAAGTGAGTCCCTCAAGAAGAGAGGTAGACGCCAAGCGGTTTGCCCCATGTAGCCCCGTTGAAGCGACTTCACCAACAGCATAAAGATTCTTCAAGCTTGTTCTACCTTTGAGATCTGTCTTCACACCACCACAAGTGTAGTGAGCCGCAGGAACCACAGGGATTGGTTCTTTTGTCATATCTATTTTGTTCTCAAGACAATAAGCATAGATCGTTGGAAATCGCTCACGCAGCCATTCAGCTGGACGATGAGTGATATCTAAATAAACACAGTCTTCTTTACTCGCAATCATTTCCTCTGAAATCGCACGAGAGACAACATCGCGAGGAGCAAGCTCCCCCTGAGGATGGTACTTCTTCATGAAAGCTTCACCCTGGGAATTAATGAGACGGCCACCTTCTCCACGAAGAGCTTCAGAAATTAAAAAACGACGGTGAGAAGCTCCATTGAAAAAAGATGTCGGATGAAACTGAATAAACTCCATATTCGAGACAAAAGCTCCTGCACGGTAGGCCATCGCATGGCCATCACCTCGGGCCCCTTCCGCATTGGTATTATGCAGATAGAGCGCGCCGATTCCACCTGTTGCTAAAATCGTTGATTTAGAAAGAATCTTTCTGACCTCTCCTTTTTTCTGATCCAGGATATAGGCCCCAAGAACTTGATTCTCTTCATAGCGCTGAGTGATATCTACCCCATGATGATTAGGAGTAATTAAATCAATCGCCGTATGCGAGGTCAGGAAAGTCACATTCGGAAACTTTTCTGAGTCATTGAGGTAATTAAGAAGAGAAATCTCAATGGATTTCCCAGTCATATCACCTTTATAAATAATTCTCTCTCTCGAATGAGCTGCTTCTCGAGTAAAAAGCAATTCACCCTCAGCATCTTTGGCAAAATCTGTGTTTGATTTATGAATGAGCATCTCATCAATAATTTCAGCAGAACGAGTGGCCAGAATTCTTGCTGCTTGCTCATTTGAAGTATGAGCACTGGCCTTAATAATATCAGTAATAAGATCTTCTCTATCATTAAGGTTCTGGGGGCTATAGATGATCCCACCTTGGGCCCAAAAAGTATTAGTCACCTCAGGTTTTTCTGCTCTGGTGACAATAGTGACTTTCACTTTTTGCTCGGCCAGTTTAATGGCAGATGAAAGGCCTGCCACACCAGTTCCAATAATTAAAACTTCGGTATTAAAATCTTTCATAATTGATGAAACTTAAACGAGATATCCACTCGTGGAGCAGCATTAGTGAGAGCACCAACACTGATGGCATCGACACCCTTGATAAGATATTTATCAAGAGTTTCAAGACGAACTCCACCTGAAACTTCGTAAGTCATTCCTGTCTCTTTAAGCTCAATCGCTTTTTTTATATTTTCGGGAGAAAAATTATCCAACATGACGTTTTTTACACCAAGATTCTTGGCCTCCTGAAGTTCATCAAGAGAGTGAATTTCAACAATAATATTATTGTAGAAAACACCTTGAGCTTGAAAGAAATCCCAAGCTCCTTTAAGTCCACCCATTGATGTCTTGTGATTATCTTTAATCATCCAAGAGTCAGTTTGACCAAAGCGATGATTGAATCCACCACCAACACGAACGGCATACTTCTCAAGAGAGCGCAGTCCTGGTGTGGTTTTACGGGTATCTAAAATATTAATATTATAATTTTTGGCCTTATCCACAAACTGAGAAGTGAATGTGGCAATAGATGAAGCGTGGGCCAGAAGATTTAAAGCAAGTCTTTCACCATTCACAGCGTTTTTAAAACTCATCACTCCACTCAATTCTAAAACTTCTCCGGCCTCAAACTTCTTCCCTTCATGTTTCATGAGCGAATCAAAAAGTTTTGATTCCACTCCAAGAGTTTCAAAAACCGTGGCAAAAAAAGGAAGTCCAGCGAGTACAAGTGAGGACTTCAATTTGATTTTCCCTTGAACTGGAGTCTGAGGAAGATTCTGTTGATAATAGAGGTTTCGAAGAAGATCATCTTCTTCCAGCCATGATTGAATTTGAGTCGTAAACAGCTCTAAATGCTTCATGGAGGAGAAATATCGCGCATCCTTTCCCAAGGCAAGGACATTTTGTTTAACAAGGTTCAGCATAGACTAATAATTTTAAACATTTATCGTTTTGTTTGATGGCCTTAAGAATGCAGCCTCAAAAGAATGAAGCAACAACAATGGCTTAAACTCTCCCTCATTCTTTCCATCATCCTTTTAGGTGCCAGCATCAGCTCTGAGCAGCTTTTCCTCAATAGGCCCTACCGCTATACCCCTCATCTCAAACTGCCTCATGCTCCCAAATTAAAAAAGGACTCACTCGCCTTCTGGGAAGCCACCATCACAGGAAATGCCAGGCCTTTATCCAAGGAGCGTAAAGAAAAACTAAAGGCCCTGGGTCTCGCTCATATTTATACGCCTTCCGGGCTTCATCTCTCCCTAGTTCTGAATCCGATTTTCCTTTTTTTAAAATCTAATCTTCTAAGATTTATTTTACTGGGTGGGCTCTTTACCCTCGCCGGATTATTTCTTCCAGGGATGTTAGCGGTTAAACGGATGATTGAGCTAAAGTTGTTTCAAACTGTTGGTAAATCAGTAGGGATTGAGAATCGTTATACTTTCTTGGTAGTCATGTTTTTTGATTTGATTTTTGGCACTTATCTACACTCTCCCCTTAGTTTTTGTTTTAGTTTTCTTTTTCTCTCACTCATCTATGCTCGCCTGAATTTCTTAGTGGCGGCATGGTGGTATTTTATCGCTCAAGTGATTATTGCTATCTTTTTAGAGCAGTCCTTTTTTATCACAAATATACTGTGGACTCCTCTACTCACAATTCTTTTTTCAGGTCTATTTCCAGCTCTTATTTTTTTCAGGCTCATTCCAAATCTTTCTTTTCTGGGAGAAATGTTATCAAGCCTCTATCTTTCGATTGTTGATTTTGTCTTTGTGCTCTCTTCATTTATTCCTAGACTAGAGGCCAATCCCTTTCTTTTCGTTATTTTGGGATTACTGCTATTTCAAAGATATAAATGTTTTGTCCTAGGAATTATTCTTTTCAGTTCAGAGCTTAACTTCGATCAAAATCGCTATCAAACTCAGTATCTGGCACGTAAGTATTATTATGTAAGTGAAACAGGGAAAGGATGTCGAATGGAGGGAGGATTTGAAAAGTGCTCCTACCGAAGTAGGAGCACAAAGAACCAATTATGAAATTTTCATTTCTTTTGCAAGATGATCAAAAGTTTTCTCTTCGCGGATAGCGTACATCATATTACGTTTAACGTTCTCGTTACCCTTGTAGAATTTTTTAATTTCTTCAACTTTCATTCCCGACTGAGTGGCCATTTCTTCGATTTTTGCATCAAGATCTGACTCAGAAGCTTCAACATTAAATTTGCGAGCTAGCTTATCAAGAATAAGTCCTGAGCGAACTTGAAATTCAGCTTTTTGAGTCACATCAGCATCCCAACGCTCAAAATAAAGCGTCATCATCTGCTCATTGAACCCTTGAGATTTTAGATTGCGAGAAAGATCTTCTTTCACTGAGTTTTTTTGATCAGCAACAAGAGCCGCTGGAACATCAAACTTGTTATCAGCGATAAGTTTCTCAAGAATTTCTTGGTGGAGCTTAGCTGTTACTTCACGCTTCTTTTGCTCTTCAAGTCTCGCTTTATTTTTTGCTTCGAAGTCAGCAGCTGACTCAAAACCAAATTCTTTAGCGATTTCATCGTTGAACTCAGGGTATTTCTTTTCTTTGATTTCAAGAATTTCTACAGAGAAAGTTACTGGCTCATCACGAAGACCTTCATCGTGGTAATCAGCTGGGAAAGTTACTTTAATATCTTTCTTATCTGATTTTTTAAGTCCGATCATCCCTTCTTCAAATCCAGCAATAAACTGACCTGAACCAATCTCAAGCATATATTCTTCTGCTTTCATATTATCTGGCTTAGAACCATCTTTTCTTGTTCCTTCGAAATTGAAAACAACGTGATGTCCTTTTTCAATTTTTGCAGCAGCATCAGTCAGTTCAACGATTTGAGCTTTTGAATTAAGATAGTTTTTCTTAAGATTATCAACATCTTCTTTTGTTACTGAAGCTGTCTCTTTTTTGAATGTATATTTGCTATAGTCTTTAAGTTCGAAATCAGGAATCACTTCAACAGTAGCTTCGAAAGAAACTTTCTTTCCTGGTTCATAATCTGTTTTATCAAACTGTGGATAACCAACAGCACGTACGTTTTCTTTTTTAACTGCTTCAAAATATTCTTTTGAAACAAAACGGTAAAGAGCATCGTTCTCGATTTGTGGGCCATACATTTTCTGAACCATATCTAGAGGTGCTTTACCAGCACGGAACCCTTTAAGGTTTGATGTTTTTTGCTTTTCAACAAGAGCTTCTTTGATCTCTTTTGTAAGATCTACTTTATCAAAGTTGAAGATAAATTTTTTCGTACATCCGTTAACATTTTCAATGGTATAGGCCATGGTCCCATCCTTTCTATCGAGTTAAATAATTGAGTTGAAGATATTTAACATACCCTAGGGTAAATTCAAGTGATTTCGATCGACGTAAGTGACTTTCACGAGGTAAAGGCCATGCGGCGGAGCAACAGGGCCCAGACGTTTCACGGGAGTGCTACCTAGCGCCGCTTCAAAGTCATGAAGACTGACTTTTCCTCTGCCAATATTCCAAAAAGTCCCCATCAGAAGCCTTACCATTTGTTTAAGAAAACCATTCCCAACAATCCGAAAAACATAATGATCTGGCATAAAACCCCAATCCCCTTGTCCCGAGACCTTAAGAATTTCGCATTCAAAGATCTCTCTCACAGTGGAATTAACTTCAGTTCCTTCGCAGAAAAAATTACAGAAATCATGCTTACCGATAAGAATTTTACAGGCCATTTGCATAAGTTCTAAATCACAATCAAAAGAATTATTCTGAATAAAATCATTCTGAAAAGCTCGAGAGGAATCATTTAAAGTAAAACGATAATGGTACTCTTTTGAGACGGCATGATTGGTCGGAAGAAAATCATGATTCGATTCTTCTGCCGTAAGTACTCTAATATCTAAAGGTAAATTGGCGTTAAGGGCCTTCACTAAATTCGAACAAGGAATCACTAAAGGCATTTCAATTTTTACGACCTGCCCTAAGGCATGAACGCCAGCATCAGTGCGTCCCGATCCAAGAGATCTTACCTCAGATGATTTTGAAAGTATCGCAAGGGCCTTATTGAGTTCTCCTTGAACTGTAGCACCAGCTCCCTCGGCCTGAACTTGCCAGCCAAGGTAATGGGTTCCTTTGTATTCAAGAACAAGGCGATAATAAGGCATTATTTTTCTTCGTCTTCTTCTGGATCATTTTTCCACTCAAAAATCCCTGCAAACTTCTGGCGGTGAGTAAGAAAATAGAGAAGAGAAATCACAACATAAGACGTGATAATAATCGGAATCATCACTTCTTCATAAATAAAAAGAGAAGCAATGATTGCAAAAATAATCATGAGAGTTTGTTTTTTATGTTTGCGTACCCATTCAGAGTTTTTGAAACTCGAAAAAGGAATATTTGAGATCATTAAAAGAGCATAAAAAATCAGGTAAGCAATCGCCACAGGAGTGATGTTTTTAAGTTCCGGAAACTGAAGTGACATAAGAATAAATCCAATCACCGCTGTTGCTCCACCTGGAATAGGGAGACCTTGAAAATAATCAGATTTCACATGGCCAATATTAGCATTAAAACGGGCCAATCGAAGAGCACCACAAAGCATGAAGACGAAAGCTGTCACCATTCCAATACGTCCTGTATCTTGAAGAAACCTAAAATAAAAAATGAAAGCCGGGGCCACACCAAACGAAACTAAATCACTGAGAGAATCAAACTGCTCGCCGAAACTTGATTGAGTATTTGTCATGCGCGCCACTCGCCCATCCATACTATCAAAAATAGCTGCCAGAACGATAAACATACTGGCCTTATAGAAGTCACCATTAAGGGCCTGCATAATCCCTACAAATCCACAGGCCATATTAAGTGCTGTGAAAGTATTTGGAAGGAAGAAAGCTAATTTACGTCTGTTCTGAGTAAGCATATTTAAACCTTTTATTGATTTCGAAGTGCTGCAATTACTGTTTGCCCTGGAACAATTTTTTCTCCAGGATAAACTAAAATATCTGTATTCAATGGTAGATAAATTATCAGAGTTCCACCAAAAGGATAATACCCAAAACACGCTGCCCCGCGCCCACGGTCGCCAGATTTCATCCAAATATGCGGTCTAGAGCCATACTTACAGTCAATAAACCTTAAAACACTTTGAACTTCATTCTTACTCTTAAGCATAACATCAGTATGGGCCAGCTCCGTGAACTCTCCTAAGAAAGCTTCAGGCTTTTCATAACGATAAAGACCTTTGCCTTTGTAAGCACGAAGAAAGCTCATTTCGGCCACAGTGGGAAGATAAAGGCCATGCTCATCAAGATAGTTTGAGGTTATACGAATCTCAAAGGCCTCAGGCAAAAACTCAAAAGAATTCTCCACTCGTCTAATTGTCTCCACTCTTCCATATACAGGTGAAAGAAAGATCTCTCCCTCATTTTTAAGAGTGTCACGATAAGGAATATAATAACGGCGAAGATAAAGAAGAACCAAAAGAGCTGAAATAATCAAAAGACCTTTCAAAAAACCTGATAGAAAAAAATAGGCCACAAAAACAACGATCAAAAGGATAATGAAAAGCTCTTTAGAAACGAAAAAAAATCTTTTCATAAACTAGGCCTAAACTCATCTTCAGGAGCTCTAAAATAATAACTTGGCTCTTGAATATTACTATTAACAACTGCCTGATACAGAATCTCAGGGGTTGATTCTACAAGATGAACAGTCTCAGTATAATGAGGAACAAATACTTTAAGCTTTTCATCAATGGCCGACTCTTGATGAATAAAGAACGGAATATTCAATTTTCTCCACTGACTAAAGTAGCTCTCAAGCTCTTTACTTTGGAGCAAAAACTTTTCTTCTTTTGTTTCTGACCATAAATAAAAGAAATACTCACCACGATAGGCCTTGGTCATCCAAAGGCCAGACTTATGCCCATACCATTTGGGAATCATAAAATTATAATACGAAAAATGAGGCAAACCTTTGAGCTTAAAAACATCGGCTACACCTTCAGACAGTCTCATCCCTGTATAAAAACCAGGCCCCGACGAAGTAACGACTGAATCGATTGCAGAGACTGTGAGATTTTTCTCTTGAAGTAATTGATAAATTTCTTTTTGAAGAATCTGTGAGGCCTTAAAGCCTTTGAGGATGGTATGGCCTTCCCATTTCCCTTGAGAATTGAGAAGACCTATAAAAACATCATAACTGGTATCAATAAAAAGCTTAATCACAACACTAGTTTAGTAATATCATTAAATAGAGCGATAAATATTAAAAAGAATAAAAGTGAGAGACCAATTCTTTGAGCGAACTCAAGCTTGCGGCGAGAAAGTGGTCCACGATTCACCAACTCAAATCCAAGAAACATAATATGCCCACCATCCAAAACTGGAATAGGGAACAAATTAATAACTCCAAGGTTGATGGAGATAAAGGCCATCAGTCTGAAGAACATTGAAAGCGAGATATTGAATGAATCAGAAGCGACTTTCCCAATAGCAAAAGGTCCGCCGACATTACTGAGCGCCACTTCTCTTGTGATAAGTTTTTTATAACCGCCCACCGTTTTTTCAATGCCATCCCAAGTTCTCTCAAGACCAACAATCAGCGCTTCTCCTATAGAATCAGCTTTTGTCTCAATCAATTTAGGTGGGATGTATTCTACAGCACTATAAACACCAATAGTTTTAACTTCTCCCTGGCCTTTCACTTCTTTAACTTCAGGAGTTAAAGTATTTGAAATAATTTTCCCTTCACGAAGATAAGAAATCTCAACACTTGTTTTACCATCAGTCTTTTGAACTTCGGCACGAAGTTCATCAAAAGCTTTGACGGGAACTTTGTTAATCGAGACAAGGATATCCCCTTTCTTCATCCCTATTTTATCTGCAGGAGAAGACATGACGATACTTTGAACCATCAGATCAACAGGATAAAAGCCAGCTTCAGTGAGGCCTGCGAGCATTTTTTTAGAAGCGTCGACTTTTAACAACGTTTCTGAACTTGCATCAAAAATGATTTTATTTTCTTCTGTCTTAAATTTATAAAGGTAAACTTCACCTTTAAATCCTTGATCCATCTCTTCAAGAGAAAGTGTCTCCTCCGTCGTTTTTGGATTAAGACTTAGGTAATACTGCTCCCCTTGGGCATTGATCACAATCGGTCTTCTCACCACGGGAAGAAGTTTTGAAAACTCATCGATAAACTCTTGAAGTGAAAGATTCACATCAACAATTTTCGTCTCTCCTGAGCGCTCAACAGTAACACTTCCCACTTTTGAAGCTTTAATATTGAGATCATCAAAGCTCATGATCTTTTCATCATTAATCATCTTGATAGTGTCACCCGAGCGAAGACCGCGTGTATGAAAAGCTGAATTTTCTGGAATAAGACCAAATTTTGTTTGCGGAACTTTTTCTCCTCCAACTAGCAATCCAACATAAAGAAAATAAGCAAGAATAAGATTGGCCAGCGGTCCACCAAAAATGATCCAGAAACGGGCCCATTTACTTTTATGATTAAAAGCAACTTTCTTTTCCTCATCAGTAAGCGGAGTTTCTGAGAATGGGTCATCCCCGAACATTTTCACATATCCTCCAAGAGGAATAATAGAAATGGCGTACTCGGTTCCACCTTTAACATATTTAAAGATTTTTGGTCCGAATCCAATCGAGAAAACTTCTACTCTCACACCAAAGAAGCGAGCAAAAAAGAAGTGTCCTAATTCATGGAAAAAAATAAGAGGGCCAAGAAAAACAAGAAATATCAAAACTTTTTCGAACATAAGATTCCTTTCTTACGCGTAGATGGCCATCACAAAAAAAGCAAAGAGTGGGGCCACGAACATTAGACTGTCTATTCTATCATACACCCCACCGTGGCCGGGAATAAGGGAAGAACTGTCTTTTATTTCAAATTGACGTTTAAATTTAGACTGAACAAGATCACCTAGTTGAGAACTACAGGCGACTAATAAGAAAAACGGAATAAAATAAGGGTTAAATCCCTTAATTACATAATGCCAATAAAGAGAGGTAATAATAACCGAGGCAAGGACTCCACCAATAGCACCTTCGATCGTTTTTTTAGGGCTCACAGCTTCCCATAGTTTATGCTTCCCAAAGTATTTCCCAGAGAAAAAAGCAAAAGTATCCACGAGAAAATTCATGAAAAGAAGGCCAATAAGTAATTCTCTCCATCCAGGCTTTCCTTGATGAATAACATAACTTACCGACATAAGTGGGATAAGAACAAACGCTCCCACTCCCCATGAGGTGATCTTGAATAATTTTAAAAGTAATTCCGATTTTTTAAAGATGAGAAAAAGATAAAGCAGAAGAAGGATATTAAGAAAAATCCCTACCGAAATCCAAAAGCTAAACGAAGCTTTACTGATCTGATAAAAATTAAAAAAGGCATAATTAACAGCATAGATCGATTGAGCGACAATATATTTCAGTGATGTCCTGTTTTGATCGTAGAAATTTGTAATGATTTCATCAACAACAAGAAGACCTAAGAGGCCAATAGTAATAAGACTGGCCGTTCTTCCAATATAAAGACAAGCCGAAACGAGAACAACAAGAACGACTCCTGAGAGTATTCTAATTTTAGTATTAGACATTTTGACCCTTAAGTCCCTGAACAAAAGTGCTTTTATTCACCTCTGCTTTCTCAATACTCGAAGTAAGATCTGATTCAGCACATACACTGCCAAATCTGCGCTCTCTTTGAGTGACATTGTCCAAAATTTTCTTAAATTCTGAAGTTGAAAAATCAGGCCATTTAGTTGGTGTGAAATAAAGTTCTGCATAGGCCATCTGCCACAAAAGGAAATTTGAAATTCTTTGATCGCCACCTGTGCGAATAAGAAGGTCAACATCTCCAGATTCAGGATTATACAAAGAAGAAGCCAAGTCCTTCTCACTCATTTCTTTATTAGGATTATTTTTAATGAATTGATTTACTGAGTTTAAAATTTCAGAGCGACCACCATAGCTAAAAGCAAAAGTAAGCTTTAAACCTTTAGCTGCTTTTGTCATTTCTTCCGTCTCAGAAATAAGTTTCTGAGTTTCAACAGGAAGATTTGTAATATCTCCGATTACTTTGAAACAAATATTATTTTTTAAAAGACGAGTACGTTCTTTGATGAGAAATTTTTTCAAAAGGTTAAATAATGTCGACACTTCAGCAATTGGACGGCTCCAATTTTCCGTTGAAAACGCATAGAGAGTAAGAGCGTTTAACCCTTTCCCATCTGCAGCCTCAACAATATTAGAGATAATAGACGAGCCTCGAATATGTCCCCATACTCGAGGGCGCAGGCGCTTTTGCGCCCATCGCCCATTACCATCCATAATGATCGCTACGTGTTTAATTGATGACATATTAAACTGTGAGAAGTTCTTTCTCTTTGGCCTCAATCAATTTATCAATTTCCTTGATAAAATTATCAGTCAATTTTTGAATCTCTTCTTGAATTTTTTTAGACTCATCTTCAGAAACAGTTTTAGCTTTCTCGGCAGCTTTCACTTTATCATTTTGATCACGACGAACGTTTCTCACAACAACTTTAGAATCCTCACCAAGCTTCTTCACATCTTTTACAAGAGCTTTACGCTTATCTTCTGTAAGAGCGGGAAACATAATGCGGATAAAGTTTCCGTCGTTACCTGGAGTCACACCGATATTAGCTGCAAGGATCGCTTTCTCAATGGCCGGGATAAGAGTCTTATCAAATGGCTGAATTTGAAGAAGACGAGCTTCCGGAGTAGAAATCTGTCCTGTTTGCTTTAGAGGAGTGGCTGTTCCGTAGTAATCTACCATAATGCCATCAAGGACATTAGCAGAAGCACGGCCAGTTCTCACTTTCGAAAGATTATTTTGAAGCGATTTAATCGCTTTGTTCATTTGATCATCAATTACTGGTTTAAGTTCTTTCATCATGGTTTAACTCCTTAGATCTTTTTTGTAACGAGAGTTCCTACGTTTTTCTCACCATTAACAACTTTTTGAATATTACCTTGCTCAAACATATTGAACACGATGATATCCATATCATTATCCATACATAGAGTAATGGCCGTTGAGTCCATTACTTTAATTTCTTTATTTAAAACATCGATGTATGAGAGTGTATCAAACTTCACAGCATCTTTGTGCTTCATAGGATCTTTGTTATAAATTCCATCTACTTTAGTGGCCTTCATAATTAATTGAGCATGAATTTCGTTCGCACGAAGTGCTGCCGTTGTATCAGTTGTAAAATAAGGATTTCCTGTACCGGCTGCAAAGATCACCACACGCTTTTTCTCGAGATGGCGAACAGCACGACGACGGATGTATGGCTCAGCAACCTCTTGCATCGCAATCGCAGAAAGAACACGTGTATAAACACCTTTTCTTTCTAAAGCGTCTTGAAGAGCAAGTGAGTTAATCACTGTGGCCATCATTCCCATATAATCTGAAGTGGCGCGATCCATTCCTGTTGTTGCACCGGCAACACCACGATGAATATTTCCACCACCGACAACAATACCGATTTCAACACCCGTTTTTTGAAGTTCTGCAATTTCAGAGCTAATTCGCTCAAGGATATCGCCTTGAATTCCATGGCCCTGCTCACCTGCGAGAGCCTCACCTGAGAGTTTTAAAAGAACACGTGAGTATTTCATATGACACCTTTATAAAGTAAAAGGGGACTAAAAAGTCCCCTTCACTTATAAAACAATTTTTTCTAACTAAGCTTGTCCGCTTGTCATTTTTGCAACTTCTTCTGCGAAGTTGTCAGCTTTCTTCTCAATACCTTCACCAAGATTAAACTTAATGAACTTAGTTACTTTAAGAGTTGTTCCAGTTGTTTTTGAAACGTTCTCAACAAGTTTACCAATTGTAGTATCAGGATCTTTAACAAAAGATTGCTCATAAAGACAAACTTCAGAAGCAAGTTTTGCTAGCTTACCTTTAACGATATTTGGAATCATCGCTTCTGGCTTACCTTGCTCTTTTAATTGAGCAGCATAAATTTCTGCTTCTTTTGCTTTGTATGATTCATCGATTTCAGAAGCATTAAGGAACATTGGGTTAGCAGCTGCAATTTGCATACAGATGTCTTTAGCAAGTTCAGTTACTGCTTCGTTATTCGTTACATCTTTATCAGCTTCGATCTTTGCAAGAACACCAATTTTTCCAGAGTGTACATATGAACCAATAACTCCGTTTCCTTCAAGAGTTAGAGTTTCTACACGACGGATATCGATTTTCTCGCCAATCTTAATTGTAAGCTCAGAGATGAGATCTTTTACTGTTGTTCCAGACTTAACAGGAACAGTAAGAAGAGCATCTACTGTAGCAATTGAGTGCTCAACAGCTTTCTCAGTTACTGTATTTGTGAAAGCAAGGAAGTCTGTATTTTTAGCAGCAAAGTCAGTTTCAATATTTACTTCTACAAGAGAAGCTTTTTTACCAGAAACCACTGCACCAACAACACCTTCAGCAGCAACACGCGAAGCTTTTTTAGCTGCGGCTGCAAGACCTTTAGCGCGAAGGTAATCTACTGCTTTTTGAAAATCTCCAGCTTCATCTAGAGCTTTCTTACAGTCCATCATTCCTGCACCAGTTGTTTCTCTTAAGTTTTTTACGTCAGCAGCTGTATATGCCATGTGGATACTTCCTTTTTAAAAAGATAAAAATTAAACTTCGTCTTCACCTTGAAGATCGATGTCTTTTTCGTACTTCGCAAGAATTTCTTGCTCAAGATCAACATCGCGATCTGTATTTTCAGGATTATCTTTTCTGTTTTTCGCTCCACCTTCGATAACTGCATTTGAGAAATAATCAACGAATAGGTTGATTGATTTAAGTGCATCATCATTTCCTGGAACAACATAGTCGATTCCTGTAGGGTCACAGTTTGTATCTGTGATTGCTACTACTGGAATTCCTAGAAGGTTAGCTTCTTTAACAGCAATATCTTCCATAGATGGATCTACGATAAAGATCGCGCCTGGGATCTTTCTCATATTCTTGATACCACCAAGGTTTTTCTCAAGTTTCTCTACTTCTTTTTCAAGTCCAGATTGCTCTTTTTTTGTAAGAAGTTTGAAGTCACCATTTTCTTTCATCTTTTCAACTTTACGAAGTTTATCAACTGAAAGAGCGATAGTTTTGTAGTTAGTAAGCATTCCACCTAACCAACGTGAAGTTACATGGTAAGCACCACAGTCTTCTGCTGCTTTTTTAACAACGTCAGCTGCTTGTCTTTTTGTTCCTACGAAAAGAACTGATTTTCCAGAAGCTGTTGTCTTCTTAAGAAATTCATACGCTTTTTCTGCCATAGGAAGAGTTTGTTGTAGATCAATGATGTAGATACCGTTACGTTCACCGTAAACGTATTTCTTCATCTTTGGATTCCACTTGTGAGTCTGGTGTCCGAAGTGAGCACCTGCTTCGAGAAGTTGCTTGATAGAAAGCTTGGCCATAATGTCTCCTTGGGTGGTTATTAGATCAGATCATCCATGCCGCTTTTACACGGACCAACCAATTGGATGATTAGATTTTCCCCATAAGTGGGGAATTTAGTTACAAATTGTCTGAAGTAAATAACACAAGCCTGAATCTCCGGCAAGGAGCTTTTAGCTATCTGCCGGAGGAGAAACGAGAACTTTGCGAGGTTTAGAACCTTGGGCGGGACCTACGATACCTTGACGCTCCATTTCTTCAATAAGATTGGCGGCGCGATTATATCCAACACCTAGTCTGCGCTGCAAAAATGAAGCACTTGCTTGACGGTAAGTGGCCACTATTTTGACTGCTTCTTCGTATTTATCATCTTTTAAACTTGGCTCACCTTCTTCACCGGCCATCATATCGGCCTCAGGTTCATTGGCCCCTGTAATAAAGTCCATGGCCTTCTGAGAATAGACGGCTGGAATCCCAGAGAGCTTTTCAACTAGAGCTTCGATTTCTTCTTCATCAACATAAGCCGAGTGCATGCGAAGTGTATCGATACCCTTTTTAAAGAGCATATCACCCTTACCAAGAAGTTTTTCGGCCCCTGGTGTGTCTAGGATAACCCTAGAGTCCATATTTGTTGTTACACGGAAAGCAGCTCGAGTGGGAAAGTTGGCCTTAATCACACCAGTGATCACATCTGTCGAAGGACGTTGAGTGGCCAGAACGATATGGATACCTGAGGCTCGTGCCTTGGCCGCTAGTCGGCTAATTGAGTTTTCAATACTCTTTCCAGCTTTAGATAGAACAAGATCTGCAAACTCATCTACAACAATCACGATATAAGGAAGCTCGTAGCCTCCAGTTTCTTCATCACTAAAGTGATGTGAAACTTTTGCGATGAGTTCAGGGCCTGCTGTTTTTAATTTTTTGTTATAGCCATCGATATTTTTGACCGCGAAATCCTTAAGAATTGTATAGCGTCTCTCCATCTCTTCAATCGCCCAAAGAAGAGCAGCTGAAGCAAGATTTGGATCAGTCACTACTGGCATGATCAAATGGGGAAGAGTCTGATAAAGAGCAAGTTCAAGTTGTTTCGGATCGATGAGAAGAAGTTTAAGTTTCTTCGGAGAAAGTCTGACGATAAGAGAGACAAGAAGTGTATTCACGAATACTGACTTACCGGCCCCAGTTGTTCCGGCCACTAGGAAATGTGGAGTTTCAGTTAGATCCAAAATTGAAGCATCACCATAGGCATCTTTCCCCATCGCGATAGGGAGACGACAAGTACTATTTCTGTACTCTTCGGTTTTGAGAACTTCATCCAAATAAATGACTTCACGAGGATTACGAGGAACCTCAATTCCAATCGTTGATTTTCCTTTCATCGGGTAAACCATACGAATCGGTGCTCCCATGAGCGCCATACTGAGTTCATTTATTTTATTCGTCACACTTGTGACCTTTACACCGGCACCAAGCTCTAATTCAAAGGTATCTACAACAGGTCCTTTAAGAACGTTAATAATTTGGGCCTGAACATGGAATTCTTTGAGTTTATCTTCAATTGAAATGGAAATTTTCTCAAAATAGTCACTATCAGGATTAACTGCGTGACTTGAAACTTTTTTAGGAACAAGGCAATCGACGAGTTCAGACTCAGCAAAGAAGCGATCATCTTCTGCCGCTTTCGCCACAAAAGGAGATTCCTCTTCTTCAAATTCTTCCTCGTCTTCTTCTAGCTCTTCATCCAATGAATCGTTAATTTCATCTTCATCGATCTCTTCTTCCTCAAATTCTTCCTCTTCTTCGAGCTCATCAGTGATTTCATCGTCCTCTTCAATTTCCTCAACCTTTTCTGGCATTGGTTTGCGAGCTTTTACGATTTCTTTTTGCTCAGGCGCTGGAAGACCGAGTTTTCCCATAGGAAGAGCAAGTCTAGGAACTTTGATTTTATTTGAAAGATCTGACCAATCAATCCCTTTAAGATTTTTAAAGAGAAGATGCATTTGCTTATTAAGCCATTTAACAGTTTGGAAAAAGTGTTTCTCTGAAACGAGATAGAAAAATGATGTGGCAAAGAAAAGGAAACTAAGAGCAACATAAAGAGTTGTTAGATTCTCTCTTAGAAAAAAGAAAAGACCGTCACCTAATGATAAAGGAAACAGCATATAGCCTAAAAGGACAGTGAGGGGAATAAGAGCAAGAAAGACAACAAGACGTTTCCAGTCATTACGTTTCTGGATTGAGTAATAAAAAATTCCTGCAAAAACAAAGAAGCTTACGACGACCCAAAGGCCAGTCCAGTAGCCGAAGTTAGCAATGAAACTTATTAAATAATAAGAGAAAAAATTGATTGATGAATTCGTCGAATTAATTTCAAAAAAATGATCAGGAAGTGAATCTCTAAAATAGAAGTAGAGTAAATTCAGAATAGAAAGAGTGAAGAGCGTAATTAATTGAATTCTAAGAAGTTTTTTTTCCATTCATAGATTCTAACGCATAATAAGCAAAAAAAAAGCCCTCTATTATTTTAGAGGGCTTTTTAAAATTAAGAGGGTGCA
>JBMLQL010000004.1:0-7268 GCA_049241565.1 Bacteriovoracaceae bacterium | reverse complement strand
AAGGCCCATGTGGACTATGCTTTGAGGCGATGCTGCTTTCTTACACTGTCTTCCACTGCTTCTAACTCATCTTCGTCTTCTGGGTCATCAATGTCCGTATATGCGTCATAGCGAAAGGTGTAGTTTCTCGTAGACTCCCAGGACCATTTCTTGATCTCATGCTTCTCTTTATTAGAAAGGGCCTTATCTGTCTTGGTCGGAAGAGGTATGACAACTTTTTCCCCAGAGGAGAGTATTTGATAAAGAGGAGCGGGCGGAATAATTTCTTCTTCTTGGGACTTAGATCGTCGCTTCTTAGGGCTAAATTCTGGATAGTGCTTTATGATTTTCTTGATGGCCCATTCTAAACGCTCTTTATATGAGTCGACACTTATTCCAAGGACATTAGCATTTTCGGCCTGGGTGGGTTTTTCATCAGTTTCAAAAAACCACTCAAGCCTGAGGGCTTCGGCCTGTCCTGTGGTGAGTTTGTCCCAAATGCTGTTAAATTTTCTTGCCCATAAAGGCATACGTTTATGGACAAGGGTCCAGATTTTGGAGGTCGAGTCTTTCAATCTTTTTTCAGTGTAGCGGTGCCAAATTCTTTTAATGAATTCTGGGTGGTCAATTCCGTGATAGAGACAGGTTGCGACACTGTGGATGTCGTCACTTTCTCGCTCAAAGTCACCGCGAACATACATTGTCCGGAAAAATGATTCCTCAAGGTTAGGCGGAGCCGGGGCCCAGAGTCCTTCCATACTTGAGTGTGCTATTCCCAAAGCATCGGGGAATAGATCACGCAAATCTTTGTCGGTATGGATGCCTTTCTTGAGCTTTCTGTCGTTGTCACGATTATCAGTTAGAAAGTCTGGGATGAAATTTAAGCAACTCTCTAGATTGGTTGGGTTGCCATCATCTTCAAATATCTCAGAATTAAGATTCTGAGCTGATTCAATACCTTCAAAAAGAACTTCAAGGCCACTATCTTCGCGGGTTTCATAGCGGATAAGGTTTTCTAGGATAAGAGATTCTTCAAGTGGGAGGCAACCTTCAAAAATAGAAGAAGCTGTGCTGAGAAGATGTATTGTTCCGGGAGATGTTGGCCTTAAATAGCCATTTTCTTTTTTGCATGAAGCTAAACATTCACAGCGAGAAAGACCAAGAAGAGAATCTCCTTTCTTTTCACATGGTTTTGCTACCTGTGCTCGCACCTTCAATTGATAAACTCCTCAAGAGATTTATTTCTTAGAATAAGTTTATCAGGTGTAAGAATTTTTCAAAAATTATTTTCAGTGAGAATTATCAAAGGGTTAAATAAAAACGAACCCCCTAAAGGTTCCTATATTTAGAGGCCGTGTTTTTTATTGGATGGTGAAGATGCTTTGGAATCTTTTCGACGAGATTTCCTTTTACTTTAGCAGGAAAAACTTTTTTGGCAAGTCTTTTCTCTAAAACCTCATCACGTTTTCATTCTGGGTACATACTTTAACAAGGAGAATTTTATTTTCCCTGAATGAAAATGCCTGTCTTTAAATCCACCCATCCAAAAAATTACATGGCCCTCTAACCATCCATGGGCAATTTCGCCTATGGATTTTTTTAAGGAGGGCGTAATGCCTAGTTATTTTCAATCTTGTTCCGATCGTGTTCGTGAGTTTTTTATTACAGACGATATGTCATTAGCTTCTCAAGATATTCCATTTCTTGAAAGGTACTATACTCGTCACTATCCAACTTTAAGAAAACTTAAGCTTGGTGAAATTAAAGATGTGTATTTGAAGGCCGGCATGCGGGATCACCGCTTTAACTGCAACATTAAGTCCTATCTGGGTCTTCTTGATGAAATGTCCTGGGGATTTAAAGGGACCGGGCCCCACACCTTAGCTCTTAATCTTCTTTATACTTTCACGGTAGATGAGGAGTTCGCGGAAGATTATGCCTTTGAGTTTAGGAAAGACTTTTTGGAATGTATCGACAGAAAGAAGAGTTATGTTATCGAAAAACATTTAATCCTTGATTGGATTAAAGAAAAACGAAAAGGAATCTCCTATGTCCAATAATTACAAAACTCAAGAAGAGAAATCTGGCCCTGACGCAATTCCCATTTGTGGACTATTAATCGCTATGGGACTTGCCGGATGGTGGACACAGAATCAAAGAAAAATCACAAGTTGGTATGTGAATCACTATGAAGAGATCTATCTCAGTCTTTGGATGGTGGTTTTGATTTTAGTCGGTTTCGTCATTTATCGGGTGATGAAGAAAACCAAAGGTATTAGGGAGCGTGGTCATTTGCTTTCGCCTCATTGGGATCAAACAGAGGCAAATATCCTCGTAGGTTCAACCCATGACAAGGTTGAATTACATCTTTCTGATGAGCTAAGGACAACTCATGTGCAGATCATTGGAACCACTGGAAGAGGTAAAACGCAAAGTGTCGTGATTCCATGGACGCTGCGGGATTTGTATCGACATAAATCTGTGATCTTAATCGATGGCAAAGGCAGCCGAGATGTGCCCCTTAAGCTTAAGGATCAGATCGAGAGGCATAATCTTAATGTGTGGGTGCATGAATTTGATTTGGATAAGCCCAATGCATCTGTGCGGATTAATCCCATCCGACTTGGTACTCCTCAACAGATCGTGGATCGAATCTTTAGTGCCTTTGAGTTTGATGATCCTTTTTATCGAGCGGTTCAATACGATATCTGTGGATATCTGGTGAGGCTTATCTTCGAAGTTAAAGAAGTTGTGACCTTTAGACTGCTCTATGAGCTTCTGACGGACGAAAAGATTCTCACGGATAAACTTAAAATGCTTCCCGATGGCCATGCGCTCAAAAGACATCTTTTGGAGTTTCTTAAAGCTCCTTCAAATGATCGCAAGCAAAAGCTCGCAGGTCTTACCAGTCAGCTTTCTCCCTTTGCTGTGGGGGAAATTGCTGACTTTGTAAATGGCGGAGAAAACGAAGTCAGCCTAGCTCATGTAATGGATGACACCAAGGGTACTCAACTTTTAATGATGTCGATCCCAACCTTAAAGTATCAGAAGATCGGTCATCAGCTTGGAAAGCTTATCCTGCAAGACCTGGCCTTCTGTATCGGTGAGCGGGAGGGAAGAAGTTATAATGACTTCTGTTCCGTGTTTCTGGATGAGTTCTCAGAGTTCGCTTATGAAGGCTTTGTGAGTATTTTAAACAAGGCCCGCTCGGCCAATGTGGGACTGCATCTATCCCATCAGGCCATGAGTGATTTATCAAAAGTTTCTCCAGACTTTGCCAAATCCGTCATCACCAATACCAATGTGAAATGCATATTAGGATTAAATGATCCTGAGACAGCGGACTATTTTGCTCGGCACATGGGGACATTTACCGAGGAGAAGTTTACTGAGCAAGTGGAGGAAGAAGGATTCTTTAAGCGGCACAAAACAACTGGTCGAGGCTCCATGCGGGAAGTGGAATCCTACAAGGTCCACCCCAATGACTTGAAGCGCTTTACCCGAGGCCGAGGAGTGCTTCATGTCCCGACACCTAGAGGCAATGTCACAGAGGTCATTCAGTTTCAATCAATAGGAGGCAGGGATTGATTAAATCAAACTTACGGTTAACCGTTCGTGACATAGAGCTTTTGAAAGATATTAATGACAGTCAGTTTTTAAGTTTTTACCAAGTCCATGAGAAACATTTTCCAGAGAATAAAAGGCCCACGGTCTACAACCGATTGTCCAAACTAGTTAAGGCCGAAATTATCAAGGCAGTGAATATAAATATTGTGGCCCATCATCGAAAAGGTGAACTCCTGGGAGTAGTTTATTTATTGACCAAGGAAGGTTTACGATGGCTTCAGGATTATAAAATGACGGAGGACATAAATCCAAATCCTGTGACCTTAAATTTATTATGTCTTTACCATGATTTGTTACTGACTGATGTCTTAAGGATATTAAAAGGGAGCTGGAAAGTTACAAAACCATCCAAGGAAAATCAAAATCGAATACCAGATGCTATTTTAATTGATCCACATACAAATAAAAAAATGGCCTTAGAAATAGAACTTACCGCTAAGTCGGAGATGCGTTATCGGGAGATCATCCTAAGCTACAGAACCAGCGCTGAATTTGATTCCGTCTTGTATGTCGTGAAAGATATTTCCATTCAAAAAAAGATCGGAGGTCTTATTACGGGATTTAATGGACGCTATGAACTTAGAGATGACACCGACAAGTTTAAATTTATGACACTGAACCAGTTTTTTAATTCCAAGAAGGAGGAAAATGTTGAACTTTAAGCACAAATATAAGTTTCGCACGTATTTATTAAATGGTCTTGGACTGTTCTTTACGTTTACTTTAGCTCTCTATGTTTATATCAAGATCAAATATCAATTGCTACATGGATATCCTGATTGGATGCCTAAAGGATTTGAGAAAAGAGAAATTCAACCACTGTATTGGTGGTTTCTTTTAACCATCCCAGTTGATATAGGAATCAGATATTTGTTTCAAGAAAACCCAAAGTTAGAGTCAAACTAGAACTTTGGGTTGATGTTTGAGTTAGTAAAAATCTAACTGATTAAATCTCTTCAATAAAATTATTGCCCCCGCCATTTCCCCTACGGCATTTTTTGCTGACCACTCCCACCCTACGAGCGGAAGTGGTCAGCAAAGCTACGGGGTAATGGCGGGGGTAATATTGAAGAAAAAAACAAAAAAAGGAAAAAAATAAATGAATACATTAAGAGAAGAATTGAGGAAGGAAGAATTAGGAATGGGTACGGGATCTAAGCATAGAAAAATAAACAAACAGAAATCGGAGAACTATGTCAGAAAACTTTATCAGGGGTAATTACAATCAGTCTGAGAAAGTATATAGTGAGGGCGAGCAAAAAAATGCTCAAGTGCTCTTTGAAAATTTGGAATGGGTGAACAGTGATGAAGCGGCTTTCATCTTAAGGAAGTCGGTCGGTGCGATTAGGACTGCGGTATGCCGTGGTCAGATCAAAGCGACAGTTTATAGACGACGACTTTATTTTAAGAGAAAGGATCTGATTTCCCTTTTGGAAACTTCTCCAACCAAAGGAGGTTTCTAATGGGTATTAAATCGTATCATCAAGATGAGAAGGTGTATTGGAAAGTCTATGTCAATCTGCGTAGTAAAGAGAACTCTAGGATCAGAAAACAGAAAAGTGTTTCGGGTCTTGAGTCACTTTCTGCCGCCAGAAGAATGGAGAAGCAAGTCATTGCGGAACTATCTTCTGAGCTAACTTTGGCATCGGGCCGTGGTTTAAGTTGGTCGAGTATCATTGATCGTTGGGAGAAGGATGCAAATTCTGGACTCTTACGAAAATATGATCCGACGACAATCGTGGATACGGTGTCAGGGTTAAGAAGATGGACAAAAGAGTGGCTAGAAATTTCGTCCGAGGAATTGACTCGCTTCCATGGAAGAGAGCTTCAAAAGAAAATGGAACTCGCGGGGATGACTTCTAAAGGTCAGAAAAAAGTGCGGAGCATGGTCAATACTGTGTTCAACTATGGCCTTGAAGAAAAGTTTATCTCAAAGCCGATTCCATCCCCAGTCGCGGCCTTGATCTTCAATAACGATGCTGAAAAAGTTCCTGACATTTTGACTCTTGGAGAAATCAAACAATTTCTTGAACGAGGTAAAGAGCTTCAAAACGAGTGGTATCCAATTTGGGCCATGGCACTTTTGACAGGGATGAGAAATGGTGAGCTTTACGCTTTAGAGTGGAGTGATATTGATTTTGAAAATTCGCTCATTCGAGTTTCAAAGTCGTATAACTCTCGGCTTAAGATTGTTAAATCGACGAAGGCCGGTTACTGGCGAAACATTCCGATTTCAAGTCAACTCAGAGAGCTTTTGATTGGGCTTAAATCTAAAGGCATGAACCAACATGTGCTTCCGCGTTTGGATGGCTGGAACCAAGGTTTACAGGCCCAAGAGCTAAGAATGTTTTTAAAGGGAATCGGTATAAGGCCGGTGAAGTTTCATGCATTGAGGGCGTGTTTTGCAACACAGCTACTTGCTAAAAATATTGCTCCGGCAATCGTGATGAAAATCTGTGGTTGGAAGAATCTAAAGACCATGGAAATTTACGTTAGATTAGCGGGAGTGAATGAAGCAGGGGCGACTGAGTGCTTAGAAATTTTGCCGATGGAAGTGGTAATGGAGAATGTAGTCAGTTTGTATAATAACTAGGGATAGGGGTACGGGAAACCGTGCCCCTCCTTCTTTTGTGTATAAAGCCAGAGCTTAAGTACTTGATTTTAATGCGACGATTGGGTCTTGTGGAAACTAGGTTTCCGCAGTATACTGTTAATGGAAACTAGGTTTCCGGTCGAAAAGGGAATAGAATGGCCAAGAAGCGAAAGGCAGTTAAGCCAATAAAGAAAACAACTGATGAGGTAATCGAAGCTATCAGTAAGGCCATGTCATTTGGCACATATTATTTTACAGATCATGGAGATAAGAGATCAAAAACTCGTGAAAAAGTGAGCGATCTCGAAATCATCAAGATTTTAGAGAGTAATGATAAGTGGCATGAAGCGAAAAAAGATAAGTACGAAAAAGGAAGCACTGATTGGAACTATCATATTCGAGGAAAGAACACTAACGGCGATCAAATCAGGATTGCCATTTCTTTTGATAAAGATGGAATGCCAATCATAACAGTAATTAACTTGGACGAGGCAGAAAATGAGTAATATTAAGAAGCAAAAGAACTATATCTACAACGGACTTGGTTTCCCTGTTCTTCTGGAAGAGGCGGAATTTAGAAAGATTGGAGGTAAATGGCTTCTAAAAATTGACGTTAAAAAAGTTTCTGATGAAGTGATCAAAGCTTTGCCTACGAAATCCGCTGGATTAACAGGTGCAGAGATTCGATTCATTAGAACTTATTTTGATTTATCAAAGAGAGCATTAGCTTCCGAACTCAATGTAAGTCATACGGCCGTAAATAAGTGGGAAGACACTGAGAAAGAGAAGGCCAAGATTGATCCCCATGTGGAAATTACTTTAAGGGCCTTTATTAAGATCAGGCTCCATGAGGATAAGGATTTCTCTAACTTCTTTAAGGGGTTAATGGATGAGTCGAAGAGATTTGCAGATGATGTAGTTAATGAACCCCTGTCTATTGCAATTTAACAGCGATTTGGCTTACCTTGGCTTTTCAGTACACTAACTCTATAATAACTAAGGCGCCTCAAAGTATGCGCCATTTTAACTTATCGATATTACGTAAAAAAGTATTCTACCCCCCTTACTC
>JBMLQL010000003.1:0-2374 GCA_049241565.1 Bacteriovoracaceae bacterium | reverse complement strand
AGGTGGTAACCTTACGTGAGAATAAAGTGGTAACCATCGCCTGAGAATTAACACTTTACTTCTTCGTCAATGACATAACGAGGAAGAATGGACCACCCCGCTCCATGAATAAGTGCACTTCGCACAGAGGCCATATCATTAAATAAAATAGTTGGTTGTAATGAATCGATCTTACAAACTTCTTTTAGCTCTCTAAGAGACAGTCTGCTGTAGAAATAAAAAGGCAATGACGAAATATCATGAATCTTTTTTATATCTAGTTTGGGACTAAAAACTAAGCAAAACTCCTCTGCAGGCCCTCTTTTAAAAGCGATCTGTGGAGAATAAGGTGTTCCGCAATCAAATCCAAAGTCAGCTACTCCTTTAAGTAATTGAGACTCAATCCCATCATCAGTAGTAGAAATTTCAAAATGAGAAAGATGCCTGGCCCACCACTTCAGATCAGGGCACATAACAAGACTGGAAAACTCTCTTGTCGTGGCCACCACAAGCTTGGTTTGAGCATTCATTAAAGATTCTTGCTCACTCATTGCCCTTCTTGTCCAATCGTTAAACTTTCTACCAGCAGGAGTTAGGCGCCACTGATTATCTTGCTTTATCAAAAAAGGTGTTCGCTCTGATAAAGACTTCAGTCGTCTTGAAATGACAGATACGTCTTTGCCTAAAAATTCCCCAACCTCTCGAAGATTGAGAGACTTTTCAAGATAGAGAAGAATTTCTGCTTCATCAGTTTGGATATTAAATCGACTCATGTTGTTTTAATACAACAAAACCTTATATTATTGCAATTTAAAAACAACATCTATTCCTTTAGATTACTCCCATGACTTAGGAGGTCTATATGAAATTAGCGATACTTGGGTGCAGTTTAATGATGAGTTCCCCTCTATGGGCAAATCCCATGCTTTTAAGCTGTGTTATCAACAAACAGACAATCACTTTAAATGTTGAATCTCTCATCTCTGATGATTGCCTCAGCAAGACTTTTCCAGTCATTAATGGCCAGCTTCAAACTCGCTATAATATTACTGTCTGCCATGGAGATTCTGTAGAAGGAACAATTGAAGTGAAGACCAAAGATGGTTGGTACTTAGTTGAAAATATTTCAACTCAAGATGAATGCCGTCTTTTTAGAAGAGTTATTAGTACTAGAACATGTCCACGCTTCAGCCATCAATGTGGTGAAATTTAGTAATCAGCTATTCGGGGCCTCAAATTGAGATACTCTTCCATCGCATTAATAATATGGTAAAGAGAACTTCCTTTGGGGTCTTGTTTAGAAAACTCTCCGTTATCTAAAAGTGTGTCTTGCCAGAGACCTTTTGTAGGTGTCTGCAAGTAATGGAATAAAACAGTGAGTGCCTGGTCAGCATGAAGAGCAAATTTTTTTTGATCACGAGGGTGAGACTCAAATCCTAATCTCGCAGCAGCCTTAATCCGCTCACACTGTGGCCAAAAACGTGATGAGCCTTTTTTTATAATACCATTGCTCCAAACTTCGTCGACAGTATAATGACTTTCGTTGACCCCATACTTAGTGGCCATCTCATAAAGCGAGAGACAAGTTTTTCGGCAATCTTCATGAAAAAAATCTTGATAAACAGAAAGAAGCCAGGCCCATTCAAAATGATGTCCCGGTTCAAAGAAAAAATGTCCGTCCACTCTTTGAGGAAGCCATCCCTCATCAAAATGTTCACATAGGGCCCCCGTCTTTTGATCTATAAATTTTGTAAGACAAAGATCATAAAGCTCCGTGGTCAAATCCTTCCACTCTTCACTCGAATCAATAGCTGCCCAAGCAAGAGCGGCTTCGAATAAATGCATGTGTGGATTAGACTGATAAAAGACTTTATTCTCTTTAATTTCAGTAAATCCGCCACCAATTGCACGGCGCTCTGTTTTTAAATAATTTAATATTTTAAAACCGAGTTCCTGATATTTTTTATCATGACTGATCTCAAAAGCATTAGCGTAAGCAAAAAGAGCGAAGGCCTGAGTGTAGAGATCAACGTCTTTATTTTGAGGCTGACCTTGAGTATCCACCGAGTGAATACAGGCCCCAGATTCTTGCAAATAGTTTTTTGTAAAAGACTCGGTCGCTTGAAGAACAATTTTTTTTGCCAAACCTTCATCACAAACATCAAGCTTACTGCCAGTGACAAAAGAGTATATTTGTCTGGCCTGAACTAAAGCTCGTCTTGGTGTCGTTAAGGGTTTTCCTTCCATAGTAAGAGATTCAACAAAACTTCCTGTCATAGGGTCCACTCCACTTTGAATCCAAAGTGGAAAGACATCCTGCTTGAGCCAGTTTTTTGATTGTTCTGAAAGAAATAAAGCGATGGTGTTCATAAGACTATTCTAATCGATGAAGTAA
>JBMLQL010000002.1:11306-19273 GCA_049241565.1 Bacteriovoracaceae bacterium | reverse complement strand
CTTTATTTCATCTACATCATCAATATTAACTTCAGTGAACCATTTTTGTTTGGGATGCATAACCATGGCCACGGCCTCAGAGCATCTACCTAGACAGCCAGAGCGAGTGACTTTCACTTGTTTTGAATGATTTTCTTTGGCCCATTTTTTTAATTTATCACAAACTTCTGATCCACCTTTATCAGCGCAATTATCGCGACCTTCTTTATGGTTAGTACAAATAAAGAGATGGATGTCGTATTCAATCGTTTCTTTTTTCATAAAATCCTCATCCTTATGTTATACTTGATCCTGTATGGAATCAATGAAAGCTGTTTTGATTTACGATGCGGAATGTCCTCTATGTGCAAGGTTTAAACAAGGCCTTGAACTGATGGATACGTCAAAGAAGTTAAGGTTTGTCCCGTTACAGGATGCTCAACTTTTTGAAGAGTTTCCGGAGCTTAATCAAGAAGACTGTAAGTCTCAGGTTCATTTGATCACTGAAGAGAGAAAAGTGTTAAAGGGGTCTGAGGTTGTTGATTACTTGATAAAGTCGCTGCCGGGAGTGTCTAAATTATCGTGGTTATTAGACTCGGAGAGTGGAAAGAAAGCTACCCAGTTCTTCTATCAGAAGGTAGAAGAACTGAGAGAGATTTTAAAAGAAAAAGAGGACTGTAATCAATGTCCTCATGATCATAAAAAATAAATAATTTAGTAAAGTGCCCCTGCAATTTGAGCGATAGAAGTGGCCTTACCCATTGAATAGAAATGAAGGCATGGGACTTTGGCCTTAATGAGTTCCTTACATTGATTAATAGACCATTCAACTCCAACCTGACGAACCTCAGTATCTGTTTTACATTTAAGAACAGCATCAGTAAATTCCTCAGGGAAATCGATAAAAAATCGACTTGGGATATCATAGAGCTGAGATTTTTTCGTGATAGGTTTTAGTCCTGGAATAATAGGAACAGTGATTCCCTCTGCACGGCATCTATCTACAAAATCAAAAAATTTCTTATTATCAAAAAACATTTGAGTCACAATATAGTCTGCTCCAGCAGCAACTTTCTGTTTCATGTGGAAAAGATCCGTTTTTATATTTGGAGATTCAAAATGTTTTTCAGGATATCCGGCCACGCCAATACAGAATTTAGTTGGTGTCGGATTCATGAGCTCATCATCAAGGTATATTCCTCGATTCATATTATGAATTTGAGAAACCAAGTCTGCGGCGTATTTATGTCCACCTACAGTAGGAATGAAAGATGAATCTGACTTCATCGCGTCACCACGAAGAGCAAGGATATTATCAATACCTAAAAAATTAAGATCAATAAGGGCATACTCCGTTTCTTCCTTCGTGAATCCTCCACAAAGAATATGAGGAACAGTATCAACATGAAACTTATGCATAAGAGCAGCACAAATTGAAACAGTCCCCGGACGCTTACGTACAGAGCGCTGCTCGTAAAGACCTGAAGGGGTCTTTTTCATAAGTTTTTCTTCACGGTGATAAGTCACATCGATAAATTTCGGCTTAAACTCCATAAGCGGAGAAATATTATCAAACAGAGTTTGGATACTTTCACCAGTTGTGGGAGGTAAGATTTCAAATGAAAATAATGTTTTATTCGCTTGTTTTAAGTGATCGATAACTTTGGCCATATATTCCCTTACAGTAAATTAGCAGATAACCATTTCTCAGCATCGCCAAGACTCATCTCTTTTCTTTTAGCGTAGTCTTCAAGTTGGTCGCGACCGATCTTTCCAACATTAAAATAACGAGATTCAGGATGAGAAAAATACCAGCCACTGACACTAGAGGCAGGAGTCATGGCCATCGAGTGAGTAAGCTTTACTCCAATATTATTCTCTACATCTAAAAGATTAAAAAGTTTTTTCTTTTCAGTATGATCTGGGCAAGCGGCATAGCCAGGAGCAGGCCTAATACCTTGGTATTTTTCTCGTACCAGATCTTCGTGAGACATATTCTCAGTCGGATTATAGGCCCAGTACTCTTTACGAATAAGAAGATGAAGCCTTTCTGCAAAAGCCTCGGCAAGACGATCAGCGAGGGCCTTGGCAAGAATTGATGAATAATCATCATTTTCTTCTTCGAATTTTTTACAATACTCGTCGAGCCCATGGCCAGTCGTGACACAGAATGCGCCGACATAATCATTGAGTCCAGTTTCTTTTGGGGCCACAAAATCAGCCAGGCATGAGTTCGCTGAGTTTGCCTCAGTCATTTGTCTCTGAGTCCTTAGCATATTGAGTGTCGTGATTTTTTTATCTCTATTCTCTACTGGAAGAAATTTCTGGTGTTTCCCATGTTTTTCACAAGTCCACTCGTGAGTTTTTGTCTCAACGGCGTACACTTCAATATCGTCTTGAATAGAGTTTGCTGGAAAAATTCCAAAAACGGCGCTGGCCTTGAGAATGTTTTTTGATGTCATTTCTTGGAGCATTTTTTTTGCATCATCAAAAAGCTTCTTCGCTTCTTCGCCCATTTCAGGATCCTTGAAAATAGCAGGATAGGCTCCACGAAGTCTCCATGTCATGAAAAAGGGTGTCCAATCAATATAGGGAATGAGCTCAGTAAGATTAAAGTCTTTAAGTACAGTCACACCTAACTTAATTGGTTTTTTCATTTGTGACTCGGTCCAATCAATTTTCACTTTATTTCTTCTGGCCGCTTCAATCGATATATTTTTTTCTTCACGTCCAGAAGCTGCATGGGCTTCACGCATTTTGACGTATTCTGTTTTCTGTTCGTCATGAGTCTCTTTTTTTGTTTTATCATTTAGAAGTTTTTCAACCACTGGAACTGAGCGAGATGCATCGGCCACATGAACGATAGTTCCTGAATAATGAGGGTCAATTTTTACCGCCGTATGAACACGAGAAGTTGTAGCGCCGCCTATCAGAAGAGGGACTTTGAATTGAAGTCTCTCCATCTCTTTGGCCACATGAACCATTTCATCAAGAGAAGGTGTGATGAGGCCTGAAAGACCAATCACATCGACATTATGCTTTTTGGCTTCTTCTAGAATCTTTTCACAAGGAACCATTACTCCAATATCGATAATTTCATAATTATTACAGCTTAAAACAACTCCAACGATATTTTTCCCGATATCATGAACATCCCCTTTAACGGTGGCCATGAGAATTTTTCCAGCTTTTTTTGCCACTTCTCCTGATTTCTCAGCTTCAATATAGGGTTGAAGGTAGGCCACTGCTTTTTTCATCACTCGAGCTGATTTTACAACTTGAGGAAGAAACATTTTTCCGGCACCGAAAAGATCTCCGACCACATTCATACCATTCATGAGCGGGCCTTCAATAATATCAAGTGGACGAGATACTTTCTGACGAACTTCTTCTACATCTTGATCAATGAAATCAGCAATCCCTTTGACTAAAGCATACTCTAATCTCTTCTCTGCTGAGAATGATCGCCATTCTTCTTCTTTTTTTTCTACTTTCCCATGAGACTTGATTGTTGAAGCGAATTCAATCATCCGTTCTGTAGCATCATCACGTCGATTGAAAATAACATCTTCAATATGCTCCAGAAGATCCTTCGGAATATCATCATAAACTGGAAGGGCGCCTGCGTTGACGATTCCCATATCAAGACCACGTTTGATAGCGTGATAAAGGAAAGCTGAGTGCATCGCCTCGCGTACAATATTATTTCCTCGAAACGAAAAAGAGAGATTTGAAACACCACCACTGACTTTAGCGTAAGGTAAATTCTTTTTTATCCATTCTACGGCATTCAGAAAATCAAGAGCGTAATTATTATGCTCCTCCATTCCTGTTCCAACGGTAAGAATATTAGGGTCAAAAATAATATCCTCTGGCGCGAAGTTTACCTTCTGAGTGAGAATATCATAGGCCCGTTTACAGATTTCGATTCTGCGCTCATAGTTATCTGCCTGTCCAACTTCATCAAAGGCCATCACCACTACAGCGGCACCATATTTTTTGACTAGCTTTGCATGTTCAATAAATTTCGCCTCACCCTCTTTGAGTGAGATGGAATTGACGATGGCCTTTCCTTGAACGCGCTTGAGACCTGATTCAATGACAGACCATTTTGAAGAGTCAATCATGACAGGAACTTTAGAAATCTCAGGCTCACTGGCCACAAGATTAAGGAAATTAACCATGACTTTTTCAGAGTCAATCATTCCTTCATCCATATTGATATCGATGATTTGCGCTCCATTCTCAACTTGGACTCTGGCCACTTTAAGCGCTTCTTCAAAATTTCCTTCGACAATTAATTTCTTGAAAGCGATTGAACCTGTAAGATTTGTTCTCTCTCCAATATTAATAAAGTTTGAGCCAGGGAAAATAGTTAACGGTTCAAGACCTGACCATTTAGGAATATGTTCAACTTCAGGAAGAGTCCTTGGAGAAAATTTTTCACAAGTTTGAGCAATTGTGCGGATATGTTCATTCGTGGTTCCACAGCACCCACCCACAATATTAACAAATTTATTTTTAAGAAATCCTTCTAAAGTAGAGGCCATATGCTCTGGCGTTTCATCATACTGGCCAAACTCGTTAGGAAGTCCAGCATTAGGATAAACCGAAACATAAAAAGGAGACTTCGCAGAGAGGACCTCGATATAAGGTCTCATCAGTTCTGCTCCTAGGGCGCAGTTGATGCCAATTGAAAGAAGGGGATAATGTGAAACAGAATAAAGAAAGGCTTCAATAGTCTGGCCAGAGAGAGTTCTTCCCGAGTTATCAGTGATTGTTCCAGAGACCATGACTGGCAGGGGAGTCTTTCCAGATTTTTCAAAATAATCAGCGACAGCAAAAAGTGCTGCTTTACAGTTGAGTGTATCAAATACAGTTTCAATTAAAATGAGGTCAACGCCACCCTCAACAAGATGTTCAATTTGTTCATAATAATTTTTAACGAGTTCATCATAATCAATGGCACGAAAACCAGGATTGTTAACGTCTGGTGAGAGCGAAGCCGTTTTATTTGTTGGGCCAATGGCCCCAGCAACAAAGCGAGGTTTGCTTGGATTTTTCTTTGTAAACTCTTCCGCTACTTTTTTGGCCAGTCTTGCTGCTTCTCGATTGAGTTCAGGAACAAGATCTTCCATCTGGTAGTCACCCATTGAGATTCTGGTCCCATTAAAAGTATTTGTCTCAATAATATCAGCACCTGACTCTAAGTATTTGCGGTGAATCTCTTCAACCACTTCTGGTTTCGTAAGAACAAGAAGATCATTATTTCCCTTGAGAGGACTAGAATAATTTTTAAATCTTTCTCCGCGGTAATCAGCCTCTTCGAGCTGATACCTTTGAATCATGGTTCCCATCGCCCCATCTAAAACTAGAACGCGTTCTTTTAAGAGTGATTGTATATCCACTGCTATCTTTCCTTCTCAATGTTGAATACTCTAGTGTATAAATTATTTAGAAAGAAAGTCAAGTAGAAACCCTGTAATTTTGGATAGTTAAAAAGTGTTTAGAGATGACTTTTATTTAGCTAATCAAGCAATTGCCATAAGATAAAAGCCTGTCAGGAAGAAAGCAAAGGCCATGAGAAGAAGTCTACTAGGTAAACGACGATGATAAATGGATTCAAGGATGGCCACCCAAACGGGGCCGGTAATTGAAATGGCCGTGAGTGTTCCTACATGGGCGTACTTCAAAGCAGCTAGGTATAATGTCAAAGAGAGAAATGTTCCTGCAATACATGATCCAATCAGCATTGTTTTATCACGATTTGGTAGAGCGATCACATCCTTGGTCACACCGATATAACTTTTCGGATTAATCAGAATAAAACCAATAATGGCCCCTATACAGCGGATAACGTTCACCTGAAATGTTTCAAGATTTGGCGTGAGTTCATAACTTGATCTTGTAAGCATGACTCCAAAGGCATCAAGACAAATTCCTAAAAAGGCCCAAAAGAAATTTCTCAAATCCCATGAGCCTGTGAGTTTGTTACGCTCAAACATAAAAATAAAAATACAGATCATCATACAGACAACGGCCAGAGTCTGATTGATCGTAAAGAACTGACCTAAAAAAAAGAAACCATAAACTCCAAGTAGGAGTGGTTGAAAACTATAAAGAACTAATGTTCGTCCTGCGCCTAGAGCGGCAAAAGCACGGAAAAGAAAAATATCTCCAATACACAGACCTGCAAATCCACTGAGGAGAAGGAGTGTGGCAGATGTCCAAGAGATTTCAATCCAATGTGATGTTGTAACGAGGGCAATACTAAAAGCGAGCAGAGCAATGGCCACTTTAACTTGATTCATCCACATCGAATTAAATTTTCTCGCAAAATGAGAAAAGACCATACTGGCCGTCGAAAACGCGAGATTCGCGCCAACGGCCATTGTGTAGACTTCAATTGAGTTCATTTTTTGTTCAACTTGCTAAAAGAGTAAACTAATCTTGCATAATAAAATTGATATGAGAATATATCAATAAAAGTTTACTGTATCTCTTTAATATAACTATAATTTGCTAGATCAATAGAAAATAAAATGGGATCGATTAAATGAGTACTAGCTTTATTTCGCAAAATAACGGATTCGAGATAGAAGTCAAAACTGAATTTGATTTCGAGAATTCAAACCCTCTTCAGTATCACTTTTTATTTAGATATATTGTTTTTATCACTAACCTGAATGGGCCCAAGGCACAGCTTGTGTCGAGAAAGTGGAATATAAAAGATGCCAAGGGTGAAGTCAGAGTCGTTGAAGGACCTGGAGTGATTGGGCAAACACCTCATATTGATCACGGCGAGACCTTTGAGTACTCAAGCTTTTGTCCACTTAGCACACTCACTGGCGAGATGTGGGGCCATTTTAATATGATAGGAGCGGATGGGAATTTTCAAATTAAGACACCTGTATTTAAATTTAAAATCCCAAATGAATATATTGATCGTTACTGATTAAGAAGATTCTTAAATTTTTCTTCTAGTTCAATCAGTGTTTCTTTCAGATCTTTAGTAAGTTCTTCTTTAGAAATCATCTCAAACTTTTTATCGATGGCCAGATCATGCATGATCTTCAGTCGAGAAATGGCATTTTGAATATCATGAGATATTTTTTTTTGATCCATTAGAGAACCAACTTAAAAGAGTTCTGAATAGGTCCCCAGTTGAGTTCAATTTTATCTCCTGGTTTCAGTGGACCAACCCCAGAAGGTGTTCCAGTGAAAACGAGATCCCCATCACTAAGAGGAAAGAATTCATTAATATAATGAATAATTTCATTGGCCTTGTAATTGGCATTTTCGAGAGAACTTGTTTGGCGAACTTCTCCATTCACTTTGAGTTCAAACGGAGTTGTTTGCCATTCAGGAAAAGTTTTATGAGATTTAAATTCAGACACGATAGCACTATTTCTAAAAACTTTTGAAATCTCCCATGGATGACCCTTTGATTTAAGCTCGCGCTGAACTTCACGAAGAGTGAGATCAAGACCTAAGGCCACACCGATGATATTTTTTTTATATAATTTAAAAACAATCTCACATTCGTGATGAATTTCACCTCGAGACCACGGAAGCTGAAGGGCCCCCTTATCTTTAACAAGGTGAAGAGTCGAAGGAGGCTTAATAAACAAAACCGGTCTTTCCGGTGCAGCGTCCTTCATCTCTTGAATATGGTCGTTGTAGTTCTTTCCGAGGCAAATTATTTTATCCATGGAAGGATTCTAACGAATAACATGCGATCAGCCAAACTATTGTTTTTAAAGGCAAATTAACATTTTTTAATCATTTGAACGAGTGCTTTGTTGAAAAACTCTGAAAAATCACCATATTAGTTAAATGACACTTGGAAGTAAGACCTTCAATTATTGTCTTTATATCGCAATGGCCTTCCTCATCGGATGGGCCCAAGTCGCTTCCGCAAAACAAATGTGTGATTATTCCCAGGCCCAATTAAATATCTCTGTTGATTCAACTGACACAACTGACAC
>JBMLQL010000002.1:0-11206 GCA_049241565.1 Bacteriovoracaceae bacterium | reverse complement strand
CAACTGACACAACTGACACTGATGATGACAATGAAAGTTTTTTTCTTCGTGGACCAATTGAAGAAGAAATTCATTATCCTACAGCATTTTTTCATGGGCCAAGTTTAAGTGTTATCTACGTGATCTGTTTTCCTTTCTTGAAAAATCTCACTACTCAAGTTTTTATTTTTGATCAAATAAAACCGCCATCGTTCAGCTAGCCTTTCTTTTTATTCGTGTTTTAATTTAGTTTTTATTGAAAGGATATTTATGGCCTTAAGGTCTGATTGTTTTAAGAGCATTCTTAAACGTGAGAATGTTTTTTTATGGATACTTCTTGCTTTTCAGAGTGGTTATATTAATGCCGCAGGATTTATTGCTTGTCATAGATTCGTTTCTCACATGACAGGATTTGGAACTCAGGTAGGATTATCAATTGGAGAAGGTAAACTACTTATGGCGTTTGAGATGATGCTCGCTCCAGTAAGTTTTATCCTAGGCTGTATTCTATCTGGCTTTCTAATTGATCGTCGCATTTACACAGGGAAAGAAGCTCATGTGAGGACTTCATCAGTTATTCAGTGTTTACTCATTGTAGGAGTTTATATTGGTGGGACAATGGATTTGTTTGGAGTATTCGGAGAGCCGCTTGAACTTCAACGAGACTTTGCTCTTCTCTTTATTCTATGCTTTATGTGTGGTCTTCAGAATGCTACTTTTACTGCACTCTCGAATGGTCAAATCAGAACAACTCACTTAACCGGACTCTCAACCGATATCGGAATTCACCTAGTACGAAATCGATATATGAGTGTAGATAAAGACAAGTATCGTGAACTCGTCAATGTAAATTGGCTAAGATTTTATACGTTTCTTAGTTTTTTTGCTGGTTCCGCTATATCAGTAATTGTGATGATGATTGGTGAGTACCAGGGGTTTATTTTGCCTGTGGCCACTTCATTTATTATCATCATTTATATAAATTATCTTATGTATCATAAAGATTGTAGAGAGGATCAAAATGCTGTTGACCAAAGAAAGCTTCAAGTGTGATTTAAAATCCTCTCTTGTCGTATCTCTTATTGCCCTTCCGTTATGTATCGGAATTGCGATTGCCTCTGGAACACCCGTACTCTCAGGTCTTGTGGCCGGAGTCGTTGGTGGTGTTCTTACTGGATTATTAAGTCGTTCACAAGTCAGTGTCGATGGACCTGCTGCAGGAATGGTGGTCATTGTCACGCTGACATTGAGTTATCTCGGTGCATTTCCTGCTTTTTTGTTAGCGCTCTTTTTATCTGGTTTAATTCAAATGATGTTTGGATTTTTAAAGCTCGGCAAGATAGGAGATTATATTCCTAACTCTGTTATTAAGGGTCTTCTGTCAGGAATTGGAATAATTTTTATCGTTAAACAAATTCCACACTTCTTTGGATATGACGAGGATTTCTTAGGTGATGAGTCTCTTCATTTCACTGGGATCGATTTAAATAACTATCATCTGGGATCAGTCATTATTGGTTTGATTTCACTCCTTGTCCTTTGGCTATCAGAAATCAAAAATAGTAAACTAAGTAAGATCTTTGATTTTCTTCCTGCCCCCATTGTCGTAGTTCTTGTTGGAATAGGATTAAATGCAATCTTCAGTTCTCAAATGCCTGCGTTTTATTTGGAGAAATCTCATCTTGTAAGCCTTAATTATCATGGTGGAGTCTCAGGTTTTTTAAACGAACTTACTTTTCCTGATTGGTCTTTTATCCTCGATAAAAGAGTATATATTGCTGCAGCCTTTATAGCAGTGATGACCTCCATAGAGAGTCTTATTAATATTGAAGCCTCGGACGGTCTTGATCCTTTTAAAAGATACACTTCAAAAAATCGTGAACTTGTGGCCCAAGGAGTAGGAAATACTGTTTCAGGCCTTCTTGGTGGACTTCCGATTACTTCGGTCATTATTCGTACTAGTTTGAATATTAAATCTGGGGCCAAAACAAAACTTTCAACAATAATGCATGGAGTATGGCTTCTTATCGCTGCCGTTTTCTTTGTTGGATTTATTGAGAAGATTCCAGTGGCCAGTATCGCTGCTATTCTTTTGATTCTTGGGTGGAAGATGGCTTCTATTCAAACTTTCCTCAAGATGAAGCGCAAAGGAAAAAATCAATTTATCCCTTATGTTGTCACAGTTCTTGGAATTGTTTTTGCTAATATTCTCTACGGTGTTTTGATTGGGCTTTTTTCAAGCTTTATCTATATTATGAGATCAAAATCAGTTAAGGCCATGGTTTTAGTTAATAGTGGGTCTGACTATCTCCTTCGCTTTTATAAAGATGTCTCATTTCTTAACAAACCTATTTTGACTCGTCTCTTAAAGTCTGTTCCTGCGAACTCAAAATTACTTATTGATGGAGGTCATGGAACTTTCATCGATGCTGACATTATAGATCTTCTAGAGGACTTTCTAGAAACCGCGGAACATCGAAATATCAAAGTTGAAGTTCGTAAATCGACCTTGGCCATCAACCCATTTTTTAAAGGATAAAAAGATATGGAAAAAATTAATCGTCTTATTTTAGAAAACAAAGCTTGGGCCCAAGGGAAAACAGAAATTGATCCTCAGTATTTTGCCAATATGGCCAACGACCAGAATCCTGATTATTTATGGATCGGTTGTGCTGATTCACGTGTTCCTCCTTCTGAGATCACAAATACTGACCCCGGAGAGATGTTTGTTCACAGAAATATCGCTAACCTTGTGGTTCATACAGATATGAATCTTTTAAGTGTACTTTCATATGCTGTAGAGCACTTAAAGGTAAGACATATTATCGTCTGCGGGCATTACAATTGTGGAGGAGTGAAGGCTGCGATGTCGCCGAAGTCACTGGGCATGCTTAATAATTGGGTTCGAAACATCAAAGATATCTACTCTGTTCATAAAAAAGATCTTGATCTTATTAAGAGTCCTGTTGATCAGGTCAATAGATTAGTGGAGCTGAATGTGCTTGAGCAAATTAGAAACCTTGCCCATACCTCTATTATTCAAAAAGCATGGCTTGATCTAAAGCAACCCTATATTCATGGGATGATTTATGACTTAACTACAGGGATTCTTAAAAATCTTGAGACTATTGGACCTGAATATAAAATTGATGAGGCTCACCGTTACGAATTTTAAGCAATTAAAATCAATAGAGTTCGTCGCAGTCCCCGTTATCATCGAAGTCTGTGGCCGATTTAAAATCGACGCTCGAGATCGCACAGTATTTTTTAGGATACATTTGCATAGGACGATTTTTATTGGCCAAAATATTTTCATCGGCCCCGTAGAAACATGTAATATTTAATGTGGCCAAAACTCTACCATTATATTTTTCTGCTAAATCAACTTCATAACTTTTTTCATGGAAAACCCAAAACGTTTCATACTCAGCTTCTTGTAGATTTTTTTGGCCAGTCAATGTCACTTTTAACTTATTGAGATCAGTCTTACTAAGAACTTCCTGATCGAGATGATTAAGAGCTTTTGCTGATGAATATTTGCAATAAGGCTTACCCGTTGAGATAGATAGCCATTTAGTTGTATTGGCAGATTTTATCGCCTGATAGGCTTCCGAAAGAACGAAATCAGGATTGGTCTTGTAACCCCATTTTTCAGTATTACAAGCTGCGAGAGTAAATAGAGCAAGGATCATCATTAAATTTTTCATGACCGCTTCATAACCTATTTCTAGGTTAAATGAGCAGCTATTGAAAAAATTATAGGCTATAGATTGAAATAAAACCAATAGAGAAATGATTTCAATATTTTGCTCTCACATGAAGACCTTTACAGAATAAGTGAATTTGGCCCAGATAGCAGAATCTTGCCTTTAGAGTCTCTAGACACTATGATCACTAAGTTATTCTAACAGAGATTGTTTCAATGAAATTTAGATCATATTGGAATTTTGGTAAAACGATGATAGGTCTTAAAGGTAATATTTTGTGGGCGCTTGTCGCTTGGCTATGCACTTTAACTCAACAATTTGGTTTTCAGTATTTCAAAGGAATGGCGCTGACCACTCTTCCTCTAGAGAAATTTTTCATCGCTTTTGGGTTCTTCTTTTTATTCTCTTTTATTAAAAATAATTTCACTCGTTTTCTTCTCTCCTCATTCATTCTTATCATGGGCTATTTTCAACTGGCCCACCTCTCATTTTATGGAACCCAAATCCTTCCGATTGAGATCTGGCTTCTATTTGCAGAAATGGGTGAGGTTGTAGGGACACTTAAAGAGGATATTGTTCATATTGTGTTGCCGGTTTTGTTTACGCTCCCCTTTTTAAGTCTTCTTTTTTGGAGTTCTAAAAAAATTAAAGTCGCTACACTGCCTTTCATTCCGTTATTATTTTCTCTCTATTTTATATACAACCCTATTCGTACAATGGTTACGGGCAATACATGGGGACGTCAGCCATCAACCCAAGAATTGTACGGAATGAATACTTATCTTTCTCTCTCTTATTTTTTGGGAAAGATTCTTCCATCGAAAATTCTTGGAACAAATAAGCTTGAGTCAGAAAAACTTTTTGCTGATGATCTTAAGTTTGGAGAGAAGAAGCTTTCTCAGTATAAGAATATTGTCTTTATTTTAGGTGAGAGCCTAACACCAACTCATATGTCCTTATTTGGTTATCCTAAACAAACAACCCCTTATCTTGATTCAATCAAAGAGAATCAGAATTTCTATTATCGTAAGGCCATGGCCGGTGGAGTCTCTACCGACATTGCGGTTGCTTTTTTCATGAATGCGACTTATGGCACTAGCGGACAAAAAGTCATCTCCAAAGGAGAGAGATGTTTTTTTAAAATGGCGAAGAATAATTATTTTGATACCTACTTCTTCTCCATTCAGTCTGGGCAGCAGCTTCGTTATATCACTCCTTATATTTGCCCTGAATTTATTGAGGACTACAGGGCCTTAGAACAAATTGCTCCTGAAGTTGAAGATTCTAATGCTGCCCCCGATAGGATGCTTCTCCCTGCCCTCAAGGAAGTCCTCGAGAAAAAAGGAGAAAAGTTTATTGTTCTTCATATGCGGGGCTCCCATAGTCCTTATTCACTTCGCTACTCTAAAGAGTCAAAGAAATTTTCTGGTGGCGATGAGAGAGTAGATGATTACGATAATTCAGTCGTAGAATTTGATACTTTTATGAAAGAGGCCATTGAGTTAGTGAAGCCTCATCTCAAGGATACGATTCTGATTTATGTTTCGGATCATGGAGAAGGACTTGGTGAGGAAGGAGTGTGGGGACATGGACCTCTTCTGTATCCGTCTTATGTTATTCCATTTTTAGTTTATGCAGATGGGGCAAGAGCAAAAACGGAAAGCGTTTTTAAGCAGAATGAATTTCTGACTAATTTTAATATTTCTCTTTTTATTTATCATTTGATGGGAGTTGAGACTTCGATTAAACCTCATCAAGTCGTTCCCGATTTTCAAGTTTACGGAAACGACCTTGATGGTTTTGCTGGCCATGTAAAGGTGCCAGCTACCTTTAGACCTTAATTATCTTTTTCAAGCAGTGTGGCGATATTAAGCTTTGTGATCTCACCAATATAATTATAGTTGAGAGTGTCGGGAGTATCACATTTTTGGTGGTAACAAGGAGTTTTAGTGCTCCAGTCTTCAATCGTAAGAATTGTTTCAACACCCTTCTCTAGAAACGGAACGTGATCACTTCCCCAAGCACCAAGAGTGATTTTTGTTTTTAGTGTAGTGTAAGTTTCAGCAAGCTTAGTCATAAACTTCGCTCCTGCATCGTACTCTTTATTTGTTTCAAGCTCGACGATTCCGTTACTATTGTATCCAACCATATCCATATTAATAGCAAAGCTTAGATTCTTAATCTCTCCGCGTTCCGCTAATTTTTTGGCGTAGTCTCTTGCTCCAAGAAGATTGATCTCTTCACCATTTGTAATAAAAAAGCGAATAGATTGTTTGGTGGGAGTATTAACGAGAACTCGGGCCATCTCAATCAGAGAAGCAGTTCCTGAAGCATTATCATCAGCTCCAGCAAAATCTTTTCCTACTGAATCCATATGAGCAATGACCATCATAAATTTCTTTGAAGCTGCAGTTCCTGCCTTGGTCGCAATAATTGAGCAGGCATTAGGTTTGTAGCATTCAGTTGTTGTCGGAAGACCAAGTCTTGCGAATTCTTCAATAAGGTGAGCGATAGCATTTTGGTTGTCAGCAGTTCCGGCCGCGCGTGTTCTATAAGAAGAGAGTTTTTCTACTGTTGATTTCAGATTTGGAATTGAAACTTCTTTCAGAAGTTCAACAATAGGAGTTTTTGGAGAAGATTTAAATGATGATCTCACTGGACTATAGTGGGCCACATCTTCCATGGTGATGGCCTTAAGATATCTCATGGCACTGGCAGGGGCTTTTTTCTCTAGAGTTACAATCCAAAGACGTCCACTTACTGATTCTGTTTTTATATAAGGCTGAACTTTTTCAACATCATGTGGATGTTGTGAGATCACTTGATAAAGTTGTTTTGGAGCGGCCATGGTCACAGCTGAGAAAAAAAGAAGTCCTAGAGCTAATTTCATAACAATCCTTTGTTCCCTAAATTAAAAGGTGCCAGCTACCTTTTGAAAAGGAGAAAGGAAAAATAGTCATATTAAGTAAGAAAAAAGTTTGTCGCAGAGAAAAGATATTCAAAAAAATCAATTGGTTAGGATTAAAGATCTTGGCACTAAATTTTCATAAGACACCTCTTGAAGGAGTACTTATGCCAAGACCAAATCTTATCCGTTCAGACCGCCATCCTTATCACATCACTGCCCGCTGTAATAATAAGGATTTTTTCCCACTCCCTCTGAACCAGATGTGGGAAATCTTTATGTCCCATCTTTATTTTATCCATCAAGAATTTGGTGTTGGCATTCACTCTTTTGTTTTAATGGGGAATCACTTTCATCTCCTTTGTCACACTCCTCAAGGCAATATTGATCAGGCCATGATGAGTTTTATGAAAAGAACATCAGATGAAATCAATCGCCGAACAAACTCCATCAATCATCTCTGGGGACCTCGCTACAAATGGAGTGTGATTGAGGCGCAGCCTTATTACTATCAGGTTTATAAGTATATTTATCAGAACCCTATCAGGGCCAGGATTGTTGATAAGGCAGAAAATTATGAATTCTCAACTCTCGTTAAAAAACCTCCTTTTCCTCTTCATTCATTTCTTCCTTTTGCTTTCGGAGGAACTAAAGGAGAGCTTGCTTGGATTAATGATGTTTTCCAGAATGAGCAGTCTTCGGCCATTAAGGCCGGACTCAGGAAGGGACAGTTTGAAGTGAGTAGAAAAGGCTTCGAGCGACTGTTGAGTATTAAGCCAAGGATTAAGTTCGCCTAGTAACGATAAAGATGATCAGTAAATGGAGTGGTTTCTTCATTGAAGAAATGCTTACTTTCTAAAAAACGACTTGAAATAAAAGTAAAATACGGGCGAAGCATTTTTTGATATTTTTCACGAGTCCGATGAATTGCGTATTCATCTAAAAAATCTAAATCATCAACCTGTCTTTTGAATTCGCTGTCAGTGGGAACTGTTAGATAAATAAATTTGACTCGTTTTGAGAGTATAGGAAGAATCTCTTTGAGTTCTTTATCAGTGAGATATTGAAAGACACTGGTACAAATGGCGAGATCAAAAGGAGTATTAATATTCTTTTCTCGGCACCATGTAAGTAGATCTATTTGTTTAAGCGCTAAGACAGTAGAATCAGCAGGCTTTAATTTGAGTTTAGAAGCTTTTTTAAAAGCGTACTCTGAAGGTTCTATCCCTTCGGCTGTGTGAGGAATAAAGGCCTTAAGCATTTCACGGAAGAGGTATCCATAGCCAAAACCAAGATCAACAATAGAGCTAATGTCCACATACTCTACATCAAGCATGGCCTTAAGATATTTTACATGGGCCTTGGCGTTGCCAATCCCATCCATTGTTTCAGGCTCTGAGTAGTTCTTATCCCAGTAGGTTTTATCAAAACCCATGAGGATTAAGCTCGAGTTTTGAGTTCTTGTCCAACACGAACAAGAAGTTCTTTACAGTGTCCCTCTTCAAGCCCATGGAGCATATGACTTGGAGGCAGGGCCTTCGCTGATCCATTTGAGAATGCTTGGAGGCGATTATTGAGGTTATTTCTGAGAGTTCTCAGTTTTTTATCAGTGAGTGGTTTAAGGTCTTTGTAGTCTTTCATAAATTACTTCTTTCTAAATCTAAATCCGACTTTTGTCGTAGTTGATTCCTGTGGGTTTTTAGGACGATCTTTTCTTGGTCCTAATGGTCTATTATCTTTTTTTGCACGTGGAGGATTATTAGCACGTCTTGGATCAACGAATCTTTCTTTTTTTAGATTCGGCATGATCTCAGAGGGATCTCCATGAAACGTTTCATAAGGAAGACGCATATTAATTGTTTTCTCAATTTTACGAAGTAGATCGCGCTCAGTTTCATCACAAAATGAAATGGCATCCCCATCTTTACCTGCGCGTGCTGTTCGACCAATTCGGTGAACATAGCTTTCGGCTTCCATCGGAAGATCATAATTCACTACGTGGGTGACATCGTTAACGTCAATTCCTCGAGCCGCAATATCAGTGGCCACAAGGACTTTGATTTTCCCAAGTTTGAAATCACTTAAGGCTTTTTCGCGGGCCGATTGTGATTTGTTACCATGAAGAGCTGCCGACGTAATCTTGAAGGCTTCAAGATATTTTACAATCTTATCAGCGCCATGTTTTGTTCTTGTGAAAACAAGAGTCAACTCCACTGATTCAGTATGAAGGACTTTCTTGAGAAGTTGATACTTTTCGGCTTTTTTACAGAATACGATTTTTTGATTGATACGTTCAACGGTTGTTGACTCAGGAGTCACTTCAACTTTTTTAGGATTCTTTAAAATTCTCTCTGCTAAAACAGCAATATCTTTTGGCATTGTGGCCGAGAAGAAAAGAGTTTGTTTTTCAGTTGGAAGTTTGGCGACAATTTTTTTGATATCGTTAATAAAACCCATATCAAGCATTCTGTCGGCTTCATCAAGAACAAAAATCTCAACTGAATCTAAATGAGCATGTCCTTGATTCATTAAATCAAGAAGGCGACCTGGAGTGGCCACAAGAATATCAAGACCACCACACAGAGCTGTCACTTGAGCGCCCTGGCCTACGCCTCCAAAAATCACCGCTGATTTCACGCGAAGACCCTTAGAGTAAGTCATAATATTTTCATTAATTTGAGAAGCAAGTTCGCGAGTGGGTGAGAGTACGAGAACTCTTGGCTCATTAGCATTCAGTCGAGTCGGTTTGCTTAAAAGATGCTGTAAAATAGGTAGCGAGAAAGCAGCCGTTTTTCCAGTACCTGTTTGAGCAATACCAAGTAGATCATGACCCTTAAGAAGGATAGGGATCGACTGGGCCTGGATCGGAGTTGGAGTAGTATAACCAGCAGCTTCAAGATTGCTCAGCAGCTGGGGCAACAAAGACAAATTTTTAAATTCAGACATGGGCGGACATTCGGCTTTTTGGTGCGAAATGTCAAGGATTGTTATTTATCAAGCCACTATTTTAACCGTACCAGTGAGTCCGGCCCTCGTAACCATATCTTGGAGTGATGTTGTGACCCAAACCTCTACTGGCTCTTTGAGTTTTTTAGCAAATGATTTTGCTTGGGTGACTGTGACGTAGCGGCGCTTATTCTCAAGGTCAGAAATATAGGACTTAGTCACACCAAGTTTTAGAGCAAGCTGCTCTTGAGTCATATCTTCTCTGGTCCTAAAGCCCTTTAAAATAGTTGCAAAGCTAAAGCTCTCTTTCGTTAATCTCTCAAGTTGATAGAGAAGTTCTTTTTGGTTTCTATTCTGATTAGTACTCATGTTTGCTAACCTCAATCACTTCAATTAATTCGATTTCTTTATTCTCAGTTATTTTATAAATGGCCCTGTAGGATCTATTAAGTCTAATCGACCTTTGACCTGATCGTTCACCCTTAAGCGGTTCATCGTGGTAACCAGGTATTTTCCTAGTCTTATAAATACCCTGTATTTCAACAATCCTGACCCAGTATTTTAGAGAGTCGATGATGAATGAGGGAAGTTTTTCTAATGCCTTAATAGTCTTTTTGTTAATGAAGACTTTGGCTTTTTTTTGATTGTACGTCATTTTGCTGTATTTTTAAAGTTAATAAAAAATATGTCTTTTCAGATATTTAGGACATTCAGTGTTATGCAAATGAGTAGTAAGTTTGAATTTCTGCACTTAATTGAATTTTCATTGATTATGATTGAGAGCATTGAACTTATTTTCCATGGGATAGGAGTTTTTCTCCCTAAATATCTTCAAAAGGTAGCTGGCACCTTGTATGATCTGGCCTATGAAAAAAGTGTTAGTAACAGGAGCAGCGGGCTTTATTGCCTCCAAGGTTTGTGAATTCCTTCTTGAGGATGGAGTTCAGGTCGTCGGGATTGATAACCTCAACGATTACTATGATGTGGAGCTTAAAGCGGAGCGTTTAAAAACGCTGAAAGGCCAGGCAGGTTTTCAATTTCAATTCATGGATATTGAGGATCAGAAGGCCCTTCACGGACTTTTTTCAGCTCATCAATTTGATACCGTCTTTAATCTCGCTGCTCGAGCAGGTGTTCGCTACTCTATTGAAAATCCCCACATCTATATGAGTACTAATGCTCAAGGGACACTCAATCTTCTTGAGAATATGCGCGAGTTTAAGGTGAAGAAGTTTATTCTTGCTTCAACCTCCTCTCTCTACGCTGGTCAGGCCATGCCGTTCTCTGAAGAGCTTCCAGTCAATACACCTATCTCACCATACGCAGCTTCAAAAAAAGCTGCTGAGGTGATGAGTTATACCTATCACCATCTTTATCAAATCGATGTGAGTATCGTGAGATACTTTACAGTTTATGGGCCAGCAGGAAGGCCTGATATGAGTCCTTTTATTTTTACAGAGGCGATTCTAAAGGGAAATGAGGTTCCGGTGTTTGGGGATGGTACTCAGGCCCGAGATTTTACTTATGTTGATGATATCGCTCGTGGGACAATCCTTGCGGCCAAACCTCTTGGTTATGAAATTATCAATTTGGGTGGGGGAAATAATCCACATTCACTTAATGAGATGATTGAGTACATCGAAAAACTCACAGGAAAAAAGGCGAACCC
>JBMLQL010000001.1:0-2614 GCA_049241565.1 Bacteriovoracaceae bacterium | reverse complement strand
TTACAGGGGATCTCCAATCTTCCGCTCATGATCTTGAGTCGAAAATAACCAAGATTGAAAAGCAACATGAGACATTAAAAAAAGAAAAGGGTCATGGTTCAAATGACACATGAACGGAAGATATTGGATCAACAAAAAGATCTTTTTGCGCAAGAACGGCAAAATTTTAACCAGGCGCTAGAACATCAACGATTGCGAATGGAGCAAGATAAGAGCCGCATGTTGCAGCTTGAGCAAAAGATTTGTGACCTTGAGAATCAATTGTCCAATGAATGGGAATGCCATCAATCCGAAAAGGAGCAAACTTTTATGAAACTCGAATCCAACGTTGCAGCTGTCTGCCAGAAGCTTGTTGAAGAGGTAGAATCTCTCACAGAACAGTTAGAGAAATCCAGATCTAACTTTGCTGAGGCCAAAGTAAACTACAAGACAGAAAAGGAGCGCTTCGAAGCGGAAATATGTATATTACAACGCAAAGTTGATAGTGAAAGAGAAGAACTTGAATTTAAAATCAACTCTTTAAAAGAGGAGGTGAGCTATGAGCAAAAACGAAACAAAAACTCCCTATCAACTATCTCCACATTAAGAAATAAAATTGACAAAATGCAACATCAACTGGATCAAAAAGACGAAGCGCTGTATACTAAAGACCAAAGTTTTGAGGTTAATGAGCTATTACTGCGATGGAAAGTGAAGTCTGCAGCAGCCTTTGCATGTAATATCTGTATAATGAGTATGAAGCGATCTTCTTTGCGTCGGGCGTTAGGCACATGGCAACGAGTGGTGTTTGAAAGTAATATTAAAAGAATACATGAGTACACTGATCAGGAACTTGAAGCCCAGTCCCAAGCTGTTGAACGCATGCAGCTTGAAGCTCAAAAGAAGCAAGGTGAAAAAGAATTAAATTGAAGAATTGGGAAAATAGTTCGAATTAAAAAGAAAAAAAAGAATTAAGCAATAGAGAATCCGTTTTGATAGAGTCGCGTAGAGCTTTGGGCAAAGAATGGAGCGCTTTAGGCCGGACTATGGATGAGGTTGAGATAAGAAAACAAGAATTGGAAGAGAGAGAAGCTGAAGCTCCCAGAAGAGAATCAATCCTCGCAAAGGATGCTGATGAAATTCAGTTGGGCCATGTGAAAAATGAAGAACTATCGAAACGGCTGGATGAAGAGAAACGCAAACTCCTTCGTGTTGAAGAGGAAGGTAAATTGTCAGCTTCCAGAAGAGAAGAGGATCTAAATGAGAAAGAAAAGAAGCTGAGTGCTCAAGAAGAAAAGGTTTCCAGAGATTGCATATTATTGCAAGATTCTCTGAACGAACAGCGGATCCGGCAACTGGAATTTTCCGAAAAAGGAAGAGATTCTGAAGACTAAAGAAATTGAATTTGAGCTTAAGCGTCAAGCTGATGTCAAAGAAATATCAGACCAAAGAAATGTACTTGAAAAGGCGTTTCAACAAGTAGAATCTCAACGAGTTAATTTATCAAAAAGATTGATCTAGAGAAGTTACAGTTATCAAAGCAGGCTGAAGAGTTGGCCTCCCAGGCACTCGCGTTATCTAATAAAGAAGCAATGTTACAAGAGAAAGAGAAAGCACAGAGTTTGGCTCTGGATACCTTGTACGAAATTAAAACACAGAAATCACAACTAGAAATTGCGCAAAAATTGCTAACGCATTCTGAGAAAGAGCTGCAGTGGCAACGGCAAACTTCTGTGGCTGAATTTGGTAGACGAGAAGACGCTCTTAAACAAAAGGAGAAAGAGTTGCAGAATATTAAAGATCGTGAAAACCAAGAAAAGATGGACTCCTTAAATTCCAGAGAGCTAAGCTTCTCTAGCAAGCATGCAAATGATGCAGATAAGTTAATTAAGTGGCAGCAAGAGCTTGAACAGTCTAGCCAGGAAATTTCATACACAGCATGCTAGACTTGATGAAGATAGGTTTAAGATTGAGGAACAAATAAAGGAACTCTTAAAAAAAAGGTAAGGTCAGTTTTGACGTCGTATCTACATCTGATAGGTTATCATTACGTGACCAGGTTCTGAAAGAAAGGGGAGAAACTGAGACTGAATGAGCGGTGCAAGCAACATGACAAAGATTAGATTTTGAAGATATATGTAAAACGGAATATGATCTTGACAAGTAACATCTGCAGATCAATCTACAGCGTATTGGCTTTACTAAAGAAAATCAGCACATTTACTGGAGGAATCAAAGGTATCTTTGGAACAAGAGAAGGCCAAACTGTTGAGCCCATCGAATCAACGAGAGAAAAATAATTTAGTTCGAAGAAAGAACCATTATGGATGAAGACATAGCTGAACCTAAACTTATGGAAATCCAAGTGCCAAAATGATATATCAAGTGGAGATAACTTCTGTGAAGTTTATGGAGACTAGGGGAGAATGGATTTCATATCATGGCTAGTAATGACATAGAATGCAAACTGACATCGTGTTCCTAACCCGGTATCAGCTTGAGGGGAGTGATTAAAACCTGTCATGCCCACCAGTATCACCTACATACTACATGCTCACATCCTACCATACTGGTTTGGTGATACGCATGTCATAAGTTATATGCCAGACACTTACGTACTTACTCTCACCTGTCT